>NZ_JBIVMZ010000013.1:0-247025 GCF_044753355.1 Streptomyces sp. NPDC088400 | reverse complement strand
AACTCAACAGCCGTCAGCGAATCAAAACCCATCTCCCGAAACGCCAACCCCACCGGCACATCCACCACCGACCCAAAACCAAGAACAGACGCCACCTCAGCGCGTACCGCTTCCACCACGGCTTTGGTCATCTGGGCTTCCGGCAGACCGGTCAGCAGTTCCGCCAGGCCCTCGGTGGCCGGGCGGCGGGAGCGGGGTACGCCGCGGCCGCCGCCTACCAGTCCGCGCAGCATCGTCGGCACGATCTCGGCGTCGCGCCAGACAGTCGTGTCCCAACGCGCCGCCACGAGCAAGGAGTCCGGCAGGTTCCACGCGGTCTGCAGGAGCCCGAGTCCTCCGGAAGCGGACAGCCCGGTGATCCCGCGGCGGGACATCCGGGTCAGGTCGCTCTCGCTCAGGTCGCCGGCCAGGCCCTCGGTCACGTCCCACAGGCCCCAGGCGATCGACTGACCCACCAGTCCGCGCGCTCGCCGCTCCTGCACCAGACCGTCCAGGAACCCGTTCGCCGCCGCGTAGTTCGCCTGTCCCGGGGAACCCACCACACCGGCCACCGACGAGAACACCGAGAAGAACGACAGCTCCATGTTCTGCGTCAGCGTGTGCAGCCACCACGCGCCGCCCGCCTTGCCGCCCATCACCGCATCGACGCGCTCGGGCGAGAGTGAGCCCACCACACCGTCGTCCACCACTCCGGCCGCGTGCACCACCCCCGTCAACGGATGCCCCCCGTCCACCACGGACAGAGCCTCCTCCACACCGGCCCGGGACGACACATCCGCCCCCACCACCCGCACCCGCGCACCCAGCCCGGTCAGCCGCTCCACCCGCTCCACCACAGACCCGGCGAGACCACGACGCCCCACCAGAACCAGATGCCGCACACCACACACCGACACCAACCACTCAGCCACCAACCCACCCAGCACACCCGTACCACCCGTCACCAACACCGTCCCCTCCAGGTCCATCGGGCGCGCTTCGGCGGGGACGGCCGTGATTCGGGTGAGGGTGGGGGTGTGCAGGGAGCCGCCGCGCACGGCGAGTTGGTCCTCGCCCGTGGCGAGGGCCGCACGCAGGAGGTCGGCGGCGATGTCGGTGTCGTCGATGTCCAACAGGGCGAACCGGCCCGGGTGTTCGGACTGGGCGGACCGCACCAGGCCCCACATCGCGGCATGCGCCAGGTCGGCCACGCCCTCGCCCGGCAGCACCTCGACGGCACCGCGGGTGACCAGAACCAGCCGGGAGTCCGCGAGCCGCTCGTCGCCGATCCACTCCTGGACCAGGCGCAGCGTGCGGACGACCGCCGCCCGGGCGGCCTCGGCGGCGTCAGCGTCCGGTTCCATGGGCTCGGTGGCGTACGGCAGGACGACGTCCGTCGGTACGGGGTCGGGCAGTGCGTCCCAGAGGGGCCGCTGTTCCTCGATGCCGAGGAGAAGGCCGGGGAGCGGGGGCAGCCGGTCGGCGGTGGGCCAGCCGGGCAGGTCGTCGCCGAGTACGACCGTCCGGCCGGGCACCGAGGGCGCCGACGGGCGAGCATGTACGGGCCATTCGACCCGGCACAGCAGGCCATCGGAGGTGCGGGAGGCCGTGGCGGAGTGGACGAGCTCCGGCGAGACGGGGCGCAGCACCAGTGAGCCGGCTGTCAGGACCGGCGTGCCCATGGCGTCGGTGGCGTGCAGGGAGACGGCGTCCGTCCCCTCTGCCGGGGAGATCCGTACGCGCAGCCGGTCGGTGCCCGGGCGGTGCAGTTGGACGTCGCTCCAGGAGAACGGCAGCCGTCCGCCGTTGTTCTCCTCCTCCGCGAAGGGGCCGAGGCCGAGGGCGTGCAGGGCGCTGTCGAGCAGCGCGGGGTGCAGGCCGTAGCGGTTGGCCTCCGTGTCGTGCCCGGTCGGCAACTGCACCTCGGCGAAGAGGTCCTGGCCCTGTCGCCAGGCGGCGCGCAGCCCGCGGAAGGCGTCGCCGTACTGGAAGTCGGCATCGGCCAGGCGTGTGTAGAGATCATCGGTGGGGACGGGGGTCGCTCCGGGCGGCGGCCAGGCGGTGGGCTGTGCGAGGGCCGAAGGCGCTTCGGTGCCGGCGGTGAGGAAGCCGCGGGCGTGGCGGTGCCAGGGCGCGTCGTCCGGGGAGACCGGAGAGTCCGAGGCGTCCGCGGCACGGGAGTGGATGGTCAGCGGGCGACGGCCTTCGTCGTCCGGTTCCTCCACCAGGACCTGCACCTCGATCGCGCCCTCGTCGGGGACGATCAGCGGTGATTCCAGAGTGAGTTCGGCGACACATCCCGCGCCGGTGAGCCGGGCGGCGTGGGTCGCCACCTCGAGCAGGGCGGTGCCGGGCACCAGTACCGTGTCGAGGATGCGGTGGTCGGCGAGCCACGGGTGGGAGTCCAGGGCGAGCCGTCCGGTCAGGAGCAGTCCGTCGGCGGCGGCGACGGTCACGGCCGCGCCGAGCAGCGGGTGTTCGGCGCTGTGCAGTCCCGCCGCGGTGAGCCCGTGACTGCCGCCCGGTGTCGAGGTGAGCCAGTGGCGTCGGCGCTCGAAGGCGTAGGTCGGCAGTTCGACACGGTCGCCGTCCGGCGCGGGCAGGGCTGCCCAGTCCACGGCGACACCGTGCGCGTGGGCCTCGGCCAGGCTGGTGAGGAACCGGCTCCGGCCTCCGTCGCGGCGCAGCGAGCCGACAGCGGCGGCCGGTGTCTCGGCCGCCGCGGCCGTGTCGGCCACCGCGGCGAGTAGGGCCGGGTGCGGGCTGCACTCGATGAACTGGCGGTGTTCGTGGTCGAGGAGCAGGCGGACGGTCTCCTCGAAACGCACGGTCTGGCGCAGGTTCCGGTACCAGTACGCGGCGTCCAGTTCTCCGATGTCGATGATGTCGACGGTGACCGTGGAGTAGAACGGGGTGTCGCCCGGGCGTGCGGTGACGTCGGCGAGAGTGCCGAGGAGTTCCTGGCGGATCTGCTCCATCTGTGAGGAGTGGGAGGCGTAGTCAACGGGGAGGCGGCGGGTCTGGAAGCCCTCCGCTGCGGCCTGGCCGAGGAAACTGTCGACGGCGTCGGGATCACCGGCGACGACCGTGGAGGCGGGTCCGTTGACGGCCGCGACGGACAGGTCGCCGTCGGTGTTCGCGGCAAGCCGGCCCTTCTCGATGCGCCGGGCCGCCTCGTCGGCGGGCATGGAGACGGCGGCCATCGCGCCCTGGCCGGACAGACCGCGAAGGGCCCGGCTGCGCAGCGCGACGATGCGGGCCGCGTCGTCCAGGGACAGGGCCCCGGCGACGTACGCGGCGGCGATCTCGCCCTGGCTGTGGCCGACCACGGCGGCCGGACGCACGCCCAGGGAGCGCCACAGGTGTGCCAGCGACACCATCACCGCGAAGAGGGCGGGCTGAACGACGTCGACGCGGTCCAGTGAGGGCGCGCCGGGTTCGCCGCGCAGCACCGGCAGCAGCGACCAGTCGGTGTACGGGGCCAGCGCATCGGCGCACGCCCGCAGGTGCTCGGCGAAGACCGGGTAGGTCTCGTACAGGTCGAGACCCATACCGATCCACTGGGAGCCCTGGCCGGGGAAGACGAAGACGGCGTCGCCGCGCACCGCCTGGCCGGTCACCAGGTGCGGGGTGCGCTCGTCGCGGGTGAGCGCGGCCAGTGCCTGTGTCCGCGTCTCGCGGTCGTCGCCGGTGACGACGGCACGGTGGTCGAAGGGGGTGCGGCCGGTGCGCAGGGAGAGTTCGATGTCGGCGTCGCGCACCTCGGGGCGGGCGGAGACGAGGTCGTAGAGCCGCTGGGCCTGTCCGCGCAGTGCGGCGGGGGTCCGGGCGGCCAGCAGCCACGGCCGGGGCGTCCCGGCCGTGGCTGCTGCGGTTACGTCGGTGGAACCGGTGCCCTCGGTGGAGCCGGCCCCGTCGGTGGAATCCGCACCGTGGCCGGCCGGGGTGGTGTCGGGGGCGTCCGGCGCCTCCATGATGACGTGCGCGTTGGTGCCGCTGACCCCGAAGGAGGAGACGGCCGCGCGGGCCGGGCGGTCGTGCTCCGGCCAGGGCAGTTGCTCGGTGAGCAGGGCCATGGTGCCCGAGGACCAGTCGATCGAGGTGGTGGCCGTCTCGGCGTGCAGGGTGCGCGGCAGGGTCCTGTGCCGCATCGCCATGATCATCTTGATCATGCCGCCGACCCCGGCCGCGGCCTGGGTGTGCCCGATGTTCGACTTGAGCGAACCGATCCGTACGGGGTCGCCCGCCGGCCGGTCGGTCCCGTAGGTGGCCAGCAGCGACTGTGCCTCGATGAGATCGCCGAGCCGGGTGCCGGTTCCGTGCGCCTCCACCGCGTCCACGTCGGCGGCGGTGAGCCCGGCCGCCGTCAGCGCCTGGCGGATCACCGCCTCCTGGGCGGGGCCGCTCGGGGCGGTCAGGCCGTTGCTGGCGCCGTCCTGGTTGACCGCGCTGCCCCGGACGACCGCCAGGACGGGGTGCCCGTTGCGCCGCGCGTCCGACAGTTTCTCCAGCAGCAGGACACCGGCGCCCTCACCCCAGCCGGTGCCGTCGGCGTCGGCGGAGAACGCCTTGCAGCGCCCGTCCGGGGCCAGGCCGCGCTGTCGCGAGAACTCCACGAAGGTGTCCGGGGTGGACATCACGGTGACCCCGCCGGCCAGTGCCATGGAGCACTCCCCGCGCAGCAGGGCGTGCGCCGCCAGGTGCACGGCCACCAGCGAGGAGGAGCAGGCCGTGTCGAGGGTGATCGCGGGCCCTTCCAGGCCGAGGGCGTACGCGACCCGGCCGGAGGCGACGCTCGCGGTGTTGCCCGTACCGACGTACCCCTCGACCTCGGCCGGGATGTCCGACAGGCGCCAGGCGTATCCCTGGCCCATCAGCCCGGAGAAGACGCCGACCTTGCTGCCGCGCAGCGTCCCCGGGTCGATGCCCGCGCGTTCGACGGCCTCCCAGCTGGTTTCGAGGAGCAGCCGCTGCTGCGGGTCCATCGCCAGCGCCTCGCGCGGACTGATCCCGAAGAACTCCGCGTCGAAGTCGGCGGCGTCATGCAGGAATCCACCGCGCTGGACGTAGGAGGTGCCCGCCTCTTCGGCGTCGGTGCCGCGCAGCTCGTCGAGGCTCCAGCCCCGGTCGCGCGGGAACGGGGTGATCGCGTCACCGCCACGCCCGACCAGCTGCCACAGCTCCGCCGGTGAGGTCACGCCTCCCGGGTAGCGGCAGGCCATCCCGACGACGGCGATCGGTTCCCGCGCGGCCGTCACCAGGTCGAGGTGCTCGCGCCGGAGCCGGTCGTTGTCCTTCAGCGCGGCGCGCAGCGCCTGGACGAGCTGATCGGCCGAGGATTGCATGGACGTCACTCCTGGAAGCGTCAGTCTTCGAATGTGTTGAGGGCGATGCGGATCAACTCGTCGGCATCCATGGCGTCGATCTCGCCGGGCCGCTCCTGCGGCTCGGACGACGAACGGCCGTCGCCACGGGCGAGCCGCAGCAGTGTTCCGGTGAGCCCGGCCTCGCGCAGGGTCTGGAACGGAATGGTGGCCAGCAACCGGCGGAAGTCGGCCTCGGTGAGGTCGTCCTCGGAGGCGTCCGCGCCGCCGCCCGTGCCGCCCGTGCCGGCCGGTGCCGCGCTTTCGGCGCTGACCTGCCGGTCGAGGTGTTCGGCGAGCAGCTGCGGTGTGGGGTGGTCGAAGACCAGGGTGGGCCGCAGCTGCACCCCGGTGGCGGCGGTGAGCCGGTTACGCAGCTCGATACCGGTCAACGAGTCGAACCCCAGCTCCTTGAAGGCCCGTTCGTCCTCCACCGTCTCGACGGAGGGGTGCCCCAGGACGGCGGCGGCGTGCTCGCGGACCAGGCCGATGAGTGCCCGGCGCCGCTCGCCGTCCGGCAGCGTGGCCAGCCGGTCGCGGGCCTCGGTCTGCCCGACGGGCGCCGTGCTCCGTGCCCGCGTCCCCCGCTCGGATACGGCAGGACCGGCCAGCAGCGGATGTGTGTGCCGGTGCCGAGGGTCCAGTCGGAGCAGCGCCACGTGGGGGCGGTCCGCCCGTCCCCTGGCCCGGTCCCACAGGCGCAGACCGGCCTCGGTGCTCAGCGGCACCAACCCGGAGGCGGCGATACGTGCCAGGTCGCCCTCGGTGAGGTGGCCGCTGATCCCGCTGCGCTGTGCCCACAGGCCCCAGGACTGCGACTGCGCGGGCAGGCCGCGGGCGTGACGGTGTTCGGCGAGCGCGTCGAGGAAGGTGTTCGCCGCCGCGTAGTTGGCCTGCCCCGCCGCACCGAGCACGCCCGCGGCCGAGGAGAGCAGGGTGAACATCGCCAGGTCGGCGCCACGGGTCAGTTCGTGCAGATGCCAGGCCGAGTCCGCCTTGGCCGCGAGCACCGCGGCGAGCCGCCGCGGGGTGAGCGAACCGATGACCGCGTCGTCGGCCACCCCGGCGGCGTGCAGCACACCGGTCAGCGGGCGGTCAGGGCCGATGCCGTCGAGGAGGGCGGCCACCTGGTCCCGGCGCGACACGTCGCAGGCCACGACGCGCGCCTCGGCACCCGACCGCCGCAGTTCCTCGACCAGTTCGTCGGCCCCCGGTGCCGCCAGCCCCTGACGGCTGGTCAGCACCAGGTTTCGTACGCCGTACTCGGCGACCAGATGCCGGGCCAGCAAGGCCCCGAGGGTGCCGGTGCCACCGGTCACGAGCACGGTGCCGGCCGGGTCCAGCGGCGCGGGAACGGTCAGGACCAGCTTCCCGGTGTGCTTGGCCTGGCCGAGGTGGCGGAACGCGGCCGGGGCCTCGCGGACGTCCCAGGTCGTGATCGGCAGCAGGTCCAGCGCGCCCCGCCGGAGCAGGTCGAGCACCTGGGACAGCATGGCGCCGATCCGGTCCGGCTCCGGATCGGCCAGGTCGAACGTCCGGTACGTCACACCGGCCGGGACCTCGTCCCCGGTACGGACGTCGGTCTTGCCCATTTCGACGAACCGTCCACCGCGCGGCAGCAGTTCGAACGAGGCGTCCACGAACTCACCGGCGAGGGAGTTCAGTACGACATCGACACCACGCCCCCCGGTCACCGCCGCGAACCGGGCGCGGAAGTCGAGGTCGCGGGAGGAGGCCATGTGGTCCTCGGTCACGCCGAGCCCGCGCAGGGTGCCCCACTTGTCGGGATGGGCCGTCGCGAACACCTCGGCGCCGAGATGCCGCGCCAGCTGAATCGCCGCCATACCCACGCCGCCCGCACCGGCGTGGATCAGCACCCGCTCACCGGGGCGCAGATCCGCCAGGTCGCGCAGCGCGTACCAGGCCGTCAGGAACACGATCGGCACCGACGCCGCCTCCGCGAACGACCAGTCCTCCGGCACCACGGCGAGCCTGCGGGCATCGGCCACGGCGCTCGGTCCGAAGCACTCCGGCATGAGGCCGAACACCCGGTCTCCGACGGCCGGTCCGGTCACGTCCGGACCCACCTCGGTCACCACCCCCGCGCCCTCCGCGCCCAGCGCGGCGCGTCCCGGGTACATCCCGAGAGCGACCATCACGTCGCGGAAGTTCAGGCCGGCGGCACGCACCGCCACCCTCACCTGCCCCGGCGCGAGCACTTCCGGAGCAGCCGGACCGGCGACCAGGCTCAGCCCGTCGAGGGTTTGCCCACCAGGGGTCAGTCGCCAGTTCGCGCCCTCCGGGACGGACAGCACGTCGTTGTCCAGCGGCACGAGCCGCGGAGCGAGCAACACGCCCTTGCGGAGCGCTACTTGCTCACGTCCCGCTTCGTGGACCGCGGCCAGGAGACACCCGACGGACACTTCACCGGTCGTGGTGTCGGTGTCACTATCGACCAAGTGGAGTCGGCCGGGGTTCTCCGCGACGGCCGACCTCGCCAGGCCCCAGACCGCGGCGACGGCCGGGTCCACGTGCCGGTCGCCGGGACCGGTGCCGACCGCTCCCGTGGTACGGATCAGCATCCGCGCACCCGAGAGCGCGGGCGCGGCCAGGAACACCTGCACCTGGAAGAGCAGCCACTCCGTGGCGGCGCGAGCCCGCTCCGGCACGGACGCGGCGGAGTTGTCCGGCAGGTCCAGCACCACCCAGCTGGGAGCGGTCACACCGTCGTCCACGCCCCCCACCACGTCTGTCACACCGTCGTGGTGGCCCGCCGACACCAGGGCACAGTCCTCAGGAAGGGACGGCAGCCCGTCCGGAACGACGGCGACCTGGTCCCAGCGCATGAGAAGCGGGGCGTCCTGCGGCGGACGGAGCGCCGCCTCGCTGACCGGCCGGAAGGCGAGGGAATCGACGGTGACAACGGGCCGCCCGGTCGGATCGACGGCCTCGACCGCGACACCGTTCTCACCACGACGCAGCCGGGCGTGCAGGATCCGCGCCCCGGTGGAGTGGACGGTGACACCGGTGAACGCGAACGGAAGCCCGCCATCACCGGTGCTGGGTGTCGCGGCGAGGGCGTGCAGCGCGGCATCCAGCAGAGCCGGGTGCAGCGCGAAGCCGGACGGGTCGTCGGGCAGCACGACCTCCGCGTAGACGTCCTCACCGTCCTGCCAGACCTGCCGCAGCCCCTGGAAGACCGGCCCGTAGTCGAACCCGGCATCGGCCAGCCCCGCGTAGACGTCGTCCGCAGGGACCGGAACTCCGGCCGGGGGCCAGGCCCTGCCCTCCTCGGGGGCATCCGCCGTCCCGGCAAGGATTCCGGTGCCGTGGCGGGTCCACCCACCGTCCCCGGTGTCAGGGCGGGAGTAGATGTCAACGGTCCGTTGCCCGTGCTCGTCGGGGACGTCGACCACGACCTGGACCGCCACGCCCTGCCCGTCCTCGGGCAGCACCAGCGGCGCCTGAAGGGTCAGTTCCCGCACACGCGGGCACCCCACCCGCCGGCCCGCATGCACCGCGAAGTCGACGAACGCGGTCCCCGGCAGCACGACCACGCCGGACACGGCATGGTCGGCGATCCAGGGCTGGGTGGATGCCGACAGCCTGCCCGTGAACACCACACCGCCGTCGGCAAGAGCCACCTGCGCGCCCAGCAGCCGATGACCCGCGACCGCCAGCCCTGCTCCGGTGAGTGACCCGACAGAGGCTCCGGCGTTACCCGCCGCCCAGTAGCGGCGTCGCTGGAACGCGTACGTCGGCAACTCAACCGGCTGTCGCGTCCGGGGAACCCAGTGGGCCCAGTCCACTTCGACGCCGTGGACGTGCAGCCGGGCCAGACCGGTCAGCAGGCTGGTGGCCTGGTCCCGGTCACGCCACATAAAGCTCGCGGCAACCTCGCCCGCACGCTCTTCCATCGCGGCGGAAAGCGCGGGCTGCGGACCGACCTCGGCCCAGATACGAGCCCCCAATTCCCTGGCCGTATGCACCGCGTCGGCGAACCGTACGGGCTGTCGCGCGTGCTGCACCCAGTACGCGGCGCTACCGAAATCAGCACCAGCCAACTCCCCCGACACCGTGGAGACGACCGGGATCTCGGCAGGCCCGAAAGCCAGGCCCGCTATCGCCGCGGAGAAGTCCTCCAGCATCGGGTCCATCAACGGGGTGTGGAAGGCGTGGCTCACCGGCAGCCACCGCGTCCGCACCCCCTCGGCTTCCAGCTTCTCGACCACACCACGCACCGCGTCCACCGCACCGGCCAGCACCACCGACTCCGGCGCATTCACCGCAGCCACCCACACACCGGCAACTCCGCCGACCCGCTCCTCGATCTCCTCAGCGGAAGCAGCAACCGAGGCCATCACCCCGTCACCCGCGAGCCCCCGCATCAACCGGCCACGAACACACGCCAACCGCACCGCATCAGACAGGCTCAGCACACCCGCCGCGACAGCCGCACTGACCTCACCGACCGAATGCCCCACCAGCACATCCGCCCGCACACCACACTCGACCAGGACCCGCCACAGTCCCACCTCCAGTGCCACCAACCCGACCTGAGCGAACACGGTTTCGCCGATGAGATCACCACGACCACCCTCACCGAACAGCACCGGACGCAATGGCTCCCGCAACAACTCATCCGCCACCGCACACACTTCATCCACCACGCCGGCGAAGGCCTCAAACCGCTCATACAACTGCCCGCCCATACCAGCGAACTGAGAACCCTGACCGGTGAACAACACCGCCGTCTTCCCACCCACCGGCGAACCCGTCACCAGACCCTCGGCCGAAACGCCCTCAACCAACGCATCCAGCCCCGCGACCAGATCAGCAACGCCCTCACCCACAACGACCGCACGGTCGTCCAACACCGCGCGACCGGCCAAGGCCGCGGCCACCCCGGCGGCATCCACGTCCTCGCGACCGCGTACAAAGCTCGCCAGTCGCGCGGCCTGCCCCCGCAGACCCGTGTCCCCGCGCGCCGACACCACCCACGGCACCGGCCCCGGCACCTCCATCTCCGCCGCCACCGGCTCAGGGGCAGGGGCAGGGGGCTCCTCAAGGATCACGTGCGCGTTCGTGCCGCTCACGCCGAACGAGGAGACACCGGCCCGGCGCAGACCTCCCTCGTCGGACCAGGGCAGGGCCTTCGTCAGCAGGCGTACGTCACCCGCCGACCAGTCCACGTGCGGCGACGGCTCGTCCACGTGCAGCGTCGCCGGCAGGTTCCCGTGCCGCATGGCCATCACCATCTTGATCACACCGGCCATACCCGCGGCCGCCTGCGTATGACCGATGTTCGACTTCACCGAACCCAACCACAACGGCCGGTCACCGGGACGGTCCTGGCCGTACGTCGCGAGCAACGCCTGCGCCTCGATCGGGTCACCGAGCTTCGTACCGGTGCCGTGGGCCTCGACGACGTCCACTTCACCGGAGCCGAGACCCGCGTTCGCCAACGCCTGCCGGATCACCCGCTGCTGCGAGGGGCCGTTCGGCGCCGTCAGGCCGTTCGACGCGCCGTCCTGGTTCACCGCCGATCCACGCACCGTGGCCAACACGCGATGACCATGGCGACGAGCGTCCGACAACCGCTCCAGCAGCAGTACACCGGCGCCCTCGCCCCAGCCCGTACCGTCCGCCGCAGCGGCGAAGGGCTTGCAGCGGCCATCGGGGGCCAGGCCGCGTTGACGGCTGAACTCCACGAACCCGGCGGGTGTCGACATCACCGTCGCACCACCGGCCAGCGCCAGCGAGCACTCGCCCGCCCGCAGCGCCTGCGCGGCCAGGTGCATCGCCACCAGCGACGACGAACACGCCGTGTCCACCGTCACCGCCGGGCCCTCAAGACCGAACACATACGCCAACCGGCCCGACACCACACTCGCCGCGTTCCCCGTCAGGAAGTAGCCCTCGCTGCTCGCGTCGCCCGGCAGGGACAGGTAGTCCTGGCCGCTGGTGCCCATGAACACGCCGGTCGGGCTGGTACGCAGTGAGTCCGGAGCGATCTGCGCCCGCTCCAGCGCCTCCCAGGTCACCTCCAGCAGCAGCCGCTGCTGCGGGTCCATCGCCAGCGCCTCACGCGGACTGATCCCGAAGAAACCGGCGTCGAACTCGCCCGCGTCGGCGAGGAAACCGCCCTCGCGAGCGTAGGAGGTGCCGCTGCGCTCGGGGTCCGGGTCGTACAGCGCGTCCAGGTCCCAGCCACGGTCCGCCGGGAAACCCGAGATCGCGTCGCCGCCGGAGGCGACCAGATCCCACAACTCCTCGGGAGACTCCACCCGGCCGGGGAAGCGGCAGCCCATTCCGACGATGACGATCGGGTCGTCGCTGTCGGCAGACCGCACCTGGCGGTCCCGTACGTCCTGGCTGCCCCGCGGATGTTCCGGCCGCAGTCCCAGCAGCGTGTCGCGCAGGTGCCCGGCCAGGACGGCGGGACTGGGGTGGTCGAACGCGAGAGTGGTGGGCAGCCGCGTGCCGAGGGCGATGGCCAGCCGGTCGCGCAGCTGGATCGAGGTGAGCGAGTCGAAGCCGAGGCTGCGGAAGGCGCGGCCCTCGTCGACCTCGCCCGGGTCGGCGTGGCCGAGCACCGCGGCGGCTTCGGCGCGTACGAGATCCAGCAGCAGTTGAGTGCCGTCGGCCTCCGACAGGGAGGCCACCCGGCGGCCGATGCCGTCCAGCACCGGCTCGGGATCCTCCTGGGCATCGGTGAACTGGCTCGCGGCCTCCGGGAGTTCGGCGAGTAGCGGGCTCGGACGGGCGCCCGTGAAGAGAGGGACGAACCGGTCCCAGTCCACGTCGGCGACGGTGACCTGTGGTTCGTCCTCCGCGATGGCCCGGCGCAGGGCGACGACGGCGTGGTCCGGGTCCATCATGGTGATCCCGAGTTGTCGCAGCCGCTCAGCGGCGTCCCCGACGGTGGCCATGCCGACGCCCGCCCAGGCTCCCCACGCCACCGAGGTGGCCGGGAGCCCCTGGGCCCGGCGGTGTTCGGCGAGGGCGTCGAGGTAGGCGTTGGCCGCCGCGTACGCCGCCTGACCGCCACCGCCCCAGACGCCCGCGATGGACGAGAAGAGCACGAACGCGTCCAGCTCGGAATCGGCGAACACCTCGTGCAGTACGGCGGCGCCCGTGGTCTTCGCGGCCAGGGTGTCCGCGATCTCGTCCGGTGCGGTGTCCGCGAGGGACGCGTGGCGGCTGATCCCGGCGGCGTGCAGTACGGCGCGGATCGGGTGGCCCTCGGCGGACACCCGGGCGACGAGGTCGGTGACCGCGCGGTGGTCGGTGACGTCGCAGGCGGCGACGGTCACCCGGGTCCCCAACTCGGCTACGAGACGGGCCGCCTCGGGGCCGTCGGCGCCGGAGCGGCTGACGACCACCAGGTGGTCCGCTCCGTCGCGGGCCAGCCGGCGGGCCACGTGTGCGCCGATCCCGCCGGTGCCGCCGGTGATGAGGACCGTACCGCGGGGCTGCCAGACGCCGGAGGCGGAGGGGGCGGGGGCGGCGGCGCGGGTCAGTCTCCGCCCGAGGACGCCGGTGGGCCGGATCGCGACCTGATCCTCGCCGGTGCCTCCGGTGACGACGGCGCAGAGCCGGTCGTACGCGGTGTCGTCGGGCTCGGCGGGCAGGTCGGCGAGCCCGCCCCACCGCCGCGGGTGTTCCAGGGCGGCGACCCGGCCGAGGCCCCAGAACTGGGCCTGGGCGGGGTCGGTGACGGTCGCGGCGTGGTCGGCCGCGACCGCGCCGCGCGTCACGCACCACAGCCTGGTCCCGGCCACGGCCCCGGCCACAGCCACGGCCCCGGTCTCCGTCTCCGTCTCCGTCTCGGCGAGCGCCTGGATCAGCCGTACGGTTCCGGTCAGGCCCGCGGCCGGTTCGGGGCGGCCGGGGTTCGGTCGCCGGTCGAGGGCCAGCAGGGACAGGACCCCGGCCGGCGGGACGTCCGCCGTGCCGAGCGCGTCGCGCAGTGCCGTGCCGGCGTCGGTGTCCTCGTCGACGGTGAGCAGGTCGGCCCATACGCCGCAGCGGGTCAGCGCGGCAAGCACGTCGGCCGCCTCCGTCGCGGCCTCCGTCGCGGAGGGCGCGACGACGATCCAGGTGCCGGTGGGGCGGGGCCCGGGCAGGTCGGTCAGCCGACGCCAGCCGACCCGGTAGCGCCAGCCCTGGACCGCGGACTCGGTGTGGCGACGCTCGCGCCACGCGGACAGCGCGGGCAACAGCTCGGGCAGTTCCACCGTCTCGGCCACGCCCAGCTCATCGGTGAGCGACGTGACGTCCCCCCGGGCCACCGCGTTCCAGAAGCGGGTGTCCGCCGGGTCGGCCGCGGGCACCGGGGCGGGGGTGGCGTCCGGCCAGTAGCGCCGCCGCCGGAACGGGTAGGTCGGCAGGGGTACGGACCGTCCGCCCCAGCCCGTGGCGATCGTCGGCCAGTCCAGCGGGACGCCACGGGTGTGCAGTTCGCCGAGTGCGGCGGTGACGGCGCGCGGCTCTGGCCAGGTCGGGCGCAGCATCGGTACGAATGCCACGTCGTCCACGGCGTCGGGTAGGCAAGCGGTCCCCATCGCGGACAGCACTCCGTCCGGGCCGAGTTCGACGAAGACGGTAACGCCGCGGGAGTGCAGCCAGCTGATGCCGTCGTGGAAGCGGACGGTCTCCCGCACGTGCCGCACCCAGTACTCCGGCGCGGTGGCCTCGTCGGCGGCGAGGGCGGTACCGGTCACGTTGGAGACGATCGGGATACGCGCGGGGGCGAGGTCCAGTTCGCTCGCGAGGTCGCCGAAGGCGGCGAGCATGCCGTCCATCCCGCTGGAGTGGAAGGCGTGGCTGACATTCAAACGCCTTTGTTTGACGCCGTGTTCGGCGCATCGCGCGGCGATGTCCCGGACCGCTTCCTCGTCGCCGGAGAGCACTGTGGCGGCGGGACCGTTCACCGCCGCGATGTCGACGCGGTGCTGGTGGCCGTCGAGCAGCGGCGCCAAGTCCTCGGGGGCCACGGCCACGGCGAGCATCGCGCCGCCCTCCGGCAGCGCCCGCATGAGGCGGCCCCGGGCGGCGACGAGCCGCGCGGCCTCGGGCAGGGTGAGCACCCCGGCGACGTACGCGGCGGTCAGTTCGCCGATGGAGTGGCCGAGCAGGTAGTCGGGGCGCAGCCCCCATCCCTCCAGCAGCCGGTAGAGCGCCGCTTCCACGGCGAACAGGGCGGGTTGGGTGTAGTCGGTCCGGTCCAGCAGGGCCGCCTCGGGGGTTTCGGGCTCGGCGTGCAGTACGTCGAGCAGGGGCCGCTCCAGTTCCGGGGCGAACGCCGCGCACACCTCGTCCAGGGACGCGGCGAAGGCCGGGTACCGGCCGTACAGCGCGCGGCCCATGCCGACGCTCTGGCTGCCCTGGCCGGGGAAGAGCACGGCGACACGGCCCTCGCCGGCCACGCCGCGCAGGGCGGCGGGCGCGGGGGCACCGTCCGCCAGCGCGGTGAGCGCGGTGAGCAGCTCGTCCCGGTCCGGGGCCAGCACCACGGCCCGGTGTTCCAGGGCGGCGCGGGAGGTGGCCAGCGTGTGGGCGAGGTCGGACAGTGTCAGGTCCGGGTGGGTCGTGAGGTGCTCGTGGAGCCCGGCGGCCTGGGCGGCCACCGTGGCGTCGTCGCGGGCGGACAGCAGGATCGGGAGCGCCTCGCCTGAAAATACCTCCTCCGGCAGGACCTCCCCTTGACCGACTTGCCCAACCTGCCCGACTTGCCCGGCTTGCCCGAAGCGCGTTGTGGGGAGCGGAGGTTCAGGAGCCTCCTCGATGATGAGGTGCGCGTTGGTGCCGCTCACGCCGAACGAGGACACACCTGCCCGGCGCGGGCGGTCGTCGCGGTCCCACGGCACCGCCTCGGTCAGCAGCGACACCTCACCGGCCGACCAGTCGACGTGCGGGGACGCCTCCTCGGCGTGCAGGGTCCGCGGCAGCAGCCCGTGCCGCAGCGCGAGCACCATCTTGATCACACCGGCGGCGCCCGCGGCGGCCTGCGTGTGGCCGATGTTCGACTTGATCGAGCCGATCCGCAGCGGACGGTCCGTCGGCCGGTCCCCGTACGCGGCGATCAGGGCCTGTGCCTCGATCGGGTCGCCCAGCACGGTGCCCGTGCCATGGGCCTCGACCGCGTCGACGTCCGCGGGTGTCAGGTCGCCGTCGGCCAGCGCCGCCCGGATCACCCGCTGCTGCGACGGACCGTTCGGCGCCGTCAGCCCGTTCGACGCACCGTCCTGGTTGACCGCCGAGCCGCGGACCACAGCGAGGACCGGATGGCCGTTCCTGCACGCGTCGGACAGCCGCTCCAGCAGAAGGACGCCGACGCCCTCGCCCCACGCGGTTCCGTCGGCCCGCGCGGAGAACGGCTTGCAGCGGCCGTCCGGTGCCAGACCGCGCTGACGGCTGAAGCTGACGAACGCGTGGGGGGTGCTCATGACGGTGACGCCGCCCGCCAGGGCGAGGGAGCACTCCTGGCGGCGCAGTGCCTGGCTCGCCAGGTGGATGCTCACCAAGGAGGCCGAGCAGGCGGTGTCCACGGTCACGGCGGGGCCCTCAAGACCGAGCGCGTACGCCACCCGCCCGGACAGGACACTCGCCGCGTTCCCGGTGGCGGCGAAGTCCTCGCCGTCCGGCACCTCGCCGAGCAGGCCCGCGTAGTCCTGCCCGTTGGTTCCGGCGAACACGCCGGTGCGGCTGCCGCGCAGCGACGAGGGGTCGATCCCCGCGCGTTCGAGCACCTCCCACGACGTTTCGAGGAGCTGGCGCTGCTGCGGGTCCATCGCCAGCGCCTCACGCGGGCTGATCCCGAAGAAACCGGCGTCGAACTGGGCCGCGTCGGAAAGGAATCCGCCATGCCGGACGTACGAGGTACCCGGCCCGTCGGTCCCTGGGGCGTACAGCCGGGAGAGGTCCCAGCCGCGGTCGGTGGGGAACTCGCTCATCGCGTCGACGCCGTCCGCCAGCAGCGCCCACAGGTCCTCGGGCGAGCGCACCCCGCCGGGCAGTCGGCAGGCGACTGCCACGATCGCGATCGGTTCGTCGGCATCCGGCGCGGTCGCCGCCGGCCCGGGCCCCTCCACCTTCGCCCGCGTCGTGCTGTCGGCCCCGCCCAGTTCGGCGTCGAGGCACGTGGTCAGCCGGCCGACGGTGGGATGGTCGAAGACCAGCGTGGCCGGCAGCGTCAGGCCGGTCGCCACAGTGAGCCGGTTGCGCAGCTCAAGACCGGTCAGCGAGTCGAAGCCCAGCTCCCGGAAGGGGCGTTCGGATTCGATGGCGGTCGGATCGGCGTGTCCCAGGACCGCCGCGACCTGATCGCGGACGAGGTCGAGCAGGGCCGTGTGGCGTTCGGAACCGGGCAGGGCGGCGAGCCGCAGCGCCGTCTCCGGCAAGGCGGGGCCCGTGGCGTCGGCAGTGGGCGCGCCGTCCGAGGCGAGAGCGCCGCGTGCGTCGGGCAGGTCGGCGAGAAGCATGCTGGAGCGTGCGGCGGTGTACGCGGGCGTGAACCGGGACCAGTCGACGTCCGCCACCAGCACGGTGGTCTCGTCGGCGCCCAGCGCCCGTCCCAGGGCGGCGAGCGCCAGTTCGGGCGCCATCGACCGGACACCGGTGCGCCGCAGCCGCAGCACGGTGGCCGCGGACCGCGCGGCCATGCCGTCACCGGCCCAGGCCCCCCACGCCATCGCGGTGGCCGGCAGCCCGGCGGCCCGGCGCTGCTCGGCCAGCGCGTCCAGAACCGCGTTGGCAGCGGCGTAGTTGCCCTGCCCTGCGCTGCCGAGCACTCCGCCGAACGCGGAGAAAAGCACGAAGGCGGCCAGTGGCAGGTCACGCGTCAGCTCGTCCAAGTACCCGGCGGAGGTCGCCTTGGCGTCCAGCACCGACGACAGCCGGCCAGGGGTCAGCGCCGACAGCGGGACGTCGTCCAGGACGGCGGCGGCGTGCACCACTGTGGTCAGGGGGTACGCGGCGGGCACGGCGGCGATTGCCTCGGCCAGCTCGGCGCGGCAGGTGACGTCGCAGGCTCGGAGGGTGACCCGGGTGCCATGTGCCTCCAGGTCCCGCCGGAGGTCGTCGGCGCCGGGGGCCGCCGGGCCCTGACGGCTGAGCAGCACGATGTGCTCGGCGCCGCGCTCGGCCAGCCAGCGGGCGACGTGCCCGCCGAGGGCACCTGTTCCGCCGGTGATCAGGGTGCTGCCGCCGGGCGACCACTCCGGCTCGCCGTGCGTGGGGGGCGTGGCGCGGCGCAGACGACACGCGAGCATCCCGGTTGCGCGGACGGCGACTTGGTCCTCGCCCGTGGCTCCGGTCAGCACGAGCCCGAGGCGCTGGTACGCCGGGACGTCCGGGTCGGCGGGCAGGTCGATCAGCCCTCCCCAGCGGTCGGGGTGTTCCAGGGCCGCGACCCGGCCCAGGCCCCAGACCGCGGCGGTCTCGGGAGCGCGCACCGGGTCGTTGTCTTCGGTGCCGACCGCACCGCTGGTGAGGCACCACAGCGGCGCGATCACCCCGGCGTCACCCAGCGCCTGCACCAGCGCCAGACTGTCGGCCGGCCCGGTCCAGTCCCCGGGCACGGTGCCGACGGGAAGGGCCAGAGCGGACAGCACACCCGAGAGGGGAGCGGCGTTCACGGACAGCGCGCGCAGCCGGTCGGCGAGCGCGTCCCGCCCGGTACCGGGCTCGATGGTCAGTACCTCCGCCCGGGCCCCACAGCTCTCGACCATCGCGGCCAGCGGCGCCGACGCGCCCTCGTCATGGCCGACGACCAGCCAGGTGCCGGTCAGGGCGGCGGGGGTGGCGGGCTCCGGTACGGCCTTCCAGGTGACCTGATAGCGCAGATCGGCGAGGGCCCGCCGCTCCTGGTAACCGCGCCGCCACGCCGTCAGAGCCGGAAGCACGGCACCGGGAGGGGTGCCCTCCCCCAGCCCCAGAGCTTCCAGATCGTTGCGTTCGACCGCCTCCCAGAACTCCACCGTACCGGGGTCGACGTTCGGCTCTGATACGGAGGAGACTGACGCCTCCAGCCAGTAACGGCGCCGCTGGAACGCGTACGTCGGCACCTCCACCGGCTGCCGCGTCCGGGGAACCCAACGGTCCCACTCCACCCCGACGCCGTGCACATGCAGCCGGGCCAGACCGGTCAGCACACTCATGACCTGGTCCCGGTCACGCCGCAGGAAACTCGCGACAACCTCACCCGCACGCTCTTCCATCACGGCGGAAAGCGCGGGCTGCGGACCGACCTCGGCCCAGACGCGGGCCCCCAACTCCCGCGCCGTGTCCACTGCTTCAGAGAACCGCACCGGCTGCCGGGCATGCTCCACCCAGTACGCGGCGCTACCGAAATCAACACCAGCCAACTCCCCCGACACCGTCGAGACGACCGGGATCCCGGCAGGCCCGAAGGTCAGATCAGCAATGGCGGCGGAGAAGTCCTCCAGCATCGGGTCCATCAGCGGGGTGTGGAAGGCGTGACTCACCGGCAGCCACCGCGTCCGCACACCCTCGGCTTCCAGCTTCTCGACCATGCCGCGTACCGCGTCCGGCTCACCGGCCAGCACCACCGACTCCGGCGCATTCACCGCAGCCACCCACACACCGGCAACTCCGCCAACCCGCTCCTCGATCTCCTCAGCAGAGGCAGCGACCGACGCCATCACCCCACCGGTCATCCCTCCCATCAACCGGCCACGAACACACACCAACCGCACCGCATCAGACAGACTCAGCACACCCGCCGCGACAGCCGCACTGATCTCACCGACCGAATGCCCCACCAGCACATCCGCCCGCACACCACACTCGACCAGGACCCGCCACAGTCCCACCTCCAGTGCCACCAACCCCACCTGAGCGAAGACAGTCCCCTCGATCAGATCACCACGACCACCCTCACCGAACAACACCGGACGCAACCCCTCCGGCAACAACTCATCCGCCACCGCACACACTTCATCCACCACACCGGCGAACACCTCAAACCGCTCATACAACACAGCGCCCATACCAGCGAACTGGGAACCCTGACCGGTGAACAACACCGCCGACTTCCCACCCACCGGCGAACCCGTCACCAGGCCCTCGGCCGAAACGCCCTCAGCCAACGCATCCAGCCCCGCGACCAGCCCCTCCGCACCGGAGCCCACCACCACGGCTCGCGAGTCCAACGAAGCCCGGCCAACCAGCCCCGCAGCCGCCCCGGCAAGCCACTCACGGTCAACCGCACCCGCAGCCTGCTGCTCGCGTACAAAGCCCGCCAGCCGCGTGGCCTGTCCCCGCAGCCCCGCATCGCCCCGACCCGACACCACCCACGGCACCGGACCCTCACCCACCGGTGAGACAGCAACCGGCTCCACGACGGGCGACTCTTCAAGGATCACGTGCGCGTTCGTGCCGCTCACACCGAACGAGGACACCCCCGCCCGCCGCGCCCGCCCTTCACGCGGCCACGGCACCGGCTCCGTCAGCAGACGCACCCCACCCGCAGACCAGTCCACATGCGGCGACGGCTCATCCACATGCAGCGTCTCGGGCAGTTTCCCGTGCCGCATCGCCATCACCATCTTGATCACACCAGCCACACCCGCAGCAGCCTGCGTATGACCGATATTCGACTTCACCGACCCCAACCACAACGGCCCGTCCCCCGAACGGTCCTGACCGTACGTCGCCAGCAACGCCTGCGCCTCGATCGGATCACCCAGCGTCGTACCGGTGCCGTGCGCCTCCACCACATCCACATCACCGGCGGACAGACCGGCGTTCGCCAACGCCTGCCGGATCACCCGCTGCTGCGAAGGCCCGTTCGGCGCCGTCAAACCATTCGACGCACCGTCCTGGTTGACGGCCGAGCCCCGAAGCACCCCGAGCACCCGATGGCCGTTCCGACGAGCGTCCGACAGCCGCTCCAGCAGCAGCAGACCCACGCCCTCGCCCCAGCCCGTACCGTCCGCAGCAGCCGCGAACGGCTTGCACCGCCCGTCGGGCGCCAGACCGCGCTGACGGCTGAACTCCACGAACGTCCGCGGCATGGACATCACGGAGACCCCGCCCGCCAGCGCCAGCGAGCACTCGCCCGCCCTCAGCGCCTGCGCGGCCAGGTGCATCGCCACCAGCGACGACGAACACGCCGTGTCCACCGTCACCGCCGGACCCTCAAGACCGAACACATAGGCCACCCGGCCCGACGCCACGCTCGCCGCGTTCCCGATCAGGGAGTAGCCCTCGACCTCCTCCGGGACGACGGGGAGCCGGTGAGCGTAGTCCTGCCCGTTGGTGCCGACGAACACGCCGACCCGGCTACCGGCCAGACCGTCCGGGTCGAGGCCGGCGCGCTCGAACAGTTGCCACGACGTCTCCAGCAGCAGCCGCTGCTGCGGGTCCATCGCCAGCGCCTCACGCGGACTGATCCCGAACAGCTCGGCATCGAAGTCGGCCGCGTCGGAGAGGAAACCACCCTCGCGCACGTACGACGTACCGCTCCGCTCGGGGTCCGGGTCGTACAGGGCGTCCAGGTCCCAGCCACGGTCCTTCGGGAAGCCCGAGATCGCGTCGCCGCCGGCGGCGACCAGATCCCACAACTCCTCGGGAGACTCCACCCCACCGGGGAACCGGCAGCTCATGGCAACGATCGCCAGCGGCTCGCGCCGGTGCTCCTCGGCCTCGCGCAACTGCTTCCGTGTCTGACGCAGTTCCGCCGTGGCGCGCTTGAGGTAGTCAAGGAGCTTCGCGTCCTCGGTCATCGTGCACTACCTCCCTGCGGCCCGGAGGGTGCCGCCAAGTCGTCGAGTTCCTGATCGAGAATCGCGAACACCTCGTCCGCGGTGGCGGCCTCGATGTCGCTGTCGTCGTCGGTTTCCGGCTCCGGTCGCCGGTCCTGGTGCGCCGCGGTGTCGGTCAGCGCGGCCAGCAGCCCCTGGAGCCTGCCGACCACCCTGTCCCGGACCGCCTCGTCGGCGTCCAGGGACGACAGGCTGGTGTGCAGTTCGGCGAGGTGCGCGAACACCAGGTCGGTGGCGGCGGAGCCGAGCACCTCGGTGCGCAGGTGCGCGGCGAGGGCGCGCGGGGTGGGGAAGTCGAAGGCCAGCGACGGCGAGAGCGTGCGCTCGATGGCCACGGCCAGCCGGTTGCGCAGTTCCACTGCGGTCAGCGAGTCGAAGCCGAGTTCCTTGAACGCGCGGTCCGGGTCGACGTGTTCGGCGTCGGCGTGCGTGAGTACGTCGGCGACCGTGCGCCGGACCAGGGTGAGTACGGCTTCCTCACGCTCCCGCTCCGGCAGACCGGCCAGTCGCCGGGCGAACGGTTCGGCTTCCGGGCCCGCTCCGGCGGCCTGTCGCGAGGGTGCGCCGTTCGTCTCCCACAGCACGGGCGGAAGTTCCGCGGCCGGTCGGCGGGTCGTGTCGATGCCTGCCACCGTGAGCGGCAGGTCGGCCGCCAGGGCAGCGTCGAACAGTGCGAGGCCCTCGGCGGTGGACATCTCCAAGGCCCCGTCGCGCAGGATCCGGCGTACGTCCGTCCCGCCCAAGTGCCCTGTCATCCCGCTGCGTTCCGCCCACAGCCCCCAGGCGACAGAGGTGGCGGGCAGGCCCTCGGCCCGGCGCCGATGGGCCAGGCCGTCGAGGAACGCGTTGGCGGCGGCGTAGTTGCCCTGCCCGGCGGAGCCGAGCGTGGACGCCGCCGAGGAGAACAGCACGAAGGTCCGCAGCGCCGCCTGATCGCGGGTCAGTTCGTGGAGATGCCACGCGGCGTCGGCCTTGGGGCGGAACACGGTGGCGATCCGGTCGCCGGTCAACGAGGTGACCGTCCCGTCGTCGAGCACCCCGGCCGAGTGGATCACCGCGGTGAGCGGGTGTTCGGCGGGCACCGCGTCGAGCACCGCTGCCAGCGCGTCCCGGTTGCCGACATCGCAGCTCTCCACCGTCAGGTCCGCCCCGGCCCCGGTCAGCTCGGCGATCAGCTCGGGCATACCCGGCGCGGTGGCGCCCCGGCGGCCGACGAGCAGTAGCCGGCGGACCCCGTGCTCGCGGACCAGGTGCCGCGCGACCAGACCACCGAGGGTGCCGGTCGCCCCGGTGACAAGCACGGTTCCGGACGTGTCCAGCAGCGGTGCCTCGTCGGCCTTCCCGCGCGGTACGGGGCGTAGCCGGGGGACGAACAGAGCACCGGACCGCAGCGCAGCCTGCGGCTGGCCCGTCCCCAGTACGGCGGGCAGCGCGCTCACCGACTCGGCGCGCTCGTCGATGTCCACCACGACCAGTCGGCCGGGGTGTTCGGCCTGCACCGACCGGGCCAGGCCCCAGACGGCGGCACCGGTCAGGTCCGCCACGTCACCGCCGTCGGTGGATACGGCGGAACGGGTCACCAGTACCAGGCGGCCGGTCGCGAAACGTTCGTCCGCCAGCCAGGACTGGACGATCCGCAGCAGGTGGGCCACCACCGTGTGCGCGTCGCCCGCCGCATACGCCTCGCCCGGCGCGTGCGCCTCGTCCTCGTACACCTCGCCCACCGCGAGCACATGGGCCGGCCCGACCGGGACGAGCACGGTCTCCGCTCCGGTTGCCTCGGTCAGCTCCGCGTACCGGCGGATGTCGGCACCCTGGCTCCGCAACACCTCGAACAGAGGGCCCTCTCCCCCGCCCAGCACGGCGTAACGACCGGGTACGGAGGGCCGGGACGGCACACCGAGCGCTTCCCAGGCCAGACGATGCAACGGCCGGACCGTTCGCTGCCGCAGGGCACGCGCCTGCGCGGCGGTCGGAGGCCGCAGGGTCAGCTCACCCACGTCCGCCACCCGCACGCCGTCCGCACCCGCCAGGCGCAGCGACAGCGTGTCGAGCCCGGTCGAGGTCACCCGGACACGGATGTCGCCGGTGATGCCACGTACCGCCACGAGGTCCCGCCAGCGGGTGGCCGTCCGAGGCTCGGGGGCGGCCTCCATCGTCAGCGCGGCGACGGCTTGCAGCAGCGCGTGCGTGAACCGGTCGGCGGCAAGCTCCTCCCCCGCCGGTATCCGCCCTTCCACGAGCACACCGTCGCCGGTCCGCCAGAGCCGCCCCAGCCGGGCGAGCACGTCCTCGGTGTCGTATCCCCCCTCGGTGAGGGCCTCGCGTACGGCGTCTTCCGCGATCGGTTCCGCGTCGGCCGGGGGCCAGGGCGTGGGCACGGGCGCCGGTTCGCCGCTCGGGCGAGCTGTCAGGAGACCGGTGGCGTGTCCGCGCCAGTCGCCCTCCGTGTCGTCGGCCGGCCGGGAGTAGAGGTCCACCTGTCGGTTTCCCTCGTCGTCCGGCCCGCCGACGACCAGTTGGACCTGGACCGCCTCGTCCGCCGGGAACACCAGTGGCTCGGTGATCGTGAGATCCGCCAGTCGAGGACAGCTCACACTCCCACCGCCGTACAGGGCCATCTCCACGACGATGGCGGGCGGTACGACCACTGATCCGGCCGTCATGTACTCCCGGAGCCACCCCTGGGTGTGCGGAGCGAGCCGACCGACGAACAGCCGGGCGTCGTCACCGGGCAGGACCGCCATCGCGTTCAGCAGCGGATGGTCCACGGGCGTCAGACCGGCCGGAGCGACACCCGCCATCGCCGGGGCGGGCGCGTCCAGCCAGTAGCGCTGCCGCTGGAAGGCGTACGTGGGCAACGCCACCGGCCGCGCGGCGGGCAGCAGCCCCCGCCAGGCCACCGGCAGACCAGCGGTCCAGGCAGCACCCAGACTGCTCAGCAGCTGCGCCGCCTCCGGTCGGCCCCGGCGCAGCGTGTGCAGCACCGGGCTGTCACTGACCGTCTGTTCCATCGCCAACGACAGCACCGGGTGCGGACCGATCTCCACGAACGCCCGGGACGCCAGGTTCTCCAACCGCCGGACCGCGGTCTCGAACAGCACCGGCTGTCGCAGGTTCCGGTACCAGTACCCCGCGTCCAGCTCCCCATCGGCAACCAGCTCGCCCGTGACCGTGGACCACATCGCCACGTCGCTGCCGCGCGAGGACAACCCCTCCAGCCCCGCCCGCAGGTCGTCCGCGATCTCCTCCACCTGCGCGTGATGGGACGCGTAGTCCACCTCGATCCGCCGGGCGCGTACCCCCTGCTCGTCCAACCGCGCACACAGCGCGGCCACTTCATCCGGTGGGCCGCTCACCACGATCTGCCCCGGCGCGTTCACCGCCGCCACCGTCACCGACGACGGCAGATACGCCTCCGCCTCCTCCGGGTCCAACGCGACCGATGCCATCGCCCCGCGCCCGGCCAACTCCCGCAACGCCTGCGAACGCAACGCCACAACCCGGGCGCCGTCCTCCACACTCAGCCGACCCGCGACCACCGCAGCCGCAATCTCACCCTGCGAATGACCCACCACCGCATCAGGCTCAACCCCTACCGCACGCCAGGCCTCCGCCAGCGAAACCATCACCGCCCACAACACCGGCTGAACCACATCCACCCGGCCCAACCACACCTCGTCCGAGCCCGACAGAACCTCACACAACGACCAGTCCACAAACGGATCCAGAGCCCGCTCACACACAGCCATCCGCTCGGCGAACACCGGCCACGAACTCAGAAGTTCACGACCCATCCCGACCCACTGACCACCCTGACCAGGGAAGACGAACACCACACCGGAGTCCGCCCGAGCCGACGGCGACCGCCCACCGACAACCAACTCATCCAGACCGGCCAGCAGTTCATCCACATCCGTGCCGGTCACCACGGCCCGATGCTCCAGACCAGCCCGACCCGCCAACCCCGCAGCCACACCCGCAATCCACTCACGGTCGACAAGGCCGGCAGCCCGCTGAGCTCGCACAAAGCCCGCCAACCGCGCCGCCTGCGCCCCCAGCCCCGCATCACCACGACCCGACACCACCCACGACACCGGACCCGACACATCCACCACAGGCGCGGGGACAGATGCAGCCGCAGGAGCCTCCTCCAGGATCACGTGCGCGTTCGTGCCGCTGACCCCGAACGAGGACACACCCGCCCGCCGCGGACGACCACCAGCCGCCCACGGCACCGGCTCCGTCAGCAGACGCACCCCACCCGCAGACCAGTCCACATGCGGCGACGGCTCATCCACGTGCAGCGTCTCGGGCAACTGCCCGTGCCGCAACGCCATCACCATCTTGATCACACCAGCCACACCCGCAGCAGCCTGCGTATGACCGATGTTCGACTTCACCGACCCCAACCACAACGGCCGGTCACCGGGACGACCCTGACCGTACGTCGCCAGCAACGCCTGCGCCTCGATCGGATCGCCGAGTGTGGTGCCGGTACCGTGCGCCTCCACCGCATCCACATCACGAGTACCGAGACCCGCGTTCGCCAACGCCTGCCGGATCACCCGCTGCTGCGAAGGACCATTCGGAGCCGTCAGACCATTCGACGCACCATCCTGATTCACCGCCGAACCCCGCACCACGGCCAGCACCCGATGACCGTTCGCCACCGCGTCGGACAGCCGCTCCACCAGTACCAGGCCGGCGCCCTCGGCGGGGCCGAACCCGTCCGCCACCGCCGAGAACGCCTTGCACCGTCCGTCGGCGGACAGGCCCCGCTGTCGGCTGAACTCCACGAAGGTCTGCGGCGTCGACATCACGGAGACCCCGCCCGCCAGCGCCATGGAGCACTCGCCGGAACGCAGCGCCTGTGCGGCCATGTGCAGCGCCACCAACGATGAGGAGCAGGCGGTATCGACCGTCACCGCCGGCCCCTCGAAGCCGAAGGTGTACGCCACCCGGCCCGAGGCGACGCTGCCCGCGCTGCCGTTGACGAGATAGCCCTCCAACTCCGGTGGCGCTGAGCCCAGTCGGGTCCCATAGTCGTGGTACATGAGCCCGGCGAACACACCCGTGCGGCTCCCCCGGAGCCCCGCCGGGTCCACACCGGCGTGCTCCAGCGTCTCCCAGGCCACCTCCAGCAGCAGCCGCTGCTGCGGGTCCATCGCCAGCGCCTCACGCGGACTGATCCCGAAGAACTCGGCGTCGAACTCGGCGGCGTCGTGCAGGAAGCCGCCCTGTCGGACATAGCTGTGGCCGGGGCGGGCCGCGTCGGCGTCGTAGAGCTGCTCGACGTCCCATCCGCGGTCGCCGGGGAACGGTCCTACGCCGTCCACGCCGTCGGCGACCATGCGCCAGAGGTCGTCGGGGGAACCCACGCCGCCCGGGTAGCGGCAGCCGATCCCCACGATGGCGATCGGTTCGGCGGTCCCGGTCGCGGCCACTGTCGCGGCCCGGGGCGACGCGCCGGTCCCTTGCTGTTCTTCGGTCTGTCCGGCGGCCGGGAACAGCCGCTCGTGCAGCAGCTCGGCGACGGCGGCCGGGGTGGGGTGGTCGAACAGCAGCGTCACCGGCAGGCGTATCCCGGTCGCCGCGGCCAGGCGGTTGCGCAGTTCGACCGACGTGAGCGAGTCGAACCCGGCGTCCTTGAACGGCCGGCCGGTGTCGACGTCCGCCGCAGAGGTGTGGCCGAGGACGATCGCGGTCCGGCTGCGGACCAGGTCGAGCAGCAGGGTGGCGCGCTCGGTGCCGGGCAGTGTCTCCAACCGCGCCCGGAGGTCTCCGTCAGACGGTTCCGTCGCGCCCGGCGAGGCGGCTCTTGCGATGCGCCGCGGTGGTACGGCGGCGAGGCCGCGCAGCATTCCGGTCGCGGGCAGCTGGGTGGGGTCGATCTTCACCGGTACGACGTGGGCGTCCTCACCGGCCAGCGCGGCGTCCAGGAGGAGGAGAGCCTCCTCGGTGGGCAGTGGGCGCAGTCCGGCCCGGTGCAGCCGGGCCAGGTCGGCGCGGCCGAGGTGGCCGGTCATGCCGCTGGCCTGCGCCCACGGCCCCCAGCCGAGGGAGAGCGCGGGCAGTCCCTCGGCACGGCGGTGCTGCGCGAGGGCGTCGAGGTAGGCGTTGGCCGCCGCGTAGTTGGCCTGTCCCGGGCCGCCGACCGTGGCCATCACCGAGGAGAAGAGGACGAAGGCGGTGATGTCGAGGTGCCGGGTCAGGTCGTGCAGGTGCCAGGCGGCGTCCACCTTCGGGCGCAGGACCGCATGGACGTGGTGCTCGTCGAGCGACGGGAGTGTGGCGTCGGCGAGCAGGCCGGCGGCATGAAACACCGCGGTGAGCGGGTGCTCGGCCGGGATGTCGGCGAGCAGCGCGGCAAGCGCGTCGCGGTCGGCGGTGTCGCACGCGGCGAGGGTGACCTCGGCGCCCAGGGCGGTGAGTTCGGCACGCAGGCTCTCGGCTCCGGGCGCGTCGGGCCCCTGACGGCCGGCCAGCAGCAGTCGGTCCACGCCGTGCCGGGTGACCAGGTGCCGGGCGAGCAGCATGCCGAGGGTGCCGGTGCCTCCGGTGATCAGTACGGTGCCGCCCGACATCGGGCGGGTGGACCCACCGCCCCGGGCACCGGGCCAGTGCACCAGCCGGGGCGTACGGATCTCACCGGCGCGCAGGGCGAGTTGGGTCTCCCCGGTGGCCATCGCGGCGGCCAGCGTGTCGGGGGTCGGGTCGGCATCCGTATCCAGCAGCAGGAACCGGCCGGGGAGTTCCGACTGTGCCGACCGGAGCAGGCCCCAGACCGCCGCCGCGGCGAGGTCGTCGGGGCCGTCGGACGGGCCGGTGCGGACCGCCGAGCGGGTGACCACGGCCAGCGGAACGTCCGTGAACTGCTCATCGGCCAGCCACTCCTGGAGGAAGCCGAGCGTCTCGGTCACCAGGTCGTGTGTCCCGGCCGGTTGCGCCGGGCCTCCCGCCGGTCCGACGTCGGTCTGTCCGGGGCGGTAACAGACCAACGTCGGAACCGGCGCGCCGCCGTCCACCGCGCGGGCCAGCTCGGCGAGCCCGGGATAGGTGTCGATGCCCCGGGGGTGGGCATCGGACGGCGGGCCGACGACCGCCCAGTCGCGGGCCGGTGGGGGAAGGTCCGGCGCCTCGATGGTGGTCCAGTCGACCAGGTACAGATCGTGCCGCGCGGCCGGGGCGGCGAGCTGCTCCCCTTCGACCGGCCGCAGCGTCAGTGCCTCCACCTCTGCCACGAGCCCGCCGACGGGGTCGGTCGCGGTCAGGCGGGTGCCGCCGTCGGGTCGCCGACGCAGGTGTACGCGCAGCGCGGTTGCAGCGCTCGCCCGCAGCCTCACTCCGGTCCACGAGAAGGGCAGCGAGAGGCGGTCGTTGTCCCACACCAGCGGGTGCAGGGCGGCGTCCAGCAGGGCGGGGTGCAGTCCGTACGAGGCGGCGTCCGGGGTGAGCGTGCCGTCCAGCTCGACGTCGCAGAACAGGTCGTCGCCCAGCCGCCAGAGCCGACGCAGCCCACGGAACGCGGGCCCGTAGCCGAAGCCCAGTTCGTCGAGGTGGGCGTAGACATCGTCCACCGGGACGGTCCAGGCTCCTGCCGGTGGCCATGAACGTACCGGTTCCGTCGGAAGGGCCGCGTCGGCGGCGGGCGCGAGGGTGCCGCGGGCGTGGCAGGTCCATTCGGGCCGCTCGCCGCTCCTGGCGGTGTGGATGCTGACCGGCCGTCGGCCGTCCGGGTCCGGGGGTCCGACGACCACCTGGGAGCGGACGTCGCCGACGGTGGGCAGCACGAGGGGAGCCTGGAGCACCAGTTCTTCGATGTCCGGGCAGCCGGTCCGGTCGCCGGCCTGTACGGCCAGCTCGACGAAGGCCGTGGCGGGCAGCAGGACCGTGTCCAGGACGGCGTGGTCGGCCAGCCACGGCAGGGTCCGGAGCGCCAGCGTGCCGGTCAGTGCGACCCCGCCGCTGTCGGCCAGCGGTACGGCTGCGGGCAGCAGTGGGTGCGCGGTGGTGTCCAGGCCGGCCGCGGACACATCCGGCCCGGCGTCCGGGGGCGTCAGCCAGTGGCGCTGTCGGCGGAAGGGGTAGGTGGGCAGCTCGACATGGTGGGCTGGGGTGGGCTCGCCGGGCGTGCGCTCACCGGAAATGGTCTCGCCGGGCGTGGACTCGCCCGGTGTGGGCTCGCCCGGCGTGGCGGTCCAGCGGACGGGTGTACCGGTCACGTGCAGGCGGGCCAGGGAGGTGAGGAAGTTCGCCAGGCCGCCGTCGTCCCGGTGCAGGGTGCCGGTGACGGTCGCGGCCGTGTCGCCGTCACCGTGGTGTTCGACAGTGTCCTGGAGGCCGGGGGTGAGCACCGGATGCGGGCTGATCTCGACGAAGTTCCGGTGTCCGGCGGCGAGCAGTGCGCCGGTGGCGTCGGCGAAGCGGACCGTGTGCCGGAGGTTGCGGAACCAGTAGTCGGCGTCCAGTGTGCGGGTGTCGGTGATCTCGGTGCCGGTGACGGTGGACTGGAAGGGGATGTCGCTCCGCCGCGGCACGATCCCGGCGAGCGCGGTGGCCAGCTGTTCCCGGACGGGTTCCACCTGCGCGGAGTGCGAGGCGTAGTCGACGGCGATGCGGCGTGCGGACACCTGCCGTTCGGCGCATGCGGCAAGCAGTTCGGTCAGGGCCTCCGGGTCCCCTGTGACGACGACGGCCGTGGGGCCGTTGACGGCTGCCACCTCCAGGCGCTCGCCCCAGCGGTGGATCAGCTCGGTGACCTCGGGCAGCGGAAGCGGTACGGACGCCATGCCGCCCCGGCCGGCGAGCACCGCGAGGGCCTGGCTGCGGCGGCACACGATCCGGGCGGCGTCGTCCAGTGACAGCGCGCCCGCGAGGTGGGCGGCGGCGATCTCGCCCTGGGAGTGCCCGACGACAGCGTCGGGCCGTACGCCGTGCGACTCCCAGGTGCGGGCCAGGGAGACCAGTACCGCGAAGAGCACCGGCTGGACGACGTCGACCCGGTCCAGGGTGGGCGCGTCCGGATCGCCGCGCAGTACGGCGGTCGGCGAGAACTCCAGATACGGCTGGAGCGCTTCGGCGCAGTCGGTCACATGCCTGCGGAAGACCGGCGACTCGTCCATCAGCCGCACGCCCATCCCGGCCCACTGCGAGCCCTGGCCGGGGAAGACGAAGACGGTCCTGCGGTCGTCCGTGGCGGTGTCCTGGACCACGTGGCGGGTGGTCTCGCCGTCGGCGAGCGCGCGCAGGCCGGTCAGGAACGCGTCGCGCTCCGCGCCGACCACTACGGCCCGGTGGGTGAGCGCGGCCCGTCCCGCGTCGAGGGTGTGTGCGACCTCGGCGGGCGAGGCGTCGGGGTGGTCGCGCAGCCAGTCGTGGAGCAGCTCGGCCTGGCGGCGCAGGGCGCGCGGGTCGCGGGCCGACAGCGGCCACGGATCGGCCGCCCGGACAGGGCCGGAGCCCTCGGATTCCGGCTCCGGCGGCGCCTGTTCCAGGATGATGTGGGCGTTGGTGCCGCTGATGCCGAACGACGACACCCCGGCGCGGCGCGGCCGGTCGACCTCCGGCCAGGGGGTGGATTGGGGCAGCAGCGCGGCGGCGCCCGTGTCCCAGTCGACGTGCGAGGAGGGGCGGTCCATGTGCAGGGTGCGCGGCAGCATGCCGTGCCGCATCGCCATGACCATCTTGATCACACCGGCGACGCCGGAAGCGGCCTGCGTATGCCCGATGTTGGACTTGAGCGAACCGAGCAGGACCGGCCGGCCGGCAGGCCGGTCCTGGCCGTAGGTGGCGAGGACGGCCTGCGCCTCGATCGGGTCGCCCAGCGTCGTGCCGGTGCCGTGTGCCTCGACCGCGTCGACGCCGGCCGGCGAGAGCCCGGCCGTGTCCAACGCCTGCCGGATGACCCGGCGTTGGGCACCTCCGTTCGGCGCGGTGAGGCCGTTGCTGGCCCCGTCCTGGTTCACCGCGGACCCCCGCAGAACAGCCAGCACCCGGTGCCCGTTACGGGTCGCGTCGGACAGCCTCTCCAGCAGGAGGACACCAACGCCCTCGCTCCAGGCTGTGCCGTCGGCGGCCTCTGCGAACGGCTTGCAGCGTCCGTCCGGGGCCAGTCCGCGCTGCCTGCTGAACTCGGTGAACATGCCGGGCGTCGCCATCACGGTCACCCCGCCGGCCAGCGCCATGGAGCACTCGCCGCGCAGCAGCGCCTGCCGTGCCAGGTGCATCGCCACCAGCGAGGACGAACACGCTGTGTCGACGGTCAGCGCGGGTCCCTCCAGGCCCAGCGTGTATGCCACTCTCCCGGACGCGACACTGGACGTACTGCCGGTCAGCACGTACCCCTCGTAGCCGGCCGGCGCGGCGTCCAGCCGCGAGCCGTAGTCCTGCGAGGTCGCGCCGAAGAACACACCCGTGCGGCTGCCATGCAGCCCGGCCGGGTCGATCCCGGCTCGCTCCAGCGCCTCCCACGAGGTCTCCAGCAGCAGCCGCTGCTGGGGGTCCATCGCATCGGCCTCGCGCGGGCTGATACCGAAGAAGGCCGCGTCGAACCGAGTCGCGTCGTGCAGGAAGCCGCCATGCCGGACGTAACTGCACGCGCCGCTATCCCGGCCCGGGTCGAAGAGCTCGTCCAGCCGCCAGCCACGGTCGTCGGGGAACTCCGAGATGGCGTCGGATCCTTCGTCCAGCAGCCGCCACAGGTCCTCGGGGGACCGGACCTCACCAGGGAAGCGGCAGCCGATGCCGACAATCACGACCGGCTCGTCCTTGCCGGGATCCGCGGTAGGGGCGGCCGTCGCGGCGTGCGCCGTCGGGAGCAGTTCGCTCCACAGGTGGCGGGCCAGCCGGGCCGGGGTCGGGTGCTCGAACAGAACGGTGGGGGGCAGGTGCAGACCGGTGGCGGCATTCATCTGCCGCCGCAGCTCGACCGCCATCATCGAGTCGAAACCGAGCTCCCGGAACGACCGGTCGGCATCGACACCTTCCGCGGAGCGATGCTCCAGCACCTGTGCCGCCCGGTCCCGGACCAGGTCGAGCATCATCCGGTCGCGGTCGGCCGTGCGCAGTCCCGCGAGACGGTCCGCCAGGGACTGCCGGCCGGCTGCCGCGGTGGGCGGCTCGACGTCCACGTCCGTCTCCGGGTCCGGTATCCGCGTGGAGGACGGTTCCGGGGCGACGGACGCCGACGCCGGGCCGGCAGGCGCTTCCCACCAGTGGCGCTCACGCTGGAAGGGGTAGGTGGGCAACGACACACGCCTTCCGCCCGGGTGGGCGAGGACCGCGGACCAGTCCACAGGTATGCCGTGTGTGTGGGCCTCGGCCATACTGGTCAGGAACCGCCGCTGGCCACCGTCACCACGACGCAGGGAACCCACCGTGACGGCGGGCACCCCGGCCGCGGCGGCCGTGTCGGCCACTGCGGCGAGCAGAGCCGGGTGCGGACTGCACTCCACGAACTGCCGGTGCCCGTCGGCCAGCAGCAAACGGACGGTCTCCTCGAATCGGACCGTCTGCCGCACATTCCGGAACCAGTAGCCGGCATCCAGAGCAGCTGTGTCCACCACCTCACCAGTGACCGTCGAGTAGAACGAGATCTCCCCCGAGCTGGCGGAAACCCCGGCCAACGACTCGAAGAGGTCCTCACCGATCTCCTCCGTCTGCGCCGAGTGCGAGGCATAGTCGACAGGCAGACGACGCGCCTGGAACCCCTCCCCGGCCACCTGTTCCACGAAGCCGTCCACCGCGTCGGGCTCACCGGCGATCACCGTCGACACCGGCCCGTTCACCGCCGCGACCGACACATCACCGGCAACATCCCCGAGACGGCGCGCCACCTCGTCCGCGGGCATCGACACCACGGCCATCGCACCCCGGCCCGACAGTCTCCGCAGCGCCCGGCTCCGCAGTGCAACCACACGAGCCGCGTCCTTCAGGGACAGCGCCCCCGCCACATAGGCGGCCGCGATCTCACCCTGGCTGTGACCCACCACGGCCGCCGGACTCACACCCAGCGAATCCCACAGACGCGCCAGCGACGTCATCACCGCGAACAGAGCCGGCTGCACCACATCCACCCGGTCCAGCGACGGCGCACCGGGCTCCCCTCGCAGCACCGGCAGCAACGACCACCCGACGTGCGGCTCCAACTCCTCGGCACACGCCCGCAGATGATCCGCGAAGGCCGGGAACTCCTCGTACAGCTCCAGCCCCATCCCGACCCACTGCGACCCCTGACCGGGAAAGACGAACACGGCGTCACCCCGGACGACCTGTCCCGTCACCACATCCGAGGAGGACTCCGCACGGGCCAGCGCCGCCAGCGCACCCACCCGCGCCGTATGGTCGTCACCCATCACCACGGCACGGTGCTCGAACAGGGCGCGGTATTCGACCAGTGTCCGGCCGACGTCGAGGGGCCTCAGGTCCGGTTCGGACACGACGCGGGCACGCAGTCGGTCCGCCTGGTCACGAAGCGCGGCGGCGGAGCGGCCCGAGAGCACCCACGGCACCGTACGCGGTGGGGCCTCGTCTCCCGCACCGTCGCTGTCACGGCCGCCGATCCCGGTGGCGGACCGGTCCGGTGCCGGCTCCGCGGCCAGAACGACATGGCAGTTGGTGCCGCCCATGCCGAACGAACTGACACCGGCGACAGCCGGGCCCCCGCCGTCGGGCCAGGGCATCATCTCGCGGACGACGTCCAGCCGCAGCTCGTCCAGCGGGATGTCCGGGTTGGCCCGGGTGAAGTTCAGGCTCGGCGGGATCTGGCGATGCGCCAGCGCGAGTACCGCCTTGACCAGACCGGCAATGCCCGCGGCGCCCTCCAGATGGCCGATGTTCGTCTTCACCGATCCGACCAGCAACGGCCTGTCCGCCGACCGGCCGGCGGACAGTGCGGCGCCCAGCGCGCCCGCCTCGACGGGGTCGCCGACGCGCGTACCGGTGCCGTGCAACTCCACGTATCCCACGTGGTCCGGGGTCACTCCGGCACGTCGGTACGCTGCCCGCAGCACCTCCGTCTGCGCCCGCCCGCTGGGACTGGTCAGGCTCGCACCGCCGCCGTCGTTGTTGACCGCGCTGCCCCGGATCTCGCAGTAGACGACGTCACCGTCGGCTCGTGCCCGGTCCAGAGGCTTGAGCACCACCATCGCCCCGCCCTCGCCGCGCACAAATCCGTCGGCGCGGTCGTCGAAGGTGTGGCAGCGGCCGGTGGGCGAGAGCGCGCCGAACCGGGCGGCGGTCACGGCACTCTCCGGAACGAGATTGAGGTGTACTCCACCGACGAGCGCGATCTCGGACTCGCCCCGGCGCAGGCTCTCCGCCGCCAGATGCACCGCGACCAGGGACGACGACTGGCCGGTGTCGACGGTGAGGCTCGGCCCGTTCAGGCCGAGGCTGTAGGAGACCCGGTTGGCGATGAGACTTCGGTGCAGGCCGGTGATGCTGTGCGAGCCGATCGACGACATGCCCTGGCGGTGCAGCAGGCGAGCGTAGTCGTCCGCGATCGCGCCGACGAACACACCGGCCGGCCGGTCTCGCAACGTGCCCGGGACGATGCCTGCGTCCTCAAGGGCCTCCCAGCACAGTTCCAACGCCAGCCGCTGTTGCGGGTCCATGGTCCGCGCCTCGCGAGGCGAGATACCGAAGAACTCCGCGTCGAATTGGTCGACCTCGTCCAGAAACGCACCCAAGTGGGCTTCCTGCTCAGACGGTTCATCCGTCCAACGGCCGGCCGGTACCCGCCCAACGGCACTGCGTCCGTCCACCAGCATGCGCCAGAGCGCTTCAGGTGTCGCCGCCTCCGGGAGCCGACAGGACACTCCGACCACGGCTATCGGCTGACAGCCGTGACGGCCGTATGCGTCGGTCACCGATTCCGGCATTGCCGAAATCACCTCCATAGTCGCGAGGAGAACGAGCGAGGAAACCGGGGATACCAACGCCTGGCGGAATTACCCCGTACACGGTCGGCCGAGATGCCTACCGGAGAAAGAGAACAGAAACAGAACCGTGGGAATTCGGGCGCGGAGGGGAGTGGGGAGCTATCGGATGCCGATTCCCGGAGCTGTGCCCGCGGCGGCGTCCCGCACCATGCGCAGGTCCGCACACGGGCACACCGGCCGGTCAGGACACACGTGCCCGGCCCTGAAACACAGCGATGCGGTCGGCGATCGTGGACGCCACGTCGGCCCACTGCTCGACCAGATAGAAATGTCCCCCGGGGAACGTTCGCATCGAGAAGTCGGCATCGGTAACCTGCTGCCAGGCCCTGGCGTCGTCAAGACTCACGCGGGGGTCGATGTCGCCCACAAGCGCGGCAACCGGAGCACGCAGCCGGTCGCCTTCGCGGTAGCGGTAGCTCTCCACCGCCCGGTAGTCGGCCCGCAGCGCGGGCAGGGCCACGCGCAGCAGTTCCTCGTCGGCCAGCAAGCTCGGAGCGGTACCGCTCAGGGCACGAATTTCCGCGATGATCTCGTCGTCGCCACGCCTGTGAACGTCCTCGTCCCGGTGGACAACCGGAGCCCGGCGGCCGGATGCGATCAGCCCGAGCAGCGCGTCCGGCGCCGAGCGCTCGATCCGCAGTCCCAGTTCGAATCCGAGGACCGCGCCCATGCTGTGCCCGAGGATGACCAGTTGCTGTGACGGCCGGGGCGCCAACAGCTCGCACAACCGGTCAGCGAGGGTGCGCAGGTTGTCGACCGGCGTCTCCCTCCGCCGGTCCTGGCGCCCCGGGTACTGTACGCACACAACCTCGACGGCCGGAGCCAGTTCCTGGGCCAGGGGGAGAAACTGTGGTGCCCCACCGCCCGCGTGCGGCAGACAGATCAACTGGACGGCGCCCGGCGCCGCAGGTACGTATCTGCGGAACCAATTGTCCCGGTCCGCGGCTACGTTCATCGGTTCAAGACCCCTCATTCTCAGCGCAGTCGGCCGGCGCATCCAGCGCATGACCTGTACGGGAACTCCCTGCGATCGAGCCTCAACGTACCGGCGATCAAGCGCGGCCCCACCCCTAATCACCCCCCTATCGTGGCGGTCGTCCTACCCCAGCGCGCTGCCCGCGACCGGCTCTCATCAGGCTTGCCTGCTGACAGTCCTGCGTGCGAGTGATCCGGAACTACGCAGTGCTCGGCGGCACCTTGGCGGAGTGCGACCACGTCGGCGACAGCACACCGACCACTCCGCCAAGCGCCGCCGCCACGGCGTGAACGTGCGGGTCGTCACCGACCCGGCCGGGAGGGTGCTGGGGCACTGCGGCGTCCGCGCTGTCGCACAGGCTGCTGCGGTCGACCTGGCGCATCTTCCGCAGATCCCGCAGCAGCCCGCGTCGAATGACGTCAATCGGCAAGCCCGGCCTCGCTCTGGAGCAGTACCGCTAAAAACTCAGTGGTCCGCCGAGCCCATCAGGTACAGCTCCGCCGGCAGGCCTGAGCGACTGCTCACTCGGAGTTTTCGGTAGACCTTGGTGAGATGCTGCTCCACCGTGCTCACCGTGATGAAAAGCGTTCGGCTTATCTCGCGGTTGCTCCGCCCCTGCGCCGCCAGCGCCGCAACCTTGCGCTCGGACTGGCTGAGTACAGTGAAGCCCGGAGTGTTCTCCTGAGTTTTCGGAGTATCGTCCTGTTTCTCCGCGCCACCAGTTTTCTGCAGCCGCCAGTAGAGCGGTTCGGCACCGCAGAACTTGGCCATCCGTTTCGCTTGATGTGCACTGAGCCTGGATTCAACGAACCGGCCGTATTCCAGTTCGACGTCGCTCGCATCAGCGAGCGCGATGGCCAACTCAAACTGATCCCCGGATTTGAAGAGAACCGTCACCGCGTCACTCAGCATGGACGCTCGGGCTGGAATGTCCAACGTGGCGGCCATGATGCGCAGGGAGCAACCGCGCACTCGCTCGTCCTCGACGTTCGCCAGTATCAACTGCTCATCGAGGGCAGCTCTGGCGCTGAGCGGGTCCCGGAGAAGTAACCACGCCTCGGCCAGGTCACTACGCCATGGGATGAAAGCAGGATGGTCGAGGTGAGAATTCACGAGAAGGGTGCCGCATTCTCGAAGATCCGCCAGCGCGGCGTACGGCCGGTTGATTGCGACGTAAAAACGACCGCGCGCGTGCAAGAAATGCAACCAGAATGCATTCTGATGAACCTCAGGAAGTGCCTCTTTTATGAGCGCCTCCGCTTCGCTCGTTTTCCCCATCGCCGTGGTGGCGTAGACGAGACAGGACAGCGGTAGACCGACAGCCGCACCCCAATTGTGTGGAGGCATCACGGTCAAAGCTCGGCGAGTATGCCGTTCGGCATCAACCAGGTCACCCCTGCGCAGCGCCACCATCCCCTCGACAGCCGCAAGCAGGGCCACCCAGGCCACGGCCCGATACGCTTCTGCCTCCGTCCTGAGCATTGCGCACCAGCGCTGGGCGTCGTCCAATCTGTTGCCGTAGACCAGTGTGAGCAGAGCGGACAGCACTGCGACCGGTAGAGCGTCGGCAAGTCTGCAGCTCTCCAGGACCTGTTCGGCGCTCATTACGAGGTCACTCCACGACTCGCCCTCGACCGCCTCCTCGCCGGCACAATCCGCCCGTGCTATTCCATCGGCACGGCCTTTCCCTTTGAGAGGCGAAACCCAGCGAAGCCATTGACGTACGAGCATCAACTCGGCAGTGGCGATCAGATCGAACTCGCACTGTTGCGTGTCAAAACGCTCAAGTACCATCGCCGCCTCTACCGCACGGCCTTGCCAGGCGAGGGAGCTACTGAGCATCACAATGCCGCGGCCGTCCAGACTCCCGACTTCGAGTGCCGAGCGCAGCGGCACCAGTAGCGAGGTCACCGCTGACGGCTTGACCAGCCACAGGACCCGTGCCAGGGCCCCTACGATCTCGGCCCGCTCGTGGGCATCGCCACAGGCTCCACGGGCGACCTCAAGGAACTCGGCCGCGCGGCTCGGATCCCCCTCCCTCATTGCCTGCCGGGCCGCGTCACGGAGGACTCCCACGGACCATTTCTGCGGGGTGCCTCCGGCGGCGACAAGGCGTTCGGCAACCTTCGACGGCACTACGCCGTCATGGTGAAGGAGCAGGGCGGTGCGCTCGTACAGCGCAGCGAGTGCGTCCCCATCGAGCCCGCTCAACGCAGCGGCCTGGACGGCGGAATCACGGAACCACCCGGAACGAAGCAGTCCTGTGTCGGTGAGAGCGCTCAACGCCTCTACCACCGTCCGGCGTTCACTCCCCAGCAGCCGCACCAATTCGGCAGCGGACGCCGGTCCACCGAGAGCGGCCAAGCCGCGAGCCACTTCAAGCAGTTGAGGGTCCCAGCGGTGCAGGCAGGCCTCAATAGCGACCTGGAAGTGAGCCCCTACGGAAACCTCGTCCTCCGCGCGAACCAACTCGACGTCTTCGGAATCAGGCTCGGCGCGCCCGGCGAACTGATCTTGACACAGTGCTTGCAGGAGCAGTGGGCTACCCCCTGTCACCGCAAGGAAAGAAGGGGCAAGTCGCTCCGCACGCGCCTCGCTAAAACGTTGCTGCCGCAGAAAATTGGTCACGCCCCCAAGAGAGAGCGGGCCCAAATTCAGGTAATGGAAATATGGCTGCTTGATGCACTCGGACAGAATCCCCAGGCGCTTGGAGTTAGATATCCTCCACTCGGCGAATGCAGCGATGACAGGCCTCGACGCAAGTCGACGCAGCATCAGAAGAAGCGCCTGCAAACTGGCCGAATCCGCATACTGCATATCATCCAGGGCCAGCACCAAAGGGCGACCGTCGGAAGCTTCGAGCAGAAAGTCCGTCAGCTCATCCACGGCGCACGCACTCAGCCGGGAACCCCGGGATTCCAGCTCTTGCGAGGCCAGGATGAACTCAAGACGCTCTTTTCCCTCGGCGCTCAACTCAAGAGAACGAAATATCTGCCTCAGCACACCCAGACCGTGGGTTTGCTCAGAACGGGCTCCGGATGCACTCAGTACCAGTGCGCCGACACTCTTGGCATACCCAGAGAAACCCGTCAGGAGTGTTGTTTTTCCAACGCCCCCCGGGCCCGCGATCAGGGCCACCTTTCGACCGGTCAGCTTGCACTCGTCCAGCATCCGCTTCAGGTTTTGCAGCTCAGCATGCCGCTCAACCAAGATCATTGAATCACCCCCGTTCAAAGCCCTCCCAGTCAACATTGCCTGGACTTTAAGGACTTTGATCGATCATTAATGTATCTCCACCCCCCAGCGATCAGTCAAGATCCCCCCGACTCGCCCCTCAAGCAAAAAGGCAAAACAATCCAATATCGGACAAAAAAACCGGGGCTTCATAGCCGGCACGACCTCACCCTCAGCACCCCCACCTCGCCCTGACAAGCCGAAGTCAGTACGGCCTGCGCGGAACATCGTTCGGTCCGGCCAGGCCCTGTCTGACAAATAGCGCCGTCCGCCGGTAGGGCGGGGCTCGCGGCGCCTGGGGCGCGCAATCGCAAGGCGGAGGATCGCCCGTGTACTGGACGTACTCGGGCGACTCCGACAACGCAGCGAGTGTGCGTGCCAGGCGTCGCGAGCCAGGCGGGATTTGTCAGACAGGGCCTAGGTGCCGCGTGAACGTGCGCCCGCCAAACAGCCCCGGCCAATGCCAAAAAGTCCGCGTCGCTGTTTTCCACCCCCTGCCGCGCCGACGTTCTCCCCCAGATGCGCGACGCTCGACGTCCCCGGAATCGGCAGCATGACTGACGAGCGTCAGGGCAACCACGCTATACCGAGCCGCTCAGCACGGTCGAGCACTGATTCGGACTGCCGGTCCGTGATGTCGTAGCGGTTGCGCACCGAGACGATCGGCGCGGTCTCTCGCACCTGTTCCAGCTCTGCCGCGGAGGCTTCGGACAGCCCGATGTACCGAATCTCGCCTTCACCTCACCTGAAACAGAACGGATCCGCATACGCCTCGCCCCGCGAGCACGTCGTATGCCGTGCCACTTGGCCGGGTTCGATCGATACTGGAAAGGGGCGGCAGACCGCCCCGCCGGACCGCCTCGGAGGGAGCTGACGATGCATCAGGAAGTGGGCATGAGGTCGGCATCAGCACCGTCGGCCCCCCGCTTCGAACCGCCGCGTACCACCAAGATCAAAAAGCGCCCGCATGGGATCTGGCCTGCGAAAACGCTGGTCAGAGGCACCGCCAGCCTACTGAGGAGGCAGCCTTGAAGATGCTGATCAATGTGCCGGAGACCGTGGTCGCCGATGCCCTGCGGGGTATGGCCTCGGCGCATCCCGGGTTGTCCGTCGATGTCGACAACCGTGTGGTGGTACGGAAGGACGCGCCCGTCGCCGGGAAGGTGGGGCTGGTCTCCGGAGGCGGGTCCGGGCATGAGCCGCTGCACGGTGGCTTTGTCGGGCCGGGGATGCTCTCCGCCGCCTGTCCTGGTGAGGTTTTCACCTCTCCTGTCCCGGACCAGATGGTGCGCGCCGCGGCCGCCGTCGACGGCGGGGCCGGGGTGCTGTTCATCGTCAAGAACTACACGGGCGACGTCCTGAACTTCGACATGGCCGCCGAGCTGGCCGAGGACGAGGGCATTCAGGTCGCGAAAGTGCTGGTCAACGACGATGTCGCGGTGACCGACAGCCTGTATACGGCGGGGCGGCGCGGTACGGGCGCGACGTTGTTCGTCGAGAAGCTGGCAGGCGCCGCGGCCGAGGAGGGGGCGCCGCTGGAGCGGGTCGAGGCGATCGGGCGGCAGGTGAACGAGAACGCGCGGAGTTTCGGCGTGGCCCTGACCGCCGTCAGCACGCCCGCCAAGGGCAGTCCCACCTTCGATCTGCCCGAGGGGGAGCTGGAACTGGGCATCGGGATCCATGGCGAGCCCGGCCGTGAGCGGCGCGCGATGATGACCTCGCGCGAGATCGCCGACTTCGCCGTACACGCGGTGCTGGAGGATCTGCGGCCCTCGGGGCCGGTGATCGCGCTGGTGAACGGCATGGGCGGGACGCCGCTGCTGGAGCTGTACGGATTCAACGCCGAGGTGCAGCGCGTGCTGGCCGAACGGAACGTACCGGTGGCCCGTACTCTCGTCGGCAACTATGTGACCTCGCTCGACATGGCAGGCTGTTCGGTGACGCTGTGCCAGGTCGACGAGGAACTGCTGCGTTTGTGGGACGCGCCGGTGGAGACACCCGCGCTCCGTTGGGGCCGCTGAGAACGGCAGGGACGGGAAGGGACGACAGAGACGGCAGGGATGGCAGAGACAGCACAGGCGGCGGGGAACGACGCAAGGGGCGAGGAGATCACGTGACCGATCAGAATGCCGACCGGATGCTCGACGGCGATTTCTTCCGCCGCTGGCTGGCGGCCATGGCCGCCGCTGTGGAGCGTGAGGCGGACCGGCTCACGGAGTTGGACTCGGCCATCGGCGACGCCGATCACGGCAGCAATCTCCAGCGCGGTTTCCGGGCCGTCACCGCCACGCTGGAGAAGGAGCCGCCGGCCGGCCCCGGCGCCCTGCTGTCCCTGGCGGGACGGCAGCTGATCTCCACGGTGGGCGGTGCGTCCGGGCCGCTGTACGGGACGCTCCTGCGCCGTACGGGCAAGGCACTCGGTGATTCCGACGAGGTCACCCCCGCGCAACTGACCGAGGCACTGCGCACGGGCGTGGCGGCGGTCGCGCAGCTGGGCGGGGCGAAGGCCGGGGACAAGACGATGCTGGACACGCTGGAGCCGGCGGTCGAGGCGCTCGGTACGTCGTTCGCCGCGGCGGCCGAGGCGGCGGACCAGGGCGCGCTGGCGACCGTACCGCTCCAGGCGCGCAAGGGCAGGGCGAGCTATCTGGGCGCGCGGAGCATCGGGCACCAGGATCCGGGCGCCACGTCCGCCGCGCTGCTGATTTCCGCCCTCGCGGCGACGGCGGAGGAGGCCTGATCATGAGCATCGAGGCGCCGGTCGGCATCGTTCTCGTGTCGCACAGCCGGGCGGTGGCCACGGCCGTCGCCGCGCTGGCGCAGGGATTGACGGGCGGCGCCACCACCGCCCCGGTGGCACCGGCCGGCGGCACCCAGGACGGCGGGCTCGGCACCAGTTCCGAGCTCATCTCGACCGCGGCCGCGGCGGTGAACCGGGGCGCGGGCGTCGCCATCCTGGTGGATCTCGGCAGCGCCGTGCTGACCGTCAAAACGCTGCTCGCCGAGGGGGACGAACTGCCCGACAACACGCGGCTGGTGGACGCCCCCTTCGTGGAGGGCGCGGTGGCGGCGGTGGTCACGGCCTCCGCGGGCGGAGACCTGGACGCGGTGGTGGCCGCGGCGTCGGAGGCGTACCAGTACCGCAAGGTGTGACGCCGTACCGCAAAGAGTGACGCCGGTTCCCCGTACCGCAACCGGATCCCCGTACCGCAAAGAGTGACGCCGGATCCGCCCGCGCTCCCCTACGATCCGCGCCGCCTCCGGCAGGGGCCGCGTCAACGGGGGCGCACGCCCCTTCGGGGATATGCCGAAAACGGCGCGGAGTCGTCGTGATCCGGGCAACGTGCCACAGGAATACTGAACCGGCATGAATCAGTGGCGGCGCCAGTAGCAGCGCCGGTGGCAGCACGGGCCCGGAGGGACAGAAGCATGGTGAATTCGACAGGCGCGCAGACCGGCAGGGCGGACGCGGACGGCCCGCACCACTCCCCTGACCGGCAGGGACGCCACGCCGTGGTCATCGGCGGAAGTATCGCGGCGCTGCTGGCCGCCCGTGCGCTCAGCGCCCACGCCGACCGGGTGACCGTCGTCGAGCGCGACCGGTTCCCGGACGGGCCGGAGCCCCGGGCAGGTGTTCCGCAGAGCCACCATACCCATGTCCTGCTGGAAGGCGGTCAGGAGCCCCTGGAGGAATTACTCCCCGGGGTCGTCGCCGAGTTGCGTGAGCACGGCGCGCCCCGGGTCGGCATGCCGAGCGACATTGTGCAGTGGCAGGACCGGCGCTTCTACCGGCGTACCGTCGCCACGGCCCATCTCCTCACCGGCTCCCGTCCCCTGCTGGAGTGGCTGGTACGGCGCCGGGTGCTGGCCGATCCGCGGATCACGGCGGTGGAGGGTACCGAGGTCGTCGGGCTGGTGGGCGACTCCACGCGTGTCCGGGGCGTACGGCTGCGCGAGCGCGGGGCTCGGACCCGTCACGACGTACGGTCGCTGACCGCCGACCTGGTCGTGGACGCCTCCGGGCGGAGCTCGCGCGCCCCCGACTGGCTGGCCGCGATCGGCGCCGAACCGCCCCACGAGGAAACCCTCGACACGGGACTCGCCTACGCGACCCGTCTCTACCGGAGCGGAGAGGACGACGAAGGGACGGACTGCGTCGGCTACTACTTCGTACCGGGCCGCGACGAGGCTCACGGCGCGGTCGCCCTGCCCATCGAGGGCGGCCGGTATCTCGTCACTCTCTCGGGGCTGCGCGGCAGCGAACCGTCCTCGGACGAGGCCGCGTTCACCGATTTCGCGACCCGGCTCCCCCATCCGGTGCTGCACGACTGGCTGTTGAAGGCCAAGGCCGAGTCGCCCGTGCACGCGTACCGCGCGACGGCCAACGTCCGGCGCCGGTACGACCGTCCGGGCCGTCGCCCGGCCGGTTTCCTCGCCACCGGCGACGCGCTGTGCGCCTTCAACCCGGTGTACGGGCAGGGCATCGCGGTCGCCGCGCTGAGTGCGCTCGCGCTGCGCGACGCGCTGGCCGGCACCCGCCGGGCGCCGACGACCCGCCGTGTTCAGCTCGCCCTGCTCAAGGCCTCGCAGCAGGCCTGGGACATCGCGTCCGGGGCCGACCGGGACCTGCCGGGAGCGAGGGGCGACGCGGCCAGGACGCGGGCGGTGGACCGGCCCGCGGCCTGGTACATGGCGCGGGTGATCCAACGCGCCCCCGGTGATCCGGTGGTCGGGGCCGCGTTCCGTGCCGCGTGCGCGCTGACGGCGCCGATCAGCGCGCTCTTCGCACCGGATGTCGCCCGTGCGGTGCTGTTCGGGCCGGTTCTGCCGGCGCCGGCGGAACCGCCGATGAGGCCGGAGACCACCACGCTCAGGGCCCGCTGAGCCGTCGGCCGCCCCGGCCCCCGCGCCCTGTCCCTCGTCTCCTTGACCACGTTTGTCTCCTTGACCACGCCTCCGCCTTGCTGATCCCCGGCTCCGGGCACACGCTCGTCCTGGGGGCCTCGAAGGAGCGGCACATGACAACGGACAGGGAAGCCGGGCAGTCGGAGGCGCGGCCGGGCGCCGAGGGCCCGGGGCGGCGCTGTCTCGTCACCGGCGCCACGGGCTACATCGGCGGCCGGCTGGTGCCCGAGCTGCTGGACGCGGGCCACACGGTGCGCGCTCTCGCCCGGTCGCCGGAGAAACTGCGCGATCACCCCTGGGTCGGCCGCGTCGAGGTCGTACGCGGCGATGTCACCGATGCCGAGTCGGTCGGCGCGGCCATGGCCGGAGTCGATGTGGCGTACTACCTGGTGCACGCGCTGGGCACCGGCCGGGATTTCGCGGCCACGGACCGCCGTTCGGCCCGGATCTTCGCCGAGCGGGCGAAGGCCGCGGGTGTCCGGCGCATCGTCTATCTGGGCGGCCTCACCCCGGCCGGGGTGCCGGAACGCCGGCTCTCACCACACCTTCGCTCACGCGCCGAGGTCGGCCGTATCCTCCTCGGCTCGGGGGTTCCGACCGTGGTGCTGCGGGCGGCGGTCATCATCGGCTCGGGCTCCGCCTCCTTCGAAATGCTGCGCTACCTCACGGAGCGGCTTCCGGTGATGGTGACGCCGAGCTGGGTGCGTACGTCCATCCAGCCGATCGCGGTACGGGACGTGCTCAGGTATCTCGTCGGCTGTGCGCGCATGCCCGAGGAGGTCGACCGGGCCTTCGACATCGGCGGACCCGAGGTGCTGACGTACCGCGACATGATGCAGCGCTACGCGGCGGTGGCCGGGCTGCCGCGGCGGCTCATCCTTCCGGTGCCGGTCCTGACGCCGGGCCTGTCCAGTCACTGGATCGGGCTGGTGACTCCGGTTCCGCGCTCGATCGCCCGGCCGCTGGCGGAGTCGCTGCGCCATGAAGTCGTCTGCCACGAGCGGGACATCGCACGGTACATCCCCGATCCGCCGGACGGCCCGGTCTCCTTCGATCACGCGGTGGAACTGGCGCTGCGGCGCATCCAGGACGCCGAGGTGACCACCCGCTGGTCGTCCGCCTCGGTGCCCGGCGCGCCCAGCGATCCGCTGCCCACCGACCCCGACTGGGCCGGCGGCAGTCTCTACACCGACCACCGCGAACTGACGGTGAACGCGTCACGCGAGTCGCTGTGGCGCGTCATCGAGGGCATCGGCGGCGACAACGGCTGGTACTCCTTCCCGCCGGCCTGGGCGGTACGGGGATGGCTCGACCGGCTGGTCGGCGGCGTCGGGCTGCGCCGGGGAAGACGGGACGCGCAGCGGCTGCGGGTCGGTGACTCGCTGGACTTCTGGCGGGTGGAGGAGATCGAGCCAGGCAGGCTGCTGCGACTGCGCGCGGAGATGCGGCTGCCGGGGCTCGCCTGGCTGGAGCTGCGGGCGGACCCGGACGGCGAGGGCCAAGAAGTCGACGGGAGCGGGGACGGCCCGAATCCGGGTGGCGGCGACCGGAGCGACGGGCACTCGGACGGCGCGGATCCTGGCGGCGGAGGGCGGAGCGTGTTGCGGCAGCGGGCGGTGTTCCATCCACAGGGGCTGCTGGGGCACGCGTACTGGTGGAGCGTCTCGCCGTTCCACGCGGTGGTCTTCGGCGGGATGGCACGCAATATCGCGCAGGCGGCCGGATCCGCCGCGGCCGAGCCATCGCGCGCCTGACCCGACCCGCTTCCTGTGCGGCCTGCTCGCAACCGGGCTGGTTGCGAACAGGCTCAACCGCCTCGCCTCGACGGCGCCGCCGCCTTCCGTACAGGTGCCCCTCCTTCTCCGCCTCCGCCGCTCACAGTGGGGTGGCGGCCTTCAGGACGAGGAGGAGCGTGACGGTCGCGTTCGCCGAGGACAGGGCGGAACCGAGAGTTCCGGCCGCCGCCGTCCAGGCGGCCAGGCCCACCGCGGTGAACACCGGCGGCCAGCTGACGGCCGACGGCGCGGGCTCCAGCAGGGCGGCCACCCGGCGCGGCACCGGACCTGGCGCCGGCGCGGCGAATCCGGCCAGCGTCGGCGTGGGAGTGCCCCGGGAGACGAGCGCGGCCTTGCCGATGGCGCGCGCCACGACCGTACGCTCGCCGGTCACCCGGGCCGCCTCCTCGTCCGCCCAGCGCTCCGTCGTGTACGCCACGGCCGAGCGCAGTGGACGCAGCAGCGGATTGGCCCGCGCAGCGAGCCGCACGGCCAGCAGGAACCGGTGGTGCTGCCCACTGAGATGCGCGTGCTCGTGCGCGATCAGGGCCTTCCGCTCCTGGGCGCCCAGGCACGCGAGCATGGCCGTCGACACCACGATCCGGCCGCGCGCCCCGGCACCGCCTCCGGAGCCGGGCAGAGGTCCGGAGCCGGGCAGCGCGTAGGCGTACGGGGCGGTGTCGGTCAGGACGGCGAGTTCGCCGTCGGGCAGGCCGGCCAGCACGTGGTGCGCGCGGCGACGCACCCGGCGGTGGCGCCCGGCGGCCGTGGCGCAGCCCAGGGCGACCGCGGAGAGGGCGACGATGGCCGCCTTTCCCGCGACCTCGTCGTACGGAACCGCCTCCCGTACCTCGGGGTCCGACCAGCCGTCGGGCAGCGGGTTTCCGGGGAGTTGCGCGGTACCGACGACCACCAGCAGTCCCAGACAGAGGGTGCTGCAGACCGCCAGGACGCAGGCCAGTGCGGACAGCAGCCGGGTGGCGATGCGGGGATGGAGGTGCTGCTCGGCCAGGCGGGCTATGGGCAGCGCGGTCAGCGGCAGTACGAGTGGCAGAAAGACGAACACGCCCACCGCGTCAGCCCTCCGTCCTGTCGGAGTCGTCGGAACCGCCCGCGATATCGAACCTGCCCACGTCGCCGGGCGTGTTCGCGTCGCCGGGCGGGTCCGCCTCCTCGGGCCCGTCTTCGGGCAGCCCGAGCAGATCGCGCAGCAGCCGTTCGTCGTCCGGGGAGAGAGTGGTGACGAAGCGGGCCAGTACGGCCTCGCGGTCCGTCTCCCCGTCCAGCACCTTGCGCATGCGCAGAGCGGCGAGCCCCGCCTCGTCGGACGACGCGCGCCATTCGAAGGAGCGGCCCGCCCGTTCCCGGGTGACCGCCCGCTTGGCCTGGAGCCGGGTCAGGATGGTCATCACCGTCGTGTACGCGAGACCGCCGCCGAGGCGTTCCTGCACCCAGGCCGCCGTGACGGGGCCCGGCGCCTGACTCAGCGCGGCGAGGACCTGGGCCTCCAGCTCGCCCTGGCCGCGTCGGCGGGGGCGCTCGTCCGGACTGCCGTGAACCCTCACGTTGTGTCCCTCACGGTGTGTCTCCCTCCAGCCGTGCCGCCTCAGCACGGGGCAGCCGTACATGCTACTGAGCCCGGCCTCCCCCGCGCTCGTTCCGCCGCCTCACCAGCGCTCTTCCCTCCACCTTCTACAGTGTTGTAGATTTTGATTCCGATCACCGATTCGGTTCAGCTCAGGAGGAGCAGCGTGGGAGTTTCCCTGTCCAAAGGCGGCAATGTCTCGCTCAGCAAGGAGGCACCTGGACTGACGGCTGTCCTTGTCGGCCTCGGCTGGGACGTCCGGACGACGACCGGCACCGACTACGACCTCGACGCCAGCGCCCTGCTCTGTGACGAGTCCGGCAAGGTCGGCTCGGACCAGCACTTCATCTTCTACAACAACCTCACCAGCCCGGACGGCTCCGTGGAGCACACCGGCGACAACCTCACGGGCGAGGGCGAGGGCGACGACGAGGTCGTCAAGGTGAATCTGGCGGGCGTGCCGGCCGAGGTCGCCAAGATCGTCTTCCCGGTCTCGATCCATGACGCCGAGAACCGCGGCCAGAGCTTCGGCCAGGTGCGTAACGCCTATATCCGCGTGGTCAACCAGGCCGGCGGCGCCGAACTGGCCCGCTACGACCTGAGCGAGGACGCGGCCACCGAGACCGCGATGGTCTTCGGGGAGCTGTACCGCAACGGCGCGGAGTGGAAGTTCCGCGCGGTCGGCCAGGGATACGCCGCCGGACTCGCCGGGATCGCGTCGGACTTCGGCGTCGGGGTCTGACGCCGGACCGGAAACGGAACCCGGACCAGCAGGGGCACAGGACGCCGGGCGCGCGTCCTGTGCCCCTTTTGCCGTCCCTGATGGCTCGTGCAGCGGGAGGGATCCCGCCCGCTCGCCCGTGAGGGCCGCTCAACCGTGAGAGGGCGCCGTGCCCTTCGGTTCCGCCACGGGCGTCGCGGGCGTCTCGGACACCTCGGACGACGCCGAGTCGCCCACAGCCGGTACCGCGGGCTCGGAAGCCGTACCGGAACCGGCGGCAGAGCCGGACGCGGGAGCGGAGGCGGAGCGCCGGAAGATCCGCCGGGCCAGGGGCTCGGTCCAGCGGGCTGCCAGCGGGCCGAGGATCACCAGTATGAGGACGTACGCGGTGGCCAGCGGCCCGACCCGCGGCTCCACACCGACCGCCAGACCCGCGATGACGATGGAGAACTCGCCGCGCGCCACCAGCGTGCCGCCGGTACGCCAGCGGCCGGCCGTCCTGACTCCGGCCCGTTTCGCCGCGTACCAGCCGGTGCCGATCTTCGTCAGGGTGGTGACGGCGGCCAGGATGAGGGCCGGTACCAGGACCGGCGGAATGGCCGCCGGATCGGTGCTCAGGCCGAAGAAGACGAAGAAGACGGCGGCGAACAGGTCACGCAACGGGGCGAGCAGGTTGTGCGCGCCTTCGGCGACCTCGCCCGAGAGCGCGATACCGACGAGGAACGCGCCGACGGCCGCGGAGACCTGGAGTTCCTGGGCGACTCCGGCGACCAGGACCGTGAGGCCGAGGACGACGAGGAGCAGCATCTCCGGGTTGTCGGACGAGACCGCGCGGCTGATCAGCCGGCCGTGGCGCAGGGCCAGATAGAGGACCGCGCCGACCGTACCGAGCGAGATCAGCAGCGTGAGGCTGCCGCCCGCCAGGCTGAGACCGGCGAGCAGGGCCGTGAGCAGCGGCAGATAGACCGCCATGGCGAGGTCTTCGATGACCAGAACGCCGAGAATGACCGGCGTTTCACGGTTGCCGAGCCGGCCGAGGTCACCGAGGACCTTGGCGATCACACCGGAGGAGGAGATCCAGGTGACACCGGCCAGGGCCACCGCGGCGACCGGCCCCCAGCCCAGGATCAGCGCGGCGGCGGCGCCCGGCACGGCGTTCAGTACGAAGTCGACGATGCCGGAGGGGTACTGGGTCTTGAGGTTGGTGACGAGTTCGGAGGCGCTGTATTCCAGCCCCAGCAGGAGCAGCAGCAGAATGACGCCGATCTCGGCGCCGGTGGCGATGAACTCCTCACTGGCGTTGAGCGGAATCAAGCCGCCATGGCCGAAGGCGAGCCCGGCGAGCAGGTAGAGCGGAATGGCGGAGAAACCCACTCGACCGGCGAGCCGGCCGAGTATCCCGAGGCCCAGGATGATGGCGCCGAGTTCGATGAGCAGTGCGGTGGTCTCGTGCACGGGACCCTTATCCTCCGGTGATCAGTTCGGCGACGGCGTCCACGCCCTCCCGGGTACCCACGACGACGAGGGTGTCTCCCAGGGCGAAGCGGAAGTCCGGGGTGGGCGAGGGGAATGCGTCGGTGCGGCGCAGGACGGCGACGATGGAGGCGCCGGTACGGCTGCGCACCTGGGTGGCGCCCAGCGTCCTGCCCACGTACGGGGACCGCTTGGTGACCGGGATGTGCTCGGTGAGCAGATCGATCTCAAGATGCTGGTGCAGATGCGCGACGGGGTCGGGCGTCAGGAGCTTGGAGAGGGCGGTCGCCTCGTGCGGGTCGAGGGCCGCGGCCTCCTTGCAGTTGTCGTCGTCCTCGGGATCGTGGAAGGCGAGAATGCGCCGCCCGTCCTGGTGCACGACGACCGACAGATGCTTTCCCGCCTCGGTGTTGAGGTCGTAGCGGGTACCGACCCCTGGCAGGGTGGTCTTGCTGACGTGAGCTGTGGGCTCCATAGGAAACGGCTCCATGCGGGCGTGGCGTGAGGGAATGCGGGCATGAGGGCCCCTGGGCGCGCGGCAGGCCGGACGCACCGCCCACCGCCGGACAGGGATTCTGCGTCACGCGCCGCGGGGCAGCACCGGTAAGGGCACCCGCGACGGGACTGACGCCGCGTCAGTCGGCCGCGCGCGGGGAATCGACAGGGGTGCGCGCATATGGAACCGCCCCCTCAGACCCGCGTATTCGGCCGACCGCCCAGCATCTCGGTAATGGGTACCCCATCGCTCAAGAGAGCGCTGGTCACCCGAAAACCATTTTAACGTAAAATAAAATGTGCTTTTTGCCCTTTATGAAATGAAGGCGGTCATTCAATCCGTAGTGGTCTGCCCCCGGCCGGAGGCAGACCACCGGCCCCGGTCGGCATCGAAGAGATGTCCGGCCGCCCCTGCCAGCACCAGTCCGCCCGCGATGAGCAGCCCATGGCCGATCTCGACCGGGTACGGCAGGGCGACAGCATCCCGGACAACGCCGTCACGCCCCGCGAGGAGGAGATCCTCAAGTTGGTGACCGAGGGGCACACTTCGAAGCAGATCGCCGGCATCCTGCTCATCAGCGCGAAGACCGTCGAACGCCATCGCGCCAACCTCTTGCAGAAACTCGGCCTGCGGGACCGTCTTGAGCTCACCCGCTATGCGATCAGAGCAGGTCTTATCGAACCGTAGGGCGTGAAATGCGCACCATAAGAGTCCGCGCGCCCCGTGTTGGGCATGGAGTCGGTGGCACCTGCACGAACCCGCGTACGAGTGCCGCGCACAAAACACCGCACCAACACGAGCGGAACGAGGCGAGACATGAACCCGAGCAACAGCTGGGAGTTCACCGACGACCGCGGCCAACTGGCCGTGTCACGACGCCACCCGGCCCGGGTGGTGGCCTACATACAGGCGGGCGCGACGCTGTGGGACCACGGTCTGCGTCCGCTGGGAATCTTCGGTTCCCATCATGACGGGGACGCCCCCGACCCGGCGAAGGCGGGCGAGCTTCCCCTCGCCGACCTGCGCTCCTTCGGCGCGGGCAGCGCCCTGGACCTCGATGGTCTCTACGCGGCCGAGCCGGATCTGGTGGTCGCCGTCAGCTACGGCGGCGGGCAGGTGTACGGCATCGACCCGGAGGCGGCCAAGCATCTGGAGGAGCGGCTGCCCGTCGTCGTCCTCGACGTGGGGAAGGACCGGTCACTCGACGGCATCAGGGACCGGTTCACGGCGCTGGCCGCCTCTCTGCGTTCGCCGCTCCAGCCGACCACGACGGAACTGGAGCGCGCTCAGGCCCGGCTGCGTACGTCGGCGGCGCGGCCCGACGCGCCCCGGGTACTGGCTCTTTCGGCGGCCGGACCGGAGACCGTACATCTGGCCCGGCCACTGAACTGGCCCGATCTGCGGGCGCTCAGCGGGCTGGGGGTGGGACTCATCGATCCCGAGGAGGGCTCCGGGTCCAACTGGCGTACGGTCGAATGGTCCGTGGCCGCCGCCTTCGAACCGGACATCGTGCTCACCGACGTACGCGCGAACGCGACGCCGCGCGAGCAGCTCCAGGGCAACGCGCACTGGCGTGCCATCGAGGAGCGGGCGCGGTTCGTGGCGTGGAATCCGGAGACCCCGGGCAGCCACCACGCGCACGCCCGGTATTTCAACACCGTCGCTGATGCCATCGACGGAGCCACGCGGGACACCCAGGCGCTCTAGCCGGGTACGGAGGAGCGCGGGCGGGGGCGTCGCTCTTACCTGAACAGGCGGGCTCGCCTCAACAGGCGAGGATCGCTTGTACGGTCTTGCCCCCGCCCGGGCTTCCGAGCACGGAGAACCGGCGCGAGAGTTCACGGACCATCGCGATTCCCCTGCCGCCCTCGGACAGGATGTCCGGTTGACGCAGTCGCGGCTGTACGGGGCTGTGGTCATGGACTTCGACGGTCACCTGTCCGCTCGCCACGCTCAGTTGCAGCCGACAGCAGCCGTGTCCGTGGCGGGTGGCGTTGGTGACCAGTTCGGAGACGACCAGCGTCGCGTCCTCCACCTGGTCCGCGGACACCCGTTCACCGCAGCCGCGGTTGAGGTAGGCGGCCGTCAAATGCCTCGCCCAGCGGGCAGAGGTCTCCGACCGCGGCAGAATGTACGTGGCGCGTGCGGAACGCCGCCGGGCGTGCTCATACGCACGCATGGAAATCACTCCCTCCGTCAAGGACCGGCACCCGCTCCGGACGGGCCGACCGCCGGATGGTTCCTGTACAAGGTTCCCGTACAGCGACCGGTCCGTCCGCTGTCTTCTGCTGGTGCCCGGTTATGTGATCGACAATCCTGAATCATGGCCTAAGCATCACAATGTGAGATGAGCCGACGCGAGACGTAGCCGCGCCTCGGCGACGCCCCTCATGACGGGCGGTCCGGGCGGCGAGGCCTTGGCGTGAGAGCCGGTCCTGCGGCCCCGTCCCCCCGTCCACTCAGCGCCTTCCGCGCAGCTTGCCGAGCAGCCGGCGGGCCTGAGCACGCTTCCTCGGATCGGCGGAGGCCTGCCGTACCTGCTGCGTCACTCGCCGCCCCTGCGGACTGCGGGCGAACTGTTTGATGCGCTCGATCATTCCGGGCATGTCATCTCCTGCGCTTCGAGAGCCAAGGCGGTCTTCGACCGTCTACCCGGTGACGGCGCGGCAACGCCTGGCTCAGGACCCGGCCGACGGCCGGTCGCCCCCGGACAGCGCAACGACTCCTACGGTCGGACCAGCAGCTCACTCGATCTGACCGGCAGCGTCACTCCAAAGCTCCGGCGTGTCATTCCACACCGACGCCCCGGTGGCCTCGGCACGAGCTGGAACCGACCGGGCCGAGGACGGCGTACACCCCCCGGCCCACGAATGGCGACGCGATCTGCCCGCGCACAGACTTGACCGCATGTCGGGCAAACGAAGCGCGGGCCTTCTCCTGTACCGGGTCACGGACACGGGCGCCGACGTGCTTCTCGGGCACATGGGCGGGCCGTTCTGGTCGGGCCGTGATGCCGGTGCCTGGTCGGTCCCCAAAGGGGAGTACGGCCCGGAGGAGCAGCCGGAGGCCGCCGCCCGCCGGGAGTTCCAGGAGGAGCTGGGTCTGGTGCCGCCGGAGGGACCGTGGATCCCGCTCGGCGATTCCCGCCAGCGGGGCGGCAAGACGGTCACCGTGTGGGCCGTCGAGGGAGATCTCGACCCGGCACAGGCGGTGCCCGGCACCTTCACCATGGAATGGCCGAGAGGATCGGGAGTCCTGCGCGAGTTCCCCGAGCTGGACCGGTTCGTCTGGTTCCCGCTGGCAGACGCCGTGGAACCGCTGGTGACAGGGCAACGGGTGTTCCTCGAACGGCTGGGCCGGTGCATAGGCGACGGCCACCGGCTGTCTCCGCCCAGCCACTGACGTCGGTTTCGTAAGCCTCTCTCCGAGCCCCGCATCTGTCCCCGGAGCCGCTCAGTCCCGCCGTCACGCCCGTCCGCCGTCCCGCCGTCCCGCCGTCCCGCCCAGGAAAGGCGTCACCTTCGTGCACCCTCGCACCCCCGCCTGCGTCGCCGTCGGTACGGCGATGCTGGCCGCTGTCGTCGTCATCCCGTCCTTGACCGACCCCCCGGAAGCCCCGCCCACCGCCGCACCGCCTCTCGACGCGTCGCCCGTCGAGCCGGCGCCCACCGGGTTTCCGCCCATCTCCCTGCCACCGGACGCGGGTGGCGCGGCAGGACCACCTGCCGGAAGGGAGCAGCCGGCCAAGCGCGCGGTGTCCCCCGGGCCCGGCAGCCCCACTGAGCCTGCCGAGCCCGCGGACTCCGCCGACTCCGCCGACTCGGTCAAGGAGGGCCCGGTCAGCGCGGCGGCTCTGCTCGCCAAGGCCGGCCGCTGCGACCAGATCTCGAAGGGCAACTACCGCGCCGACGACGACAGTCCCGCCTCGATCCCCATCTGCGACGCGAAGGGCGCCGTGTTCTGGAAGGCCGATCTGGACATCGACTGCGACGGCCAGGTCACGGCACGGTGCAACAGCCGGTCCGATCCCTACTTCCAAGACACGACCGCCTATACGCGGTCCGACGGCAGCCCGCTCAATGCCGAGGAACTGCCGTACATCGTCGTACCGACTCCGAGCCAGATCTGGAACTACCGCTCGTCAGGCATCCGGGGCGGCTCGGTCGCGGCCGTCATCCACGGTGACAAGGTGCGGTACGCCGTCGTCGGCGACACCGGACCGCCCGGGATCATCGGGGAGGCGTCGTACGCGGCGGCCCGGGGACTGGGGATCCTCACCGACCCCGCGGGCGGCGGTGCGAGTTCGGGGGTGACGTACGTCCTCTTCAAGAACTCGAAGGTCTCCCCCCTCGAAGACCAGCACGCCACCGCCCGGCTCGGCGCCGAACTGGCGAAGAAGTTCCTCAAGGAGAACTGAACAGGCGGGGGCCGGCTCTCGGGCCGGTCCCCGCCATCACGTACACGGGAGGGGCACTAGACAATGCTGTCGGCGATCTCCGACTGTTCGCGAGCGTTGCCGTACGCCTGTGGGGTGCTGTACGAGCCACGGGCCAGGTACCACCACACGGTTGCCAGGACCAGCACCACGGCCAGGGCGATCACCGCGTAGTTCATCGAGTCGACGGTCACCGGGTTCGACTGGGGCAGGCAGAAGAGCACGGTCACCAGAGCCACCCACACCACGGCGATCCAGCCGATCGGCTTGCTCCAGCGGCCCAGGCTCCACGGCCCCGGCTGGAAGCGGCCGCCGGCGCGCAGCTTCAGGTAGATGGGAATGGCGTACGCCGGAGTGATGCCGATGACGTTGATCGCCGTCACCGCGCCGTACGCCGTCGCGGAGTACAGGGACGGTACGGCCAGCAGGCCCGCGACGATCACCGACAGCCAGACCGCGGGAACGGGTGTCTGCGTACGTCGGCTGACGCGCCGCCACAGCGCCGAGCCCGGCAGGGCGTTGTCCCGGCTGAAGGCGAACACCATCCGGCTGGCTGCGGCGACCTCGGCGTTGCCGCAGAACAGCTGGGCCACGATCACGAGCAGCAGCAGCGCCGTGGCCCCGCTGGTGCCGAGAGCGTCGATCAGGATCTGCGCGGGCGGCACGCCGGTGGCGCTGTTCTGGGCGCCCGCGTAGTCCTGGATCGCGAACGTGATGCCGATCAGCAGGGCGAAGCCGGCGATCCAGGAGACCCAGATGGCCCGGACGATGCCGCGCGCGGCCGTGACCGACGCGTTCGAGGTCTCCTCCGAGAGATGCGCCGAGGCGTCGTAGCCGCAGAAGGTGTACTGCGCGAGCAGCAGACCGATGGCCGCCACATAGAGCGGGTTCTGCCAGCCGGTGTCATTGACGAACTCGGTGAAGACGAACGAGGGCGACTGGTGGTGATCGGGGACGATCGCCAGGGCGCCGACGATGACAGCGACACCGATCAGATGCCACCACACACTGATCGAGTTGAGCACACTGACCAGCCTCACACCGAACAGGTTCAGTAGGGCGTGCAGCAGCAGGATGCACATGAAGATGACAAAGGTCGAGCCGGGGGTGGGCTCGAAGCCGAACTGGAGATTCAGGAAGGCCCCGGTGAACAGGGCCGCGCCGTAGTCGATACCGGCGATCGCGCCCAGCAGCCCCAGCAGGTTGAGCCAGCCGGTGTACCAGCCCCACTTGCGGCCACCCAGCCGGTCCGCCATGTAGTAAAGAGCGCCGGAGGTCGGGTAAGCGCTCGTGACCTCGGCCAGCGCCATGCCGACGCAGAGCACGAACAGGCCGACGCCCACCCAGCCCCAGAGCATCACGGAGGGGCCGCCGGTGCCCATGCCGAAGCCGTACAGGGTCATGCATCCGGAGAGTACGGAGATGACCGAGAAGCTGATGGCGAAGTTGCCGAAGCCTCCCATACGGCGGGCGAGGACCGGCTGGTAGCCCAGCTCACGAAGCCTCTGCTCTTCATCCTTCTGCGGCCCGAGATCGGGCTTCGACCAGGCCGGTGGGGAAACGGACATGGCGGTACCTCCGGTAGAGAAACCAATACGGCGATAGAAGGGGACGGAAGTGGTGCGGTTGAGCGGACACGGGGTGCGCGCCGCGGGGGACGGTGCGGGTGGCGCGTGGTGCGGGCAGTGCGCGGGACTCCGGAAGAGCGGGACGGCGGGGCAGCGGGCCGACAGGACCACTCAGCCGGACGAACCCCTCGACGAACCCCGCCTCCGCTCGTCACGGACGCTCAGACAGCGGGTCCGGGCGCGGAGGAACACCTCCTCGGCCTGTGCGGCGTCGCCGGGGCTGCGCGTACGGTATGTCCACGGCACGGTGGCGTAGTACGGTCCCAGCGCCTCGAACACCCGGGCCGCTTCGGCGAATCGGAGCGATCCCCACAAAGCGTGCGCCAGATGGTTGAGGTCGAGCAGCGATGCCTCCGGGAGAGCCGTCCGGTCGAACCACAGGCCCAGGGCCCGCAGCGCGTCCCGTGTGGCGTCCTCCGTGACCCAGTGGAGGTCAAGCGCCTTCTTGTGCCCGTTCTCCCGGCGGTAGCGCTCCACCCTGACGAACAGCGGCAGAACGTGCAGCGCCGAGCCCACCGGCGCCGAAGAGGCAGCCCACTGAACGAAATTGAACGCTTCGGACACCGACCCGTCGGTCCGTCGCGCGTACACGAACTGGAGCATGCGGTGGTGGGCCTCGCGGTTGTACGGATCCCGCTTGTCGGCCTCGGCCAGCAGGGCCCAGGGGCCGGGGAACAGCATCGGTCCCGGCGGAGGCAGCCGGTGTTCCTCCAGCCGCTGCCGGTCGTCGAGTTGGGCCAGTGCGAGCAGGCACACCCAGGGCACGGGGTCGTCGGGTGCGTGGCGTGCGGCGTCACCACACGCCTCCCACGCCTGCTGCCACAGTTCCTGGGTGCGCGCGTGGCCTTCGCGGTGGGCCCGCAGGGCGCGCTCCACCATCACGCGGGTGTGCATCACGATCGCGGCGACGCTCCGGGGCTCCTCGGCACGCCATGCCTGGACGGCGTCGGAGCCGGCGGCCACGGTCGCCAGTACCTGGGTCCGCTGGGTCCACATCGTCCAGTCGAGCGTCTCGGCGAGGAGGTTGCGCATCGAGAGCCAGCGCCCGGTACGCAGATCCTGTACCGCGGCGCGCAACTCGTTGTCATGGCCTGCCGGGTGATAGACCGGGCGAGAGCGTTCGGCAGCCATCAGCTCGACTCCGTCCACGCGTGCGACGACCGGGCGCACAGGGGCCGGACGGGAGAAGCTAGCACCGGTCTCCGGCCCCCGCCCCCGGTGGCCCCAGGACTCGACGGTGACAGGTGCTCCCGTACTCCGGACACCCGGACGCCGAGGGCGTCGCGGCCTTCCCGCCTGTCGCGGGCATCCTGCGGGCCGTACTCAACCGGGCGCAACCGGAGTTGCGCCCGGGCGAAGACATGGTCGTCATAGATCCTCTAGGACGGTGAGGGTGAGGTGATCCGGTTTGCCACGAAGGCACGGGCCTGCCGTGCCCACGGACAAGGACGAACTGGTCGAGGGCACCCTGTCGCTGCTCGGCGATCAGTGTAGGGGCCTGAACAGTCAGGCTCGAACACTTTGCTGATCTTTCGCAACTCTCTGTTGATCAAATGGAGTTAGGCGACGAACCTCGCACGGACTCACTCATCCTTTCCAGGAGGAACCGGGCGGCACCCTCCGTCATCCGGCGTTCGCAGACGGCTCCGAGAGCCCTTGACGCCCGCCCTCACCTGCACCACGCTTTCGCACAGCGATCACCCACGCCGAGACAAACCCACACGACTGCCCCGCACGACCGACCCCCGCGACCGACCCTTGCGACAAACCGCCGCGACCGACTCTGCGACCGAAGAACGGGACATGCCGCCTGCCCAGTACACGCAACACGCCTCCGCCCGCTCGGCCGGCCGGCCCGTGCTCGCCATCGACCAGGGCACCTCGTCGACCAAGGCGCTGGTCATCTGTCCCGAACGCGGGGTGATCGGCACGGGAGCGGCCCCGGCACCTCCCCGCTACGGCGCCGACGGGCTGGCGGAGGTCGATCCGGCCGTCCTGCTCGCCTCCGTACTCGACGCCGGACGCCAGGCCGTCGCCGACGCCGCCGAACCGGTCGCGGCTGTCGGCCTCGCCAACCAGGGTGAAACCGTGCTCGCCTGGGATCCCGCCACGGGTGCTCCGCTCACCGACGCGATCGGGTGGCAGGACCGGCGCGCCGAGCCGCTCTGCGCCGGCCTCGCCCCGTACGACGAGCAGTTGAGGCGGCTGACCGGGCTCCCCGTCGACCCCTACTTCGCCGCGCCCAAGATGGCGTGGATCCGGCGCGAGCTGACCCGCGAGGGCGTGGTCACCACCAGCGACTCCTGGCTGGTCCACCGGCTGACCGGCGGCGCGTTCGTCACCGACGCCGCGACCGCGGGACGCACCCAGCTGCTGGACCTCGACCGTGTCGACTGGTCACCGGCGGCCCTGGAGATCTTCGGGCTGTCCGACGAGGAGCTGCCCCGCATCGTCGACGCGGCGGGCCCGGTCGGCGCCACCACCGCCTTCGGCGGCGAGATCCCGCTGACCGGCCTGCTCGTCGACCAGCAGGCCGCGCTGTTCGCGCAGGACGTGACCGAACCGGGATCGGCCAAGTGCACCTACGGTACGGGGGCGTTCCTGCTCGCCCAGACCGGCGACCGCCCGCGCCGGGGAACGAGCGGACTGGTCAGCTGTGTCGCCTGGCGGCTCGGCGGACGTACGAGCTACTGCCTCGACGGACAGGTCTACACGGCGGCTTCGGCCGTACGCTGGCTCACCGGTCTCGGGGTGATCTCCGGGGCCGCCGATCTCGATCCGGTCGGCTCGTCCGTACCGGACAGCGGTGGCGTCACGTTCGTCCCGGCGCTGGCCGGACTGGCCGCGCCGTGGTGGCGCACCGATCTGCGTGGCTCGGTGACCGGCCTGGGGCTGGACACCGGAGCCGGGCATCTGGTGCGCGCGCTGGTCGAGGGTATCGCCGCCCAGGTGGTGGAGCTCGCCGACGCGGTGGCGACCGATCTCGGCACGCCGCTGACCGGCCTGCGGGTGGACGGCGGGCTGACCCGGTCGGCGCTGCTGATGCAGACCCAGGCCGACCTGCTGCAACGCCCCGTGGAGGTATCGGCGTTGCCCGACGCCACAGCGCTGGGCGTGGGCGCCCTCGCGCGTCTCGGGCTCGATCCGGAGCTGACGACCGCGGGGGTGATCCCGGAGTGGAAACCCTCCGCGGTCTACGAACCGCGGATCGGCGCGGCCGAGGCGGCCGACCGTCTGGGCGTCTTCCGCTCCGCGGTGGCCACGCTGCTCGACCGTACTCCCCCGCCCACCGCCGGGCGTTGAGAGCGGTCCCGAGGCCGGAGCACCCCGGGCCTGGACCCACTCTCGGCGACCCCCCACCTGAAACCGGACCCGAAACCGGGACCTGAAACCGGGACCTGAAATCCGGACCTGAAAGCCGGACCCGAAACCGGACGTGGACCTGAACCTGGAGCCCCATGACTGTCACGACCTCGGGAACCCTGCCGGACGAGGTGTACGACGTCGTCGTCATCGGCGCCGGAGTGGTCGGTACGGCCATCGCCCGCGAGCTGACCCGCTACCCGCTGCGTGTCGCGCTGGTGGAGGCGTCCGACGACGTCGGCGACGGTACGTCGAAGGCCAACACGGCGATCCTGCACACCGGTTTCGACGCCGTGCCCGGTTCGCTGGAGTCCCGGCTGGTACGCGACGGGCAGCGGCGGCTGTCGGCCTACGCGGCACGTAGCGGTATCCCGGTCGAACCGCTCGGCGCCCTGCTCGTCGCCTGGGACGACGAGCAACTGGCCGCCCTGCCACGGCTGGTGGAGAAGGCCGAGCGCAACGAGTACCACGAGACGCGCGTCATCGGCCCCGACGAGCTGTACGCCCGCGAGCCCTCTCTCGGCCCCGGCGCGCTGGGCGCGCTCGACGTCCCCGGCGAGAGCATCATCTGTCCGTGGACGACGACCCTCGCGTACGCCACCCAGGCCGTGCGGGAAGGGACCGCTCTGCATCTCAACTGCCGGGTGGAGAGCGTCACCAGCGGGTCCCCGCGTGAACTGATCACCACGCGCGGCCCGTTGCGTACGCGTACGCTCGTCAACGCGGCCGGCCTGTACGCCGACGAGATCGACCGCGCACTCGGCCACGCCGACTTCACGGTGACTCCGCGACGCGGGCAGCTCATGGTCTTCGACAAGCTCGCCCGTGGCCTGGTCCGGCACATCCTGCTGCCGGTACCCACCGCGCTCGGCAAGGGCGTACTGGTGGCACCGACGGTGTACGGCAATGTGATGCTCGGCCCGACCGCCGAGGACCTGGCGGACAAAGGGGCCACCGGCTCCTCCGCCGAAGGGCTCGCCTTCCTCCGGGAGAAGGGCGGGCGGATCCTGCCGGAACTGCTGGAAGAAGAGGTCACCGCCGTCTACGCCGGGCTGCGTGCCGCCACCGAGGACGACGACTACCGGATCCGCTGCCATCCCGGGCAGCGGTACGTCACGGTGGGCGGCATCCGTTCCACCGGCCTGACGGCGTCGATGGCGATCGCCGCCCATGTCGTGGAGCTGCTGGCCGGCACGGGCCAGGATCTGGGGACACCGCGAGAACTTGCCCCCGTGACGATGCCGAACATCGGGGAGGCGTTCCCCCGTCCCTATCAGCGCGCCGACCTGATCGCGTCGGATCCCGAGTACGGACGGATCGTGTGCCACTGCGAACGCGTCTCACGCGGGGAGATCCGCGACGCCCTCGCCGGCATCGTCCCGCCCGGCTCGCTCGACGGGCTGCGACGCCGTACCCGTGCGCGGGGCGGCCGGTGCCAGGGCTTCTACTGCGGAGCCGCCGTACGCGCGCTGTTCGCTCCGGACGGCGACGAACCATCCCTGCGGCCGGAGGTCGGATCATGAGCGCGACAACGAACCGGGGCGTTCCGTCGGCCCCCGAGCCCGGCCGGCGGCGGCGTACGGTCGATGTGCTGGTGATCGGCGCGGGTCCGGCCGGGCTGGCCGCAGCTGCCCGGCTGTCCGCCGCGGGCGCCGGTACGGTCGAAGTCGTCGACCGCGAGGAGCAGGCCGGGGGTGTCCCACGGCACTGCTACCACGCCGGATTCGGGCTGCGCGAGCTACGGCGGCCGATGAGCGGCCCCGCGTACGCCCGCCACTGGTGCGACCTGGCGACCGGGGCCGGAGCCGTCCTGCGCACGGGGGTCTCCGTCACCGGCTGGGCGGGGCAGCACGAGCCGATGGGCCCGTTCCGTCACGAAGACGCGCCCCTCGGCCGTCAGGACACGCCCGACGCCCCGACCCGGCTCGCCGTGGACACCACCGCCCCGGACGGGCTGGAGCGCCTCACGGCCGGGGCGGTCGTCCTCGCCACCGGTGCGCGCGAACGCCCGCGCAGCGCACGGCTGGTGCCGGGCACCCGGCCGGCCGGTGTGTTCACCACCGGCGAGCTCCAGCGGTCCGTCCATCCGCACCATCAGCGGATCGGACTGCGGGCCGTCGTCGTCGGCGCCGAGCCCGTCAGCTATTCCGCCGTACGGACCCTGCGGAGCGCGGGGGTCGAGGTCGCCGCGATGATCACCGACCAACCGCGTCACCAGACCTCCTGGGCATCGGGGCTCGACGCCCGGCTGCACCGCCGGATCCCCCTCCTCACCGGCACGACGGTCGCCGGACTGCTCGGCCGGGGCCGCCTCCGCGGTGTCGCGCTCCGGCACACCGACGGCAGGACGACGACCGTCGCCTGCGACACGGTCGTCTTCACCGGTGACTGGATCCCCGACCACGAACTGGCCAGGCGGGGCGGGATCGCCCTGGACCGGGGCACCCGGGGCCCGGCGGTCGACACATCGTTCCGTACGGCCGCGCCCGGGGTCTTCGCCGTCGGCAACCTGCTGCACGCCGTCGAGCCCGCCGGCACCGCCGCCCGGGAGGGCCAACTCGTCGCGGGCCCGGTGCTCCGGTATCTGGCGGACGGCGCCTGGCCGGGCGGACAGGTGCCGGTGGAGGTGGCCGCGCCGCTGCGATGGGTCGCGCCGAACCGTATCGATCCGCACGGCCCCCGGCCGCCCCTGGGCCGGTTCACACTGCGTACGGCGGAACCGGCGGGCCGGCTGTCCGTCCTGGTCATAAGCCAGGGCGGGCGGGTGCTGCACCGGGAGCGGCTGCTCCGGGGCGCGGTACCCAACCGGCCGTTGTACGCCTCCGCCGACTGGATCGACCGGGCCGACCCCGGCGGAGGGCCTGTCGTGATCACCACCGGCTGAGCGTGATCACCTCTGCCCTTGATCACCTCTGCCCCTGATCACCACCGGCTGAGCGTGTCCCGGCCCGGTCGGGTCGCTCACGCCCCGGACAGGCGGCCACCGCCCGTGATCCAGGCCGGAAAAGTATGGCCCCACCGGCGAAGGGGGGGTGCGCCGGTGGGGCCGAGGAGCTCGAACGGCGGGGGGGGAAGGCCGTGAGCTCAGCTCAGAGAGGCGTGTGCCCGCTCCCTCAAGGGTTATGCGCATCAGATTCGTTCTTCTTTTTTCTCCTCCGGTCACCCCAGCTCAGGAGCTCCCGCTTCCCTCTGCGGTGAACGGTAAGTGACCGGCTCCGGTCCGGCGGCCGAGGGCCCGGCGACGGTTCGCCGATCAGGTGTTTCCCGTGCGGTGATGGGCGTCGGCCGTTGGAACGTCGTTCACGCGCAGGCCACGCCGAGTGCCAAACATCAAGGAGTAGCCAGGGGGCCGTCCCCCGGCGCGCCTTGCTGATGCGCTCGTACTCGGGAGACCGCCCCATGACACGGATACGCTCCGCAGCCAACGCCGTCGACCGTCGCTCCTTCCTCGCCGCGACCGGAGCGGTCGGCGTTTCGGCGGGGATCGGACTGGCGCTCGGCGCGGGTGGTGGCACGGAGGAGGCCTCGGCCGCACCCGGGAAGACCACCGCGCCCACGGTGCCGGGGCCCCGTACCTCCGCCTCACCCACCCGCACCGTTCCCGCCCGTACGACGCTGGACTCGGTCGCCACACCACTCGACGAATCCGCCGCCTTCCGGCGGCTCGGTGACGGCCCCGGCTGGGACCTGGTCGTACGGGACGAGCTCGCCTCCGGCAAGTCCGGCCGCGCCGAGCGCCGTACCGTCCTCAGCTCCTTCGTACAGCTCACCGATCTGCATCTGACCGATGTCCAGCACCCGGTGCGCACCGAGTACATGCGCGCGGAGAAGGTTTCGGCGTGGCGGCCGCACGAGGCGCTCACCGTGCCGGGCGCGGTGGCCCTGGTCGAGCAGATCAACGCCCTGACGGAGGGGCCCGCGACCGGGGCTCCGCTGTCCTTCGCCGTGACCACCGGGGACAACACCGACAACAACTCCCGGGCGGAACTCGACTGGTTCCTCACGGTGATGAGCGGTGGCCGGATCTCCCCCAACACGGGGAACTCCCGGCAGTACGAAGGCCCGCAGAATTCCGGCGAGCGTCTGTACTGGCACCCGGAGGACGGCCGCCGGGACACCGACAAGGAGCTCGGCTTTCCCCGTATCGACGGGTTCCTCGCCGCGACGATCCGCTCCGTGAACAGTCCGGGACTGCGGATGCCGTGGTACTCGACCGCGGGCAACCACGACGGTCTGGCCAGCGGCGCCATCGCCGACACGTCCGGCTTCCTCGCTGAATTCGCCGTGGGGTCACGGAAGTTGTACGCCGTCCCGGACGCCGACGCGAAGCGGCTGATGGAGATCATCTCGAAGGGCGGCGACCCGACCGGAACGGCGTTGGTCGAGCTCCTGCGCGACTCGAAGCGCCGGATGCGCTCCATCACCCCCGACCCGAGCCGGGCACCTTTCACGCCGCACGAGTACCTGAGCGCGCACCTCGACCCGAAGCAGGCGGGGAAGGGACCGGCCGGTCACGGCTACACCGCGGCCAATCTCGACAGCGACACGCTCTACTACACCTTCCCCATGGGGGAGAAGGTCACGGGCATCAGCCTCGACACCACCGACCGCGCGGGGCACTTCACCGGCTCGCTCGACACCACCCAGCTGAAGTGGCTGGAGCGGACGCTCAAGGAACTCCGGGACGAATACGTCGTCGTCTTCAGCCACCACAACAGCTGGACGATGACCAACACCCACCCCGACCCCACGGGCGATGCCCGGCACAACGGCGACGAGGTCCTCGCCCTGCTCAAGCAGCACCGCAATGTGCTGGCCTGGGTCAACGGCCACAGCCACCGCAACTCCGTTCTCGCGCACGACAGTTTCTGGGAGATCTCCACCGCCTCCCACATCGACTTCCCGCAGCTCGCCCGGGTCATCGAGATCGCCGACAACGGGGACGGCACCCTGTCCCTGTTCACCACGCTGATCGAGTCGTCGGCGCCGCACCGCACCGACTTCGAGGACCTCTCGCAGACCGGTCTGGCCGCGCTCTACCGGGAGTTGGCGCTCAACGCGCCGGGTTCCACCACCAAGCCGGCGGGCAAGTCGGCCGACCGCAACACCGAATTGCTGCTCAAGCGCTGATCAGGCGCTGGAGCCCGGGGCCGTACAGATCCGCCAGCCGCTCGGGCGTGGCCTCAGCGCTCGCGCCCGCGCGGCGCAGGCTGAGCGTGGCGCCCAGGCCGAGGAGCTGGCCGGCGATCAACTCGGCCCGCAGGGTGCGCTCCTGACCGGTCAGGAGCGCGGCGAGCCGCTCGATGATCTGCTCGCCGAACCGTTCGCGCAGCAGGGTGCGTTCGTCGTCGTTGCCCAGTGAGAACACCACGCGCAGCAGTGGGTCCCCCTGCTGCTCGCGGCGGCTGCGCACCAGGGTCAGCACCAGGTGCCGGCCCAGCCCGTCCAGGGGCGCGGCGAAGAGCCGGTCGGCCGCGGGGCCGAAGTCGGCGATGGTGTTGAACAGCCCTTCCTTGGTGGCGAAGTGCTTGACGATCAGCGAGGCGCTCACCCCGGCGTCGGCCGCGATGCCCCGCAGGGTCACCTCGGCATAGGGACGGAAGGCGAACGCGCGCCGGGCGGCCCGCAGAATCGCGTCACGGCCGGTACCCGCGTCCGAAAGAGCCGCGCCGCCCGCCGTTCCGCCGGTTGCCTGCCCGTTCATACGCCCTCCTGGGCGAGCGACGCCGTCCGGTCCGGCTCGACCCCGCCGGTGGTCCGGCGTCGCTGACGTGGCAGACACAGCGTGACAGCGAGGGCGAGCACCGCCGCACCACCCGCGATGAGGAAGACCAGCAGGTAGGCGTGGAGCGTCGGGGCCGTACGACCGCCGGCCTCGAAAGTGACGTTGGCGAGAACGGCCGCGACGGCCGCGCTGCAGAAGGCCTGCCCGACCGACCGCATCAGGGTGTTGAGGCCGTTGGCCGCGCCGGTCTCACCGACCGGCACCGCGCTCATCACGAGCGCGGGCAGCGCCGAGTAGGCGATGGCCGTCCCCGCGGCGACGACGGTGGCACCGAGGATGATCGTCCACAGCTGATGGCTGGTGAAGAAGCGCACCACATAGCCCACGGCCAGGATGGCGGAGGCGAGCGCCAGGGTGGTCCTGGGCCCGTGCGCGGCGGAGATCCGGGCGGACACGGGCGACAGGGCGACCATCGTGAGACCGCCCGGCAGCAGACACAGCCCGCTGACGACGATGGACGCGCCCAGGCCGTAACCGGTGCTCGTGGGCTCCTGCACCATCTGGGCGGTGGACAGCGAGTTGGCGTAGAAGGCGAAGCCGATCAGCAGGGCGGCGATGTTCGTCAGCAGCACCGCGGGCCGCGCGGAGACCCGCAGGTCGACCACGGGGGTGGTGGCACGCAACTCGTAGCGGCCCCAGAGCAGTCCGATCACCACGGCGAGGACAAGCAGCCCGAGGGTGCGCGCGGACGTCCAGCCCCAGTCGCCGCCCTGGGTGACCGCCAGCAGCAGACAGACCAGAGCCGCGGACAGACCGAGCGCGCCCAGGGCGTCGAAGCGGCCGCGCGAGCGCAGGGGCGACTCGGGGACGCAGAGCAGTACGAGCACGATGTCGAGCAGACCGAGCCCGGCCGAGGCCCAGAACATGGTGTGCCAGTCGTAGTGCTCGACGACCAGGGCGGCGACGGGAAGTCCGACGGCCGCGCCGATACCCAGGGTCGAGCTCATCAGCGCGACCGAGGGCAGCACACGGTCCGGCTGGAGCTCGTCGCGCATGATGCTGATGCCCAGCGGTACGACGGCGAGCGCGGCGCCCTGGAGCGCACGGCCCGTGATCAGCACGGCGATGTGGGAGCTGACGGCGCACAGCACGGAGCCGGCGACCAGCACCCCGAGGGAGGCCAGGAGCACCCGGCGCTTGCCGTACATGTCGCCGACCCGTCCCAGTACGGGGGTGCAGACGGCCCCGGTCAGCAGCGTGATGGTGACCAGCCAGCTGGCGGCGGTGGGGGTGGCTCCGGTGAGCGCCGGGACATGCGGCAGAAGGGGCACGACCAGCGTCTGCATGACCGCCACGACCACACCGCAGAAGGCCAGGACGGCGACCAGGAATCGGGGGTGCGGGGCCTCGGTGGGAGGGGATATCGCTCCGGTCATCTCGCTCCGTACGGGGTGGGTCGCGGCAGGGGTGCACAGCTGTTCACCGCCAGGGTAAACGCTTGTGCACCCCCTATGCCAGGCCGCGGTGTCCGTGGGATCCGGCACACTGTTCTCGGCGGTCGCGGTTCCGTCTCCGCCGACGACCGCTGTGGGAGGCACGATGGGGCTGCAGATCAGCGCGACCAATCCGGAGCAGCCCGCGGTGCTTCTGGATCTGCCGTGGAACACCCCGCTCGACCGGTGGCCCGAGGAGTGCCTTGTCGCGCTCCCGCGCGGTATCTCCCGCCATGTGGTGCGCTTCGCGTCCGCCGGGCCCGAGGTGGTGGCGGTGAAGGAGATCTCCGAGCGGGGCGCGGTGCGCGAGTTCGGGCTGCTGCGCGATCTGCACCGCCTCGGCATTCCGGCCGTCGACCCGGTGGCGGTGGTGACCGGGCGGGTGGACACCGAGGGCGCCCCGCTGGAGCCCGCGCTGATCACACGGCACCTCAAGGGGTCCCTGCCGTACCGCTCGATGTTCGAGTCCACGATGCGTACCGGTACCGTCAAGCGGCTGATGGACGCGCTGGCCGTGCTGCTCGTGCGACTGCACCTCGCCGGGTTCGCCTGGGGCGACTGCTCGCTGTCCAACGCGCTCTTCCGGCGGGACGCGGGGGCGTACGCCGCGTATCTGGTGGACGCCGAGACGGGGCAGATCCAGCCGAGTCTGAGCCGGGGGCAGCGCGAGTACGACATCGAGCTGGCCCGGGTGAACATCGCCGGGGAGCTGATGGACCTGGAGGCGTCGGGCGCCCTGCATCCTTCGGTGGATCCGGTGCCGTTCGGTGCGGCGATCGTCCGGCGCTACGAGGATCTGTGGCACGAGCTGACACGCGAGTCGGTGTACCCGGTGGACAAGCGGCACTACATCGACCGGCGGATCCGCCGCCTCAACGACCTGGGCTTCGACGTGGCGGAGATGCAGATCGGACGCTCCCCTGCGGGCGGCACGGTGACGTTCCTGCCGAAGGTGGTGGACGCGGGCCATCACCAGCGGCAGCTGCTGCGGCTGACGGGTCTGGACGCCGAGGAGAACCAGGCGCGGCGCCTGCTCAACGACCTGGAGAGCTGGATGGCCGGCGAGGAGGACTACGCTCCCGGCGATCCGCTGGGGGCCCGGCCCGAGGTACTGGCGCACCGCTGGGTCCGCGATGTCTTCCGGCCGACCGTACGGGCCGTACCGCGCGAGCTGCGCGGCGAGATGGACGCGGCGCAGATCTACCACGAGGTGCTGGAGCACCGCTGGTATCTGTCGGAGAGCGCGGGCCACGACGTCGGCCTGGAGACGACGATCGAGGACTACCTCACCCATGTGCTGCCGCACTCGGCGAGCGCGACGACACGGCCGGCGACGGACACGACGGGCGACCTCTCCCCCTGACGCCGCGCACACGCGCGGCTTCTGACGGGCCGCGGGCGCCGGAGCGCGCGTCCGTGATCACTGCAACGCGCGGACCGCCGCGGCGAAGAGCGGCGGCATCCGGGCGGCGGCCGGGACGATCAGACGGGCGCCCGCCGCACGCCCGCTGACCCGCAACAGCCCCTCCGTCAGCAGCCGGTGGCGCCGGGACAGACTCCGCCAGCGCCCTTCGTAGTCCTGCGGCCGTCCGGCCCGCAGACACCGCACGGCCGCCTCGGCGGACGCCAGCGCGAGGGCGATGCCCTCGCCCGTCAGGGCGTCGACGTACCCGGCCGCGTCGCCCACCAGCAGCACCCGGCCCGCCGTACGCCGGCGCACCCGCTGCCGCAGAGGTCCGGCCCCGCGCACGGCGTTCACGGACGGGCCGTCCAGCAGGGACAGCAACCGCGGGAAAGCGGCCAGATGTTCGTCATAACCGCGCTTCACGCCGCTCAGCACGGCCACCCCCACCAGGTCGTCGGCCACCGGTGTCACATAGGCCTCGCCGCCCTCCCCCGCCGACGACCAGTGCACCTCCACGAAGTCCGTCCACGGCTTGACGCGGTAGTGCCTGCGCTGGCCGTAGCGCCGGGGCCCGCGATCGGGCAGGCCGAGCCCGAGACGGTGCCGTACGGGCGAGTGCAGCCCGTCGGCGGCCACCAGCCAGCGGGCCCGCAGCCCGCCCGCGTACACGGAGTCCGCGCTCTGCTCCACCTCGCCGACCCGGCCGGTCACGACCTTGACGCCGGTTTCGTCGGCCCTCCGCGCCAGGGCCGCGTGCAGGTCCGTACGCCGCACACCGAGCCCCGGTCCGTCGTCGAACGGGGCCTCGGCACTGCGGGATTCGCGTACGTACCGGATGCCGCGCAGCGGGTGGCCCGGTGGCATGTCCAGCCCGAGCGCGGTCAACGCGCGTACGCCGCTGGGCATCACGCCTTCGCCGCAGGCCTTGTCCACCGGAGTGGTGCGCGGTTCGATCACGACTGTTTCCAGGCCGGCCAGCGTGGCATGGACCGCCGTGGCCAGACCGGCCGGCCCGCCTCCCGCCACCAGCAGATCGATCATGCGCGCGCTCCTGCGGCGGCCAGGCCCAACGCACGGTTCTCGCACCGTATCCGGACGGTCAGCAGCGCCGCGTTCAGTACGGTGAACACGAGCGCGGTCAGCCAGGCGCCGTGCACGAGAGGCAGCGCGACGCCCTCGGCCACCACCGCCACGTAGTTGGGGTGACGCAGCAGCCGGTAGGGTCCGCCGGTCACCAGCGGAAGACCCGGCACGACCAGCACCCGGGTGTTCCAGCGTGGCCCCAGCGTACGGATGCACCACCAGCGCAGGCCTTGCGCGGCCAGGACGACGGCGAACATCGTCCAGCCGAGCACCGGCACGAACGGCCGGTCGGCCGCCCGGACTTCGGCCAGGCAGCCCAGCAGCAGTCCGGTGTGCAGCAGGACCATCGCCGGATAGTGCCCGCGCCCCCGCTCGACGGCGCCGCGCTCCGTGCTCCAGCGCGTGTTGCGGCGGGCGACGACCAGCTCGGCGACGCGTTCGGCGACGACGGCCAGGATCAGCACCGGATACCAGATCATGTCTTCCCCTCCTTCTCCGCCGGCGGACTCTCCACCAGCGAACTCTCTACCAGCGGAGCAGGACGAGTTCGGAGCAGAAACCGGGCCCCATGGCGAGCAGCAGTCCCGCCGTGCCGGCCGGTGGGCGCCGCTCGGCCAGCGTGTCGCGCAGGACGTGGAGCACGGATGAGGAGGACAGATTCCCCACGGCCGCCAGCGAGCGCCAGGTGACGTCGAGCGCCCCGTCGGGCAGTGCGAGGGCCTCCTCGACGGCCTCCAGCACCTTCGGCCCGCCGGGATGACAGACCCACGCGGTGATGTCCTCGCGTACGAGACCGTGACCGGCGAGAAAGCCGTCGACGTCCGCGGCGAGGTTCTTGCGTACGAGGTCCGGGACGCACGCGTCCAGGACGATACGGAAGCCGGAGCCGGTGATGTCCCACCCCATCACCTGCTCGGTGTCCGGGTAGAGGTGGCTGCGGGTGTCGACGACGACGGGCCCGGTGGCCGGGCGCCGGGCGCCGCAGGCGACGACGGCTCCCGCGCCGTCCCCGAAGAGCGCGGTGGCGACCATGTTGGCCGGAGAGATGTCGTCGCGCTGGAAGGTCAGCGAGCACAGCTCGACCGAGAGCAGGACGGCCACGCCGTCCGGCCGCCCGAGCAGGAAGTCGTGCAGCCGCGCGATTCCCGCCACTCCCGCGACACAGCCCAGGCCGAAGACCGGTACGCGCTTGACGTCGGGGCGCAGGCCGAGCCGTCCCACGAGCCGCGCGTCCACGGACGGCGCGGCGATGCCCGTCACCGAGGTGAACATCAGCAGGTCGACATCGCGCGGGGACAGCTCCGCCGCGTCCAGCGCTCCCGCGACGGCCTCGGCGCCCAGCGGTACGGCCGCCGCGATGAAGGCGTCGTTGATCGCGCCGAAGTCCCTGAGGTCGTCGTACCGGTCGAGCGGCAGTGTCATATGGCGCGTGGCCACACGCGCGCTCCGGTGCAGCCGGTCGAGCACCCGGCGGTCGGACCCTTCGGGAAGACAGGCCTTCGCGACCATGTCCGTGATGTCGTGTTGGGTGTGCTGATGCGGAGCCAGGGCTCCGTGGACGGCTGCGATGCGGGTCATCTGCGGTCCGAGGTCGGGGGCGACTGACGTGCAATCCCTCCCCCCGCACCACGACGCCACACACGAAGTCCCCTGTACGGCCCCTCGACGAGCCGGTGCGGTGGGCCTCGCACGTGGCTGTTCCGTACCCGGACGGGTGCGGCCACGACGCACCCGTCCGGTGGTGGTGTGACACCTACGATGGGCGCGTGGACGCCATCGACCGGGCAGGGACCAGCGACCGCGCACCACTCGCCCGTACGCCCGGCACACCTGACGGGGCACCCGGACCGCGGCCGCGAGAGGCGGCGGTCGCCCTGCTCGGGGCGTGCCATCCGGTGCCCACGGTCGCGGTGACCCTGCTGACCGTTGGCCTCGCGGTGGCCGCCGGGCAGGACCCAACGGGGTGCGCGCTCGCCGTGGTGGCCGTACTGGCCGGGCAATTGTCGGTCGGCTGGAGCAACGACGCCATCGACGCGGCACGCGACACGGCGGTGGGACGGAGCACCAAGCCGGTCGTGGGCGGGGCCGTGAGCGCACGGACCGTACGGACCGCGGCCCTGGTCGCTGTGGCGCTGTGCGTGCCGCTGTCCCTCGCGTACGGACTCCTCGCCGGCGCGGTCCACCTGGTGGGCGTGGCCGCGGCCTGGACGTACAACGTACGGCTCAAGTCGACCGTACTGTCCTGGCTGCCGTACGCGATCGGGTTCGCCTCCCTGCCCGCCTTCGTGACGCTCGGTCTGCCAGGGCAGCCCTGGCCCGCGTGGTGGGCGGTGACGGCGGCGGCGCTGGTGGGGGTCGGCGCGCATCTCGGCAATGTGCTGCCCGACATCGGGGCCGATCTGGCCACGGGGGTACGCGGCTGGCCGCAGCGTCTGGGGCCGACGGCGGTACGGCTGCTGCTGCCGGCCCCCCTGGTGGCGGCCACGCTTCTGCTGGCCCTCGTCCGGCCCGGCACGCTCGGTGCGACCGCCGTGGCCCTGGCGCTGATCGCGGCGGTGGGCGGATCGCTGATGGGCCGTCGCCGGCCGAGGGTGCCGTTCCTCGCGGCGATCCTCGTGGCGGGCGTCGATGTCGCGCTGCTGCTGCGGCAGGGGGCGGCACTCTCCTGAGCCGGTGTCGGGTCCGGAGCGGCGACGCACGACTGATCCGGTTCCCGGCGGGCACTCGGCGAACAACGGTACGGCCATCGCGTCCAGCCGTGGCCGGCCGTCCAATCAGCAAGGAGTGGACAGATGTTGGGTTTCGCTGCAGCAGTGCTCTTCGCCATCGCATTCATCATCAATGCCAGCGACACAGCGGTCGACACCCTCTTCGCGCCGACGAGCCTGATGCTCCTCGGTCTGACCCTGCTCGCGCTGCATATGGCCGGCATCGGCGCCGGCTGGGCGCCGCGGGGCCGCCGGCGCTGACCCCGGCTCCGTGAGCGCCGGGCCGGGCCGGCGCTCACGGGGTGCCGTGGTGCCGACCGGTCAGCCGGTCCCGGTGAGCTGGGTGCGCAGGAAATCGAGTGTGCGCTGCCACGCCTGGGCGGCGGCTTCGGCGTGGTACGCCTCGGTGCGGCCGTCGTTGAAGAAGGCGTGGCCCGCGCCCGGGTAGAGGTGGAACGTCGGGACGATGCCGGACTGGGCCTCGATCGTCTTCCCGAGTTCTTCGAGGCTCGCCGGCGGCACGGTGGGGTCCTGCTCGCCGTAGTGGCCGAGGATCTCCGCCTGGAGGTGTGAGAAGTCGGGGATGCCGTCCTGATTGACGCCGTAGAACGGGACGGCCGCGGAGACCCGCTGGTCCTTGGCCGCGAGGCCGAGGACGAATCCGCCGCCCATGCAGAAGCCGACGGCCCCGACCGTGTCACCGTCCGTCTCGGGGCGCTTCAGCAGGTGGCCGACCGCGCCGGAGAGGAGTTCGACGCCCCGCGCGGTGGGCAGTTCGCTCATCATGCGCAGTGCCTCGTCGGCGTCGTGGGCGACCTGGCCGCCGTACAGGTCGGGCGCGAGCACGACGAAGCCGGCCTTCGCGAACCGGTCGGCGACATCCTTGATGTGGGCGGTCAGGCCCCACCATTCCTGGATGAGGATGATGCCGGGACCGTGTCCGGCGGGCGGTACGGCGAGGTAGCCGTACGCGGTGGTGCCGGCACTCGGGAACGAGACGTTCTGGAGGGTGGGCCCGTTGGCCATGGGGATGCTCCCAGCTGTTGATCGGTGATGCCGAAATCGTATGAAGGAGGAGGCCCGGAGTCCGGATGCCTCTCCGGGGCCCGCCGTCACCCACGGCCTGCCCGGAGTTCGGCCTCTGTCCCGGCTGACCCGGACATGATGCGGGGCGGTGGCCGTCGGCCGCCGCCCCGCATCATGTCCGGGTGTCCCCGGCCCCGGTCAGCTCTTCCCGCCGGTCCGTTCGGCGGGCTCCTTCTTGAAGGCCCAGGCCATCTCCGGCTCCAGCGCGAAGCGGAAGAGCCGCTGGACCGGCGGCGTGCACAGCGCGGTGACGACCACGGCGGCGAAGACCGTGAGGAAGACCGCCCCCTGCGGCTGGTGCAGCCAGCCGACGTCGTACCAGTCCCAGATGCCCGCGGCCTTGACGAGGAGTCCGTGCAGCAGATAGCCGCAGAGCGTGCCCGCGCCCAGGGCCGTGAACCACATCGGGCGACCCGGGACCCAGGCGTAGAAGCAGGCGGTCAGGACGAGCGAGCAGCAGAAGAGCGCGAGCGTCATCACGGTCCCGGCCCACCAGGGCGCTCCCAGTTCCTGCGCACTGTCGCGGTGGAAGAACCACGCCATGTTCATCCGCGTCACCGCCCAGTAGGCGAAGACGACGGTCGCGGCGAAGACCGGAACGGCCAGAATGCGTACTTCCCTGCGGCGGACGAGCTGGAAATGCTCGGGCTTCAGCCGCAGACCGAGCACGAAGAACGGCAGGAACTGCAGCACTCGCTGGAGATCGAGGTCGTCACCGATGTCCGGCGAGATGGTCGCGAGCATCGCGATCGCCAGCGACAACGGCACGGGCCACCGGACCAGCCGCCAGATCGGCGCCGTCATCCGCCAGACGAAGAGAGCGAGCAGGAACCAGGTGAGGTACCACGGGTCGAGCAGGCTGATCTCCATGGACGGGTCGTCCGCGGCCCACCGGTTGAAGAGGCTGTAGGCGACCTCGAACACGATGTACGGCACGGCGATGCCGGTGATCAGACGGCGCACCCGGTCGGGCCGGAAGTCGAAACTGCGCGAGAAGTAGCCGGAGATGATGATGAACGCCGGCATGTGGAAGGTGTAGACGACGATGTAGAGCGCCGAGACCGCTCTGCTGCCGTCCCGCAGCGGCTCCCACGCGTGTCCCATCGCGACCAGCACGATCGCCAGATACTTCGCGTTGTCGAAGAAGGCGTCCCGCTTCTTGGCCGGCGGCGCGGCGGGCCGCGCTTCCGCTTCCGCCGTCCCGCGGGCCGAGGCGGTCCGTACCGCCGGATCGGTAATCTGCGTCACAGGGCCTCCCAGCGGGAACCCGGCTCGGCGAAGACGCCTCTTGGCAGAACTGTGGGGGGAAACAGCGGAGCAAACATTCAAGGCACCCTAACGAGGGTTCCCGCCTTCCATTCACCCGGGTGTCACGGACCGGCCATGCGCGAGCCACGCGACTAGGATCGCCCGCGTCGCCGTACCAAGGTGCCGCACCATGGTGAGGAGGTTCCGTTGCACACCGTCGCCATCCCCCTGTTCGATCCTTCCGCAGGCCAAGGTGCACGCCAGTTCACCGAACTGGGCCTGGCCCTGCTGTTGTCGACTCTCATCGGCGCCGAGCGGTCGACCCAGCAGAAGAGCGCGGGGCTGCGGACCCATACGCTGGTCGGTGTCGGCAGCGCGCTGTTCATGGTGGTGTCGCAGCACGGCTTCAACGCGGTGCTCGGGCTGGAAAACGTCTCTTTCGACCCGTCCCGTGTCGCCGCGCAGATCGTCTCCGGCATCGGCTTCATCGGCGGTGGTCTCATTTTCGTACGGCGCGATGCCGTACGCGGTCTCACCACCGCCGCCACCGTCTGGCTCACCTGTGCCATCGGCATGGCATGCGGTGGCGGCCTGCCTCTCCTCGCCATCGGTGCCACTCTCGTGCACTTCCTCGTCATCCAGGGCTACCCGTGGGTGACCCGGCGGATTCCCTCCTTCACCAGCGCCGAGCAGGCGCGGCTCCATCTCAGCTACCACATCGGCACGGGCGCGCTGCCGCGGATCCTGGAGTACGTGACGGGCAAGGGATTCCAGGTGCTGCGGATCCGGGTGGACCGGGCGGGCCGGACGGTGGACGTCGACGAGGAGGAAGCGGAGCCGGAGGATGCCCGGACCGCCTTGGTGTACGTGGACATCGAGGGCACCGGAAGCGTGTATCAACTGGTCGCGGAGATCGCCGAGTTCGAGGAAGTGCTGAGCGTCTCGTCCCTCAGGTCCGAGATGGCGGACTGAGCCTTCGTACCGGACCTGAGGGGCGAGACGCGGGTTGATCCGCCGTACGAGACCCACTCCTCGAAAGGTCGCGCTCGCCCGCGTTCGCCCCCGAGAAGCCCGGTCCACCGAGAAGCTCGGCCTATGCCGTGAGAAGTCCCTTCGCGAGCCGTTCGATCCGGGTCTGCCAGGCGGCCAGCGCCGCGTCCGTGTCGAAGTTCTCCGGATCCTCCGGGCCGGTCTGGGTGAGGAAGAGCCGGGCACCGTGGCCGGTGCCCTCCCTCAGTTCCCAGCGGACCGTCCCCTCGGACCGCCAGACGTACGTGAGCGACGTGGGCGCCCGCACCTCCGTGACGGGCCCCGCCGGAGCCCTGTCCGTGGTGAACCCTTCCGGGACGGGCAGCCCCGCCACCGGCTCGATGCCCGCCGACAGCGCCGCCCATACTGTCTCGGCGGGCCGTACCAGCTGGCGCTCGAAGCGGATCCGCTTGCCGCCGTCGACCGTTTCGACGGTGCCCCGGCCGAGGCCGAATCGCTCGGCGTAGGACTCGTGCAGTTCCCCCGCGTCGGGTCCCGCGTCGACGGGGTTGCCGTCGAGCAGCCGGCTGAGCGCGCTGATGCAGAGGTGCCAGCCGGAGGCGAAGCTCGCCGCGCCGGCGCGGTCACCGAAGGTATGGACGAGGGTGAGCAGCGAGCCGTCGCCGTCGGGGGTGATGGACCAGCTCAGATGATCGGTGCCCCAGGTGAAGGCGAAGAGCCGGGGCTTGTCGACATCGGTGACGGTACCGGTCATGCCCGGTCCGCTGTCGCCGGGAAAGTGGAAGCCCATCTTGCCGCCCGGAGTGAGCTCCACGGTGACCTCGGAGGGAAACCAGTGCCCGAGAGCGGCGGGGTCGGTGATCGCGGCCCAGACCGTCTCGGGAGGGTGCGCGAGCCGGCGCTCCATCCGCAGGGCGGTCCGGCCGTCGGTGGTGGTCACGCTGTCGTCGTGCGGGTTCATGTTCATGAGGAGTCGTTCTCCATGGCGTCGAGATGCCGTTCGAGCGCGTCGAGCGCGCCGGACCACAGATGCCGGTAGTGGGCGAGCCAGGCGTCGAGTTCCGCGAGAGGCTCGGGCCGTAGCTCGTACCAACGGCGCTGAGCCTCCTGCCGGACCCCGACGAGTCCGGCCTCGCGCAGCACCCGCAGATGCTTCGAGGTGCCGGGCTGGCTGAGGCCGAGGTTCTCCGTGAGCTCACCGACCGTGCGCGGGCGCTCAAGCAGGAGATCGAGGATCTTCCGCCGGTTCGGCTCTGCGAGGACGTCGAACGGTATGGGCATGCATCGAACATACCCCATGGGCTATATAACCGCATGGGCATCCTTGGCATTCATGAATCATGGGTGACCGTTCCCGCACTTGCGCATTTCGGCCATTGGGCAGAGGAATATGTCGCAACTCTGTCCGGAACCACGTCGTGACAGCGCGTCAGTCGAGCATTCATAGTTGTAAGTTCGGGCGACCGAAAGTCGATCTCCACTCCCTCACGCGTCACCTCGCGGATTCACCCCGCGGCACCGTGCAACGCCACCGCGAAAGAATGCGGCCCAGGCCACCCGGCCCCACAGAACGGCGCAAGGAGAGCGGCCGTGCATGACGAATTCCTGTGCCATGTCACCGCGTACGGATTCTGCGGCGGACAGCGCATCGGCGTCCCTCTGGGCACGTATCGCGCCCCCACTCTGTCCCTTGCACTGTGGTGGTTGCGAGATCGCGCGACCTGGATCGCGGAACGACTCGACCCCACCCCCGAAAGCCGTCATTTTCCGGCCGAAGCGCTCGCCCCGGTGGCGCAGAGCGTGCCGGACGTCCCGACGACGCTCAGGAACTGGCGGGACGACGTGAACCACCAGGACATGGTCGCGGAGCATCTGGCCGCGGGCCGTCTCCTGCGGGTCGCCACACGCGACGACACCACGGAATACGAACTGCTGGCGGAATCGGTGGACGCGCTGCGTATGGACCGGGCGCTTCCAGTTCTGCTCACCCCGGCGGAAATGCCGGAAAACCATCGCCGCGAACGTTCTCTCACCGCTTCGGCGCTGGCCGCGGCGTACGAGTACCGAAGAAAATCCGGCGCCGGACAGCTGATCGCGAGCAATGATCCACTCGGGGACACCTTGCGGTTCGGCCGACTGTACGGCTGAACCCCGCCCGCCGGCCACCGGAACTCACGTCAATTCGCGGGGATTTCCCTCTGGACGTTTTCTCTGCCTGCGTGCAGATCCTCGGCCGCCCTCACCGCCGTCGAGGAGGGAGTGCGGCACACCGATGAGTCCCGGGCTTCGCGGGCGTCTACCTCTTCGGCGGCCCCATCCAGCAAGAACGTGAGAGCGCGAGGGGCCGGAAGACGGCCGGACGGCCGGACGGACCGAGGAAAGGACATGGTCATGCTCGGCAACAGCAAGGCGTTCAGCGGATTCGCCGTGGACGACATCGAGAAGGCCAAGCGCTTCTACACCGAGACGCTGGGGCTGGACGTCGCCGAGGAGCACGGCATGCTCCACCTGCGGGTCGCCGGTGGCACTCCCGTGCTCGTCTACCCCAAGCCCGGCCACACACCGGCGTCGTTCACGGTCCTCAACTTCCCCGTGGACGACATCGACGCGGCGGTCGACGAGCTGACCGGCCGGGGTGTGCGCTTCGAGCGCTACCCCGGCATGGACGCGGACGACAAGGGCATCTTCCGCGCGGCCGGTCCGTACATCGCGTGGTTCACGGACCCGGCGGGCAACACCTTCTCGGTGCTTCAGGAGCGGTGAGGCACACCCCCCGAGCCCCGTGTGCTCAGAGCTTGAGGTGCATGATGTGCAGCCCGACATAGCCCTTCACCGGGTGCAGGAAGCCCTCGGGCAGCGTGCCCAGGATCTCGAATCCCAGGGATTGGTACAGCTTCACCGCGTACTCATTGGTCTCGACGACGGCGTTGAACTGCATCGCGCGGAAGCCCGCCGTACGGGCCCAGTCGATCGAGTACTCACAGAGCGCCCTGCCCACGCCGCGCCCCGAACACGCCGGGTCGACCATGTAGCTGGCGCCGGCGACATGCCCGCCGTTACCCATGTGGTTCCGGTTCATCTTGGCCGTACCCAGAATCGCGCCGGTGTCGTCGACGGCGACGACGGTGCGGTTCGGTGCCTTCATCAGCCACCAGTCACGGCCGTCGGTCTCGCCGAGGTCGACCGGGTAGGTGAATGTCTCGCCATCGGCGACGATCCGGTGGAAGAACGGCCAGATGGCGGGCCAGTCCTCGGTGATGGCTTCTCTGATCAACATACGGCCAGGATGCCGGTCCGGTCCGGGTGACCGCCAGCGGTTTCCTGGCGGGCGAGGTGACTCCGTACCGGAGCTCCGGCGGGTACTGTCCTGGAAATAAGGGGTATCCACGACTATCAGATGACACAGACATCACTCGGCGAATAAGAGGCGAAATCGCTCATGTTCGAAGCTGACGACATTCGGGAATGGCGGGGCCACGATGTGGTCGATGCCGGAAATCGGAAGATCGGCTCGCTGGAAGCCGTATACGTCGATACCGCGACGGACATGCCGTCGTTCGCCACGGTCACCATCGGCCTTCCCACCAAACGACGTCTGATCTTTGTCCCGCTGACCGATGCCACGGTCGGGCCGGGCTACCTGAAGGTCGCCTGGGACAAGAAACTGGCCAAGGATTCCCCGTCCATCGACGTCGACGGGGAATTGCTCGCCGAGGACGAACCGCAGATCTTCGCGCATTACGGACTGCCGTACGCGACCGGCGCGAACGGCGAGCGCCGGCTCGGCCGCCGCTGAGGAGTCGGGCGACGCCCCGGCCCGACCGGCCGTGCGGTCCGCCACCGGGGGTCGGCCGGGAGCCTGCCTCCCGGTGGCGGGCGGGGTTCCGTACGGTGCGGCCGCTCAGATCTTCGCCGCGATGACGGGGGCCAGCCGGTCCGCGATGGCGCGGTGGCCGAGGTCGTTGGGGTGGACGGAGTCCGTCAGACCACCGTCGGGGATCCAGCCGTCGGTGTTGACGAAGAAGACGTTCCGGTCGCCCGCGTCGGCGCGGGCCTGGACGGCGGCCTGGGTCTGGGGGACGAACCGTCCGCGGAAGGTCTGCAGGGCGAAGATCGCCGCGTTGGGGTACTTGGCGCGGACCGTGCCCAGGAAAGCGGTGTATGCGGCCTGGAATTCGGGCGTGTGGACCCCGTGTCCGACGTCGTTGGTGCCGAGGTTGATGACGACCGCGTTCGCCTGGTACCGGGAGAAGTCCCAGGGGGGCGAGCCATCGGCCGCGCCGAGGTGGGTGAAGCGCTCACTGAGCCCCTCACAGCCGTCGGCGGTCTCCACCAGGCAGGCGCCGCCCTGGGCGATCTGAGTGTGTTCGACACCCAGTTTCTCGGCGGCCAGCCAGCCGTACGCGGTGAGAGCGAGCTTGCTGCTGGTGGTGCCGGCGGTGATGGAGTCGCCGATGAACTCGACCACCTTCTTCGAGGAGGTCTGCGGCGCCAGGGTCGAGGCTCCGGAGTCGAGGACGAGGCCGCCGAAGACGGAGTCGCCCGTGTAGGAGCCGGCGACCTGTCGGTAGGAGACGACGAGGGTGTGGTTCCCGGCGGCCAGCTTGGTCGGCGTCAGGTCCACCGTGCCTTTGACGTTCTTGTAGCTGACGAACTCCTTGCCGTCGATGGCGGCCCAGAACTCGACCGCGTTCCGCTGCTTCAGTTTGACGGTCGTGCCGCTGAAGCGGGTCCGGAGGTAGGCGCCGGTCCAGTGCGAGGCGTAGGGCGCCGAGGAGGTGTTCCAGCGGCCGACGTACGTGATGTTCGGGTCGGACGGACTGCCGTCACCGGCCGCCGTGACGTCCGGCCGTGCGACGGTGAACGACGACGCCACGGCGGCCGGCGGCGCGGTCAGGATCCCGGCGAGGAACGCGGCCACGGCGAGCACGGTCCATAACGGTCTGCTCAGGTGCGCGAAGACGGGCATGCGGGTGCCTCTTCTCTTCATCTTCGGTGAATCGTGGGAGGAACCGAAGGTAAGACCGACCGGCGATTTCCCAATCGCCGGTCGGTCTCAGCGCTTTCTCGCAGAAAATAAGCGATGCGCCGACGGATGAGAAGGGGCAGCGCCGCGCGAGGAGTGCCTCCGCACCGCGCGGGGTGCCGTACGGGCACCCATCCGGGGGCCGCTCAGGGAGCACCGCGCGCACCGGGGTAGTAGACGACACATGACCCGAAAGCGTTTCGGTGCGCCGGAAGACGGCCGACGGTTCCTGAGCCTGTACCGCGGGATCGCCGACTCTCCCGCCGTACTCGCCTGGAACCGCGGCCGTGAGATGGAGCTGATGCATCGGGCCATGAGCTTCGCGGCGCTCGGCTTCCTGACCCTGGTGCCACTGCTGATCCTGGTCGCCGCGGCCGATCCGGCGAGCGGCCAGGGGTTCGCGCGCTGGCTGGGGCAGGGGCTGGGGGTGTCGGCGTCGTCCCAGGGGGAGATCCAGCAGCTGTTCGGCAGGCCGGGACAGGCCCTGCAACGTACGACGGCGTTCGGTCTCGCCGCCCTCGCCGTGTTCGGCCTGACGTTCGGGTCCGCCGTACAGACCGGTTACGAGCGGGTCTGGGAACTGCCGACGGCCCGCTGGCACACCATGTGGCGGCACGTCCTCTGGCTGGCCGTCCTCGTCTTCTTTCTCGTGGCCTTCGTCAATACGTCCGTCACGTCCGACTCCCTCGTCAACACGGTGCTCGTGACCGTGGGCGATCTGATCGGGACGCTGCTCTTCTTCTGGTGGTCCCAGCGCATGCTGCTCGCCGGGCGGGTCCGCTGGCGGGCGCTCTTCCCCGGCTCCGTCGCGATCGCCCTCGGCCTGCTCGGCCTGCGGATCTTCTCCCGCGTCGTCTTCTCCCCGCTGATCGCCTCCAACGCGGTGACCTACGGCCCGTTCGGGACGGTCCTGGTCATCCAGTCCTGGCTGGTCGGCGTCGGCTTCGTCGTCTACGGGGGCGCGCTGGTGGGCCGCCTCTTCCACGAACACCGGATGCACCGGCGGCTGCAGCGTGAGATCGAGCAGGCCGACGAAGCCGAGAGCACCGGACGGACCGGAGGAGCGAACGGGGTCGGCGGGACCGCGGAGGGGCCGGGCGTCTGACACGTCCACACCGCCGTACGGGCGGTCAGGCGCCAGCGGGAACGGAAGGGCGCGCCGCGCTGAAGCGACGCGCCCCGGGTGATCACCTGCACTCCACCGGCGGATCAGCGGATGGCGACCGTCAGAGGTCGAACTCGCCCGGCTCGATGCCGACGGCGAAACAGGCCTCGCGGACCACGGCCTGCTCCGACTTGTCGAAGTCGCCGTCGGCGCCGCCGATGACGATGCCGATCTGGATGACGGCGCGCGCCTCCGTGGGCTTCTTGGCGACCTTGCCGATGGTCTGGAGGATGCCGACCTTGCCGAAGTCGAAGTCGGTCGTCAGTTTCTGGCAGTAGTCGTTGAACCGCGTCTGGAGGTCGTCGGCGGGGAAGTTCTGGAGGACGTCATTGGTCATGATCAGCGAGGCGACACGCTGGCGCTCCGCCGGGTCGATGGAGCCGTCGGCGGCGGCGACCAGGGCGCACATGGCCATGCTGGCGTCACGGAAGGCGCCGCTCTTGAGGTCGTTCTTCTTCGAGTTGAGCTGCGTCTGCATCGACGCGGCGGAATCCTTGATGCGGTCCCACAGGGCCACGGTGAGTCTCCTCGGAGGATGGTGGGTTGCCGGACTTACGGGTCCGTAGGCAATGCCCGGAGGGGCCTACAGGTGCGGCGCGACGGCCGGCATGAGGTCCTGGAAGGTGCGTCCGTCAGCGGGGGATCCGATGGCGGCCATCTCCCAGCCGGCGCCGGAGCGGGACACCTTGGCCATGATCTGGGCGGTGTGCCGGCCACCGCCGGTGAGCGTGTAGCGGGCCAGTTCCTGGCCGTTGGTCTCGTCGACGAGCCGGCAGAAGGCGTTGTCGACCTCTTCGAAGGTCTGGCCCGTGAACGAGTTCACCGTGAAGACGATCTGGTCGATGTGGACGGGGACGCGCTGGAGATCCACGACGATCGATTCGTCGTCGCCCCCCTCTCCCGCGCCGCCCACCCGGTTGTCACCGGTGTGCCGCACCGAGCCGTCGTCGCTGGTCAGATGCTGGAAGAAGACGACATCGACGGCCTCCTTGCCGGCGAAGAGCAGCGCCGAGGCGTCCAGGTCGATCTCGCGGGCGGTCATCCTGGCGAGGAATCCCTTGCGCGCGGCCTTCCAGCCGAGTCCCATGCGGATGACGGTGAGTTCACCCCCGCCGGACTTGGTGAGGCTGATCTGCTGGCCCTTGGAGAGATTGACGCTCATTCGTGGCTCCTTGGAGGTTGTGACTGCACGGCGTGGACGCGGGTGCCCGGCTCAGGTGCGGAGACGGGGGCGGTACGGATACGGGGAACGGCATACCCCGATCGGGAGACCGGATCGGGTACGGATTACGGGTGTCAGACGTTGACGCCGTAGTCGGAGGCGATTCCGGCCAGCCCGGAGGCGTATCCCTGGCCGATGGCCCGGAACTTCCACTCGGCCCCGTTGCGGTACAGCTCGCCGAAGACCATCGCGGTCTCGGTCGAGGCGTCCTCACTGAGGTCGTAGCGGGCCAGTTCGGCGCCGCCGGCCTGGTTGACCACACGGATATAGGCGTTGCGGACCTGGCCGAAGCTCTGGCCACGGGATTCGGCGTCATGGATCGAGACCGGGAAGACGACCTTGGTGACCTCGGCGGGTACGGCGGCCAGATTCACCTTGACGGTCTCGTCGTCCCCCTCGCCCTCACCGGTGAGGTTGTCGCCGGTGTGCTCGACCGAACCGTCCGGGCTGACGAGGTTGTTGTAGAAGACGAAGTGCCGGTCGGAGACGACTTTTCCGGAGCCTTCGCACAACAGGGCGCTGGCGTCCAGATCATGATCGGCTCCGGTGGTGGTACGCACATCCCAGCCGAGGCCGACCACGACCGCCGTCAGACCAGGAGCCTCCTTGCTCAGCGAGACGTTGCCGCCCTTGGCGAGGCTCACACCCATGTTGCTTTCCCTTCGTCCGTCCCATGAATCCGGGCGCGCCGGACGCCCCGGCGCCGCGTTGCGCCGTGTGGCACGATCTCAAATCTACAACACTGTAGAAACTGGGCGGTGCTCGGTTCGTGAGATGCGAGAGGAACGGCTGGTTACGACGCCCCGGCACCAGGGTGGCTGGGACGGCAGCGCGGGAGGGGGCCACTTCGTGGTCGGGAACGTCGGGAACGTCGGAAACACGGGGGACCTCGGGAACCTCGGGGACTTCGGGACCCTCGGGCAGCGAGACGACCGGGAAGAGACGTCCCGCGCCCGCAGACGCGGCCAGGGCCAGCTGGAGTCCCAGGTGCTGGCGATCCTGGGCTCGGCGACGACGCCCGTGGCGGCCACCTGGGTACAGGAACGGCTCGACGGCGAGTTGGCGTACACCACGGTGATCACCATCCTGACGCGCCTTCTCGGCAAGCGGGCCGTGACCCGCAGCCGGTCCGGGCGCTCCTTCCGCTGGACTCCGGTGGCGGACGAAGCGGGCCTCACCGCACTGCGCATGCGCCGTCTTCTCGACGAGCGGGACAACCGCGACGCGGTGCTCTCCAGCTTCGTGTCGGCCCTGTCGCCACACGACGAAGAGGTGCTGCGCTCACTGCTCAAGGACGCCGGCCCCGGCACGGACGACACAGCCGGTGCCGGTGGCACGGACAGTACGGGCGAGGCGTTCCGTACCGGCGCTCCCGGCACCCGCCGTACGGTCCCGAACGAACCGGCGCGCTCTTCGTGACGCTCGAAGCCGCGATGACGCCGCTCTGAGACCTGGCATCCGCGGAGCGGCAGGTCCGGCACCCCCGGCCCCTTCTACATATCTGTAGAGCCAGTAGAGTTCAGGCGTCGTACAGAACGACGACCGGGCAGAACGAGGGCCGGGCAGAGCAACGACCGTACAGAGCGAGGACCGGCGTGAGCGGCGGGCGACCGCCGGACGGCAGGCCGGACAACGGGGCGGAGGACGCGGCATGGGCAGGGAATCCAGGGGTCGACGGGGCCCGGCGGCAGGCGTCGGCCGCGGCGGCGGCAGGACCAGGCTGACCCGGCGGGGCCGCATAGTCGTCTGGGCCGGCGGGATCCTGGCCCTGGCGCTCATCGGCGTATCCGGAACGGCGGCATGGATCTACCAGGACCTCAACGGCAACATCCACTCCGCGGACATCGACAACAAGATCGGCGGCGGCCGGCCGGTCAATCTGAGCCCGGGGTCCAAGAACATCCTCGTCGTGGGCTCCGACTCGCGTGAGGGCGCCAACGCGAAGTACGGCAAGGACCTGGCCACCATGCAGTCGGACACGCTGATGGTCATGCATGTGGCCGCCGACCGGAAATGGGCCACGGTCGTCTCGCTCCCCCGCGACTCCTGGGTGAACATCCCGGCCTGCGACCGGGGGGACGGCAGTACGTCCGACCCGCACCAGTTCAAGATCAACGAGTCGTTCGCGATAGGCGGTACGGGAGGCGAGGTCTCCGGCGCCGCCACCTGCACCATCAAGACGGTGGAGCGCAACACCGGTCTGCGGATCGACCACTTCATGTCGGTCGACTTCCAGGGCTTCAAGGGCATGGTCAACGCGCTGGGCGGCATCGAGGTCTGCCCCGAGGCGCCGATCCACGACAAGAAGGCCCGCCTCGACCTGGACGCCGGCTGCCAGACGGTCAAGGACGAGCAGGCCCTGGGTTACGTACGTACGCGCTACAGCCTCGGCGACAGTTCCGACCTGGGCCGGATCGGACGGCAGCAGGAGTTCATGGAGGCGCTGGCCGCCAAGGCCCAGCAGAAGCTGGCCAGTCCGAACGCGCTGTACGGATTCCTGGACTCGGCGACCAAGTCGCTGACCACGGACAAGGCCCTGGCCGGGATCAAGCCGCTCTCGGGCCTCGCCTCCGAGGTCAAGGGAATCCCCCGCGACCGCCTGACGTTCCTGACGGTACCGAACTACTCGCGCCAGGCCGACGTGCCGACCGACCAGGCCAATGTCGTATGGCAGTATCCCCAGGCCGGCGACCTGTTCACCTCCCTGGCGAAGGACAAGGAAGTCGACAAGGAGAAGCTGGAGGCCGCTTCCAAGAACCCGGTCTACGCCCGTACGGTGCGCGTACAGGTCCTCAACGGCACCAGCACCCAGGGGCGGGCCGCGAAGGTCGCGGACACACTCCGTACGGCCGGATTCACGGTCACGAACGTCGGTAACGCGCCCGAGGCCACGAAGAGGACCACGGTCGGCTATCCGCAGGGCCTGGGAGCCTCGGCCGAGGTGCTGGCGTCCCGGCTGCCGGGCAGCGCCGCGCGGCAGGACTCGGGAGCCACGCCGGGCGTGGTGACACTGACCGTGGGAACGGACTTCGAGGTGGTCCGATGACCTCCCGGTGACCGGCCCCGCGATGTGATGTCGGGGAGCCGCCCCCACGATGTCCCGTGGCCGCTCCCGCGACGGATTGGCGGACATCGGCCGTTCACAGCACATTGCATTGCTTTGCGATTCCTTTACTATTGGCGGACGGGGTGCCCGCCTCGTGCCGACGCGAGGTGCCCGCCCCGTGCCGGCACAGGGTGCCCGCCCCGCCGACCGTCCGATCCAAGAACCCGACACCTGATCCGAGAAGGAGCTGCGGTCCCGCAATGGGTGAGCCTCCCAGTACGAGCCGTGCCATACCCGTCCCGCCGAACCATGGGACGGAGGTGGCACGGTGACCGAAGTGCTTCTGCTGCTTCTCGCTCTCGCGCTCACACTCGCCTGCGCGCTGTTCGTCGCGGCCGAGTTCTCCCTGACCACCATCGAGCGCGGTGAGCTCGAACGCGCCGTCGCGGCCGGTGAGCGGGGCGCCGCCGGTGCGCTGGAGGCGGCCAAGCGGCTGACCTTCCAGCTCTCCGGCGCCCAGCTGGGCATTACGGTGACCTCGCTGGTCATCGGCATGCTCGCCGAGCCCTCGCTGGCCGTGCTGCTGCGTGGTCCGCTGGAGGCCGCCGGTCTGCCGGACGGCGCGGTGCCCACCGTCGCCACCCTGCTCGGCGTCGCCCTCTCCACGGTGGTGCTGATGGTGATCGGCGAGCTGGTACCGAAGAACTGGGCGATCTCCAGCCCGCTCGCCGTCGCGAAGGTCGTGGCCGGCCCGCAGCGCGGCTTCACCGCCGCCTTCGCCCCGCTGATCCGGCATCTCAACAACACCGCCAACCACCTCGTACGCCGGTTCGGCCTGGAACCCGCCGAGGAGCTGGCCTCCGCCCGTACCCCCGAGGAACTGGTCGCGCTGGCGCGGCACTCCGCGCGGGAGGGCGCCATCGAGCAGGACTCCGCGGAGCTGTTCGTACGGACGCTCCACCTGGCCGAGCTGACGGCGGAGAACGTCATGACGCCCCGCGTGGACGTCCGGGCCCTGGAGGCGCACGCCACCGCCGCGGACGCCGCCAATCTGACCCTGGCCACGGGACTGTCGCGCTTCCCCGTCTACCGCGACAGCCTGGACGAGGTGATCGGCACCATCCACATCCGCGACGTCCTCGCCCTGGACGAGACCAAGCGGGACCGGACGCTCGTCACCGAACTGGCGACCAGCCCCCTGCTCGTCCCCGACTCGCTCCCGGTGGACCGGCTGCTGCGGCGCCTGCGCGCGGCGCGGACGATGGCCGTGGTCATCGACGAATACGGCGGCACCGCCGGAGTCGCCACCGTGGAGGACATCGTCGAGGAGGTCGTCGGAGAGGTACGCGACGAACACGACCCGGACGAGACCCCTGACCTGGTGTCCGGCGAACCGGCCGTGGACGGCCGCCTCGTCTGGCAGGCGGACGGAAGTGTCCGTCTCGACCAGCTCGAGGAGATCGGCTTCAACGCCCCGGAGGGCCCCTACGAGACGCTCGCCGGGCTGCTCGCGACGCGGCTGGAGCGGCTGCCCGTGCTCATGGACCGACTCGACGTGGACGGCTGGCAGTTCGCCGTGCTGCATATCGAGCATCACCGGGCCGACCGGGTGCGGATCACCGCGCCCGTCCCGGCCGCACAGTTCGCGGAGGACGCCCGATGACCGGCCTGCAGCTCGCCATCGGCGCGCTCACCCTGCTCACCAACGCGTTCTTCGTCGGTGCCGAGTTCGCGCTCATCTCCGTACGCCGCAGCCAGATCGAGCCTCAGGCGATCAAGGGCAGCCGCCGGGCGAAGAGCACCCTGTGGGGTCTGGAACACCTGTCCGCGGCCATGGCCACCGCGCAACTCGGCATCACCATCTCCTCGCTGGTCCTGGGCGCCGTGGCGGAACCGGCCATCGCCCATCTGCTGGAGCCGCCCTTCGAGGCGATCGGCGTACCGGAAGCGCTGATCCACCCGATCGCGTTCGTGATCGCGCTGACGCTGGCGACGTATCTGCACATGCTGATCGGCGAGATGGTGCCGAAGAACATCGCGCTGGCCGCGCCCGCGCCCACCGCGCTCGCTCTGGCGCCCGCTCTGGTCGGGCTGACCCGGGCGCTGCGTCCGGTGATCTTCGGGATCAACGCGTTCGCCAACAGCATCCTGCGGCTGCTGAAGGTCGAGCCCAAGGACGAGGTCTCCTCGGTCTTCACCGACGACGAACTCGCGCGCCTGGTCAAGGACTCCAGTGAGGCCGGGCTGCTGGATCCCGCGGACGGCGAGCGGCTGCGTGACGCCCTGGAGCTGGGCACACGTCCGGTGGGTGAGGTGATGGTCCCGCTCAACCGAACGATCACCGTCGACCACCAGGTCACCCCGCAGCAGTTGGAGCGTGCCGCCGCGTCCTGCGGTTTCTCCCGGCTGCCGGTCACCGGACCGGACAACACGATCCTCGGCTATCTGCACATCAAGGACGCCCTGGGGGTCGCCGAGCGCACCCGGCCCTTCCCGCGCAGCGCGCTGCATGTGGTGATCCGGGTCGAGATCGACACCCCGCTCGACGACACCATGACGGCGATGCGCTCCGGCGGTACGCATCTCGCGGCCGTCACGGGCGACAAGGGGACGGTCATCGGCTTCGTCACCATGGAAGACGTCCTGGAGGAACTCGTCGGCCCCGCCGCCGGCGCGCAGACCGCCGCCTAGCCGAGTGGCGGAAGAGCGGCCGGTGCCCCGCCCCGGGCACCGGCCGCTCACCTTTGTCCCCAGCCGTATTGGCACCGGCCCCTGCGGATGCCCCGCCGCCACGTCCGCCGGCGAGTGAGCCGAAGGGGCGCGCCGCTGTCGTAAGGGAGGACGCGCGCAGGCCCCGAGGAACGAGGGGGCGAGCACGGTCGACCGTCGACAGCGGCTCAAAGCGCCCCGGAGGCGAACCGAGCCTCGAAAAAGAAGGTGTGTGAGCCGAAGGGGCGCGCCGCTGTCGTACGGGAGAGCGCGCAGGCCCCGAGGAACGAGGGGGCGACGGTCGACCGTCGACAGTGCCCGCGGCCGGAGACCGCTGATTGACACAGCAAGCGCCCCGGAGGCGAACCGAGCCCTGAATGAGGGGGCGTCAGGGTTTGCGTGCGACGCCCACATAGCAGGATGCGACCTCGTTGGTGATGCTCTCGCTGCCGTCGCCGGGGTCGGGACGCCACTCGTGCGAGGGAACGATCCCCGGAGGGAACAACTCCCAGCCCTCGAAGAAGCGTGCGATCTCGTCGTGGGTACGGGCCTGCGCGAGGGTGCCGGCGGCGCGGTACGTGTCGATGAGGCGGGTGATGCCCTCGGGGTCGAACTCCGCGGTGACATGGGCGATCGCGAGCGTGCTGCCGGACGGGAGCACGTCCTTTAGGTGTTCGACGATGTCATGGGCGCGGTGGTCGCCGGTGACAAAATGCAGCAGCGCGTTGAGGCTCAGGGCGATCGGCCGCGCGAAGTCGAGCGTCCCGCGCAACTCCTCGGCGGCCAGCAGGGCTTCGGGCTCGGTGGCATCGGCGTGGACATACGCCGTGCGCCCCTCGGGACGACTTTGGAGCAGCGCGCGGGCGTGGGCCAGGACGATCGGGTCGTTGTCGGTGTAGACGACGCGCGCCCGCGGGTCCTCCGTCTGGGCGACCTCGTGGAGATTGGGGGAGGTCGGGATGCCGGTCCCGATGTCGAGGAACTGGCTCATGCCGTCCCGGGCCAGGAAACGGACGGAGCGGTGCATGAAGCGCCGGTTGATGGCGGCGGTGGCCAGGACGGAGGGGAAGGCCGCCCGAGCGCGGGCCGCGGCCTCGCGGTCGGCGGGGAAGTTGGTGGTCCCGCCCAGGTAGTAGTCGTACATGCGCGCCGAATGCGCCCGGTCCATCTCCAGATCCACCGCGCCGTTGTCCGCCACCGTACGACCCCCGTAATCCGTGCCGGCTGACAGTCGGTCCCATTCCCGGACAGTCATTCCCGGACACTCGTTCATTCCCGCCACTCCCGGACGACAGTCAGTAACTGCCCATCAAGGGATACGGACAACCGTACGAGATGGATCAACTCCGCCTGCCTGTGCCCCCGCTGGGGCCGGCAGACCGGACGAGAGCGCGGCTCACAGGCACTTCACCCAAGGAATGCGTAATCATATGATGACTGTCAGCGAAAAATCTCGGGGGTGTCCTGCACACTGAGGGCAGTCATCGGGTTGGCTGACAGGTGAGAGAACACATCTCTCGCACCGACGCCCTCCGCCGTGGAGCGGCGCGGTGCCCAGTGAACGGGGCGTTTGTGCGAGTCGATCAGTCAGGCCCTGTCCGGCCGGTCTTCGCCGGGCCCGGAACGCCCCGAGAGGACCTGATAGCGGTGGTCCGGAGTACCACTGAGGGGAGCGGCTTCTGATGCCCCCTGCCACCAACGGCGCCCAGGACGTGGGCGATCGTGGCGTACCACACTCCCCCGACCTCCCCGAGCGGCGGCTGGCGTTGACCTTCGACGCTTTTGACGCGCACCACCACACGCTGTGGCTGCGTTACGCACACACCCAGGTCGGTGGCCGGGCCGCCGCCGAGACCGTGGTGGACACCACCTGCGCCCGCCTGCTGGAACACTGGCCCCATGTCCTGGCACAGGAATCGGTGGCCCGGTACGCGTGGGCCGTCCTCAAGGAGGAGGTGGCGCGGTGGCTGTACGAACACGATCTCCAGCCGGTCCTGGTCGACACGGCCGCCTTCCACGCCGCCATCCGCAAACTCCTCTTATACGAGACACGGGACCAATTCGCCGTCCTGCAAGGTGAGGTCGGCCTGTACGCGGCCATCTCCCGGCTCCCGGAGCGGCAGTACGACGTGATCGTGCTGCGCTATGTTCTGCACGTTCCGGACGAGGACGTCGCCGAATACATGGGCATCGAGGTCGCCACGGTCCGTTCTCATGTACGGCACGCCAGGCGACGGCTGGCCAAGGACCTGGACGTACGAGACACCGAGACGGGAGAGTAGACCGTGCGCCGCACCGACAAACCCGCGCCCATAGACATGCTGCTGGAGGACGCGGAGGTCCTCGCCGACACCTATGACGACGCCGACACCGAAGCCTCCCGCAGGCGCAACGCCGCGCGGCGGGCCGCCGCCGAGGAAGCGGGTCCCGGGGGCGGGAACAGGGCGGAGGCCGTACCGCGCGGCTACCCCTCCGCCCACGAGCAGGCCGCTCACGACCTGAACCTCGCGGTCGCCCTGGTCATCAACGCGCCCGAGGCGGCGGCCAGTCTGGCCCGCCTGGTCGACCATGACCGTATCGACCCCGAGGGCGCCGTCGTCTTCGCCGCCCTTCTTCATCTGATCTGCCACAAGGACGCGGCCCAGTTCTGGTGGCAGTTCGCCGCCGGCGGTGGCAACCGGACCGCCGCGTTCTGTCTTTTCCTCGCCCACCAGCAGCGCGCCGAGTTCAAGGACGCCGCGTACTGGCGCACCCAGTCCCGGCAGCTGTCCCGGCCCGGCCGGACGCAGGCACCCCCCACGCTGTCGGCCCTGTCCTCCCTGCTGCCGGAATCGGTACGGCACGAACTGCTCAGCCAGTGCCGGCAGGGCCGGCGCCCCACGCTGCCCGCCTCACTGGAAGCCGTCATCAACCGTCTGCGCGTCGACAGCGCCGACGAGGACTTCGGTGAAGTGCCCCAGCCGGACGTCAGTCTGACCACGGACCTCAGCGGTCCCGAGGAGTAACTTCGGGCTCCCGCCCGAGGAGCGATCTCGGGTTCCTGGCGGGGCGGGCAGGACGCATGAGGCATAAGGCATGAGGCATGCGACCCGGGGCTCCGTCCTGCGCCCTCTTATGCCGGTTCCAGATGGCGGGAAACTCCGATATGGGCATTTGATGGAGCGAAGCGTGCGCCCGTATGGCGCACGGTGACCATCACGGTGTGTGCCCATCCGTGGAGTTCGGCAAAGGGAGCCGCGCCATGTCTCTTGATCCCCACCTCTCGGCCGAGGACCAGCTCGCCGGCCGTCCGCATGCGCCCGTCGCCGGCCGGGCCGGCGGTGAGACGCCGGCCCGGGACCCCGGCGCCGAGCCGATACGGACGCTGCTCTGGACGGCGGCGACCATCCGGCCGCTGGAGGAGGTTGCCGCGTTGGTGAGTCTGCTGAAACGGACCGGGGAAGTCCCCAGCCCCGGCGACGAAGCGCTGCGGGCCGCCGCCGTGTCCCGGCCCGTGGCGGAGGTCAGGCAGCTGGTCGCGCTGCTGGCCGAGGCTCCGCACGAAGTCGACGAGGCCGACACGACGCTCCGGGCCGCGGCCGTCGGCCGGCCGATCGAGGATGTGGCGCAGCTCGTGACCATCCTCGGAAGTAGCGAGAGCGACGTGCCGCCCACGGTCCACCGCGAGACTCCCTCCGAGGCCCGCTCCGAACTCCGCTCCGGGGTCCGCTCCGAAGAGCTGTCGAACGCGCGGAGCGATCAGGGCGGTGCGGCCGGCGCGGTCCGTCACGGCGGCTCGAAGCCGGCCGGCGGACGGACCCCTGAGCCGGGTGTCCCGTCTCGGCATCTGGCCGAAGGCCCCCGTATCACGGCGGGGCTCGCCGCCCTGGCCGGTGCCGAGGCCAGAAACCGCGCCGCCTCCCCCGCCGTACGTTCGGTACTACGCTGGCCCGCGGCGATCGTGCTGCTTTCCTGCGGCATGATCCATCTGCCGACGGACGTCACGGCGCTGCGCTCCGGCGGCCTCTCGGACGTGCTCGCGCTGGCCTTCACCGGTCTCTGTCTGATGCTCGGCGTCTGGCTGGCCGTACAGGACACGGTCCGGATCTGGGCCGCGAGCGGCGCGACGGCCGTCGGGATCATCGCCGCTCACTCGTTGTCGGGCGCCGGTGGCCTCAATCTGCTGGAGAGCAGCGTGGGCGATTCCCTCGCCTGGGCGAAGGTGTCGGCGGTGGCCTGTGCGGTGCTCACCGCCGTCCTCGCCGGTGCGGTCCTGATGCGCCGCGAGAAGGCGGCCGAAGTGGCCAACGACGGCTGAGAGTCCAGGCTTCCGGCTCCCGGGCTCCCGGCAGCGACGCCGCGCCACCGCCGGGGCGCGGCGTCGCTGCGGCTCACGGTTCACGGGGCACCTCGGCCGATCCACTCATACGGGGGTGGCTTGCATGAACGCTCGCAGAAGCGAGAGCGGGAGCGGGAGCGGAAACAGAAGCGAGATCCGGCGCTTCCGCTGTCCGGTGGCCGCGGGAGTGTTCGCCGTCGGCATGGCCGGCACGACCCTGCCCACTCCGCTGTACGGGCTCTACCGGAAGCAGCTCGGCTTCTCCGAACTGATGGTGACGGTGGTGTTCGCCGTCTATGTCGTCGGGGTGATCGCCGTACTGCTGCTGGCGGGCAACTCCTCCGACGAGGTGGGCCGGCGGCCGGTGCTGCTCTGTGCGCTGGGGCTGTCCGCGGCCAGCGCCCTGTGCTTCCTGTTCGAGGGCGGGCTTCCGGCGCTGTTCGCGGGCCGGTTGCTGTCGGGGTTCGCCGCCGGGCTGTTCAGCGGCGCCGCCACCGCCGCGGTGATGGAGCTGGCCGCACCGGGACATGAGGCACGCGCGGGACTCGCCGCCACGGCGGCGAACATGGGCGGCCTCGGCTGCGGCCCGCTGCTGGCCGGGCTGCTCGCGCAGTACGCGCCGTGGCCGCTGCGGCTGCCCTTCCTCGTGCATCTGGCGCTGGTGGCGGTGGCGGCCGTACTGACCTGGTTCCTCCCCGAGACCGTCAAGAACCCGAAACGGCGGCCGCGACTACGGCCCGGCGGCCTGACGGTGCCGCCCGAGGTCCGTGGCGTATTCGTGCCGTCGGCGCTCGCGGCGTTCGCCGGATTCGCGCTGCTGGGGCTGTTCACCGCGGTGGCGCCGACCTTCGTGGCCCAGACCCTCGATGTGCCGAATCTGGCTGTTTCGGGCGCGGTCGTCTTCTCCGCCTTCCTCGCCTCCACGGTCGGGCAGGCACTGATGGGGCGTCTGGGGGTACGCCGGGCGCTGCCGGGAGGCTGCCTGGTCCTCGTGGTCGGCCTGGTGCTGGTGGGCACCTCCCTGGCGGTGGAGTGGCTGCCCCTGCTCGTGGCGGGCGCGCTCTGCGGCGGGCTCGGCCAGGGGCTGGCCTTCCGTGCCGCCGTGACCGCCGTCAGCGGCGCGGCTCCGCCCGAGCGCAGGGGCGGCACGATCTCCGCGCTCTTCGTCGTCGCCTACACCGGCATCTCGTTGCCGGTCGTCGGCGTCGGCGCGCTGACTCTGCTGCTGGGCCTGCGGGGCGCGGGACTGACGTTCTCGGTCTGTGTGATGCTGCTCGCGGCGGGCGTCGGACTGTACGTACTGCGGCGCCCTCCGGCGGTGAACTGACGAAGCTCCTTCCGGGCACGCCTCGCCCGCCGTACAGGAGCCGCCGCGCCCGTACCTACGGGAGCCCCGCCGCGGGGATTTCCTCACCCCGCGGCACCGGCCCCGGAGGGGTGCCGTCCCCGAACGGCCGTCCGCCCAGCTCCTCGCGGTGGTGCGGGCTCAGAAAGCCGGACAGGTCCGGGCCGAGGGGCACGATGCCGGTCGGGTTGATGCCGGTGTGAACCTTGTAGTAATGCCGCTTGATGTGGTCGAAGTCGACCGTGTCGCCGAAGCCGGGGGTCTGGTACAGGTCCCTGGTGTAGGCCCACAGAACCCGGTCCTCGGCCAGCTTCGACCGGTTGCACTTGAAGTGTCCGTGATAGACGGCGTCGAAGCGCACCAGGGTGGTGAACAGCCGGATGTCGGCCTCCGTGATGGTGTCCCCCACCAGGTAGCGGCGGTCGGCCAGCCTCTCGGACACCAGGTCGAGACGGCGGAACACATCGCGGTAGGCGTCCTCGTACTCGCTCTGCCGGGTCGCGAAACCGGCCCGGTACACACCGTTGTTGACGTCGCGGTAGACGCCCTCCATGACCTCGTCGATCTCGCCCCGCAGCGCCTCGGGATACAGATCGGGCGCCCCGCTCCGGTGCAGCGCCGTCCATTGGGTCGCGAGGTCCAGCGTGATCCGCTGGAAGTCGTTGGTGACCAGCTTCCCGCTGGGTACGTCCACGATCGCGGGCACGCTGACCCCGCCCGGATAGTCCGTCTCCCGCGCGTCGTACGCCTCGCTGAGAAAGCGGATGCCCAGCACGGGGTCCCGGCCGTCCGGATCGAGGGTGAAGCGCCAACTGCGGTCGTCCTGGATGGGGTCGGCGACAGCGACCGGGAGCGCGTCCTCCAGGCCGAGCAGCCGCCGTGAGACGAGCGCGCGGCTCGCCCAGGGACAGGCGCGGCTGACGACGAGCCGGTAACGGCCGGCCTCGACCGGCCAGCCGTCCCGGCCGTCGGCGGTGACGCGGTCGGCGAAATGGCTCCTCGACCGCTTGAAGGGTTTCCTGCCGAACTCCGTATTGCCTTCTGTATTGCCTTCCGTGGTGCGGTGCGCGGGGTTGCTCATCACGGTCCCCTCTCCTCAGGTGCGTTCTCTTGCGATGCGCTGCCGGCATTCCGTGCGTCGATGCCTCGGTGCGGCGCGTGCGGGCCTTCCCGGATCGGACGGGTTGTCCACCTCGTGCTCGCCACGCCCCTTCACGAGGAAGACGTCCGCGCCGCGCGCTTCCTGTCCCGGCGACCCGCCGCCACGTCGGCCAGCGCGACCAGCAGCGCCACCAGCACGAACGCCACCGCCACGACCAGCCCGTGGTCGTACGCCGTCGCCCAGCCGTCGCCGGGCACCTGGGCGAAGAAGACCGACCCCACCGCGGCGATACCGACCGCGGACCCCACCCGCTGACCCGTCTGGAGTGTGCCGCCGGCGCTGCCGGCCATGGGCACCGGCACCTCGGAGAGCGTCAGGGTCTGGTTCGGCGCGATGACGAGTCCGCTGCCCAGCCCCGCCAGGAGCAGCGGCGCCGCCATCGCCCACCCGGCGCCGCGTCCCGGCACCAGGTGCACCGCGAGCGCGGTGGCCGCCAGGCCGACGACCACCATGGTCAGCCCGACGGCGACCAACGGCCGGCCGAAGCGGCTGACCAGCCGTCCGCCGATGCCCGCGGCCGCGCCGGAGCCCAGGGCGAACGGGGTGATGGCCAGTCCCGACTGCAGGGCGGTGTAGTGCAGTCCGCTCTGGAGGTAGAGCGTGCTGATGAAGAAGATCGAGGTGAACCCGGCGAAGTACAGCAGGATCAGCAGACAGCCCAGCCAGAAGGCGCGGACCCGGAAGAGGGACAGGTCCAGCACCGGCTGGGTGCCGCCCGGCCGGCACCGTGACTCCCACTTCACGAAGCCGGCCAGCAGCAGGGCCGCGACCACCAGCAGCAGCCACTTCTCGTCGCCGTGCCATTCCTGCTGCTGCACGAAGGGCAGCAGCAGCGCCAGTACTCCGCCGCCGAGCAGCAGCACGCCGAACGGGTCGAGGTCGCGGATCCGGACATGGCCGGCCGACGGGGTGTCCGGCAGCAGCCTGCGGGCCAGCAGCAGGCAGACGATGCCCAGCGGCAGATTGACGTAGAACACCCACCGCCAGCCCTCCCGCGCTCCGGCCGCCTCGATGAGCAGTCCGCCCAGCAGCGGCCCGACGGCGGTCGAGATTCCGACCACCGTGCCGAACATGCCGAACGCCCGGCCCCGCTCCCGGCCGGAGAACATCTGCTGGATCAGCGCGGAGATCTGTGGCGCGACCATGCCGCCCGCGAGGCCCTGCACCAGCCGGGCGATCACCAGCCAGAGGCTGGACAGGGCGGCTCCGCAGGCCGCGGAGGAGAGGGTGAAGAGAGCGAGCCCCGCCATGAACACCGCGCGCCGGCCGCGGGCGTCGCCCAGCCGCCCGGCGGGGATCAGGAACAGCCCGAAGGCGAGCGCGTATCCGGACAGCACCCACTGGAGATCGGCCTCCGAGGTGCGCAGCCCCGTTCGGATGGAGGGCAGCGCGACATTGACGATGGAGACGTCCAGCAGCGTCATGAACCCCGCCACCAGACACACCGCCAGCGCCTTCCAGCGCCGCGGGTCCGGCTCCGCGGGGGCGTCCTCGCCGCTCCCCCGCCCGTTATGTCCGGCCATGATGCGCACCCTAGTTCGCGCGCCCCGATCCCTCACCTGGAGCGTGCCGACCGGTGGAGGGCGTCGACCGGCGGACGGGCTTGATCACCCCGGATCGCCTCGGATCACCCCGGAGCGGGCCGGACCAGTCCGGACCGGTCCGGAACCGAACGCGGGCCCGCGCGAACGAACGCGCGGGCCCGTGCCCCGTGTGCTACCCGTCAGTCACATCGGACCGTACGGGTCACTTGACGTTGATCGCGGTCCAGGCGGCGCCGACCGCCTTGTACTGGGTGCTGGTCGTGCCGTACAGGGCGCCCGCCGCGCTGAGCGTCGCGGTGCGCGCCTTCGCGTAGTTGGTGCTGGACGTCATGTACGTGGTGAGCGCCTTGTACCAGATCTTCGTGGCCGCGTCCCGGCCGATGCCGGTGACCGTGGAGCCGTCGGACGTGGGGCTGTTGTAGCTCACTCCGTTGATGGTCTTCGCGCCGCTGCCCTCGGACAGCAGGTAGAAGAAGTGGTTGGCCGGGCCCGAGGAGTAGTGGACGTCGAGGTTGCCCAGCGTGGACGACCAGTAGTCCTTCGAGCCGCCGTCCTTGCTCGGCTTGTCCTGGTAACGAAGCGGGGTTCCGTCACCGTTGATGTCGATCTTCTCGCCGATGAGGTAGTCGCCCGGGTCGCTCGCGGTGGCGGAGTAGAACTCGACCGCGGTGGCGAAGATGTCGGAGGTCGCCTCGTTGAGACCGCCGGACTCACCGCTGTAGGTCAGGTTGGCGGTGGCGGAGGTGACGCCGTGGCTCATCTCGTGCGCGGCCACGTCCAGCGAGGTGAGCGGGTTGGCGTTGCCGGAGCCGTCGCCGTACGTCATGCAGAAGCAGCTGTCGTCCCAGAACGCGTTCACATAGCTGTTGCCGTAGTGGACACGGGAGTAGGACGCGACGCCGTTGTTCTTGATGCCGTTGCGGCCGAGCACTTCCTTGTAGAAGTCCCAGGTCTCCGCCGCACCGTAGTGCGCGTCCACGCCCGCGCTCTGACGGCCGCCGCCCCACACGTCGTCGGCGTCGGTGAAGAGCGTGCCGGTGCCGGAGGTCTTCTGGTTCAGGTCGTACGTCTTGTGGTTGCCGCGGCCGCTGTCGGTGAGGCTGTACGTGCTGCCGCTCTTGGTGGTGCCGAGCGTCACCTTGCCGTTGTACTCGCCGGTGCCGGTGCCGGTCTCGATGGCCTCGTCGCGGAACAGCTCCTTGCCCGTGGCCGCGTCGGTGACGACGTGCAGCGCGCTCGGCGTGCCGTCGGGCTGGACGCCCTTGACGACGGTCTCCCAGGCCAGTACGGGCGTGCCGGTGGCCGCCCAGATCACCTTGCGGGGGGCGGTGTCGGCCGCCGCCTTGGCGGTCTTCTCCGCCGAAGCCGCCTTCAGCGCGGTCTTCTTCGCGCCGGCCGAGCCGACCTCGGCGTCGGTGGAGGCCACGGATATTCGGGCCGTGGTCGCCTTGGTGACACTGGCCTTGCCGTTGGGGGCCTGGTGGACGACCAGGTCGCCGCCGAGCACGGGCAGGCCCGCGTAGGTCCGCTCGTACCGGGTGTGCACCGTGCCGTCGGCGTCCTTGATGACGTCCCGGACAACCAGCTTCTCCTGCGCGCCCAGCCCGAGGGACGTGGCCTCGCTCGCGGTGTCCGCCTGGGCGGACTTGATGGCTTCGACGCGCTGCTCGGGCGTGAACGCCACGGCGGTGGCGCCCTTCTCGCGGGCGGTGTCGGGCGCGGCGCTGGCCGGTCCCGACTGGACGCCGACGACCACCATGGCGGCGGAGGCGACCAGCGCGGCGACACGGGCGGTGTTCTTCCTGGGGGTGGAAGCTACGAGTCTCACTCAGTCTCCAAAAGGGTCGGGCCGCCCGGCGAGCGGCTCCGTGTGGGGAGGGGTGGCCTTGGGGGAGCCACCACCTGAGCGTGCTGATCTGTGCGGGTGTCAAAAAGCGGACCCGTCACGCTTGTCTACGCGCGAAGAGCCGTCCAGAGAGTTGCATCGAACGGTCAGTTTCGAATAGGCCGGAAACCAGGATTTGACCTTGTGTTGCCCTTTTGATAAAGGCAAACGGTCATCAAACGGTCGTAGCGGAACGGGACTTGAAAACCCCGCGCGGGCACCGGTACGCATACCGGACGTGCGCCGCAGGACCCGGCGCATCGCAGAGGGCCCCGGCACATGCCGGGGCCCTCCACCGTCGCCGCGCAGGAGACGCTGTTCGAAGAGAGCTACTCGAAGAGAGCTACTCGAAGAGATCGGAATACGCGCCGAGAGCCAGCGCGATGTCCGCCTGTGCCCAGAAGCGGTGGTACGTGAAGCTCGGCGCCGCCCCACCGTTCAAGTAGGCCTCGACCTTGGACCAGGCCGGGTCGCTCTCGTAGAAGGACCGGATCGACGCGAAGGTCGAAGCGGAATCGATCCTGTCCCCGTTGGGCATGGCGCCGGTCCAGCCGCTCGGGACATAGACCGGGTCGTCGAACCGGCTGTAGTCGGCGCGGGTTTCGGGGACCGCGATGCCCAGGGCGTCCTGGTGGTGGTCCCACATGCCGTCGAGCAGCGCCTTGGCGGTGCTCTTGGCGGCGGCGTGGCCGGACTTCGCCGCGTAGTACGAGAGCGTCTTGGCGTAGGCGGCGGCCACGCCCACGTCGTCGGTGTAGTCGGCGACGGTGACATGCAGACCGGCGTTGGCGCCGGGGGTGGTCGCGTTCCAGGTGTCGGGCTTGCCGGACCACTGGAGGGTCGACGGGATCCGGTAGGTGCCGTCGGGGTTGACGGTGGTCTTGGACAGCGCCCAGGTGACCCACTTGTCCAGCACCGCCTTGGCGGCCGAGTCACCCGTCCTGTTGTAGTACTCCGCGACCCGCTCCATCGACCACGCCTGGAAGCCGAACCACTGGTTGGACGGCGGGTCGTGGTAGACGGGGGCCTCGTCGTAGTACATGCCGTAGAACGTCGACGTGCCGGCCGGAGGCTGGGCGTAGCGCCCCTGCCAGCTGTTGGTGGCGCCGCCCGCGATGCCGCCCTCGGAGGACTGGAGCCAGCGGTAGAACTCCACCTGCCGCTTGAGACTGGTGCTCCAGTCCTGCTGGCCGGTGGCGGACTTGGGCTTGAGGTCGGCGTACGAACTCAGGGCCCAGGCTGCCATCGGGTTCTGGTAGCCGCTGTGCGCGAAGCTGGAGCCGATGCGCCAGGCCCAGCCGGCCGAGGTGTCGGTGGCGCCACCCCAGGCGTAGTACCAGGAGAGCAGGTAGTGCGAACTGTTCTTCCCGCTGCCCGCGGCGCAGGCGGTCTCGCCCACGCAGTTGCCGATCTTCTTGAAGTACTTGTCGTACATGGCGTAGCGGAGGTAGTCGCCCATCTTCGCCGCCTTGGCGACATTGGCCGACACCTGGCTGCCCTTGCCCTGCTCCTTGGCCCATTCCGAGGCCCAGTAGGCGGCCTGCACGACCCGGGCGTCGGCGTCCGGAGCGTTGGTGAACTTCCACTGCTTGGCGTAGGCGGCGTCCCCGGTGAACAGGTCGAGGTAGCCGTTCTTGCCGCCGTACTTGAAGGCGTCGCAGGTGGGCTGGGTGACCGTCTCCCAGACGGATTCCTGTGCCCCGCGCTGGAAGGTGTTGATGTACGAGGGGCCCGTGTCGGCCGGTCCGGCCTCGCACTTGCCGGGCGCGTTGCCGAAGCCGTAGACGTTGTCGACGTCCTGGATCCAGTGCATGCCGTAGATGTCGTCGGTGCCGTACGCGCTCTTCAGCTCGCCCGCGATCGGATCGTTCCCGACCGGCACATTGCTGTTGAGCTGCGAGGGGTACTGGGAGGGCTGGTCCCACTCCGGCGCGTAGGTGGCGGGCTTCGACGCCGTGTAGAAGCTGTTCGTGGGCTGGTCGGCGTGGGTGGGGATCATGTACTTCTCCATGATGTCCCACGCGCCGTTGAACTTGGCCCAGTCGCCGGTGACTTTGCCGTACATGGCCTGGAGCCAGATCAGATAGCTGTACGCCTCGGATGTCGTCTCGTGCCCCTGGTCGGGCGCCTCGACGATCAGCGTCTCCACGGAGTGGTACGGGATTCCCTCCGGCGAGAAGTAGCCGGCGGCCGGGTCGGTGATCTTGCCGTACAGCTCCAGGAACCGGGCGTCGTAGCCGGCGGCCGCCGCCAGCTGGGTGACGGTGACATCGGCCTTGGTCTGTCCCGGCGCGGTCGCGGTGAAGGTGGCGGCGCCGGTGCCGGTGGCCGCGGCGGCGACGGTCACCTGCTGGGCGGTGTCCCAGTTGGCGGTGGTGAAGGTGAGGCTTCCGCCGGCGGCGACGGTCAGAGCGGTGTTGCCCGCGGTGCGGGCGACGGTGACCGTCACCGCGGCGGTCGGCCGGGCGGAGAGCTTGACCCCGAACGTGCCGGTCTTCCCCTGCTGCACGCCGAGTTGGGCGGGGGTGGCGACCAGCGACGGGCCGGTGGCGACGCGCACGCCGACCGGGGTGGACTCGGCGGAGGCGCCCTGGCCGTCGTACGCCTTGGCGTAGAGCGAGAGGTCACCGGCCGGGATGTTCGCGTAGTCGAAGGTATAGGGGGACGTGGTGTCGGTGCCGAGCAGCGTGGTGTCGCTGTAGAACTCGACCTTGGTGACTCCGGCGCCGTCGGCGGCGACCGCGGTGGCGGCCATCGGGATGGTGCCGCCCGCGCTGAACACCGCCCCGGGGGCCGGGGAGGTCAGCACGGCGAGGGGCGGCTGGTGCGCGCCGGCGCAGGTCACGCCGTTGACGGCGAAGACCGTGGGCGCGGTGTTGGCGCCGCTGTAGGTGAAGTTGGCACCAGTGGTGGCCGCCGCGCCGGGTGCGATCTTCCCGTTGTGGGAGGCGTTCTTGACGGTGACGGTCTTCCCCGACTGCGTCCAGACGCCGTTCCAGCCGCTGGTGAGGGTCTGGTTGCCGCCGTAACCGTAGGTGAGCGTCCAGCCGTCGAGGGCGTCCGTACCCCGGTTGGTGACGGTGAGATCGGCCGTGAAGCCGGAGCCCCAGTCATTCGTCTTGTAGTCGACACCGCACTGGACAGCGGCGGCGTGCGCGGGAGTTCCGTTGACCGCGGTCAGACCCAGCGGCAGCGACAGGGCGGCCGCCAGCGCGGTCAGCAGCCGCCGCACTCCACGCCGCCGGCGCGGCCTGGTGATCGGCGGCGGCGCCCCTGGTGGGGATCCTCGTGAGACGAGCATGGGGTGGTCCTCCTCGCGGTCCGGTGCGGGTGTGTGGGGGGTACGAACCAGTGGGAGCGCTCCCAAGCGTCGAGCGGGACCGCGAAGGTGTCAAGAGTTTGAACACGACCCACGTCCAGGCGAGTTCGCGGGTAAAAGAAGTCAACTGGACTGTTGACTCATGCCACTTCGGCGCTACCGTCGAACAGAACCAGTGGGAGCGCTTCCATCAGTCATACGCCGTGTCAGGCGGCGTATCGGCCATCGAGGAGTCGCTCCATGCGACCACCACCGCGCCTCAGTGCGCTGTTGGCCGCCGCGGCCTTGGCCATGGCGGGTACCGCCCTTGTTCCACAGGTGACCGCGTCGGGAACCGCTGCCACCTGCACCGTCGAATACAGCACCACGAGTCAGTGGGACAGCGGCTTCCAGGGCGGTGTCACGCTGACCAACAACGGACCACCGATCGAGAACTGGTCCCTCACCTTCGACTTCCCCGGAAGCCAGAAGGTGACCCAGGGCTGGAGCGGGAAGTGGTCTCAGTCCGGCAGGACCGTGACCGCCGTCAATGAGAGCTGGAACGGAAAGATCGCCACCGGCGGCTCGGTCGGCGCCGGATTCACCGCCTCCTGGTCGGGGTCCAACCCCGCACCCACGACGTTCAGGCTCAACGGCGTCACCTGCAACGGCGACGCGGGCCCCGGTGACCCCACGGACCCGCCGACCGATCCGCCCGAACCCGGCGGCGCCCCACCGAAACTGCGCGTGTCCGGCAACAAGCTGGTCGACGAGAACGGCGCGACCCGCCGCATGCTCGGAGTCAACCGCTCCGGCGGCGAGTTCATGTGCGTCCAGGGGCACGGAATCTTCGACGGTCCGGTCGACGACGCGTCCGTGCGAGCCATCGCGGACTGGAAGGTGAACACCGTACGGGTGCCGCTCAACGAGGAGTGCTGGCTCGGCCTCCCGCATGTGAACGCGGCCTATTCCGGAGCGAATTACATCAACGCGGTCAAGGCGTATGTGACCAGGCTGGAGGCGCACGGCATCACACCGGTCCTGGAACTGCACTGGACCCACGGGAAGTACACGGGCAATGACAACCACTGCCCGGACACCGAGTACGCGACCTGCCAGAAGCCGATGCCGGACGCGCGGTACACACCGGCGTTCTGGACCTCGGTGGCGACGGCCTTCAAGAGCGATCCGGCCGTGGTCTTCGACCTGTTCAACGAGCCGTTCCCGGACCGGGCCACCACCAGCCCGGACGCCGCCTGGACCTGCTGGCGCGACGGCGGCAACTGCCCGGGGATCGACTACCCGGTGGCCGGGATGCAGACCCTGCTGAACGCGGTACGGGCGGCCGGCGCCCAGAACGTGGTGCTGATCCCCGGCATCGCCTACTCGAACGACCTGCGGCAGTGGCTCGCGTACCGGCCGTCCGACCCGGCCGGCAATGTCGCCGCCGCCTGGCACTCGTACAACTTCAACGCCTGCGCGAACGAGAGCTGCTGGAACGAACAACTCGCCCCGGTGGCAGCCAAAGTGCCTCTCGTGGCGGGCGAGATCGGCGAGAACACCTGCGCGCACGGCTATGTCGACCGGGTCATGGCCTGGCTCGACAGCCATGGCTCCTCGTACCTCGGCTGGACCTGGAACACCTGGGACTGTTCTTCGGGCCCCTCCCTGATCAGCGACTACAACGGCACGCCGACCTCCTTCGGCGTGGGACTCCGTGACCATCTGAAGGGACTCTCATGAGCCGCACCACCTCACCTCCACGCCGTACCCGCACCGCGGTGCTCGCCGCGTACGCGCTGGTCGCCGCGGCCGCCGGCACCGTGACGGCGCTGGACGGCCCCGCCTCCGCGGCGGCGGCCGGCTGCACCGTCGACTACTCGATCCAGAGCTCCTGGTCGGGCGGCTTCACCACCGCGGTCGCCGTGACCAACACCGGTGACGCCGTGAGCTCCTGGAAGCTGGAGTGGAACTTCGCCGGCAACCAGAAGGTGACACAGGGCTGGAGCTCCACGGTCACCCAGAGCGGCACGGCCGTCTCCGCCACCAACGCGAGCTGGAACGGCACCCTGGCCACCGGCGCCTCGGCCTCCTTCGGCTTCAACGCCACCGCCACCGGGACCAACGCGGTGCCCGCCGCCTTCAAGCTCAACGGCGTCACCTGCAACACGTCGGGCGGCGAGGATCCCACGGACCCGACCGATCCGCCGCCCGCGAACGCCAAGGTCGACAACCCGTATACGGGCGCCGGGGTGTACGTGAACCCCGAATGGTCCGCGAAGGCCGCCGCCGAGACGGGCGGCAGCCGGATATCCCGTCAGCCGACGGGTGTCTGGCTGGACCGGATCGCGGCCATCGAGGGCGTGGGCAACGGCATGGGGCTGCGCGACCACCTCGACGAGGCGGTACGGCAGGCGGCCGGCAGGCCGTTCGTCGTCCAGCTCGTCATCTACAACCTGCCGGGCCGCGACTGCGCCGCGCTCGCCTCCAACGGTGAGCTCGGTCCGACCGAGATCACCCGCTACCAGAAGGAGTACATCGACCCGATCGCCGCCATCCTGGCCGACAGCAAGTACGCGGGCCTGCGGATCGTGACGACCGTCGAGATCGACTCCCTGCCCAACCTGGTCACCAACGTCAGCCCGCGCGTGACCGCCACGCCGCAGTGCGATGTGATGAAGGCGAACGGCAACTACATCAAGGGTGTCGGCTACGCCCTCAACCACCTGGGCGCCGTCCCCAACGTCTACAACTACGTGGACGCGGGCCACCACGGCTGGATCGGCTGGGACGACAACTTCAACGCCTCGGCGCAGATGTTCAAGCAGGCCGCGACGGCCGAGGGCAGCACGGTCGACAAGGTGCACGGCTTCATCGTCAACACCGCCAACTACGGTGCGACGAAGGAGAACAACTTCACCATCAACGACAGCGTCGCGGGCAAGTCGGTGCGCGAGTCGAAGTGGGTGGACTGGAACCGGTACGTCGACGAGCAGTCGTTCGCGCAGGCGTTCCGTCAGGAAGCGGTCAATGTCGGCTTCCCCTCGGGCATCGGCATGCTGATCGACACCTCCCGCAACGGCTGGGGCGGTACGGCCAGGCCCGGCGGACCCGGCGCGCAGACCAGTGTGGACACCTATGTGGACGGCGGCCGTTACGACCGCAGGATCCATCTGGGCAACTGGTGCAACCAGGCCGGTGCCGGACTCGGCGAACGGCCGAAGGCATCGCCCGCCACCGGGATCGACGCGTACGTCTGGATGAAGCCCCCGGGCGAGTCCGACGGCGCGAGCAAGGTGATCCCGAACGACCAGGGCAAGGGATTCGACCAGATGTGCGACCCGGCCTACACGGGCAACCCGCGCAACAACAACCATATGTCCGGCGCTCTGGGCAACGCGCCGCTCTCCGGTGACTGGTTCTCCGCGCAGTTCCAGGAACTGATGAAGAACGCCTACCCGGCGCTGTAAAGCGCCCGCAGGGCACGAGCGGGCAACGGGCCCGCACCGGGACCGGCGGACCTCGACGTCCGCCGGTCCCTCGCCCCGCTTCGGCCCGGCGCCCTTCCGCTCACCGCTCGTCCCTCACCGCGTGTCACCTCACGTCGCCTCATTTCGCCGTGTTTCATCACTGGTTACTCGTGCGTAGTCCATGTCGGAGAAGTGACATCGGCGACTGTCTCGCGTTTCCACCGCCATGACACGGTTGGCGCTGTCGCCGGCCGAGGGAGCGCGTGCGAACACGAGGGAGCGCGTGTGAACAAGGGATACGCCGTATTCTGTGATGCCGACCGGCATTTCTACGACTCACCGCACCGGCTGTCGTCCACCGTCGGCACGGGCCGTCAGGCCCCGTACGAGGCCGCTCTGCGGCCCGCCCCCGCCGGCTGGCAGCAGCACCGCACCGGCGACTGGCTTGCATGGCGCCCGCTGGACGGCCAACTGCCGTCCCAGGGCTGGAAGATCCATGTGTCGGCGTGTCTGGACAACGCCGAGTCAGTGCTGGACCGGGTCATGGAGTACTGCGTACCGCGCAACATCGCCTTCAAGTTCGTGCCGAGCAGATACCTGCTGCACACCCGCAACGCCAAATACGCGGACCGCGCAGCCAGCGGGAAGTTCATCACCGTCTACCCGGCGGGCGTCCTGGAGTGCGGCACGATCGCCTCGGAACTCGACAGCCTGCTGGCCGGTGAGCCGGGGCCGTACATCCTGAGCGACCTGCGCTGGGGCGAGGGCCCGGTCCACCTGCGCTACGGCAGCTTCACCCAGCGCAACTGCTACGACGCCGACGGCGAACTCCGCCCGGCCGTCGAGAACGGCGAAGGGAAACTCGTTCCGGACCTGCGGGGCCCGGTGTTCCGGATACCCGACTGGGTCGCCCCGCCCGCCTTCCTCCGGCCGCATCTGGAGGCGCGGAAGGCCATGACCGTCGCCGACCTGCCGTACACGATCGAGCAGGCACTGCACTTCTCCAACGGCGGCGGGGTCTATGCCGGCCGGGACAGCAGAACCGGCGAGAAGGTCGTACTCAAGGAGGCCCGTCCGCATGCGGGGCTGGCCGCCGACGGGGCCGACGCGGTGACCCGTCTCAAGCGCGAACAGGACGCGCTGGAACGGCTGTCGGGGCTGAGATGCACCCCCGAGGTCCTGGACAGTTTCGTCATGGGGGGCCATCACTTCCTCGTACTCGAATACGTCGAGGGCAAGCCCCTGAACACCTTCTTCGCCCGCCGGCACCCGCTGATCGACCCCGAACCGGGCGCCGAACGGCTCGCCGAGTACACCGCGTGGGCGCGCCGGATCCACGGCCTGGTCGAGGAGGCCGTCGCGGCGGTGCACGGGCGCGGGGTCGTCTTCAACGACCTGCATCTGTTCAACATCATGGTGTCCGAGGACGAGTCGTCGGTGGTGCTTCTCGACTTCGAGGCGGCGGCGCACATCGATGACAACGGGCGTCAGACCGTGGCCAATCCGGCCTTCGTCGCTCCGTACGACCGGCGCGGCTTCGATGTCGACCGGTATGCCCTCGCCTGTCTGCGGCTGGCCCTCTTCATACCGCTGACCAGTCTCTTCGCCGTCGACCGGGCGAAGGCCGCGCATCTGGCGGAGGTGGTGGCGCGGCAGTTCCCCGTCGAGCGCGCGTTCCTGGACGAGGCGGTGGCCGAGATACTCCGTGACCCCGCGAGCGATTCCGGCCTCGCGAGTACCGGTGGGCGCCCCGCTCGTACCGTCGAGCACCCCGCTCGTATCCCCGGGCCTCGCGCCGACGAGGGGCGGTATCTTCCGGCCGAGCCGGCCGACTGGCCGCGCAGCCGGGACTCCATGGTGAGGGCCATCCTCGCCTCCGCCTCCCTGGACCGCGAGGACCGCTACTTCCCCGGCGACATCGCCCAGTTCGCCACGGCGGGCGGCGGTCTGTCCTTCGGCTACGGCGCCGCGGGGGTGCTGTACGCGCTGGACGAGAGCGGCGCCGACCGGTGCGGGCCGGCGGAGGAGTGGCTGCTGCTGCGGAGCAAGCAGCCCGCCTCGGGCACACCGCTCGGTTTCTACGACGGCCTGGCGGGTCTGGCCTGGACACTGAACCGGCTCGGACATACCCAACACGCCCTGGAACTGGCCGAGCTGACGCTGGATCAGCCGTGGGAGGGCATCCCGTCCGATCTGCACGGCGGCGCCGCCGGTCTCGGTCTCGCACTGAACGACCTCGCGTCCCAGTCCGGGGAGTCCGCGCTGCACACGGCGGCGCTGCGCTGCGCCGACCTGGCGGCCCGCTCGTTGTCCGGCGATCCGGCCCGGCCGGGAGGCCAACTGCCCCGTGCCGGGCTGCTGCACGGCGCGGCAGGCGTCGCCCTGCTCTTCGTCCGCCTCTACGAACGCACCCGTGACACCGCGCTGCTGGACCTCGCTGCCGACGCGCTGCGGCGCGATCTGGCCCGGTGCAAGGTCAGCGCCGGCGGCACCCTCCAGGTCGACGAGGGCTGGCGGACGATGCCCTACCTGGGAGCGGGCAGTGTGGGCATCGGCATGGTGCTCGACGACTATCTCGCCCATCGCGCCGACGAGGAGTTCGAGCGGGCGCGCGGCGAGATCGTACGGGCGGCGCAGGCCACCTTCTACGCGCAGCCCGGCCTCTTCCGCGGCGCCGCCGGCATGGTGCTGTACCTCAGCCGTACGACAGCCACCGGACCCGGCACCGAAGTCGCCGACGTACGAAGGCAGATGGACGCACTCGCCTGGCACGCCATGGCGTACCAGGGCCATCTCGCCTTCCCCGGCGAGCAGATGATGCGGCTGTCCATGGACCTTTCGACCGGCACCGCAGGCGCTCTCCTGGCGCTCGCCGCCGCTTCGCACGAACGGCCGGCGCAGCTGCCGTTCCTCCCGCCGCTCAGGCGGCCCTAGAGCCGGCTCCTTCCGGGAGCCGTAACCGAGCACAACGTCCCCAATGAGAGGAAACATCATGACCCTTCTCGACCTGCAGTCGATGGAGACCCCGAAGGAAGAGGCCACCGGCGAGGTCGCGACCGGCGGCAGCCGCGCGAGCCTGCTGCTCTGTGGTGACAGCAGCCTGAGCGTCACCACCTGCAACTGACGCCAAGCGTCAACGCCTGTGGCTGACGCCGTCGGTCACAGGTCCCGCCGGAGGGTCAGCCCATCCGGCGGGTGGGGGTTGAACCTGCGCCACGACCGGCAGGGTGTGCGCCGTGACGGGGCAGACCCTGCCGGGAGGGGCACGTGGTCCCGGGCGGTTGACCGCCCGGGACCTTCCCGCCCCCGGAGAGCTTTCGTGCCCCTGGACCGGAGGAGGCCCCTCCCTGATGGTGTTCCCGCGTCGTGGCTCGCGCGGTCCCCGCGGCTCTCTCAGCGCCTCCGGCCCCCGCGACCCGTCGGCTTCGGAGCGGGCCGGCCGCGGTCTGCTGCTCGCCGCCGCCCGGCACAGCGCGGGCCGTACCTCGGCGGTGTTCGTCTGCTCCGCCGCGTCGGCCGTCGCGTCCCTCGCACTGCCCGCGGTCATCGGCCGGACGCTGGACCTGCTGCTGAACCGCGACGACGAGGCCGGTTTCTGGCTCACCCTGTGTGCCGTCGCGGTCGCCGCGGAGGTGCTTCTCGACGCTCTGGTCGCCCTGGTGAGCGGGACGGCCAACGCCCGGTCGACCGCCTGGCTGCGGGTCCGTGGCCTGAGCCGGTTCCTCGCGGCGCGACCGGAACACGGCGCCCGCTTCTCGCCCGGCGATGTGGCGGCCCGGCTGTCCGCGAACGCGACGGAGGCCGGCATCGCGCCGGTGACCGGTGCGTCCGTCGCCGCGTCGTTGCTCGCTCCCGCCGGGGCGATCGTCGCCCTGTTCCTCATCGACCTCTGGACAGCTCTGGCCTTCCTCGTCGGTCTGCCCCTGCTCGTCCTGGTGCTGCGCGCCTTCACCCGTGATTCCTCCGACAGCGTCGCGCGCTACCAGCGGGTGCAGTCGGACATCGCCGCCCGGCTCGTCGAGGCGCTGGGCGGGGCGCGGACCATCGCCGCCGCGGGCACGGCGGAGCGGGAGCGTGCCCGCATCCTCGCGCCCCTGCCCGAACTCAGCGCCCAGGGCGCGCGCATGTGGAGTGTGCACGGCCGGGCCGTCGCCCGCAGCGGCGTCCTGATGCCCCTCCTGACGACCGGGGTCCTGGCGGTCGGCGGCACCCGGCTGGCCTCGGGCGCGATCAGCGTCGGCGAACTGATGGCCGCCTCCCGCTACGCGGCGCTGGCCGCGGGTGTGGGCGCGGTCGCGGGTCTGCTCGGCTCGCTGGTACGGAGCCGTTCCGCGGCCCGCAGGACCGGCGAACTGCTGGCCCTGCCCGCCCTGACGTACGGCACCGAGTCGTTGCCGCCCGACGGGCCGGGCACGCTCGAACTGCGCGGGGTCAGGGTCGTGCGCGACGGCCAGACCCTGCTCCATGACGTGCACCTGGAGATCCCCGGGGGCGTCTCGGCCGCTGTGGTGGGGCGTTCGGGGGCGGGCAAATCCATGCTGGCCGCCGTCGCCGGCCGGCTCACCGATCCGGACGAGGGGCACGTACGGCTCGACGGCGTACGTCTGGAGGCTGTCGAGCACGGCCAGTTGCGCCGTGAGGTCGGGTACGCCTTCGAACGGCCGGTGCTGTTCGGCGACACGATCGGCGAGGCTCTGGCCTCCGGCGCCGAGCCGGTCCCCGCGAGCCGGGTGCGGTCGGCGGCGCGTGCGGCGAGCGCGGACGCGTTCGTACGACTGCTGCCGTACGGGTACGACACGCCGCCGGGCGACGCGCCACTGTCCGGCGGCGAACTCCAACGGCTGGGTCTGGCACGTGCGTTCGCGCACGCCGGGCGGCTGCTGATACTCGACGACGCGACCTCCAGCCTGGACACGGTCACCGAACGCCAGGTGGAGCGCGCGCTGGTCCAGGAGGTCCGGGCGGGCACCCGGCTGATCATCGCGCACCGGCTCTCCTCGGCGGTCCGGGCGGACCTGGTGATCTGGCTGGAGGAGGGGCGGGTACGGGCGGTGGGCCCGCACGCGGACCTGTGGCGGTTCCCGGCGTACCGCGAGGTCTTCGCGGTGCCGGAATCGGACTCGGTCCCGGTCCCGGTCCCGGTCCCGGAATCGGAATCGGAATCGGACTCGGCATCCGCGCACGTGCCGGTGCCGGTGCCGGTGCCGGACACTCCCGTACCGTCCGGGACAGGGCTCGCGGCGGACACCTCCGCGGAACGGCCCGCCCGGTGACGGCCGCGGATACGGCCGCCCGGAAGATGGACAGCCTGCACGCGAAGGGCCGGGACGCGGAAGGCCGGGGGGCGCTGCGCCGGATCCTGCCGCAGGGCAGGCGTTTCCTGCTGCGCAGAAAGGGTGTCCTGGTCCGGCTCGCCGGCTGGTCCCTGCTGGAGTCCGCGCAGACCTTCCTCGGCGGGTACTGCCTGGCACGGGCCCTCGACCGCGGTTTCCTGGCCGGACATACGGGAGTCGGCCTCGGCTGGCTGGCCGTGGCGGCGGCCGCGATCCTGGTCGGCGGCCCGCTCGTTCGTGGTGTCTTCACCCAACTCACCGCGCTCGTCGAGCCGTTGCGGGACGCCCTGGTCCGGCGGGCGGTGTCGCAGTCGCTGCGGCGGGCCGTGGCCGACCCCGCGCGGGCGGACGGCGGCGCGGTCTCGCGGCTCACCCATCAGACCGAGATCGTGCGGGACAGTTTCGCCGGGCTGGTGCTCACCGCGCGGTCCTTCGTCTTCACCACGGTGGGAGCGCTGGCCGGGCTGCTGACGCTGGCGCCGCAGTTCCTGCTGGTGGTCCTGCCGCCGCTGCTGCTGGGGCTGCTGCTGTTCCTCGCCACGCTCGCGCCGATGGCCACCGCCCAGCGGGCCTTCCTGGACCTGGACGAGGCCATCGCCGACCGGGTCGGCACGATCGGCGCCGGGCTGCGTGACATCGTGGCGTGCGGTACGCAGGCGGAGGTGGCGGACCGTACGGAGCGGCTGATCGACGCGGGAGCACGGGCGTCGCGCGTCCTGGCCCGCTGGGCGGCCGTCCGGACCCTGGCGCTGGGGGTGGCCGGCCAGCTGCCCGTGATCCTGCTACTGGCCGCCACTCCATGGCTGCTGGACCAGGGGGTGACGGCCGGCGCCATGGTGGGGGCCCTGGCCTATCTCGTCCAGGCCCTGTTGCCCGCCCTCCACACGCTGATGACGGCGCTGGGCGCGGCGGGTACCCGGCTGCTGGTGGTGCTGGACCGGTTCGAGGACGGTACGGCCGGTAAAGGAACCGCGGAGACTCTTCCCCCCATATCCGCGCCCCTCCCCGCCCGAGTGACGACGAGAGGCGGTACTCGGCGGGACGGCGGCGGACCGGGGTCACACCGGATGCCTCCCGCCGCCGAGGTCCGCTCCGTGACCCTGGCGTACGGGCCCGGTGCGCCGCCGGTGCTGGAATGTCTCGATCTGGTCGTCGAACAGGGCTCGCATGTGGCGGTAGTGGGCCCGAGCGGTATCGGCAAGTCCACCCTCACGGGCGTCATCGCGGGGCTCCTCTCCCCCGACCGGGGAACCGTTCTGCTGGCGGGCAGGCCCGTGTCGGGCCGGGACGCGGGCGACCTGGCGGAGCAGCGGGTGCTGATACCGCAGCAGGCGTACGTGTTCACCGGTACGGTCCGCGACAACCTGCTGCATCTGCGTCCTGACGCGTCGGCCGCCGAACTCGGCCTGGCCGTCGGCGCGTTGCGCGCCGACGGCCTGATCGAACGGCTCGGCGGGCTGGACGCCCCGGTCGAGCCCGCCAAACTGTCGCAGGGCGAGCGCCAGTTGCTGTCCCTGTGCCGCGCGTATCTGTCCCCCGCGCCCCTCATGCTCCTGGACGAGGCCACCTGCCATCTGGATCCGGTCGCCGAGGCGCGGGCGGAACTGGCGCTGGCCGAACGTCCCGGCACGCTGATCGTTGTCGCGCACCGCCTGTCCTCCGCGCGCCGCGCGGACCGCGTCCTGGTGCTGGACGGGACCAGGCCCGCGTACGGAACCCATGACGAGTTGCTCGTCCGGTCCGCGCTCTACCGTGATCTGGTGGGCCACTGGCAGAGCGGCTGACGGAGCCGGTGACAGAGACGGAGCCGGAGCCGACGACCACTGAGGACGGCCGAGCCGATGGCGGCCGGCTCGTACCGGCTCACAGCCAGCCCGCGCCCTGCGATATTCGAACGGCGTCCAGTCGGTTACGTCCACCGACCTTCCGTATGGCGGCCGCCAGGTAGTTGCGTATCGTCCCCTTGGAAAGATGCAGCGATCTCGCTATTTCATCGATCGGCGCCCCGTCGGCAGCCAGTGCGAGAACGCTCAGTTCACGTGGTGTCAACGGCATCTTCGCCGCCTGGAAGAAATCGAAAGCGAGCGATTCATCAATGAATCGCTCGCCTCGGGCGACTTGGTGTATGCCTTCCACTAAACGTCCCGGCTCACCGTCCTTGTTGACGTATCCAAGAGCTCCCGCGTCAAAAGCTTTACGGAGGGCCCCCGGCTTCCGCGCGGTGGTGAGAACCAGCAGCGCCGGCTCATGGTCCAGGTCACGGTGGGTGGGCCCCACTCCATCCCCTTCACACCCAAGGGAATCCAGACAGTCGATATCGGCCACATAGACATGGGGCGGAACCCCGTATGCCATGCGGAATGCCGTACGTCCACTTGCCGATGACACGTCCAGCTCCGTTTCCGAGCGTAACAATGCCACCAGCGCCGAGCGGATCAGCCCCACATTGTGCACAACAAGAACCCTGATCATGCCGCTACCCCCCTCTTACCACTGACTGCCAGTCTTACCACTGACGGCCGGCAAAACGTTTTTGTCGTTTACCCTGTTCTACCTCCTTCGCACACGCCTGGCTGCCCCTGTAATGCATTGAACACTCCGGCATGCGGCAGCAAGGGAGGCATTTCCCGGGGTTCTGTAAGCCCCGCGTACAGCAGTGCGCCGTCGTGCGCCCCCTAGCTGGCCTGCGACAAGTCCTACACCTTCCATATACCCGGCTTCCTCCGTTTCGCCGGAAAAGGAGGAAGATTGACAGAGGAGTGAGCGACTGGAGGGCGACGATGACAAAATCCCGCTACACCCCGGACCGGGGTCTGACCACACGCATGGTGACCACCATGTTCCTGATCGGTCTGCTCTATGTGGTCCTCGTCGGTGTGCTGATCGCCGTACTGCACGGCGCCTGGCCGATCATCCTGATCCTCGCGGGTGCACTGTTCATCGCGCAGTTCTGGTTCAGCGACCGCATCGCGGCCTTCAGCATGGGGGCGCGCGAAGTGACCCCCGAGCAGGCACCGGAGCTGCACGGCGCCATCGACCGGATCTGTGCGCTGGCCGATATGCCCAAACCGCGGGTGGCGGTCGCGCAGAGCGACATTCCCAATGCCTTCGCCACCGGCAGGAGCGAGCGCACCGCTCTCGTCTGTGCCACCACCGGCCTGCTGCGCAGGCTGGAGCCCGAGGAACTGGAAGGAGTCCTCGCGCACGAGATGTCGCATGTCGCGCACCGCGATGTCGCGGTCATGACCATCGCCTCCTTCCTGGGCGTGCTCGCGGGCCTGATCACCCGGTTCGCGCTCTTCAGCGGCCTCTCCAGGAGCCGGGGCTCCGACCCCGTCGGTATCGCGCTCATGCTGATACCGCTGGTCAGCGCGGTGGTGTACGCGATCGGCTTTCTGCTGACCCGGCTGCTCTCCCGGTATCGCGAGCTCTCCGCCGACCGCACCGCCGCGCTGCTCACCGGTCGGCCGTCGGCGCTCGCCTCTGCGCTGACCAAGGTGAGCGGCCAGATGGCGCGGATCCCGACGGAAGACCTGAGGAAGGCCGAACCGTACAACGCCTTCTTCTTCGTCCCCGCGTTCTCCTCGAAGGAGAGCCTGGGGCGGCTGCTCTCCTCCCACCCGACACTCGAACAGCGCCTGGACCAGCTCGGCCGTATCTCCGCCGAACTGGCCCGCCCGTAACGGCCGTCACCGGTCGTCACCATTCGTCACCGCCTTCACCGGCCGTGGCGGCCCTACCGGCCGTACTGGACCCGGCGGCGAAAAGCCGTCACCACAGCCACAGCGAGGAGCTGGTCACGTGGGCCTTCTCGACACCATCCTCGGCCGCAGCAAGCCCGTCCGCCCCAACCTCGATCAGCTCTTCGCCCTGCCGTCCGCCGCACTCACCCTCCAGGCCGGTGCCGGATTCGCGCCCACCGGGCTCGGCTCGGTCTGCTTCGCGGGCGTGGAGGGCGGTGGATTCGCGCGGATCCGCCAGGACGTACAGGAGCTGCTCGACGCGGACTCCGACCGGAGCGGCCCGCCCGTGTCGTTCAGCCAGGACGCGTACGGCTACACCTGGCTGCTGGCGCAGCGGTCGCCCGACGACACGGCCGCCCTGGTCAACGATCTGCACGCGGTGAACACACTGCTCCAGGACGGCGGCTTCGGCCCGCAGCTCCTCTGCTCGCTGCTCAGCTTCCGGGACCCCGAGCAGCGGTCCCTCGCTCTGGTCTATCTCTACAAGCGCGGCAGTTTCTACCCCTTCGCACCGCTGCCCGGCGCCGTCGAGAAGCGCGACAGTCAGCGAGAACTCCAGGTCAGGGCGGTTCTCGGTGATGACCTGCGGATCGAACCCGATCTCGCCCGCTGGTTCCCCGTCTGGGGAGCGCCGAGTCTGTGACCCGGGGGCATGACGGCGGGCGGCCCCGGCGGACGAGCTACCCGCCGGGGCCGCCCGCCGTCGGTGACCTGCCCGCCGGGGCCGCCCGCCGTGACCTACCCGGCGTACGGTAGCGGCGCGAGTCCGGCGATCCCCGGTCGCACGGTGAACACCGAGCCCGCCGCCGGGTCGTCGCCGTCCGCGATGTCCTGGCGCGAGGTGGTGATGAACAGCCGGCCGTAGTCGTCGTCGCCGAACGAACAGGCGCTGACCTGGCGGGCGTTGACCTCGACCACCTCGTCCAGGGTGCCGTCGGCCGTGTAGCGACGCACCGCCGACCCGCCCCACAGAGCGACCCACACGCCTCCTTCGGCATCCACCGTGATGCCGTCGGGGGCGCCGTCGCGGCGGTCGATCGTGACCCAGGGCGCGGGGGTGGAGAACCGGCCGGTCGACGGGTCGACCGTCACCCGGGCGACGGACTGCGTGGGGGTGTCGACGTAGTACGCGAAGCTGCCGTCCGGGGCCCAGGCGAGGCCGTTGGAAATGGTCACGCCGGTGTGCGCGACGGAGATGTCGCCGCCGGGAGTGAGCCGGTACACGGAACCGGCGCCGGGGCGGGCGTCGTAGGCCATCGACCCGCAGTAGAAGTTTCCGGCCGGGTCGCAGCCGCCCTCGTTCATCCGGACCCGGGGGTCGGACCACAGCTCGTCGCCACGGGTGACGGTGCCGTCCGCCGCTATCAGGACGAAGCCCCGTTCGACGGCCGCCACGATGCCACCGGAGCGCCGGGAGCGCCAGGCCGCCGCGACGTCGCCGACGTGCTGCCGTTCGTACGCGCCGTCGGCGTCGAAGGTGAGGATGTCCCCGGCCAGCATGTCGACGATCCTCAACTGTCCGGTGTTGGCGTCCCAGTTGGGCCCCTCACCGTGATAAGTGACAACTCCGGTCCACTGCTCGGCACGCATGGCGGGCCCCTCTCGTATCAGCTCCGGTGGTGATCACGGGCATGCTAGTGCCGCGACCGGCACTAGATGAGTAAGTCCGAAGTCGCCCCCATCCCCCACCCCGCGCCACCGACGGTTGCCGCTGGTCAGGGGCGGGACGCAGACTGTGGCCACGCCCCTGACCACGGGGCGATGCCACAGCCGGACCGGAGGATGAAGCCCGTGACCACGTCGATCACCGAGATCGAGACCCATGGCGTCGAACGCATACCGGACGAGGACCGGTCGGCCCGCCCGATCGACCTCTTCCGGCTGGCTTTCGGCGGCGCCAACACCTTCGCGACCTGCGTACTCGGTGCCTTTCCCGTCCTGTTGGGGCTGTCCTTCCTGCAAGGTCTCGCGGCGACCGTCCTCGGCCTGGTCGCCGGGGCGCTGCTGCTCGCCCCCATGGCGCTGTTCGGCCCGGCGAACGGCACGAACAACGCGGTCTCGTCCTCGGCGCACCTGGGAGTCCACGGCCGGATCGTCGGCTCGTTCCTCTCGCTGCTCACCGCCATCGCGTTCTTCTCGATCTCGGTGTGGTCCTCGGGTGACGCGCTCATCGGCGGGGCCCACCGGCTCGCCGACGTACCGGAGTCGGAGTTTTCGTACGGCGTCGCCTACGCGGTGTTCGCGGTCCTCGTCCTCATCGTCTGCATCTACGGCTTCCGCTTCATGCTGCTGGTCAACAAGGTTGCCGTGACGGCCGCGTCGGCGCTCTTCGTGCTGGGCGCCGTCGCCTTCGGCGACGATTTCGACCCCGGCTACGCGGGCACCTTCGCCTCGACCGCCGACCCGCTGTTCTGGCCGTCGTTCATCGGCGCCGCACTGATCGTGCTGTCCAACCCGGTCTCCTTCGGCGCCTTCCTCGGTGACTGGTCCCGCTACATCCCGGCCGCGACACCGCGCCGCCGGGTGATGGGCGCCGCGTTCCTCGCCCAGCTCGCCACCCTGCTGCCGTTCGTCTTCGGCCTGGCCACCGCCTCGGTCATCGCCACAAAGGCCGCCAAGTACGTCGACCCGGCCGCCCCCAACTACGTCGGCGGGCTGCTGGCGATCTCGCCCGGCTGGTACTTCCTGCCGCTGTGCCTGATCGCGCTGATCGGCGGCCTGTCCACCGGCACCACGGCGCTCTACGGCACCGGCCTCGACTTCTCCAGCGTCTTTCCGCGCTTCAGCCGGGTCCGGGCGACCCTCCTCATCGGGGCACTGTCGATCGTGTTCCTCTTCCTCGGCCGGTTCGCCCTGAACCTGACCCAGTCCATCTCCACCTTCGCGACGCTGATCGTCACCTGCACCGCGCCCTGGATGATCGTGATGGTTCTCGGCTATGTCACCCGCCGTGGCTGGTACGACGCGGAGGCGCTGCAGGTCTTCAACCGCCGTCAGCGCGGCGGCCGTTACTGGTTCACTCACGGCTGGAACTGGCGCGGGATGTCCGCCTGGCTGGTGTCCGCCGTCGTGGCGCTGCTCTTCGTGAACCTGCCGGGCCAGTTCGTCGGCCCGCTGGGCGACCTCGCGAACGGGGCCGACATCTCCCTGCCGGTCGGTCTCGCCCTCGCGGCCATGAGCTACCTCGGCCTGCTGATCGCGTTTCCCGAACCGCGCGCGGTGTACGGGCCGGACGGCCCCCGCCTCGTGCGGGCCTCCGCCGCCGACACCCCGCCCATCACCGACTCCCCGGGCGGCCCCGACGACCTCTCCGCCACCGCGACAGCTACCGCTACCGAGCACACCTGACCGGGACCGCCGGTCCCGGCCCACACACCACACAACCCTCGACGGCCCGGTGAACCTATGCGGTCACGGCACCAGGAGGACGTACCGAGGGGGAGGTGTTGATCACCGAGTCGGTTCAGGGCGGCGGCGCGGTGCTCCGGCGGATCACCATCCGGGTGGGCACCAGCGTGGTGCCGCGCTCGTCCGCGCCCGTGCCGATCTGCCGCAGCGCGCCCTCGACGCAGCGCCGGCCCACTTCGGCGAAGTCCTGGTGGACGGTGGTGAGCGGCGGTACGTACGAGCCCGCGTCCGGGATGTCGTCGAAGCCGACCACACTGACCTGGTCCGGCACCGTACGGCCGGACTCGTGCAGGGCCCGCAGCAGTCCGAGCGCCATCTGGTCGTTCGCCGCGAACACCGCCGTACAGCCGGCTTCCCCGGCCAGCCGGAGCCCGGCCCGGTAGCCCGATTCGGCCGACCAGTCGCCGCGCAGGGGTGGCGGCACCTCCCGGCCGGCCTCCCGCAGGGTGGCCCGCCAGGCGTCGGCCCGGCGCTGCGCGGCGAACGACTCCTCCGGGCCCGCCAGATGCCAGACCGTCGTATGGCCCAGATCCAGCAGATGCCGCACCGCCTCCCGGGCGCCGCCCGCCTGGTCGGTGTCGACCACGCTGTACCGGTCGCCGGCGTCGGAATCGGCCACCACCACTCCGACGTTGGGCGGCAGCGAGACGGTGGCCGCGTCCAGCAGATGGACCTCCATGATGACGATGATGGCGTCCACCGCCAGCTCGCCCAACCGCGTGAAGGCGCCGCGCACTTCGTCCTGGGTCGGGACGGCGACGGGGAGCAGGGTGGTGGCGTACCCCTGCTGCGCCGCCGAGGTGGCGATGGCCTCCAGTGTGCGGACGTTACCGGTGGTCGAGAGCGTGAACAGGATGATGCCGATGGTGCAGAACTCGCCCCGTTTCAGCGCGCGGGCCGCGCTGTTGGGCCGGTAGCCCAGTTCCTTCATCGCCGCGATCACCTGCTGTCGCGTCGACTCCACCACGCCCTGGTGGCCGTTGGAGACACGGGAGACGGTCTGCGAGGAGACCCCGGCCAGCCGGGCGACGTCCGCCATGGACACTCTGCGCTGCCGGCGCGGCGGCGCCTCGGCCACACCGGCCGCCGGTGGACGGCCGCCGTCCGTCTCCGCGCTGTCCACGCTCTTCTCCACCCGTGCCCTCACGTTCCTCGTCATCAATTCGGCCGTCGGCCCCGCCCTCGATCCGGCCGTCAGTCCCGGCCGTCCCGTTCGACCCGTCGGCCGTCCGGCAGGGGGCTCTGCCGTCGGCTCAACTGGCTCTGTCGAGGATCTTGACGCCCTCCAGTGCCCGATGTAAGCATCCCATTAACCAATGTTTACGTAAACATCGTGGTGGTCGGCACATCGGGCCACGGCACGTCCACGGACGTCTTCCCCCGGTGTCCGGGTGGAAGGAACGACGAGCGAGGAACCAGCCATGACGGCATTGTCACCGCCCTCCATCGCGGGACGCCCTGCCCCACGCGGGGGTCCTCGGCGGGGACTTCAGCGCGGACGGGCATGGGTCGGGTGGGGTTTCATCGGCCCGTTCATGGCGGTCTTCGCCCTGGTGTTCCTCGCCCCGATCGCGTACTCGGTCTACCTGAGCTTCTATCGGACCCAGCTGATCGGCGGCACCTCGTTCGTCGGCCTGGAGAACTACCAACGCGCCCTGGAGGACCCGCAGTTCTGGTCCGGGCTCGGCCGGGTGGGCCTCTTCCTGGCCGTTCAGGTGCCGGTCATGCTGGGGATCGCGCTGCTGGTGGCGCTGGCCGTCGACAGCGGACGGCTCCACGGAAAGAGCTTCTTCCGGATCGCGATCTTCCTGCCCTACGCCGTACCCGCCGTGGTCGCGGCCCTGATGTGGGGCTTCATGTACGGCACCCGCTTCGGACTCGTCGGCAACATCAACGACGCGTTCGGTCTGAGTCTGCCCGACCCGCTCTCCGCCGACCTGGTACTGGCCTCCATCGGCAACATCGTGACCTGGGAGTTCGTCGGCTACAACATGCTGATCTTCTACTCGGCACTGCGGGTGATCCCGAACTCGCTCTACGAGGCCGCGGAGATCGACGGCGCCGGCCAGTGGCGGATCATCGCCGCGATCAAGCTGCCGGCCATCCGGGGCGCGCTGGCGATCGCGACCATCTTCTCGATCATCGGCAGCTTCCAGCTGTTCAACGAGCCCAGCATCCTGCGGAACCTGTCCCCCAACACGATCACCACGCACTTCACCCCCAACTTCTACACCTACTCCCTGGCCTTCTCCGGCCAGCAGCACAACTACGCGGCCACGGTGGCGATCATCATGGGTGTCATCACCATGGTCATCGCCTATGCCGTACAGCTCCGCGGCATGCGAAAGGAAGCGTGACGATGGGAGCCACCGCCCCCACCCCGGTTGCCCCGCGTGAGGAGCACCTGCCGCGCCCGGCCGCCACGCTGCGCACTCCGCGCAAGCCGCACAGCGTCGACCGCCCCCGCCGCAGCGTGCTGCTCACCGTGCTCACCGGCCTCGTACTGATCTACGCGCTGGTACCGCTCGGCTGGCTCGTCATCAACTCCACCAAGACCCAGGAGGGGCTGCTCAGCTCCCCCGGCCTCTGGTTCGACAGCGACTTCGCGCTGTGGAGCAACATCAGCGACACACTCACCTACGACGACGGTGTGTTCGTCCGCTGGCTGCTGAACACCCTGCTGTACGTGGTCGTGGGCGCGGGCGGCGCCACCCTGCTCGCCGTGCTCGGCGGCTACGCGCTCGCCAAGTTCGAATTCCCCGGCAAGCGCGGGGTGTTCGCCGTGGTCATCGGGGCCGTCGCGGTGCCCGGAACGGCACTGGCCGTCCCCACCTTCCTGATGTTCAGCGAGATGGGCCTGACCAACACCCCCTGGGCCGTGATCATCCCCTCGCTGATCTCGCCGTTCGGCCTCTATCTGATGTGGGTCTTCGCCGCCGAGGCGATCCCCGGTGAGCTGCTGGAGGCCGCGCGGATCGACGGCGCCGGCGAGTTGCGCACCTTTTTCACCGTGTGCCTGCCGCTGCTCGCGCCGGGCATCGTCACCGTCCTGCTGTTCACCATGGTCGCGACCTGGAACAACTACTTCCTGCCGCTGATCATGATCAAGGACCCGGACTGGTACCCGCTGACCCTCGGGCTCGACGCCTGGAACGACCAGGCCATGACCAACGGCGGCAAGGCCATCTTCAACCTGGTGATCACCGGCTCGCTGCTCACCATCATCCCGCTGATCGCCGCGTTCCTGCTGCTCCAGCGGTACTGGCAGTCGGGCCTCGCCGCGGGAAGCGTCAAGGAGTGACGGACGCTCCCCTCCCCCGCACTTTCGCACCTCCCTGGTTCTCCGGGTTTCACAGCGGTTCTCTGACAACGAAGTGAGATGACACTGATGATCAGCACAGCGCGGCTGCGCCTGCGCGGCATCGGCCTGGCGTCCGTCATGACGCTCGCCCTCGGCCTGACGGCCTGTGGCTCCTCCGACAACAGCGGTACGGAATCGGCGGGTGACGTCGATGCCGCGCTGAAGAAGGGCGGCAACCTCACCGTCTGGACCTGGGACAGCACCATGGCCCAGGTGGCCAAGGACTTCGAGGCGGCGCACCCCAAGGTCAAGATCAAAATTGTCAACGCGGGCACCAGTGAGGACCAGTACACCGCCCTCCAGAACGCCATCTCGGCCGGCAAGGGCGTGCCCGACATCGCGCAGATCGAGTACTTCGCGCTGGGCCAGTTCTCGCTGGCCAAGTCCCTGGTCGACCTCTCCGGTTACGGCGCGGACAAGCTGACCGGCTCGTTCTCGCCCGGCCCCCGGAGCGCGGTCACGTCGGGGGACAAGGTCTTCGCGCTGCCGCTGGACTCCGGCCCGATGGCCCTGTACTACAACAAGAAGATCTTCGACAAGCACAAGATCGAGGTCCCCAAGACCTGGGACGAGTACGTCACGGCGGCCGAGAAGCTGCACAAGGCCGACCCGAAGGTCTTCATCACCAACGACATCGGCGATGCCGGGTTCACGACCAGCATGATCTGGCAGGCCGGTGGCCGCCCGTACAAGGTGGACGGCACCAAGGTGTCCGTCGACTTCTCCGACGCCGGCAGCACCACCTACACGAAGACCTGGCAGAAGATGATCGACGGCAAGCTGCTCGCGCCCGTCGAGTCCTGGACCGACGAGTGGTTCAAGGGCCTGGGCGACGGCAGCATAGCCACGCTGGCCACCGGCGCCTGGATGCCCACGAACCTGGAGACGGGCGCGCCGAAGACGGCCGGTGACTGGCGGGTCGCCCCGCTGCCGCAGTGGAAGGCGGGCGGTACCGCCGGCGCCGAGAACGGCGGCAGCTCACTGGCCATCCCCGAGGCGAGCCCCCACAAGGAACTCGCCTACGCCTTCATGGAGTACGCCAACGCCGGCGCCGGGGTGAAGTCCCGTGTCGACAACGGGGCGTTCCCGGCAACCACGGCCGACCTCAAGTCCAAGGAGTTCCTGGCCAAGAAGTTCGACTACTTCGGCGGACAGGAAGTCAACAAGATCTTCTCCGAGTCGGCGTCCCAGGTCGCCGACGACTGGTCGTACCTGCCCTTCCAGGTCTACGCCAACTCGGTCTTCAACGACATCGTCGGCAAGGCGTACGTCTCGAACACCAAACTGGCGCAGGGCCTGGCGGACTGGCAGAAGGCGTCGCTCACCTACGGCAAGGACCAGGGTTTCAGCACCGACTGACCACGGCCGATCCGGCCGTCGAGGTGCTCGATTCGTACTGGCTCCGCGCGGCGTCGCGGTGGTACGCCGCTGAGGGCCCTCCCCGAGAGAAGGGACGCGCACCCCCACCACCGCAGGCACGTCGGCACTTCTCCCCCGATGACGCGACACGGACAAGGGAAGACCTCACGATGAACCGATCACGTACCAACCGGTACCGGTATCTGCCGGTGGCTCTCGCCGTCACGCTCGCCGCCGGCGGTGTGCTGGCGGCGGGGCCACCGACGGCCGCGGCCGCCGACGAATCCGCCTCCGCCTCCGCCGTCACCGTACGGCCCGATCCGTCCTACCCGGGCCAGGAGTTCGAGGGCTGGGGCGCCAGTCTCGTCTGGTTCGCCAACGCGACCGGCGACTATCCCGAGGAGATACGCGAGCGGCTGGCCGAACTGATCTTCGGCGACGAGGGCCTGGCGCTGAACATCGCGAGATACAACATCGGCGGCGGCAACGCCCCGGACGTCAAGGACTACCTGCGCGCGGGCGGCGCGGTGGAGGGGTGGTGGAAGGCGCCCGCGGGCACCACCCGCGACGACATCGACTGGTGGTCCGCCGACGACCGCGCCGACTGGAACCCGCGGGCGGATGCCACGCAGCGCTGGTGGGTGGACCGGATCAGCGAGGACATCGATCACTGGGAGGCGTTCAGCAACTCCCCTCCCTGGTTCATGACCGAGAGCGGTTACGTCTCGGGCAACTTCAATGCCGGAGCCGACCAGCTGCGCCCCGACGCCGTAACGGACTTCGCCGCCTATCTGACCGGCGCGGTGGAGCGGCTGGAGAAGGCGAACAAGATCAAGGTCGACACCATCGACCCGTTCAACGAGCCCAACACCTCGTACTGGGGCACCACGCTGGGCCCGGACGGTGAGCCGGTGGGCGGCCGGCAGGAGGGCGCCCACGTAGGTCCCGAGCGGCAGCAGCAGGTCATCAGGGCGCTGGCGGAGCGGCTGGGCAGGTCCAGTTCCGACGCGGTCATCTCCGCGATGGACGAGACCAATCCGACGACGTTCGCCCGTAACTGGGAGTCGTATCCGCAGGACGTGCGGGACCGTGTCGCCCAGCTCAATGTCCATACGTACGGCACCGGCGGCCGGACCACGGTCCGGGACATCGCCAAGGCCGCCGGCAAGCCGCTGTGGATGAGCGAGGTCGACGGCGACTGGGGCGACGGCCAGGACTTCAAGAGCATGAAGCCGGGCCTCGGGCTGGCCCGGCACATCGTGGACGACCTGCGCGAACTGGAGCCGTCCGCCTGGCTGTTCTGGCAGCCGGTGGAGGACTACGACAACATGAAGCCGGGCAGTGAGTCCGCCAAGGGCGGGAACTGGGGCACTGTCCAGGTGCCGTTCAGCTGCACCGCGACGGACACCCTGGAGACCTGCCCGGTCCGGACGAACACCAAGTTCGACACCGCCAGGAACTTCACCCACTTCATCCGCCCCGGGGACCGGCTCGTGGGGGTGAACGACACCACGAGCACGGCGGCCGTACCAGCGTCCGGACGCGGCGCCACGATCGTCCATGTCAACGACTCGACGCAGGCGCGCGAGGTCACCGTGGACCTCTCCGGCTTCGCCGAGGTGTCCCCGGGCGCGACGGTGACACCGGTCGTGACGGACACCAGCGGTGCGCTGGTCAGGCGGGCACCGGTCGCCGTCTCGGGCACCAGTGCCACCGTCACCGTGCCGGCCCAGTCGGTGACCAGCCTGCTGGTGACGGGCGTCTCCGGTGCCGCGCGGGACGCGGCACCGGTCCAGCCGGGCCGGCCGTACCGGCTGACCGGCACGGGCAGCGGAAAGGCGCTCGACGTCTCGGACGACGGCACCGGCGCGGTCATCCGTACCACCGACGCGGCCGACCGCGGCCAGCTGTGGCGGGTCAAGAGGGTGCCGGACGGAAACGACAAGGGCGAGAAGCGGGGCAACCGCGCCGACAACCGGGCGCGTTATGTGGTCACCAGCGCGGTGGACGGCCGCCGGCTGGCGGTACGCGACGGCGCCCCGGTCCTGGAGAAGGACCGGGGACGCCCGGGACGGGCCGCCCAGTGGATCCTGTCCTCCACCGGTGACGGCTCCTACACCCTGGTCGGCGCGGACGGCGGCAAACTGCTGGAGGTCGCGGGCCAGGCGACCCAGGACGGCTCCCGCGTCGGGGTCTGGGCCCCCAACTCCGGTGCCCATCAGCGCTGGACCATGACCGCCGTCAGGTGACGCGTGCGGGTCCCCGGCCGAGGTGGACCGGGGACCCGCGAACGGGGCCGCACATGCGTGAGGGCCGGTCCGACACCGTACGTCGGACCGGCCCTCGTGTGCTGTCGGGAGATGGCCGGGTGACGGCATCAGCCCCGGATCGGGGCGAGTTCGACGCGGTCGATGTTCGGCGCCCAGGCGGACGCGTTGCCGATGGTGAGGGTGTTGCTGCCCTGCTTCAGGGTGACCGGGACGCCCAGGGTCCAGAAGTCGTCCCAGCTCCAGGTGTTCTTGAAGGTGACCTTCTGGGTGGCGCCCCCGACCGTGATGTCCGCCGTCCGGGACATGATGTCGGTGTTGTAGGCGTGCCCGTTGTCGCGCCGGTCGTTGTGACCGTACGAGACGACAAGGGCGTACCGGCCGGCGCGCGGCGCGTCGACGGTGAAGGTGGCGGTGCTGGCCGCGCTGTTGCCGAGCCAGCCGATATAGGTGCCCGCCGAGGCGGTCGCGCTCTCCACGAGCCTTGCTCCGCCTACGAGTTGGGCCTGGGCGCCCTCGTAGCTGAGCGTGCCGGGCGTCGAGCCGGAGCCCGCCACGTCGAGGGAGCGCAGGGTCGCGCCGCCGGACGCGGTGACGCGGTTGTTCCCCGCGACGAGGTAGAGCTTCAGCGCCTGGCCGGGGGCGGCGGTCACGGTCTCGCCGTGCAGGGAGAGCTGGACGGCGGCGGAGGCGCGCGAGGTGACCGTGAAGTAGCCGTCCCTCGGGGCGTACACGTCGAACACGGCCTTGGCGCCGGAGCCCAGGACGAGTCCGCCCGTACCGGTGCCGGAGGAGTCCCGGTAGTCGTACGACACACTGCCGGAGACATCGGCGAGTGTGGCCTCGTAGGCGGTCGACGGTGTCGTGTGCGCGGTCAGGTCGATCCGGTCGAGGGTGACCTCGCCGGTGCCCTTGGCCAGGGTGAGGGTGTGGGTACCGGCCGTCAGGTCGACGGTGAGGTCCTTCTTCGCCCGGTAGGTCCAGTTCTCGGTGGACGGATAGCCGACCGTCGTGGCCGCGCCGCCGTCGACGGAGAGCAGCTGGGTGGACGGGGCGCCGCTCTGGTTGCCGTACAGGATCGACAGGTCGTACGTTCCGGTGCTCGGGACGGAGACGCTGAAGTCGACCTTGCTGCCCGCCGTGTTGAGAGAGCCGACGTCCTTCGTGCCGGACGTCGCGTAACCGTTGGCGTTGGAGACCGTGCCCTGGGTGTAGACCTGACCGCCGGTGATCCTGGCGTTCTCGGCCTCGTACGGGGCCGACCACGGGACCGAGGCCGCCGCGGGGGTGCCGGAGCCGGCCGGGGTGAGCACGATCCGGTACGCGGACATCTGCTTCATGCCCTTGACGGGCACGGTCACGGAGCCGTCCGACGCGACGGTCAGCTTCGTACGCGACAGGACGCGCGGCGCGGCGTGCCGGCCCTCGTAGCCCGACCACGCGGCCTCGGCGACGGTCGCGGTGACCGAGGTGCCGAAGACCTTCGGGTCGACGTTCCGTACGGCCACGTCCGCGTCACCGGACGCCCCGCCGATCAGCGCCTGGGCCTGCCCTCGCGCGGGGTCGACCGAGGCGAGGCCCTGGAGTGTGTCGACGGTGTTGGCCGAGGGCGGGGTGACCTTGACGCTCTGGCCGGTCATCCCCGCGTACCAGCGGAAGAACCACCAGCCGCCGTTGGGGATGTTGGTCTGTACGACATTGCCGCTGAGGTTGCCCGCCGCGTCCCAGTACGCCTGGTTCGCGAAGACCTTGTTCCGTTCGAACATCGAGACCCACTGGACGAGTTGGCCCGGTACGGAGAGGTCACGCCGGTTGGCGTACTCGTCGATGTTGACCGTCCTCGGTGTGATCCCGAGGTTCTTCTCGATGCCGCGGTAGTTGTCGTAGTGACCCTGGAAGTCCCGCAGCGAGTTCGGTCCCAGCTCGTGCCAGGTCGTCACCTCCGGCAGGACGTTCTCCTTCTTGGCGAAGGTGAGGAAGTCCGTCAACAGCCGTGTGTGGTAACTGGATTCGTTGGGTCCGGCGATCCTGGCGTCCGGGTCGATCGCGCGGATGCGCTGGTAGACGGTCTTCCAGTCCTTGAGGAAGCGGTCACGGTTGGCCTCGTACGTCGCCTGGTCGGCGACGCCCAGCTGGTACCAGATCTGGTCGGGCTCGTTGAACGGCACGTAGACGAAGCGGCCGCTGTTCGGGGCGTTCGCGATATCCCTGGCGATCTTGTCGACCTTGCCGAGGTAGTCGGCGATGCCGAGGTCCTCGTACGGCCACTTGGAGTAGACGTCCTGCATCAGTACGAGGACGTCCCCGCCGCCGTTGCGGAAGAAGGACTTCGAGACGGTCACCGCGTCGCCGTTGGGGTGCTGTGCCCCGCCCTCCGGCTTCTGCGAGACACTGGTGATCTTCAGCGGGGCGAGGGCGGCGTCGCTCGGCACTCCGTCGTCGCCCAGTCCGTACAGGGCGCCGTTCGCGCCGAGCGTGACCTTGCCCTCGGGGGCGGCGAGGTCGACGGTGAGGCGCTGGGCCGCCGCCTGAGCCGCCGTCCGATCGGCCCGCTGCTCGGTCCGGTGTTCCGTCCGCTGTTCAGCCTGGGCTCCGGCGGGGAGGAATCCTGCCGTCATCACCGCTCCAAGCAGGGTCGTTCCTATGACGGTTGCCAGTCGGCGCCTGGGGCCTCTCGTTTGGATCTTGCCGGGCTCGCGGACCCTGGCACCGCTCCCTGATCCGGCCTTGTCCAAACGAAAGACCCTGGTTCTCCCGACAGCACGGACTGGGCGGAATGTGTTCATCGGACCTCCGGTTACTTCACGGCTCCACTGGTGATTCCGGACACGATCTTGCGCTGGGCCACCAGGAACACGGCGACCATCGGCAGACTCATCACCACCACGTACGCGAAGATGAGATGCCAGTTGTTGAGATAGAGCTGTGCGCCCGCGACCTGGTAGAGGTTGATCGGCAAGGTCGCCGCGCCTCCGCCGCCGAGGACGAAGAAGGCGTAGAAGATGTCGCTCCAGGCGTAGAGCATCACCATGATCGTCGCGGTGGCCACGACCGGCCGCAGCAGCGGCAGGATGATGCGCAGGAAGATCCGCGCCGGCTTCGCCCCGTCCAGCCGGGCGGCCTCTTCCAGCTCGACCGGGATCGTACGGATGAAGCCCGTCATGAAGAAGATCGATGTGGACAGGTACATCCCGGTGTAGACGGCGACCATGCCGGGGCGGGTGCCCGCGAGGCCGAGTTGCCGCAACTCCATGACGATGGTGATGACGGCGGGCGGCAGCAGCAGTCCGCTGATGGTGAGGGCGTACGCCGCCGACACGAGTTTCGAGGAGCGGCGGGCGAAGACCCAGGCCGCGCCCGCTCCGAGCACCAGTACCAGCGCCACCGAAGGGACCACGACCAGCAGGGAGTTGACGAAGCCCCGGAGCATCTCGCCCTGGCCGACGGCGTCCGCGTAGTTGTCGGCGCTCTGCCAGTGTCGCGGCGGATCGAGGTTGGGCTTGACGGCCTCACCCTGTGGCTTGGCCGAGGTCACCAGGACCAGCCACAGCGGTACGCCCACGGCCAGCCCGGCGAGCAGCAGCACCAGGGCGGGGCGGGCGCGTCGCCAGACGCGGGCCCCGCTTCCTCCACGTACTCCCGCACCTCCGTGGGCCCCGCTTCCTCCGTGGGCCGGGTGAACCGCGGTCACAGCATCTGCTCCCTTCGGCGCAGCCCGATCACGAGCGGGATCGCGACGGCGACCACGATCAGGAAGAGGACCAGGCTCATCGCGGACGCCTGCGCGTACAGGCCCTGTCCGAAGACCCGGAACATATAGATGTTGAAGACCTCGGTGGAGGCGGCGGGGCCGCCGCCCGTGGTGGCCTGGACGATGTCGAAGGTGTTCATCGAACCGATCAGCGCCGTGGTCACGTTGAAGGTGAGGGCGGGCGCGAGCATCGGCCAGCGCACCGACCGGAAGGTCCGCCAGGGCCCCGCCCCGTCGACCTTCGCGGCCTCCAGCATGTCGCCGGGGATGCCCTTGAGCCCGGCGAGATAGATCAGCATCGACAGGCCCATCCACTTCCAGCCGTGGATGACGGAGACGAGCACCAGCGTCCAGGTGGTGGAGCCCAGCCACGGAATGTCCGTCCCCAGCACGGCGTTGACCGCGCCGTCCTGGTCGAGCAGCGCCTGGAAGACATAGCCGACGGCGAGCGCCGAGATGAGGACGGGAAGGAAGAAGACGGCGCGGAAGAAGCGGTTGAAGCGGGTGTCCTGTTCCAGGAGCAGCGCCAGGCCGAGCCCGAAGCCGTTCTGGAAGAGGGCGGCCAGGGCCGCGTACACGAGCGTGGTCCTGATGGCTCTCAGCAGCGAGCCGTCGTCCGCGATCGTCCGGAAGTTGTCGAGTCCCGTGAAGGCCACGTCCGGGTGGTACGAGGACCAATTGGTGAACGGGTAGTAGAAGTTGAGCAGGTTCGGCACCAGGAAGAAGGCCACGAAGACCACGACCGCCGGCAGCGCGAACCACCAGGGGTGGTGAACGGCCGCGCGGGGCAGCCGGCCCGCCCGCTTCTCCTGCCCGCGGGCGGGCGGTGCCGCCCTCCGCGTACGTACGGCTGTGTCCGCCACGCTGACATCCCTCGCTCGCTCAGACCTGACCTGGCTCCATCTGATTCAGCATCAGAATCCGGGCGCGCCCTGCGCCTTGGCCACCTGCGCGAACTGGTCCTGGATGGCCTCCGCCACCTGCTTCGGGGTCTTCTTGCCGTAGATCATGTCGGCGAGATACAGGTGGGTGTCCGGGGCGACGATGGCCTTGGCCTGGAAGACGCCGTTCGCCGTGGGCAGCGCCTCGATCTGGGCGAGTGAGGTCTCCGGGAGCCCGTCCGGGCTGGGCACACCGGGCTGGACGGACGGGATCTTCATCATCTTGATGTAGTCCGCGTAGTCGGTGTCGAGCCAGAAGGCCAGAAACTGGCGGGCGGCGTTCTGCCGCTTCTCGTCACCGGTCTTGAAGGCGACGACGCCGTTCGTCTGGTCCGGCGAATACATGCCGGTGTCGTCCGAGTGGGAGATCGGGAACCAGCCCAGCTTCTTGTCGATCTCCTCGGTGCTGTGCTTCGCCTGCAGCTGCGACTGGAAGGAGGTGACATTGAGGACCATGCCGGCCTCGCCCTTCCACAGCGCGTCTGCCGACCCGGTGAAGGTGCCTGTCCTGTAGTTCTTCTGCGCGAGTCCGGCGCCGAGCAGTTGCCGCTGGTACGTGGTGATGGCCTTGACGACGACGGGGTCGGTCCACTTCTCCTCGTTCTTGTTGAGGCCGGCCCACCAGCGCTTGTCGAGGTCTGTCAGCTGTACCTGCATCTGCCACTGCATGGGCCACTTGTCGCCGCCCGCCTCGTAGAAGGCGGCGGCGTCCGTCGTGTCCTTGATCTTGTGGCCGAGCTTCAGCAACTCCTCGTAGCTCTTGGGGAATTGGGCCTCGGTGATGCCCGCCTTCCGGAAGACGTCCTTGTTGTAGTAGACGCCGAGCATGGCGGGGCTGGTGACGATCGCCGCGTAGCGCCTGCCGTCGACGACGCCCAGCGACTTCTCGGTGTCACCGAGCTTGTTCACCCAGGGTTCGTTGTCGAGGGTGAGCAGATTCTGCCGGGGCTGGATGAAGGGCAGAGTGGAGAGGGAGGGCTGCCAGAACATGAGGTCCGGCTTGTCGCCCGAGGCGAGCTTGGTCGGCACGTTCTGCTCGTACAGGTCGGGGATCGCCTGCGTGTCGACGGTGGCGCCGGTGGCCTTCTCGAAGGCGTCGATGACCTGCTCGGGTGCGTTGACCGTGTTCTGCGCGGTCCACATGGTCAGCTTCACGCCGTCGAGCTTCGCCGTGGGATCGGTCTTCGCGGCGGCCCCGGAACCGGCACTGTCCCCCTGCACGGTCGGATCGCTGCACGCGGTGGCGGTCAGGGCGGTGGCGCATATCAGGACGAGGGCGGGGAGGAGTCTCTTCATCGCGGGATCTGCCTCACTGCGTAGAAGGTCGTGGCGGAGGGGGCGTGATACGACGGGCGTGGCGCGAAAGGTCGTGGCGCGTGGTGCTGTTACCGCGAGTCGACGGGTGCCGGTGGTGGCCCCGAGCTCTCCCTGACCACCAGTTCGGGTACGGATACGGGGTGCGGGGCCACCGGCGCCGACTCCTCGACGACCCCGTGCAGCAGCCCGAAGGCCGCCCGTCCCAGGCCCGCGAAGTCGAGTCGTACCGATGTGAGGGACGGGGTGAGGTACGCGGAGCCCGGCGCATCGTCGAAACCGGCCACGCTCACCTCGCCGGGAACCGCCCGGCCCGCTTCGTGCAGCGCCCTGATCACACCGAGCGCGAGATCGTCGTTGCCGCACAGAATCGCGGTGACGGCCGGGTCCCCGGCCAGCCTCCGGCCCGCTTGGTAACCGCCGGCCGGGCCCCAGCCGCCCTGGATACAGGGTGGTTGGGCCGCTCCCGCCTCGTCCAGCGCGGCGCGCCAGCCGGCCGTACGGGGCGCGGTGCCGCCGGTACTGGACGGGATGGCCACGTAGTGCACGGTCTCGTGACCGAGGCCGAGCAGGTGGCGGGTGGCGTCGAAGGCCGCCACCCGGTCGTCCGTCCACACCCAGGGCCGGTCGACGTCGGGCGGGCTCGACGGTGTCTCGACCACGCCCACCACCGGCAGTTCGGCGGGGACGGCCCGGAGCGCCTCCACCCCCGCCGGGTCGTATGCGATCACGACGAGCCCGCCGCCGGCGTCGGCCGCGCGCCGGACCTCCGCCCGCACGGCGGCCTCGTCGGCCGATTCCAGTACGCCGATGCCCAGGGCGTACGAGGCGCCTCGGGCCGCCTCCTCGATGCCCTGGAGGATCGCCGCGTAGCCGTAGTGCGTGGTGTTCGCGGTGAGCACGGTGACCGACCGGGCACGGCCGCTGGCCAGCGCGTGCGCGGTGGCGCTGCGCCGGAATCCCAGCTCCTCGATGGCGACGAGGACCCGCGCGCGGGTCGATGCCTTCACGCTCGGATGGCCGTTGATCACGCGGGAGACGGTCTGGTACGAGACGTCCGCCGCGGCGGCGACGTCCCTGATACTCGCGGTCTTCCTTGTGTGACCGGTCACATTCATGCCAGGATTGTGACCGGTCACAATGTGCACGTCAATAGACCGTAACGAAGGTTTCACGCGTCGGACGTATACCGCCGCTGGCGGCGGAGTCGGGAGGGGACACGTTGACCGGTCAGGCAGCGAACAGCACCCAGGGGAACTTCACTTGGGGCCACAGGGCGCTCGAAGCGGAGTTCGCCGCCGCCCCCGACGGAACGCTGCGGATGACCCGCCTGGCAGGACCGGACGGCGTCGCGGCCGTCGCATCCGAAGGCTCCGGAGCGGCCACGCCCCCGGAGACATCACTCCCTCTCGTCGAGATCACGGCCCTCGGTCATGGCACCGGCTGGTCGGGGCAACGGTTCACCGACAGCGCGCTCGGCTCACGGCTGCGGCACCGCTCCCACCATGCCGTACGCCAGGGCGACTGGCACCGCCTCCACATCGAACTGCACGACCCGGACAGCGGGTTGACGGCCGAGGTGCGCCTCTCCTCCCCCGACGGCGTGGCCGTACTGCGTGGTGAGGTACGCATACGGCACGAGGGGGAACACCCGCTGGTCGTCCAGTCCGTCAGCAGTCTCCTTCTCGGCGGCCTCCCCTCCCCCGATGTCCTGGACGTCCACCGGGCGCGCAACGACTGGCTCGCCGAATGCCGTTGGTACCGGGCTCCGGTACGGGACACCCTCGCCGGGCTGAACCGCGAGGCGCACGAGCACGACAGCCGTGCCGCCCTCGCCCTCGCCGGGCGCGGCAGCTGGCCGTCGGACGGCCACCTGCCGATGGGCGCGCTGACCGACCGTACGACCGGAGCGAGCTGGCTGTGGCAGATCGAGTCGGCGGCCGGCTGGCGCTGGGACACGGGTGAGCGCGCCGGTTCCTCGTATCTCTCCCTGAGCGGCCCCACCGATGCCGAGCACCAGTGGCGCGAACGCCTGCTGCCCGGCGCGGAGTTCACCACGGTCCCGGCCGCGCTCGCTCTCGGCACCGATTTCGAGGACGCGCTCGCGCATCTCACCGGCTACCGGCGTGCGGTCCGCCGTCCGCACCCGGATCACACCGGCCTGCCCGTGGTCTTCAACGACTACATGAACACCCTGATGGGCGACCCCACCACCGAGCGGCTGCTCCCGCTCATCGACGCGGCCGCCGAGGCGGGCGCGGAGTACTTCTGCATCGACTCGGGGTGGTACGACGACGCGCCGGGCTGGTGGGACGGCGTCGGCGAGTGGCAGCCCTCGGAGCGCCGCTTCCCGGGCGGGATCGAAGCGGTCCTCGGCCACATCCGCGCCCGCGGCATGGTCCCCGGGCTGTGGCTGGAGCCCGAGGTCGTCGGCGTACGCAGCCCGGTCGCCGCGGCCCTTCCCGCCGACGCCTTCTTCCAGCGCGACGGCATCCGTATCACCGAACACGGCCGCCACCAGCTCGATCTGCGCCACCCGGCGGCCCGCGCGCACCTCGACAAGACGATCGACCGAATCGTCGGCGACTGGGGTGTGGGCTATCTCAAGCTCGACTACAACATCAGCGTGGCGCCCGGCACGCAGGGGCCCGGGGACACCTCGCCCGGCGGCGGTCTTCTCGGCCATGTCCGCGCCTATCTGGACTGGCTGTCCGCCCTGCTCGACCGCTACCCGGACCTGGTCATCGAGAACTGCGCGTCCGGCGGGATGCGGATGGACGGGGCCTCGCTCGCCGTCGCCCAGCTCCAGTCCACCAGCGACCAGCAGGACCTGCTGCACTATCCGCCGATCGCGGCCTCGTCGCCCACCGTCGTACCACCGGAACAGGGCGCCGTGTGGGCCTACCCGCAGCCGGAGTTCAGCGACGACGAGATCGTCTTCACACTGGGCGGGGCGCTGCTCGGCCGGGTCCATCTGTCCGGGCACCTGGACCGTATGACACCGGCCCAACTCGCCCTCGTACAGGACGCGGTGACCACGTACAAGTCGATCCGCGACGACCTCCGGTCGGCCGTACCCTGCTGGCCGCTGGGGCTGCCGGAGTGGACCGACGCCTGGCTGGCACTGGGGCTGCGGTCCGGTGACACGACCTATGTGTCGCTCTGGCGCCGGGGCGGCGAGAGCGGCCGGACCCTGGCCCTGTCCGTACCGCGCCCGGCGGGCCGGGAGGTGCGTGCCGAGATCCTGTACCCCTCGGCACCGGGCGGTACGGCCCACTGGCGGGCGGACCGGGCGGAACTGGTCGTCGAGCTGCCCGCCACCCCGGGGTACCTGCTCGTACGTCTGTCCGCGACGGCTCCCGGGACGGGCTGAGGCCGACCGAGGCCGGTGGTCGGGGCGGGCAGGTCGGCACAGGTGTCCGGAGCAGGCCGGCCGCGGCCGGTGGCCGCGCCCGGGGAAGCCGAGACATTCGGCACGGCCGTTCCACGCACGACTGTTGACGCTGGGTCGCACAACTGGCAACACTCCTAGGCGGCCGTTCCAACAGGAACGCGCAATTTCCCACAGGGCAATTCCTCTTGAGAGGACCTCCATGCGTCCCCGCACCTCGCGAAGAGCCTTCGTTTCCCTGCTGGCCCTGCTCCTCGGACTGCTCGGCGTCCCCGGCGGCCCGGCCCATGCCGAGTCCGCCGGGGACGCCGACAAAGCCGCCACCGTCCTGGCCGCCGGCCAACTCGCCGTGCCCGGACTCGACGACGTACGCGGACATCTGACCCTGCCCACCACCGGAGTCGAGGGCACCACCGTCGCCTGGAGGTCCAGCGAACCGAAGGTGATCGGCACGACCGGTCTCGTCCACCGCCCCCGGCACGGCGACGGCGCTGAGACGGTACGGCTCACCGCGACGGTCAGCCGTGGCAAGGCCCGTACCACCCGGGCGTTCCCCGCCACGGTGGCCGAACTGCCGCGCAAGCAGAAGTACACCGGATACGCCTTCAGTTACTTCACCGGAGAGGGCACCGCGGACGGCGAGCAGGTCCGGATGGCGCTCAGTCGCGGCAACGACCCGCTGCACTGGCGGGAACTGGCCGGCGGCAAGCCCGTGCTCTCCTCCGACCTCGGCACCAAGGGGCTGCGCGACCCCTTCATCATCCGCTCGCCCGAGGGCGACAAGTTCTACCAGATCGCCACCGACCTGCGGATGTACGGCAACGGCAACTGGGACCAGGTACAGCGCACCGGCAGTAAGTCGATCATGGTGTGGGAGTCCACCGATCTGGTGCACTGGACCGACCAGCGGCTGGTGAAGGTGGCCCCGGACACGGCGGGCAACACCTGGGCCCCCGAGGCCTATTACGACGAGACGCTGAACGCGTACGTGGTCTTCTGGGCCTCGAAGATCTACGCGGAGAACGACCCGCAGCACACCGGATCCACCTACAACAAGATGATGTACGCCACCACCCGGGACTTCCGCACCTTCAGCGAGCCCCAGGTGTGGAACGACCCCGGCTACTCGGTCATCGACTCGACCGTGATCCGGCACGACGGTGACTACTACCGCTTCACCAAGGACGAGCGGGACCCCTCCTCCGGCACACCGTGCTCCAAGTTCATCACGGCGGAGAAGTCCGACGACCTGCGCTCCCCGTCGTACGACTTCGTAGCCGACTGCATCGGCCGGGGCGCGATCAACCAGGGAGAAGGCCCGACGGTCTTCAAGTCCAACACCGAGGAGAAGTGGTATCTGTTCATCGACGAGTTCGGTGGACGCGGCTACATCCCCTTCGAGACCACCGATCTGGACTCGGGCAAGTGGACCCCGTCGGAGAATGCCGAACTCCCGGCGAACCCCCGGCACGGCACCGTCCTTCCGGTGACCGCGGCGGAGTACCGGCGGCTGCTGGGCGCCTACACCCCGAAGGCCTCGATCGCCGATGCCACCGTCAACGGCCTCAAGGCGTACGCCCTGGTGGGCGAGGCGACGGCCAAGGTCACCCTGCCGATGAACCCTGGCACCCAACTACGGTCACTTGCACCGGAGTTCGGTCTGGCCGAGGGCGCCAGGATCAGCCCGCCCTCCGGCACCCGGCGGGACTTCCGCACCCCGCGGAAGTACACCGTCACGGCGGCGGACGGGACGCGCCGGACCTGGACCGTACAGGCGACGCATATGCGCAGTCCGCTGTTGCCAGGTCTCAACGCCGACCCCGACATCCAGTATTTCGAAGGCCGTTACTACCTCTATCCGACCACCGACGGCTACGAAGGCTGGAGCGGTACGCGGTTCAAGGCCTACTCGTCGGCCGACCTGGTGAACTGGACGGACCACGGGGTGATACTCGACCTGGGCCCCGATGTGAGCTGGGCGGACGGCAACGCCTGGGCGCCGGCCGCCGCGGAGCGCGACGGGAAGTACTACTTCTACTTCTGCGCGGAGCAGCAGATCGGCGTGGCCGTGGCGGACAGCCCCGCCGGCCCCTTCAAGGACGCGCTCGGTAAACCCCTCGTCCCGAAGGGGCAGTTGCGCGGGCAGATGATCGACCCCTCGGTGTTCACCGACGACGACGGGCAGTCGTACCTCTACTGGGGCAACGGCGAGGCGTATGTGGTGCCCCTGGGCGACGACATGGTGTCCTTCGACCCCGCGCAGGTGAAGACGATCACCCAGAGCGGCTACCGCGAGGGGTCGTTCGTCGTCAAGCGCGACGGCACGTACTACTTCATGTGGTCGGAGGACGACACCCGCAGCGAGGACTACCGGGTCGCGTATGCCACCGGCCCGTCCCCGTTCGGCCCGTGGACCAAGCGGGGCGTGATTCTCTCCAAGCGCCTGGACCAGGGCATCAAGGCGACCGGCCATCACTCGGTGGTGCGGGTGCCCGGCACGGACGAGTGGTACATCGCGTACCACCGGTTCGCGGTCTCCGGTCCCGGCAAGCCGCGCGGGGACGGGATGCACCGTGAAACCACCCTGGACCGCATGACGTTCGCGGCGGACGGGAGCATCGAGCCGGTGACCCCGACCCTGGAGTCGGTCTCGCCACGGAAACCGGCCCCGGCACACTGAACCGCGCGCCCGCCCATAGCTCCGGCCGGTGACCGGTGACCGCCGACCGGGGCTACGGGGCTACGGGGCTACGGGGCTACGGGGCTACGGGGCTACGGGAAGGGTGTTACGGCGTCGGCACGTTGTACGACATCAGCGAGACCTGCCCGGCCGACACCCTCAACTCGGTGACCGCGCAGTTGCGGAGCCCCGGGAACACACGCCGGTACTCGCTCTCGGGGATACCCAGCAGGCGGCACAGCACCAGCCGGAACAGGGTGTTGTGCGCGACCACCAGGACGCGGCGGCCCGGGTTGAGGTCCGCCAGGCGCAGCAGGGCGGCGGCGCCCCTGCCCGCCGCCGCCTTCGGGTCCTCCCCGCCCGGCAGCGGGTGGGCGGCCGGATCACGGCGGAACGCCGCGACCTCCTCGGGATGCGAGACGTCGAGTTCGCCGATGGTCCGGCCCTCGATGATCCCGAAGTCCAGTTCGAGCAGCTCCGGTTCGACCACGGCGTCCAGCCCCGTCGAGGCGACCGAGGGGGCGGCCGTGCGCCGGGCGCGCGAGAGCGGCGAGGTCACGATCGCGTCGAGCCGGGCGTTGGCGGCCCACGCGCCGAGTCCGTCCGCCTGCTCGATGCCTCGCGGTGTCAGGTCGATGTCGCTGACTCCGGCGTAGCGGTTCTCCGCGTGCCAGACGGTCTCACCGTGCCGCGCGAGGAACAGGGTCGTGGGTGCGGGCGTCATCCGTGCTCCCGTGCGTAGGCGGCCGTGTCCGACGGCAGCCAGCCGCGTCGTTCGAGTTCGTCGACGAGAACGACGAACGGCTCGTCGAATCGCCGGCTGACCTGTGGCCGTGGCTCCAGCACCGTACGGACGCGCACCATATCGCGGACGGCCGACAGCGGCGCGTGAGCCGTCTCGCCACCGACCCCGCCTCGCGCCGCACTGTCACCGCTCGTCACCACTCCATAGGCGGCGAGCACCGCCATGCCGAGGGCGGAGTCGGTGTGTTCGGGGACCGTGGCGGTCAGGCCCAGTACGTCGGCCCGGAGCTGATTCCAGTAAGCGCTGCGGGTGGCACCGCCGGTGAAGGCGACGGGCGCGGCGATCGGAGCGCCCAGGAGGCGGATGTACGCCAGGCACAGCCGTTCGGCGAGCGCGACGCCCTGGAGCAGTGCGGCATGGTGATCGGCGTCGTCGGCCGGCCGGCCGAGCATGAACGCCTCGGCGTCGGCGGCCAGGAACGGGAAGCGTTCGCCGCGCGAGACCAGGGGGTACGCGACCGCACCGGCCGGCTCCCGGCCGGCGGCGAGTGCGTCGAGGCGCGGGAGGTCCGCCCCGGGGAAAGCCCGGGACAAGGCGCCCGCGCCGACGCTGGAGGCGCCGCCGGGGAGCCAGTTGCCGTCCGGGGAGCGGTGGTTGTAGAGCACACCGGCCGGGTCGTGGAGCGGGCTCGCGGTCACCCCCTTGAGGACGAGGGTGGTGCCGAGGACGGTGTTCCACTGGCCGACGTCCCAGGCTCCTGAGCCGAGTTGGGCGGCGCATCCGTCGGTCATGCCCGCGACGACCGGGGTGCCTTCGACGAGTCCGGTGGAGGCCGCCGCCTCGGAACACACCGTACCGAGCACGGTGCCCGGGGGAACCACGTCGGGGAAGTCGAGGCCGGACAGCCCGAGTCGGTCGTGGACCTCGGCGGGCCACGCCCGGCGGTTCAGGTCGTAGCCGGTCTTGAGGGCGTGGCTGGAGTCCGTCGGTACGGGCCGTCCGACGAGCCGGGTGGTGATGAAGTCCGCCTGGTGGCATACCCGGGCGCCCTTGAGAGAGGCCGGAGCGCCCGCGTGAGTTCCGTTGAGCCACAGGAGTTTGGCGAGGGCCCAGGTCGGCTGGATGCGGTGTCCGAGCGACCGCCACACCTCGGCGCCGGTCTCCTGGGCGTACCCCGCCTCGGCTCCCGCACGGCCGTCGTCGTACATCAACGCGGGTGTCACGGGAGCCCCGTGGGAATCGGTCAGCAGGACGGTGCCCGAGGTGGCGCACACCGCGACGCCCCGCACCCGCGCGGCGGACAGCGTACGGAGAGCCTGGCGCATCGCGCCCACGACGCCTTCCCACCAGTCCGAGGGGAGTTGCTCATGGCGGTCCCCCTCACGGTGACCGGCGAGGGGGACGGAACCGCGGCCGAGCACCCGCCCGTCGTCGGTGACGGCCAGCACCCGGACGCTCTGCGTCCCCAGGTCGACTCCCATCCACACGTCCCGGTGGCGACTGTCCGTCACAGGCTCCCGCTCTCTGGTGGTCGTTTGGTGAACTGTCTCCAGGAGATACCGCAAAGGGTGATCTCACGACGCTTTTCACACACTCACTACGACTTCGACCGGATACACCGACCAGGTTCCACAGCGTTCGAAATCCCGTGTATCACCTGGTGGGGAACGCTGCTGGAGCAGTCGGTCCACGGGTTGACCCGGTCGTGCCCGTGGTGAACACTGCCGAACGGTACCTCAATATCTATGTTATATCCTCAGAGCTTCATGTTACTGATGAGGTGTCTCGGGCGGAGGAGCGCACACGTCCTCACCTGTCCGCGGACGACGGAGCGGAACAGGACCGAGCAATGTCACAGGACCGAACCCACCGAGGCCCCGTACAACGTCGCCGGGAGATCTCCGACCACGTGCTGACCACCGGGTCTGCATCGGCGTCGGATCTGGCGGAGCGTTTCGGTGTGAGTCCGATGACGATCTACCGCGACATCGACGAACTCGAACGCGAGGGCGTCCTGCGCAAGTTCCGGGGTGGCGTCACCGCACAACCCTCTGGGGTGTTCGAGAGCAATGTCGCCTACCGCAAGAAGACCATGCGGAAGGAGAAGGAGGCCCTCGCCGCCAAGGCCGCGACCCTCATCGAGCCGGGCATGTCCGTGATGATCGACGACTCGACCACCGTGCTGGAACTGGCCCGGCTTCTCCCGCAGATCGAGCCGCTGACCGTCGCCACCAACTTCCGTGAGGCGCTGAACCTGCTCGCGGACGAGCGCGGGCTGCACCTGATGGCCCTGGGCGGCGACTACGACCGGCTGCACGACTCCTTCCTCGGAGTGCCCTGTGTGGAGGCCGTCGAGGCGCTCCGGGTCGACCTGTGCTTCGTGTCCACGTCGTCCGTGTACGGCGGCTTCGCCTTCCACCAGGAACAGCGCATCGTCGCCGTCAAGCGCGCGATGCTCAAGGCCGCCGGCCGCAGTGTGCTGATGATCGACCATTCCAAGCTGGGCCGCACCGCGCTGCACAGGCTGACCCCGCTCACCACGTTCGACCTGATATTGGTCGACGACCGCACACCGCCGGACGTCCTGCGCGGCCTCGACGAGAGCGGCGTCCGCTACGAGGTGGCCCCGACCTGACCCGGCCCGATCCCGACCGACCCGCACCCCGACCTACCCGACCGGCCCGGCACGACCCGCGTCCCGGACCGAGTAAGGAGACCGCGTTGACGAGAATCCTCGCCGCGGGCGACCACTTCGTCGCCCCCGAACTGCTCACCCGGGAACTGACGGCCGAGATCGGCACCGGTCATACGATCGACGAACTGCACCTTCCCTGGCCGCTGACGCCTTTCGGGCAGGTCTCCGAGGTGGACGAGGCGTCCGGCGACGAGGACACCATCCTCGCCGCGCTGGACGGGGCACGGGTGTGCGTCACCCAGATGGCGCCGGTGACACGGAAGGTTCTGGAAGGATCGCCCGAGCTGCGTCTGGTGGTCGTCGGCCGGGGCGGCCCCGTCAACGTCAACCTGGAGGCGGCGAAGGAGCGCGGCGTCCAGGTGTGCAACACCCCCGGCCGTAACGCGGCGGCCACGGCCGAGTACACGGTCGGGCTGCTCCTCTCCACGATGCGCCGGATCCCGGAGACCTCGGCCGCGCTCGCCGCGGGCCGCTGGGCGGGCGAGTTCTACACGTACGACAACTGCGGCCCCGGCCTGGACGGCGCGACCGTCGGGCTGATCGGCTGCGGAGCGGTCGGCAGCCGGGTGGCCCGAGCCCTCACCGCTCTCGGCGCCCAGGTCTGCCTCTACGACCCCTACGCGGCCCCGGAGACACTGCGCGAGGTGGGCACGCCCGTCGCCGATCTCGACGACCTGCTGCGGCGCTCCGACGTGGTATCGCTGCACGCGCGCCTCACTCCCGAGACGCGGGGTCTGCTCGGCGCACGCGAGCTGGCGCTGCTGCCCGAGGGAGCGGTCGTCGTCAACTGCGCGCGTGGCGCGCTCCTGGACGAGGACGCGCTGTGCGACGCCCTGGAATCGGGCCGGCTAGCCGCGGCCGGGCTCGATGTGTTCGCCGTGGAGCCCCCGCCGCCGGACTCCCGTCTGCGCTCCGCTCCCCGGCTGGTCATGACGCCCCATCTGGCGGGCGCGAACACCTCCGTCGCGCACAACGCGGCGCGTATCGCGGCCGCCGAGGTCGGCAGGTTCCTGCGCGGCGAACCGCTCGCCCATCGCGTCGTCTGACGGACCGTCCGACGGTTCGCGACGGACGTTCACACCCATCGAGTTCACCTATCGACAAAGGAGTCACGGTGTTCGTCGGACTGGACATGGGAACCTCGATCGCCAAGGCGGCGGCCTTCGCCGAGGACGGCACCGCACTGCGCGTGGAGTCGAAACCGATCTCGCTCGGCGGTCAGGGCGATCACGTCGAACAGGACATCGAAGAGGTGGTACGGGCCGCCACCGACGTCCTGGCCGCGGCGACGGACGGCACCACCCCGGCGCTGGTCGCGGTGACCGGTCAGGGCGACGGCCTGTGGCTGGTCGACGCCGAGGGGAAGGCCGTTCGCCCCGCGCTGTCCTGGATGGACGGCCGGGCGGGCGGCCTGGTCGCGGGGTGGATGGGCGACGGCACCGCGGAGAAGATGTACCGGCACACGGGCAATGTGCTGTTCCCCGGCTCCCCCGGCCCGCTCCTGGCCTGGCTGGACCGCAACGAGCCCGAGTCCCTGGACGCGGCCACAACAGCCGCGGCCTGCAAGGACATTCTCCACCTGCGTCTCACGGGCGAACGCGGCACCGATCTCTCCGACGCGTCGGTCCCCTTCCTCGACCCGCGCACCCGCGCCTACTCCCCCCAGGCGCTCGCGGCACTCGGCGTCGAACACCGTGCGGGTCTGCTTCCCCCCATCGCCAAGACCCTGCCGCACGGGGAGGCGCACGGACACACCTCGGGCCTCGCCGCCGGGACGCCGGTCGTCTCCGGGCCGTACGACCTTCCCGCGTGCGCGATCGGCGCGGGCGTGACCGAGCCCGGTGACGGGCTCCTCATCGTCGGTACGACTCTGGCGTGCGAAGTCGTGGTCGAGCGGGTCGCGTTCGAGGACGACCCGGTCGGCTTCCATCTCGCCCTGGCCCGGCCCGACCGCTGTCTGCGGGCGCTTCCGGCGATGACCGGCACGGTCGCTCTCGAATGGGTGCTCGGCCTCACCGGCAGCTCCCACGACCAGGTGTCCGGCATGCTGGAGGAGACTCCGCGCGGCGCCCGGGGTGTTCGCGCGCTGCCTTACCTCTCCCCCTCGGGCGAACGCGCGCCGTTCGTCGACCACACCGCGCGCGCGGAGTTCACCGGCCTCGATCTGCGGGCCTCACGCGCCGATCTCGTACGGGGCATGTGCGAGGCGATCGCCTTCGCGGCCAGGCACTGTCTGGAGGCCGCGGGCCTCACCGGAGAGCTGGCCGTGTGCGGCGGTGGCGCGCGCAGTCTGCCGTGGCTGCGGTTGTTCGCCGATGTCCTCGGACGCCCCCTGCGCGTGGCCCGAGGACCCGAACCGGGCGCGCGCGGAGCCGTACTGGCCGCGGTCGCGGCCCGGGGCCCGGAGCTCGGACACGAACTGGACGTCGCCGCGTGGACCGCGCCCGACGCCGTGGTGGACCCGGATCCGGCGGGCGTCGAATTCTACGAACAGGCCTACGCCGACTACCTGTTCCGGGTCGAGAGCGCCCGGACACGGTGGCGGGGGCCCGGCCGAGCCTGAGGCCGCGAAAGCGGTGCCGTTCGCGCTCGGGGCGAACGGCACCGCCAACCGCGCTACTTCCGTAAGGCGTCCTGGAGAATGTGCAGCCGCACCGGTCCCATCAGTCCGGTGACGCGCTGCCCCGGGAAGATGAAGTGCGTCGGGCTCACCGCGTCCAAGTGGGGTGCGAGTGTCCCGAACACGGTGATCTCGACCGTGTTGGCCCCGGCCCCGGCCAGGCCCGTCACATCGAACACGTACGGAGAGCACACCCGCACCCCGGCGCTGACGCCGCCGACCGACACTTCCGCCGTGCCGCGCACCCGCCCGAGGTCGAGAGACACCCGCCCGGTGGCCGCTTCGGCGGGCAGGGTCACCTGGCGCCGGTAGCGGACACCACCGCTGTACTCGGCGAGTCCGTGTGTCTCCCAGTCCCCGGTGCGGATCAGCCCCGGGCCGACGGCGCACCGTACGGGACCGGCCAGCGCGGCTCCGCCCTCGTGGCCGGGACGGGTCTCCACTCGCAGGGCGGCGGTGCGCGGCCCCGCGGGGCCGTCCGCCGACAGGTCGACCGTCACGCTGTGGGCGCCTCCGCTACCGGGGGCCGTTGTCGCGCGGCGCTCATGGCCGTCGATGAACACGGTGGTGTGCCCATGGACATCCACCGTCAACTGGTATGCGCCTGGCGGGAGTTCACACCACAGCCACTCCACCGGTGTCCGCTCCCCCGGGACCGCGAACCCGACCGGTACCACCGTGCCGTCGTCGGCTTCCGGGTCCAGCCAGGCGGCGCCGGGCAGCGGATGCGGTCTGCGGCGCAGGTACAGCGCGGCCGGGTCCCCCACCTGCTCGCGGCGCACCACGACCGGCACCCGCTCGCCGGAGCGCTCGGCCCACCAGGTGCCGTCGCTGTGGACGGTCACGGTACGACCGTCGCGCTCGCCGTCCGCACCGGAGAAGACGGCGTCCACCTGGACGACGGAATCGGCCGCGTCCGCCGTCTCCACGGTGATGTCGTTGTCCCCGACGCGCAGGGCCACCACGATGTCGTGCCGTCGCACACGGGACACCACATGTTCGGCGTACGGTTCGAACCCGCCCTGCCTGCCGACGACTTGACCGTTCACCCGCACGACACAGAGCCCGGGTGCGGCGACCTGGACCACCGCCCGCGCCGGGATCGCCGTCAGCGGCAGAGTCGTACCGACGGTGACGCGGCCACCGTCCTCGCGAGGACCGGCCGGGAGAATCCACTCCGGGCGCCGGTAGCTCTCCGGGTCGTGGACGAGTGCCACATGCGCGCGCAGATCGAGGTCCTGACCAGGCGTCAGGTCCAGTTCGAGGAGATGGCGGCCCGCGTCCAGCCGGACCGGTCCCATGGCGAGGTGTCCGCCGTCGTCCCACTCGACCGGCGCGCCGCCGAGCCGCGCCGTCTTCGCCGCGGGCGCCCCGACGGCGAGGTACCCGTCGAAGGCCACGTCGAGCAGCAGGTCGACACGTACGCGCGCGACTGTCCCGCCGTCCGTCGGGCCGATGTGTACGAACTCCTCCGGCACATGGCCCTTGGGGCCCAGCACGTCACGGTGGATGGGGTCCTTGTGGATGCCCCGGCTGTCGGACCACTCGGGGGCCGACCGGACCTCGCCGTCGGCGTCGAGGACGATCGCGCGCGGCCCGAAGGTCGCGTGGACCGGCGGACCGGTCCGGTCGTCGACACGGCCAGGAACGGCCCAGCCGTCCCGTACGCCGTCCTCGCCCGGACCTTCCACCCGGTGCCGGAACGTACGGAGTTCGGTGACGGCGGGGCCGGTGGGCGGGCCGGTCGCGGGGCGCCCGAAGTCGCCCCAGGTGTCGTCCAGGGTGGGGATCAGTGTCATGTCCCAGTCCGCGTCCGGAGGGATCTCGACCGTGACACCGGCCGGGTCCGTCCCGGTCGCCCCACCTGTACACACCGCGGGAGTCCCGCTCGCCGCGGACGGTGCCCGTTCGGGAAAGACCAGCACCGCCGCCGGTCCCGCGTCGAACGGTACGTCGACCTCCACGGCCCGGACGTCGTCCTCGGCCCGCCAGGACGGCAGGGTGCGGAGGGCGCCGCCGAAGGGGTCGAGCAGGAGCGCCGGGCCCGCCACGTCCCGTACCCGCACGCGGGCCGTGCGCGCGTAACGGCCGGGGTCGAAGTCGTACCGGGCATCGATCCAGCCCTGCGCGGCTCCTCGCTCCTCGGGCGCGGTCACGGCCGCCCGGGTCGCGCGCGGTGTGGCCGCCGTCAGGAACACCACCGTCGCCTCGTCCACCCGGCGCGCCAGTGCGGGGACCGGCGCGCGAACGACCGGGTGGGGCTCGTCCAGCACCGTGTCCAGGCCGTCCGTCAGGTCCGTCAGGTCGTCCGCCGTGGGAACGAAGACGGCCCGTCCGTCGGTGAAGCACGCCCTCAACTCGTCCAGGGCGGCGCCCGCGCCGGGGCCGATGACATGGTCCGGGAGGGCGCCGATCGCGATCAGGCGCCCCCCGGCCGAGGCGAACTCGACCAGCCGGAGCGCGGTGTCCTCTTCGAGGACCGTGCACGCGGGCAGCACGACCGTCCGGTAGCTCTCCTCGGCGACACGCAGGCGTACCTCGCTGTCCGCGACCCGTAGCTCCGCGCGTACGAGGGACGCGTCGTCGATCACGTCGGCGTCGTGGCCGAGGCGGTCGACCGCACCCGCCCGGGTGCGGAACCAGGTCATGTCACCGACCAGTTCAAGGTAGGTCGCCTGGGCCCGCTCCGCCTGGGCGGAGACACCGTCGAGAGCGGTGCCGGCCTGGGCGGTGGTGGTGGGCAGCAGGATCGCGATGTCGCACAGATGGCAGCCGAGACTGAGGATCGCGCACAGCCGGGCCACCGCGTCGGCGAAGACCCGGTGGTGCCGCCAGTACGGCTGGCGCCAGTCGGTGCCGGGCGGCGCCCATTCCCACCAGCCGCCCTTGGTCGTGTAGTAGACGGCGTGCGGGTTGTAGAGGGTGGCGCCCGCGCGCAGCCACGGCAGGAGCCAGTCGAAGGTCTCCTCCAGCGTGCCGCCCCAGCCGGTGGAGTGGAAGGCCTCGATCCAGGTGCGGGGCCGGCCGTAGAGATGGGCGAGCGAGGAGTGGATACGGGCATCGCCGTGGTGGTCGGAGCCGGGCGCCGAGAACCAGCGGTGGGTACGGGCGTAGTCCGCGTACAACTCGACCCCGGCGACGGGGTGTCCGGCGCGCGCGGGGTCCTGCTGATCGCAGCCGACGAGCAGCCCGTGACGGTCGTGCCACGCGGCCAGCGGCCGGAAGAAGGCCTCCTCGGCGAGCTCCGCGCGAGTCAGGTGGTAGTCACGCCGGATCCGCTGGGTGTCCGGGTGCGCGCTGTCGTCGTACAGGGCGTCGAGGCATCCGGTGAGGTCGTAGCCACGCGAGCGCAGGAAGGCGTCGGCGAACCCCGTCGACCAGCTGGGCAGGGCCGGCAGTTCGTCCTGGAACGAACCGACCACGACCTTCCCGAGCCTGCCGCCCAGACGTCGCTCGAACTCGCCGTGCACCCGGTCGAGGAGCGCCGCACACGCGTCCGCGCCGAGGTAGTCGAAGCCGCGGGCCACATGGTGATGGAGCGTCAGCCACCAGCGTCCTGGCCCGGGCGCCCGGACAACTCCCGCCGGGCGTACGGAATCGCCGTCCACGTCGAGCGGTACGGCGGGACCGGTGGGCCGGTCGTCCTGGTCGACCGGTTCGGCGTGGGCCGCGACGGGCAGCCCGTAGGCGGGCCATCGCGAACCGTCTTCACCCTCACCGGCATCGCTGTCGACCACCACACGCACACGTTCGAGCCAGCGCCCGGCGTAAGCGGGTTGTTCGTCCACCAGACATGCCTGGATGTCCGCGCCCGAGAATCCGAGCTGGTCGTAGAACCAGAGACTGACGCCGAGTTCGTGCGCGTCCTCGCAGACTCCGTCGAGCAGCGTCCACCACTCCTCGGACAGGAACGGCGGGTCGTCGGCATCGGATCCGTACAGCGGTCCCGACGGCGCCAGGTTGAGCAGGACGAGATTGAAGACCCCGCCGTCCGCGAAGCGTTCGAGCTGGTCGCGCAGCCGGGCGCGGTCGAGGCGTTCCCCGCTCCACCACCAGATGGCGGTGGGCGAGAAGGTGCGCGGCGGCTCGGCCATGACGGCCTCGATCCCCGCCGGGAGTGGTACGTACGTCATCGAGTTGCTTTCAGCCCTTCAGCCCGCCCGCGAAGCCCTTGATCACATAACGCTGGAGAAGCAGGAACACCACCAGGATGGGCAGGGCCGCGAGGACCAGGCCCGCGAAGACGAGACCGTAGTCGGAGACGTACTGGCCCACGAACGAGAACACGCCCACCGGGACGGTTTCCTTGCCCGATCCGCCCAGGTAGAGCAGTGGGGTGAAGAAATCGTTCCAGATGAAGACCGCGTTCAGGATGATGACCGTGCCGGTGATCGGCCGTAGCAGGGGGAAGACGATCCGGGTGAACGCCTGCCGGTGGTTGCAGCCGTCGATGAGCGCGGCCTGCGCGTAGTCCTGCGGCAGTGCGCGGATGAATCCGGTGTACAGGAAGACGGTGAACGGGAGTTGGATGCCCGTGTAGAAGAAGACCATGCCCTGGTACGTGCCGAGCCAGCCGAGGTCGTCGACCAGCTTGTACAGCGGGATCATCCCGAGCTGGAACGGCAGCACGATCCCCAGCAGGAACAGGACGTACAGCCCGTAGCCGAGTCCGCGGGCGCACCGGGCGAGGTAGTACGCGCCCGTGGAGCCGAGGACGATCAGCGTCAGCAGGCTGGTGACCGTGATGACCGTGCTGTTGAGCAGGGCGGGCCCGAGGGACGCGGAGGTCCAGGCGTCACCGAAGTTGGCCAGGGTGGGCGGGACCGGTGGTGACAGGGGCGATTCGGAGATCTGCCGCGGGTCCTTCATCGCGAGCGTGATCAGCGCGTACACCGGGAACAGGAACACGACCGCGGCGGCGATCATGACCAGTTCGAGGCCGTAGCGTCCGTAGTTCGGCCGCCGCCCGCGCCGGGCCGGTGGCGCGGGGGCGAGGGGCGTGGTGGTGGTGCTCACGCGGTGACCTCCCGGGCGCGCAGGTAACGGAGTTGGACCAGGGAGACAGCGGCGACGAACAGCGCGAGGACGAGCGCGACGGCGGTGCTGTAGCCGAACTTGCCGTAGACGAAGGCCTCCTTGTACAGCACGGTCGACAGCGTCTCGCTGGAGGTGCCGGGTCCGCCGTTGGTGGCGGCGTAGACCTGGTCGAAGAGCTTGAGGCCGCCGATGGTCGACAGCATCAGGTTGATGGTCAGGGCCGGGGCCAGCAGCGGCCAGGTGACATAGCGGAAGCGCTGGAGGTTTCCCGCGCCGTCGATTCTGGCCGCCTCGTGGAGTTCGGCGGGCACGCCCTGGAGTCCGGCGAGGAAGATGACCATCGAATATCCGGCGTACTGCCACACGACCATCGCGGCGATGGACCAGAGCGCGAGCGAGGGGTTGCCGAGCCAGTCCTGGCGCAGTCCGCCGAGGCCGACGGCACCGAGGACGGCGTTGAGACCGGCGCCGTTGTCGGGGTTGTAGACGTACTTCCAGAGGAAGGCGACCATCACGGGGCTGACGACGGCGGGGGCGAAGAAGATCACCCGCAGCAGCGAACGGGACCTGATGTTCGCGTGGACGCCCAGCGCGAGCAGCAGGCCGATGCCGTTCTGGACGACGACCACGGCGATGGTGAGCAGGAGTGTGTTGCTGACGGATTCCAGGGCGCGCTTGTCGTCCAGCAGGGTACGGAAGTTGTCCACGCCGACGAAGGAGAAGCCGCCGACGCCGGACCAGTCGGTGAAGGCGTAGACCACCCCGGCAAGACTCGGGTAGAGGACGACGACGGCGTACACGACGAGCGCCGGGACGACGAAGATCCAGGGCGGCACGGTGGGATCGTCGCGCTGTCGCAGCCGGGTCCGCAGGGACCACGCCGCCCTCCCGCCCCCGGCGGACGCCCCGGACGTACGCGTACCGGATTCGGGAGTGCCGGAAGTGGTCGTTTTGGGCAGGGAGTTCACGACTTCTTCCCGTAGGCCTGGTCCATCTGCCCCAGCGCTCCCTTGACGTCCGTCTTGCCCGCGAGCAGGTCCTGTACGGCCGCGAAGTGGGCCGGCTGCACCTCGGCGTTGGGCCAGCGCTGGTCCATGAAGGGGACGGCGCGGTTGCCGTCGATGATGGGCAGGAACTCGGCCAGGACGGGGTCGATCTTGGTGGACGCACCGCGTTTGAACGGGATCGCCGAGACGGCCGTGGCCCAGCGGTCGATGTTCTCCTGCTTGCCGAGGAAGGCGATGAACTCCTTGGCCTTCGCCACGTTCTTGGCCCGTGCGGCGACGCCGAGGCCCACCACGATGCCCGCCGGAATCCACTGTTTCCCGGCGTCGTCACCGCCAGGGAAGGGGAACATGCCCAGGTTGTCGGGGGTCGCGGTGGCGACGCGGAAGTTGGCGAGAACGGCGGAGACCTGGATCGCCATGGCCGCCTTGCCGCTCGCGACCATGGCGGTCTGCTGTTCGTACGTGGTGCCGTTGGGGTTGTCGTTGAAGAAGCCCTTGCGCTGCAACTCCTGGTATTTGCCCAGGGCGTCGGCCCAGCCCGAGTCGGCGAAGGTGGCGCGCCCGGCGGCCATCTCGTCGTCGAACTTCGGGTTCGCCGCGTAGACGGCGTTGGGCACCAGCGCGTAGGTGATCAGCTGGGTGACCCAGGGGGTCTGCGCGCCGAGCGCGATCGGCACCACGCCTTTGGCCTTCAACTTGGCGCAGACGTCGAGCAGTTCGCTCCATGTCCTGGGCGGCTGGACGCCGGCCTTGGCAAAGGCCTTCTTGTTGTAGATGGCGCCGATGACGCTGCTGCCCGCCGAGTACAGGTAGGTCTTGCCCTCCCTGCGGTACGCGGCGTCGAAGTTCGCCGGGATGCCCTTGGTCCACTCCTGGTCGCCGAGGTCCGCGAGGAGTCCGGCCTTGGCCAGTTCGACCATGGACATCGCGCTGCCGCTTCCCGGGTACAGCACGTGCACATCGGGGGCGTTGCCGCCGGCGAGCTGGGTCCGTACGACGGTCTGCACCTGGTCGGTGGGGGCGAAGGAGGTGGTGAACGTGGAGTCGCGGTGGCTTTTGCGGTACAGGGGCAGAAGTTCCTCTATCGGCTTCTGCTGGTCGGCGACGCCGACGATACGGACCTTGTCGGAACCGCTCGAACCGGAGCACGCCGCGAGGGCGGGGGGAAGCGCGGCGGCGGCCGTGACCGCGCCGCCGATACGGAGGAGCCCTCGGCGGCTGACCGTGGCCCGGCCGGGCAGGCTGGGGGATCCCGTGGTCATGGTGTGTCCTCCTCATGGGGGCCGGCGAACGATGGTGCCGCCGTGCTGAGTGTGCGTCGGCTCGGGGCGAGTGACGGAGCGGACCGCTCCGCCGACGGCGGGTCTGCCTGCGCGCTCGCCGGGGGGAAGTCCGCGGTGAAGCGGTAGACCCCTGAGGCCACCCGGTAGACGGCGTGGTCGGGGGTGGTCGCGAGCAGGACGAGGTGTTCGGCGTCGGCCGGTGCCAGGCCCGATTCACGGATCGATCCCGGGTCCGTGGTGGGCACGCGGACATCGGCGGTGGCCCCGGGAGGTACCCGCAGGCGCAGGGCGAGGGTGTCGCCGTGACGCTCCCAGCGCACCGTGACCGTGCCGCGCGCGGATTCGTACCGGGCGTCGGCGTGGCTGAGGTCGCCGGGCCGCGGACGGACGTCCAGGTGCCGGTATCCGGTGGAGTCCGCGCGCTGGTCGAGACCGGCGACGCCCCGGTAGAGCCACTCTCCGATCGAGCCGAGCGCGTAGTGGTTGAAGGAGTTCATCGACGGGGCGCGGAATCCGGACTCGGGGGTCCAGCCGTCCCAGCGTTCCCAGATGGTGGTGGCTCCGTGCCGCAGTGGAAACAGCCACGACGGCACTTCGGTACGGCGCAGCAGCGCGTGCGCGAGGTCGGCCCGCCCGTGCGCGTCGAGGACGGGCGCGGCGAGGGCGACACCGAGGAAGCCGGTCTGGAGGGCGGGACCGGCCGCCTCGATCAGTTCGGCGAGCCGCCGGGCGGCGGCGTCGGTACGGTCCTCGGGCAGCAGGCCGAAGGCGAGCGCGACGAGGTAGCCGGTCTGGGTGTCGCCCTCGATGCGCAGGGTGGGCTTTCCGGCGCGAGTCGTCTCGTCTTCGTCCGCCGTCTCTCCGTCGCCCCCACCGACGGTGCCCCCGCCGACGGTCACGAACCGTTCGTTGAACACGGCTCTGATCCCGGCGGCCAACTCGTGGTACTCCCGGGCGACTTCGCGGTGTCCCAGGACATCGGCGGCGCAAGCCGTGAGGCGGGCGCTGTGCGCGAAGTACGCGGTGGCGATGACGTCGCGCGGGGTCGGGATGCCGGGGGCGAGCCAGTCGGAGAAGTGCGGTCCCACGAGCTTGCGCCAGATCAGGCCGGGATTGTGGCGGTGGATCAGATCGACCCAGGCGCGCATGCCGGGCAGCGCGCGGGAGAGGAAGCGCGGGTCGTCGTACGTACGGTACAGATGCCACGGGACGATCACGCCCGCGTCGCCCCAGCCGGGGGCCCCTTCGTCGGCGACGCCGACGAGGCGCGGGGCGACATTGGTGAAACCTCCCTCCGGGGTGCGGGCATCGTCCACGTCGCGCAGCCACTTGGTGAAGAACGCGGCGACGTCGGCGTTGAGCGCGGCAGTCGGGAGGAAGACCTGTGCGTCGGCGAGCCAGCCGAGCCGCTCGTCACGCTGCGGGCAGTCCGTGGGCACGCTGACGAAGTTGGAGCGCTGGCCCCACTCGACGCAGTCGTAGAGCCGTCGGATGTCGGGGTCCGAGCAGTCGAACGCGCCGCTCCACGGGGTGTCGCTGTGCAGGGCCACCGCGACGATGCCCGAGCGGGACAGCCACGGGACTCCGCTGACCTCCGCGTAGCGGAACCCGTGGTAGGTGAAGCGCGGCTCGAACACGGCCTGTTCGCGTCCGTCGCCGATCAGTACGTCGGTCGCGGCCGCGGTGCGCAGATTGGCCGTGTAGAGGCCCTGCTCGCCGTCCAGGGTCTCGGCGTGGCGGACGACCACCCGCGCGCCGGAGGCCAGTCCGGGGATACGGAGGCGTACGCGGCCCGCCAGGTTCTGGCCGAAGTCGACGACATGGACGCCGTCGCCGACCCGGGTGATCGAGCGGGGGCGCAGTTCGGTCGTCGCCCGTACCGGCTCGTCCACGGACGCGACGAGCAGGTGGTGGTCGGCGTCCGTGACCAGGGCGGGCGACCAGTCGGTGTCGTCGAAGCCGGGCAGCCGCCAGCCGTCCGCCTCGCGCCGCAGGTCGTGGCATTCGCCCATGAGCAGGTCCGCGTGGCGGACGGCTCCGGTGCTCGTGCGCCAGGTGCCGTCGGTGACGATCGTGGTGGTGGTGCCGTCGGTACGGGTGAGGTGGAGTTCGGCCAGGAGTTGCGGGAATTCGCCGTAATGGGCTCCGGCCCTGCGCGGTTCGAAGCCGACGAAGCCACTCCACCAGCCGTCGGCGACGGTCGCCGCGAGGACGTTCTCACCGTCCCGGATCAGGTCGGTCACGTCGTACGTCTGGTACTGGACGCGGCGGGTGTAATCGGTCCAGCCGGGCGCGAGTTCGGCGTCGCCGACCCGGATGCCGTTGAGGTGGATCTCGTACAGGCCGCGCGCGCTCACGTACAGGCGGGCCCGTGCGGGGACGGGGGCGGTGAAGGTGCGGCGCAGGACGGGGCAGGGGGCGAGCCCGTGGTCGTCCAGGGCGCGCTCGCCCTCGGTCGGCGCGTCCAGGACGTCGATCGGACGTGGATCGTGCGTGATCCACGAGGCGCGCCACGCGTCGGCGGAAGCGCCGGAACCGGTTCCGTTCCCGCCGCCCGTGGTGTCCGGTGCGGGGAACGCGGTCTCGAACCAGGACGTGACCTCGCTGGGGGCCGCCGCCTCGCCCGGCCACACGCCGACCCGCCAGTGGTAGCGGGTACGGGCCCGGAGCGCGGGCCCTTCGTAGACCGCGCCGATCGCGTCGGGGTCCTCGACCCGGCCGGTGTCCCAGAGGGGTTGGCCGCCCTCGTCCAGATCCTCGGGCCGTTCGGCGACGCGGATCCGGTACGCGGTGGGGTCGTCGCCACGGCGGTCGGACGCCAGGCGCCAGGAGAGCAGCGGCGCCGGTTCGTCGATGCCCAGCGGGGTGACGCGGTGGTCGCAGCGCGGGGCGTAGGGCCGCAGGGTCCGCGTTCCGGTGGGGGATTCCGGTTGCCCTTCGGCGGGATCGGAGTCGGGTACATCCGCTGCCGAGGGACCGGACACAGGCACGTCCTTCCTTCGCGCCGGGCACGGCGCGGCACCGTCGCTGACCCGTCGTCACCGGCCCGGTACGCAACCGGCGCGAAGACGGCCTTTCCTCCATGTGAAATCTAACCCCAAATCTGTGGCGTGGACACTATGAGCGCCTCACAAGGAGTGTCAAGAGTGTTACCGAGGTGGTCAATCACCGGCCTCGTGGCGTGGCCGGTCTGCTCATACAAGCGCCCTACAGTCGGTTGATACATGGGTTGTCTCCCGGCGGCGGGAGCCCTTGTGGCGCGTGATTCTTTTGTGATATTCACCGTGTGATTACCACATGAACGGACGTTAAATCACGCGTCGGTCCCTCTCCGACCAGGAGGGGATCACGCACGACCGACCGACGAGGATTCATGCGTATGAACAGTGGTATCGACGGCACCAGGCGGCTGGGGAGACGCGCGATGCTCGGCGCGTCCGGCACGGCCGCTCTGGCACTCGCGGCGAGCGGCCTCACCGCCGCGAAGGCCGGGGCCGCCGAGCGTTTCCGTGAGGATCCCTTCACGCTGGGCGTCGCGTCCGGCGATCCCTGGCCGGACGGATTCGTCCTCTGGACCCGGCTCGCGCCGCACCCGCTCGCCCCCGACGGCGCCGGCGGCATGGCGCCCCGCGCCGTCGACGTCGACTGGGAGGTCGCGGGCGACGAGCGCTTCAAGCAGGTCGTGCGCCGGGGCGTGACCCGCGCGGTCGCCGAACTGGCCCACTCGGTCCACGTCGAGGTGTCGGGACTGGAGCCCGGCCGGCAGTACTACTACCGCTTCCGCGCCGGCGGTGTGCTCAGCGCGGTCGGCCGTACCCGCACCGCGCCCTCGCCGGCCAGCAGCCCCAAGTCCCTCAACTTCGGCTTCGTGTCCTGCCAGGCGTGGTTCGAGGGTTTCTACACGGCCTACCGCCACCTCGCGGCGGAGGACATCGACCTCGTCCTGCACCTCGGCGACTACATCTACGAGAACCCCATCGACGCGATGGGCGGCGTACGCAACGTCCCCGTGGCCGCCGAGCTGCGCCCCGAACCGATGACCCTCACGCAGTACCGCAACCGGCACGCCCTGCACCACTTCGACGCCGACCTCATCGCCGCCCACCAGGCCCACCCGTTCGCCGTGGTGTGGGACGACCACGAGGTCGAGGACAACTGGGCGGGCGACATCTCCAAGCTCGACAACGAAGCGGACCAGGACCCGGCGGTCTTCCGGGCACGCGCCGCCGCGGGGTTCCAGGCGTACTACGAACATCTCCCGCTGCGCCTGCCGAACAAGCCGAGGGGTTTCAACTCCCGGATGTACCGCAGGCTGCGCTACGGGCGGATGGCCACGTTCCATATGCTCGACACCCGGCTGTTCCGGGACGACCAGCCCTGTGGCGACGGCACGAAGAGCGGCTGCGACGAACGGCTGAGCCCCGCCCGCAGCATCCTCGGCGCGAAGCAGGAACGCTGGCTGTACAACGGCCTCGGGAGCTCCGACGCGACCTGGAATCTCATCCCCCAGCAGATTCCGGTGTCCCAGGTCGACACCGACACCGGAACGGGGCAGTCCTTCGTCATGGACTTCTGGGACGGTTATGTGGCCTCACGCCAACGGCTGTTCAAGGAGATCGCCGACCGGGACGTGAGCAACCCCGTCGTGCTGACCGGCGACATGCACCGCCACCTGGCGTCCAACCTCAAGAAGAACTTCGATGACCCGGATTCGGCCACGATCGGCGTCGAAATCGTCGGCACCTCCATCTCCTCCAAGATGGACGGCATGGACCTCGATCCCTCCGGGGCGAGCCTGCTCGCGGCCAACCCGCACATCAAGTTCACCAACTACCAGCGCGGATACGTCCGTTGCTCCCTCACTCAAGGGACCTGCCGGGCCGACTTCCGGGTACTCCCGTATGTCACCAGGCCCGGCGCGCCCGTCTCGACCCGCGCGTCCTATGTGACGCAGGCGGGACGCCCCGGACTGCAGACCGCCTGATCCGGGCGGCTGTGGCCAGGTGCCGGGCGTCCTACCGCCGTCCGCCGTTCGACGCCCGGCAGCCACAGCCACAGTCGTGGGAAGGAGTTCACCTCCGCGTCCCCGCGTTCACAGCACCCGCCTGCGCAGGGACCACGCGCCGAGACCGAGCAGCCCGGCCGACAGGGCGAGGAAGACGGCGCTCTCGACGGCCTGGAAGCCCCAGAACTGCGAGGCCGGGTGGAAGTCGGCGGACTGCTTGGCCACTCCCTGCTTGCCCAGGCAGCTCTGGATGGTCTCGGTGCCGTCGCAGCCCGACGGGTTGAAGGAGATCTTCCGCCCGTCCTTGTCGTAGTACGCGGACCCCACCCGCCAGGCGTCGTCGGGAATCCAGCTGTGCCCGCCCCGCTCGCTCTCGCCCGTGCTCTCGGCCACGGTCCCGGTGATCCGTTCGGCGGCGAGGTAGTGCGGACGCGCCACCCCGCCGACGCCGATCAGCACGACGAGATAGACGCCGAGGGTGATCGCCATGGAGGCGAGGGTGTTGCGGAACATCAGCCCGGCGGCCACCCCGACGGCGAAGGCGAGCACGGTGTACGCACCGAGCACCAGCCCCTGCGTCTCGAAACCGGGGGTCATCATCGCGCCACGGGTCACATGGTTGAGCGGCCTCAGCGTCCAGACCCCGATCAGGCCGAGCGCGAAGGTCAGCACGGCCACCGGGCCGCCGCCCACCAGGATCTTCGTCGCCCACCAGCGACGCCGGCTGACGGACTGGGTGAGCCCGAAGACATGCGTCCCCTGCTCGAACTCGCGGGCGAAGAGCGGCGCTCCGGCGAACATGCCCAGCAGTACCGGCAGGCAGAGCAGCACCATGGGGATGACGGACACGTACGTCTTGTACCGGTCGCTCAATGCGCCCATGGCGCTCTGCGTGCAGGAGGGCTCCTCCCCGATCCGCAGACAGCCCGCGATACCGCGGTCCTGCATGTACGAGACCGCGTCGGCCCGGTAGAAAAGCATCACCGCGCCCACCGCCACGACGAGGAGGGTGGTGACGAGCAGTTGCAGGCGCTGTTGGCGCCAGGCGACCCAGATCACGCCGCCACCCCCGTCGTGGTCGTCGTGGAACCGCTCGTCGCCGCGCTCTGCCGTGAGGCCCGCAGATGCGCCAACGCCAGCTCCTCCAGGGTGGGTTCATGTGCTTCCCAGCCGGGCGGTCCGGCCGGTCCCGAGCCGCGTACGAGCACGGTCGCCTGGCGCTGGGTGGTGCGCGCCTCGACGACGATGTCGGCGGGGAAGCGGCCCTCGCTGTCCTGGCTGGGTCCGATCATCAGCCGGTGGCCCGCGACCAGTTCCTCCACATCCCCGGCGAGCCGCACCCGGCCGCCGGCCAGCAGCAGCAGGTGGTCGCAGATGCCCTCCAGGTCGGCCAGCACATGGGACGAGAGCAGGACCGTCATCCCGGTCTCGGCGACCTCCTGCATCAGGGCCTGCATCACCTCCTCGCGGGCGAGCGGGTCGAGATCGGCCAACGGCTCGTCCAGCACGATCAGTTCGGGCCGCCGGCCGAGCGCCATCGCGAGGGCGACCCGGGTGCGCTGGCCTCCGGAGAGCGTGGAGATCCTGGCCTTCACCGGGACTCCGGCCGCGTCGACCAGGCTCCGGGCGTAGGCCTGGTCCCATTCGTCGTTGAGGGCGCGGCCCGCGTGGAGCATGTCCTCGACCGTGAACCGCCGGTAGAGCGGCTTGTCCTGGGCCAGGAAGGCCAGCCTCGGATGGGTGCCGCCACCTCCCGGCGTCCCGCCGAGCACCTGGATCGATCCGGTGGTGGGCGAGAGTAAACCGGTGGCCAGCGCCATCAGCGTGCTCTTCCCCGCCCCGTTGGGTCCGACCAGCGCGGAGACCCGGCCGCGCGGCAGCTCGAAGGTGCAGTCCTCCAGCGCCCAGCCCCGCTTGTAACGTTTGCCCAGGCCCTCCGCCGCCAGTGCGGCCTTCCCGTCGGTGGTACTCAACGGCCTCGCTCCTTCGGTGTGTTCAGTAGTGCGTGTCGATGACGGCCTTGACCAGTGCTTCCACGTCCTCACGCTCCAGACCCGCGGCCCGTGCGGCCGCCATCCATGTCTCGAGCTCGCCGCGCAGTGGAGCGTTCAGCGCCGCCGCCGGACTCCCCAGGGAGCGCTGGACGAACGTCCCCAGGCCCGGCCGCGGCTCGACCAGCCCCTCGCGCTCCAGCTCCCGGTATGCCTTGAGCACCGTGTTCGGGTTGATCGCCGTGGCCGCGACCACCTCCTTGGCCGTGGGCAGCCGGTCACCCGGCCCCAGCAGTCCGAGGCGCAGCGCGTGCTTGACCTGCTGCACCAGCTGCACGTACGTGGTCACGCCGGAGCGGCGGTCGATCCGGAACTCGATCACTCGACACCATTCCACTAATCAAGTAGTGAAAGGATGATGGAACAGGGCGCGGGACGTGTCAAGCGGTACGCGTCGGACGGATCGCGCCAGACGCCCGTCCGGGGGCTACGCGTCCTGGTACGCCTCGGCCTGGAGGCGGAACAGCCGGGCGTAGGTGCCGTCCTGGGCCAGCAGCGCCTCGTGATCGCCCTGCTCGATGACCCGGCCCGCGTCCATGACATAGATCCGGTCCGCCGAGCGGACATTGGCGAAGCGGTGCGTGATGAGCAGCACCGTGCGGCCCGCGAACAGCTCCCGGATCCGGCCGAAGAGGTCGGCCTCCGCCTGTGGGTCGAGCGAGGCGGTCGGCTCGTCGAGGATCACGAACGGCGAATCCCGGTAGAAGGCGCGGGCCAGCGCGAGGCGTTGCCACTGCCCCAGCGAGAGGTCTGCGCCACCGCTGAACTCCTTGCTCAGTACGGTGTCGTAGCCCCGTGGGAGCCGGCCGACGAAGTCCTCGGCGCCGGCCCGTCCGGCGGCCCTGGCAGCGGCGTCCGGGTCGGGCGGCGCCTGGGGTCTGCCGAACATGATGTTGTCGGCGGCCGTCAGCCGGTAGCGGATGAAGTCCTGGAAGACCACCGCGCTCGCGGACCGCAGCTGTTCCGGCTCCGGGTCGGGGACGCCTCCGTACACCAGGTGCCCGCTGTCCGGACGGTAGAGCCCGGCGAGGATCTTGGCGAGAGTCGTCTTGCCGGAGCCGTTGGCGCCGACCAGGGCGACGATCTCCCCGGCGCCCAGGCCGACCGTGACGTCCTGGAGGGCGCGGGACGGTGAACCGGGGTAGCCGAAGGAGATCGACTCGGCTCTCAGGGGCCGGAACTCCCCTGTGGGTAACGGCACTTGCTCCGCCGCCGGGCGCTGGTCCGACGGCTTGCCGCGAGCCGCTGTACCGTCCGATGCCGTGCCGTGGGCCGATGCCTTGTGGTGCTCCATCGCCGTGTCCTCGTCGGCCGCTTCGGCGAAGCCGCGCAGATCCTTCAGATAGAGCACGGACTCACCGAGCCCGTTCAGGAGAGCGCCGATCATCTGCATCCGCAGGGACAGCTGCCAGAGCCCGGCGAGCGCGGTGAGCGCCGTGGGCAGTCCGATCCGACCGGTGGAAGCCAGCCACCACATCGCGGCGATCACCACGGCCGTCGTCAGGTCTCCCGCCAGCCGCGCCGTGATCTTGCGCCGTACATGGACCCGGTGCATGGACTCGACCTGGGTGATCTCCTGCCCGTACCGACCGTTCCAGCGGTCGCGGAGGGTAGGGCCGAGGCCGAGGGCCCGGATCTCCTTGGCCTCGTCGCGGCCGGTGAGCAGCCGCTCCAGATACTGCCGCGACCGGCGGTTCTCGGACAGGTCGTGGTGCAGGTCGTATCCAGCACCGCGTTCGTCACGGGCCGCCTTGAGTGTGGGCAGCACGGCGAGCAGCGCGAACGGCAGCAGCCACCAGACCAGCGCCGCGAACACCGCCGTCACCGCGACCACGGTCAGTACCGCCTGGAGCCCTGCCGCGAGTGCCGTCACCACCATCGCGGGCTGGGCCCGCGAGGCGAACACCGCGCGCTGCAACCGGTTGTGGAAGTCCGGGTCCTCGAACTCGGGCAGCTCGGCGCGGGCCGCCGTCCGCAGCACGCTCGCGACCGCGTACCGGTCGACCTTGGCCGCCAGCACCCGCTGTCTGCCGCCCGCGACCGCGCGCAGGATCCCGGCCCCCGTGCCGAGGGCGACCAGGCCGGCCATCACGGCGATCAGCCACCGCGACTCCGGGCCCGCCGTCGCGCCACCTCCGCCCCCGCCTCCCGGCACCATCGCGCCGCCGATGGCGTACCGCACCACCACCAGGACCGTCACCAGCCCCAGCGCCGAGGCCAGTTGCGCCAGCAGTACGTGCAGGAGGCTCCGGCGGTCGGCCCGCCAGGCGAGGCGTACCGCGAAGAACGCCGAGCCCACGAGTTCCCGTACGGACACGGAGGTGCGCCGGTCACCGGCCATTCAGCTCGTCTCCAGTTTCCCCAGCCAGGCACGGTGTTCGTCCGTCACGGCGCCCAGTGCCTCCCTGGAGTGGAAGGTGTGGCCCTCCTGCGGCAGCAGGACCAGTCGGGCGTGGCCACCGGTCGCGACGATGCCCCGGTACAGCTCGACGGCCTGGTCGGGCGTGGTGGCCGGATTCATGTCCTCCGCGCCGTGCACGAGGAGCACCGGACGGTCGAGCCGGTCGGCGAAGTGCAGGGCGCTGAAGGCCTGATAGACCTCGGGCGCGTGCCACAGCGAGCGCCGTTCGTAGTGGAATCCGGTGGGGGTGAGGGTCCGGTTGTAGCAGCCGCTGTGCGCGATCCCCGCGGCGATCCCGGGCAACTGGGCCAGGGCGTAGAGGGCGAGGGTCGCGCCGAAGCTGTGGCCGCCGACGGCGACGGTGTCCGCGTGTTCGCCGACCATTTCCAGGGCGCCGCGCACCGCATCGGTGATCTGACCGTGCAGCAGCGCGAGGGACGCGTCGTCGGGCCAGTGCAGCGGCAGATCGAGTACGGCGGCGCGGTGACCGGCGGCGGTGAGGAACGTGGGCACGCTACCGGAGGGCGCCTCGCCCCGGCGCAGCGCCCGTATCCACAACAGCAGGGGGCCGGTTCCGCCGGGGAGGAGCGTGAGCCCGGCGTCCGCGTGACCGGTGGTGAGCGTACGGGTGGTACGGCGGGCCGCCTCGGGAGCGGGCGTACGGGACGCCGCCCGGCGGGGCGCGGCGGGCGGAGCGGCCGGGGCCGCCTGGGGCATCGGGCGGAGGCGGCCCGGCTGCCGCGGGTGCAGGAGTGAGGTGGCCCAGTACAGACCGTGTTCGTCCGGGCCCGTGCCGGACGGGTGGACGTGGCCGAGCAGCAGACCGCCGTCCTCGTCGGTGGTCAGGCAGCGGACGAGCATCGGTGGTCCGAGCACCGTCACCTCGGCGGCCGGGTCCTGTACGGCTTCGGCCGGGTCGGCGGTCGGCGCTTCGGCCGGGATGAGTACGGCGGGGCAGGCGCCCGCCGTACTCAGCAGTTCCTCCTGGCCGGGCTCGAAGGTGATGAAGTGCGGGCCCACCGCCTCGAAGACCGCGGCCCGCCATGGTGGGGGCTCCTCCGTGCCGGCGCCGGTGACGGCGGGGCCCGGAACCAGCAGGGCGAGGCGGTCGTCCCCGAGCCAGGCGAGGGGCGCTCCGCCCTGGCCGGTGAGGCTGGTGGCAGCACGGGCCTCCTCGTACAGACGTACCGTACGGCTGCCGTAGTCGGCGATCCACGGGTACGCGCGCCGGTCGCGTACGGCGAGGCCCGCGACCTTGGGGAGGCGCGGGTGCCAGGCGAGCGGGGTCGGCAGGACATCGGCGACCGGAAGCCGCCAGCCGGCGTCGGGCCGGTCCGCGCTGACGAGGACGACGGTGCGGGGGCGGGCCCGGCCCTGAACCGGCCCGGCCAGCTCCGGGTCGAGTACAAGCGAGCGCCAGTGGACGGGGGACGGATGGCGCTCGGTGACGGACGGCAGGGCGGGGACGGTCAGTTCGGCCCAGGCGCGCTCGTCCGGGGCGGTGTCCCGGCGCTGCCAGGTCCGGCCGAAACTGTCGGCTCCGGTGTCGATGCCGGTGCTGTCGCTATCGCTGGTGTTGGTGTTGGTGTTGGTGTTGATGCCGGCGTTGGCGTTGGTGTCAGTGGGCACGGGCGTCCGCCGTGGTGGTGGACAGGGTGATGCTGTCGACAAGTCCCTTGACGGCGCCGATCCCCGAGACCGGGGTACAGACCGGCTCGCCCGCGGCGTCGAGACCCACCGCGCACGGCACCCCCAACCCGTGCAGCACGCCGGGGAGTTCTGCCTCTCTCGCCACCGTGACCAGGGTGGTCGCGGCCAGCCGTTCCGGTTCGCCGGCGGCCAGAAGATGCTTGAGGGAGCGGCAGGACGGGCAGTCGTCCGCGACGTACAGCCGTACCGCGCTGACCTGTTCCGCGCAGACGGGAACGGCTTCCTGGGCCGCCGCGCGCCGCCGGTCCACCGCGAGCAGGACGACCAGCGTGGTCACGGCGACAGCCGCGGTGGCCGCCCCGCGTGGCAGGGGACGCGCGCCCGCGGAGGAGACCGCGAGCACGATCGCGGCGAGCACCGCGGCCGCGACGTTCGCGCCGATGTGCAGCCGGCCCACGGCCGCGAGCCGGGCGAGCCCGAAACAGGCACACTTCCGGCCTCTTGAGCGGACGGCCACGAGCGTGAGCGCCGCGTAGGCGAGGAGGGCGACGGCTGCCGCCCAGCGTACGGGCAGCAGTACGACGGCGGCCGTGGCGGCCAGTTCGCCCGCCCCCACCAGGCGTGGGCCGAACGGTGGTGCCAACAGACCGGAGCGGATGGGCCAGGAGAGCTTCTCCGGAGGCGTGATCAGTTTCGCCGCGCCGGCGACGGCGAGCGGCCCCGCCGTGACGGCGAGGGCGAGTTGGGGCAGCAGGTCGCCCAGGACGGACATGGTCAGGCACTCCGATCCGCTACGAGCCAGCCGGCTTCGAGCATCTGGGCGGTGAAGCGGGCCACGCCCGCTCCGGCTTCGGGAGGCGGGGTGCCGACGCCGAGCAGCCGGCCGATGACGGCGGCGTCGCCCTCCCCGCATTCGGCCACGGCGAGCGTGCGCCCGCTGGCCAGGACCGCGCCGCCGAACGGCAGCGGGGTCAGGGTGACCGCCGGTCCGAGCCGCAGCCGCGTGCCGACGGGCGGCAGGGCCGGCGGAGTGCTCGGGCGGGCCGAAGCACACGAAACTCCGGAAGGCACCGGGGACTTGGCGGGACTCGACGACACCGGCGGTTCCTGTCCCTTCCTCGGCAACGGCGGTTCCTGCGCATCGGGCGACATCTTCGGTTCCTGCTCCTCCGGGAGTTCCGGGGCTCCGAAGGTCTCCGGAGCACCGGAGGAATCCGGGCGTACGGCGGTCATGGGCGCTCCCTGAGCCAGCGGTCCAGCCAGACGAGACGCAGCAACGGCAGCGCGTGGGTGGAGATGCCTCTGCCCTCGCGCAGACTGGCGGCCACGAGGCGGGGTTCCACCAGCCCCAGGTCGCCCAGTGCGCAGTCCCGTTCGAGCTCGGCCACGATCTTCTTGCGCTCCCGGTGCAGATAGGCGGCGGCGCCCAGCCGCAGCCAGTGCCCGGGGGACGTCTGCCGTACTCCGCCGACGCCCGCGGCCGCCACCGCCCGGTGCAGAGGCAGATGGTTCTCGAAGCCGCCGTGCCGGATCCTGCCCAGCTTCCGGGCCGGGAGGGCGGCCGCGGCGGCCAGTACACCGGGATCCGTCGCGGGCAGGACGGCGCCGTCCGTACCGCGTTCCTCCAGGCCGCCGACGAGCCGCCCGATCACCGGTTCCTGGGCGTCCAACTGGTCCTGCCACACGGCCATGGAGCCGCGGTGGGCGGTCTCGTAGGCGAGCTTTCCCTCGTCCGTGAGCCACGGAAGCCTGCTGCCCCCGGTCGGCGAGGGAGGCGGCGGCGCGCCCACGCGCTGGGCGTCGGGGCCGCCACCTCCTTCGGTGCCCGCGGCGCTGTCGGGGCCGCGACGGCCCGGGGTGTGGACGACCCGGTTGTCGAGGAGCTCCCGCGCGTCGGCGAGGGTGCTCAGCGTCCCGGAGATGTGGAACGGTTCACAGCCGAGCAGCCGCCAGGCCCTCGGTCCGCGCGGTACGTCGGGCAGCTTCACGGAGACGAGGGATTCCAGTAGCGCCCCGGTGACCAGGGGCAGCCCGGAGTTCCCGGCGAGGGCGGTGTGCAGCCTCCGCGGTACGACGAAGTCCGGCAGCGGGGGCAGGAGTTCGGCCCCGGTGACCATGTGGTGGTCGAGGAACTCGTGGAGATCCACCTCCAGCCGGCGGGGAGCCGGGCCCGGGAGGGCGGCCAGGGGCGGCCGGGTGCCGGGCAGCCCGAAGTCCGCGTGGATCGGCTGGGCACGGTGGCCCGCCGCCAGCGCCGTCACGGCGAGGTAGGCGGAGGCCAGGCCACCGCTGTAACCGATCAGGTACTCGTCACCGGCGGAGGCCAGCGCCCGCGCGACCGCCCGCCCCAACCCGCCATGCACGGAAGGGAGTTCCGGCGCGGTACGGGAGACGGTGACGCCGGCCGCGTCGACCCGGATACGGGTACCGAGAGTGAGACGGCGTACTCCGGACAGCGGAGTCGAGTCGGGCGGGGCGGCCTGCCCGTGCACCAGAGCGAGGAGCGTGCCGGCACCGGGGTCGAGTCGGCCGCCCGGGGGCAGGAAGGCGGCGAGGTCACCGCTCCACTCCAGGCGTCCGTATCCGGCCCGGAAGTAGACGGGCCTGGTGTGTGGCACCGGGCGGCTCAACTCGAAGGAAACGGGGGTGAGTTCCGTGACGACGCCGAGCGCGTCGGCGGACTCCCCCGGGTCCGTGCAGCGCGGTGCGCCGTCGGACATCTCGGCCACGCCCGGCACGGCACTCATCCTTCCGCCGATCGGTGCACCTCGATGTATTCCTCGCGGACGGGCAGCGAGGTGCTCACCACCCGCCCACCGCACTCCACCCAGGCGTAGAAGCCGGCGGGCGGGGAGGCCGGGACCAGTTCACGGCCGAGGTGGAAGGTGGCGGGCAGGCCGAGTCCGCGCAGGCCGGCCACCAGATAGAGCGCGTCCTCGACGGGGTCGAGGAATCCGGTCGTCAGCCGCTGGGCGATCCGCAGGCGCCCGACCGCCCGGCCCACGGCCTTCGGGGTCGGACGCCGGCGGCCTCGCACGGCGGGCCACCGGTCCAGTTCGTAGATGCCGCCCCCGGCGCGGGCCGCCACCAGGAAGGCTGCCGCTCGCCGCGCGGACGCGGGCAGTGCGAGCAACGCTCCAGCCATCGGTCCCCACCTCCTCAGGTCGAAGAGGGAATCCGCCGGACGCCGTCACGGGCGTCCGGTCCGCCGCCCGGCGGATTCCGTTCAATCATTTCGGCAACCTCCGACGGTTACCGAAGGCCGCTTTACGCGTAGCGGCAGGTCCACCACTCGCAAATGAGGGCCACGGACTCGTTGCAGCAGTCCGAGTCGAACCAGCAGCTGTAGCCGGCCATGCGGCATTCCTCGGCCACCGCGGTGGGCTCCGAGTAGAGGTGCTGCTGAAGACCGTTGCTGGACAGTTGCGAGGCAATCGATGTCATCGGCACAGGGTTCCCCTTCCTGATGAGAATGGCGCCACGCGCCGAATGCTCGTGGTACGCCGTTTCCGACCTGTCGAACGCTAACCACAGCCGCACCGCCACGGAATGCCGTGGGACCCGGAATCCTGTCCGGGACAGACCGGGACGGCAAACACTCCCGATGCCCTGCCGGCGGGCCGCCACGCGGACTTCCGCGCCAACTCGTTGACTGGATCACCCGCGCCGGGTTACTGTCCACGACGCATTTACGGAGGCGGATTCTCAGCCTTCTCGTACACATTGGGGGGTGTGTCGAACCTATGCGGCGCAACACGGGCGATCAGCTCGGGATCATCGGCCGACGGCGGGACTCCGCACTGGAGTTGCTTCTCGTGCCCGGCCCCGACGGCTGGTCGCTTCCGCACCACCCGTACCCGGCCCCGCCCGCCATGCGCGCCGCGATCGCGGACCGGTTCGGCCTCTCCGTGACGACACGCGACCGCATCGAACACCGCGCCGAGCACCGCACCGGGGAGCCCGCGGCCGTCTCCCTGTACTACGTGCACGAGGTTCACACCCCACCCCAGCAGGCCGACGCTCCCCGGGAGGGCCGGTGGTTCAGGTCCGCCGAGCTGGCGGCGACAACGCTGTCCTCCGCGGATCAACGGGCCGTGCTGGAGCGCTGGTTCGCCGATTCCGGAGAGGCCGCCGCGGACACGCCGGGCCGACGGGACGCGGACACGCCGGGCCGGCCGGCCTGGACCCGGGAGGGCTGGTACGCGACGGCGGCGGCCTGGGCCACCGAAGAGCTGCGGCGTTCGGGAAACCCTCCGGTCGGCGCCCCTGAGCAGCCGTTCCTGCGGGCCTGGTCCTTCCAGTTACGGATACCGACGGCGGCCGGTGGTGTCTACTTCAAGGCATCCCCGCCGGCCTTCGGCCACGAGGCGGCGGTCAGTCAACTGCTGTCGCGATACTTCCCGGTTACCGTGCCCCGGGTCCTGGCCATCGACGCCGACCGGCACTGGATGCTCACCGAGGATTTCGGCGAAATGCGGCGGGACAGAGATGCCCCGACTTCCGGAATTGTCGATTCCTTCGTCCGGATGGTTCCCCGTCTCGCCGTGATCCAGCACCGCACGGAGAAACACACGGAGGCGTTACGGAAGACCGGCTGCCCCGATCACCGGCCGGCCCGGCTGGCGGAAATATACGAGGAACTCGTCGCCGGCACACCGGATCTCGACGACGGCGAAAGACGCCGGCTCACCGCGTACTCGCACGCCTTCCGGGGAATCTGCGCCGAGCTGGAATCGTACGGCGTCCCGGAAACCCTGGTCCATCTCGACATCTGGCGCGGGAACTTCACATTCCGCGAAGAAGAACCGCTAATTTTCGACTGGGCCGAGAGCGTTCTGGGCCATCCATTCGTCTCGCTCGATGTGGCCCTGCGCGACCTCCGGTCCGCCGTTCCCGATGATCTCCCGTCCGTACGACGGACCCGGGATTCCTATCTGCGCCTCTGGCGTGACCACGCGCCGCCCGAGCGGCTCGCCGAGGCGGCTGAACTCGCCGCCACGGTCGGCGTCGTCAGCCGCGCCGCGCTGTGGCGGGACGCGCTCGCCGGACTCGACGAGGCGCGGGCCCGCCCCTACGCCGGCACGGTCGCGGCCCAGCTCCGTGAACTCCTCGCCGCGGCGGCCGTCTGACCAGGCGTATCCGCCGTATCAGCCCTACCGACCGCCCGAATCCGTCCCGATGACCACCCCCGTCCCGTTCGGCTTCTTCTGCTTCCGTTTCCCCACAAGGAGATGTGATGGCCCACAAGGCCCGACCATCGCTGCGCCGTCTGCTGGTGAGCGCCACGACCGCTCTCACCGTCGCGGCGCTGCTTCCGCCCAGCGCGTCGGCGACACCCACCTCCGCGACCACCGCCACCGCGACAGCCGGCACGGTGACGACAGGCAGAGCGACGACCGGCAGAGTGACGACCGGCGACATGACGACCAGCACCGCCGACGCCCCGGGTCCGGGACCGCGGTGGCAGGACTGCGCGGCCCTGACCGGCGCCCCGGTCGACCCCGCGGTCGCCGACTGCGCCGTGCTCCCGGTCCCCCTGGACTACGCCCGCCCCGACGACGGATCCGTCGACCTGGTGATGCTGCGGCGCAGGGCGACCGACCAGGAGCACCGGGCCGGCACGCTGTTCGTCAACCCCGGTGGCCCCGGAGCCTCCGGTCTGCACACCGCGTACCGGGCCGAACGCTTCCTCGATCCCGAGGTGCTGGCCCGTCATGACGTCATCGGTTTCGATCCGCGCGGGGTCAACACGAGCGACGCGCTGAAGTGTTTCGTCAGCCAGGAGGAGCACGACGCGACCATGGCCGGCCGTACGGCCGTACCGGTCGGCGTGGACGAGACCGCGGAAACGATCCGCTCGACCGCCGCGTACACCGCCGCCTGCGCCCGTAACGCCGGGCCGCTGCTGGCGCACACCACCACCCTCGACGCCGCCCGCGACCTGGACGAACTGCGCCGAGCGACCGGCGACGACCGGCTGAGCTATGTCGGCTTCTCCTACGGCACGCTGCTCGGCGCGACCTACGCCAACCTCTACCCGCACCGCGTCCGGGCGATGATCCTGGACGGCAATGTGGATCCCCGGCTGCGGTCGGTGAACGGGGTGGAGTACGACCGGCAGCGGGCCGCCGGGATGGAGATCGCGCTCACCGAGTTTCTGCGTCGGTGTGCGGCGGCGGGCGACGGCTGCGCGTTCGGCGCCGGGGACAACCGGCGGCGGTTCGACCACATACGCACCCGGCTGCGCGGCGGACCACTGGTCCTGCCCGACGGCACCTCGATGACCCTGAGCCGCTTCACCACACTGGTGTCCGACTCGCTCGCGACCCCTTCCCGACTGCCCGGCCTGGCCCGTACGCTCGCCGGCCTGGAGAGCGCGAAACCACCGGCTACGGCCGCGCGGCCGACCACCGCGCCACCGAAGTCCGCTCCCCGGCCATCCGCGCACCAGGCGCCCGTACCGGTGACCACCCCCTACCGTGCCGACGACTCCGAGACCGCCTACAACTGCCTGGACAAGCCCTACCCGTCGGCTCCCGCGCTCTGGCCCGCTCTCGCCGCCCGTGCGGAGAGGGAATCCCCCACCTTCGGCCGGATGACCACCTTCGAGTCGCTCCCGTGCGCCACCTGGCCGGCCCGCCGGTGGGAGACCGACCGCTACACGGGGCCCTGGAACAGGCCCACCGACCGCGCCGTACTGGTGATCGGAAACCGGTACGACCCGACCACCCGGTACCGCTTCGCCCAGCGCATGGCCGACCGACTCGGACGGTCACGGCTGGTCACGGTGGACATGATCGGGCACACCGCTCTCGGACTGAGCCGGTGTGCCGACGACATCACCGCGGCACATCTGCTCGGCCGCCCCGACCAGCGGCCGAGCGGCGACTGCCGTCCCGACGCCGAGCCGTTCTCGGCAAGACCATGAGCACCATCTCGATCCACCGTGTCACTAGGGGGAAGACCGTGTCATCCGATCGTTCACCAGCGCCCGTCTGTCCAGTGCCGGAGCCTGCCGAAGCCCACGCACCCTGGGAATTCATGGCCATGCTCCGGCTGCTCAAGGATCTGACCGGGCTGACGTACCGTCAGCTGGAGAGCCGCGCGCGGCGCTGCGGCGACCGGCTTCCGCGCTCGACCATCGCGTCGGTACTCGCCAGAACCACCCTGCCGCGCGAAGAGTTCACCAGCGCGCTCGTCCGGGCCTGCGGTCTCGATCCGGCGCCCTGGCTCACGGTCCACCGCGGCCTCGCCCGCCAGGAGGAGGGACAGCCCGTCGCACGGGCGAGTGTCCCGCCGCACCAACTCCCGCACTGCCCCTCCGGTCTGACCGGCCACGACCGGGAACTCGCCGCGCTGTCCGAACTGCTCAGCGCCGCCGACACCCCCTCGCCCCTCGCCGTGATCAGTGGGCCGCCCGGAGTGGGGAAGTCGGTCCTCGCGATGCGCGCGGCCCGGCGGGTCGCCGCGCACTACCCGGACGGTCAGCTGTACGTCCAGCTGCGCGGCACCACACCCGACGTCGAACCGCTCTACCCGGGCGAGGCCGCCACCCGGCTGCTGCGAAGCCTGTCCGCCCCCGTCCCGCATCTCCTGTCGGACGCCTCGGAGACCGCCACCATGCTGCGGACGGTCCTCGCGGGACGCCGGATGCTGATCCTGCTGGACGACGCGGCCTCGGCGGCGCAGGTACGGCCGCTGCTCCCGGCCGGCAACCGCTGCGCCGTGCTCGTCACCTCCCGCTCGAACCTCACCTCGCTCGACGGTGCCCGGTCCGTGCAGCTGCGCCCCCTGCCACCGGCCGAGGCCCGTACGGTGCTCGCCCAATTACTCGGACCCGAGCGGGTGGCGCTCGACCCGGAGGCGGTGACCCGGCTGGCCGAGCTGTGCGGACGGCTGCCGCTCTGCCTGCGCGTGGTGGCCGCGCGGCTGGCCGCACGCCCCTGCTGGCCGGTCGCGGCGCTCGTGGAGAGGCTGGCCGACGAGCGCCACCGGCTCGACGAACTGTCAGTGGACGATCTCCAGATACGGGCCAGCCTGGCCGTCAGTTACCGGGCCCTCCCCCGCACCGACGAGGTGGCCCGTACGGCGGTCCGGGCGTTCCTTCTCTTCGGCGCCCTGCGCCTGCCGGAGACCGGCACCACACTCCTGGCGGACCTGCTGAAAGTCTCCCCGCGACAAGCCGAGTCGGCCGTCGAGCGGCTGGTGGACAGCCATCTGCTGGAGAGCACCGGCCCCGGCCGGTACCGGATGCTGGACCTCGTCCGCATCTTCGCGGGCGAGCGGGCCGAACTGGAGATGGCGGACGAGGTCGCTGCCGCGTGCCTGGCCGAACACGACCCGGCTCCGGAACGTACGCGGGTCGGCTGACCGTTCAGGTCCCGCTGCGGCGGACGGTCACAGCAGGCCGACGGCGGACGGGCCAACAGATCGACTGGCGAGGCGAAAAAGGGGTGGGGGCGCGCGGACACGTGTAACTGAGGTACGGTGCGACCCATGGGACCGTACTCGAACCACCTTGCAGGGGAGCTTCGCCACAGCGCCTCCCCCGGTGTGTGCGCGCCCCGCGGCTACGGGTTCCTCCGTCGCCGCGGCCGGGTGGGATCTCCCCCGGCCCTTTCCTGTCACTGTCGTTGATCACCGCCGCGCTCGTGTAGCGCCGGGGCCCGTCGTCGGGCCTGTCCGATCCGTCAGCTCCCTCAAGCGTCCTCCCTCCCCGCGTTCCGCACGTTCTCGCGTTGTGTCCGCCGCCGCTCACCCCGAGTCGGCCCGCCCTCGCGCCGGCCCGTTTCCCAGAGGAGACCTCTTGACCATCGCCGTCGATCCCACGACCGTCACCACGTCCGAATCCACCACGCCCGCCGCCTCCTCCGGCGCGGCCTCCGTACTGCGCGAGCACCACATCCCCGCCGATGGCCTGTACGAAGGCCCCCGCGAGCTGCGGCGCGTCCCGGAGGACTGGGTGACCCGCCCGTACGAGCACTTCGAGGTCGTCCCGCAGGGGCGCGTCATCGGCGCCGAGATCCGCGGGCTGGACCTGTCCCGGCAGCAGGACCCCGCCGTGCGCGAGGAGATCAACCGCGCCCTGCTGGAGTGGAAGGTGCTCTTCTTCCGCGGGCAGCACCTGTCCTCCGAGGAGCAGCGCGCGTTCGCGCGCAACTGGGGTGAGCTGGAGACCAATCCGCTGCTCGCCACCGGTGACGCCCCGGACGTGGTCCGCTTCGACCGCAGCGCGGTGCCCACCTTCGAGAACGTATGGCACACCGATGTGACGTTCCGGGAGCGGCCGGCTCTGGGCGCGGTGCTGCAACTCCGTGAGGTACCGCCGGTCGGCGGCGACACCATGTGGGCCGACATGGCGGCGGCGTACGACAACCTGTCCCAGGACGTGAAGGACCGTATCGACGACGCCCGGGCCGTCCATGACTTCATCCCGGGCTTCTCCCGGTTCTCTCCCGCTTCCCAACTGGCGCCGTTCCAGGACCTGTTCCCGCCGGTCGAGCACCCGGTGGTCCGGCGTCATCCGGAGACGGGCCGACGAATGCTGTTCGTCAACGCCTCGTTCACCACCCGGATCGTGGGGCTGGCGCGGGAGGAGAGCGACCGGCTGCTGCGGCTGCTGTTCCAGCAGGCCCATGTGCCCGAGTTCCAGGTGCGGTTCCGCTGGGAGGCGGGCGACATCGCGTTCTGGGACAACCGGGCCACCCAGCACTACGCGGTCAACGACTACGCGCCGCACCGCCGGGTGGCCGAGCGGGTCGCCATCGCGGGCGACCGGCCTTTCTGAGACGACCGGCCTTTCTGAGACCGGTAGTTCCGGCACCGGCCGTTCCGTTCAGTTCTGTTTCCGTTCAGTTCTGCTCTGACACCGAACATTTCCCCCGGGCCCGTCGATCGCGGGCTGCCGGGGAAACCGGCCACCGCGGTCGGCCCGCCCCCGAGCGGACCGACCGCTCCGGTCACACCTTTCGGCCGCTCCTCATCGCCACGGCCGCGCACAACAGGCCGAGCAGGCAGGTGATCCCGCCGGCGACGGCATTGGTCCAGATGATGCCGGCGTCAGGATTGGTGCCGACGATCCACGGAGCGATGATCAACCACACTCCCATGGCGCACAGGGCCCGGGTCAGGAGGCTCATCCTCCCCGGATTGAGGGTGAAACCGACCGCCATGACGACGATCGCGGCACCCATGATGAGGTTGTGCGCCGCGAGGGCCGGCTGGTTGGCGGTGAAGTGCAGGATCCAGGGCGACAGAGCACAGAACAGACCGACCAGGAACATCGGTCCGTCCAGGCGTGCCACATCACGTCCGCCGAGCATGCGGGCATAACGCTCCCGCATCTCCGGGACATCGGGGTGACCGGACAGGTCACTCCTCGAATGTGAGACGTCGGCCATACGACTCGCCTCCTTCGTTCGCGCAAGTCTGACCGTGATGCACGGCATCGAGCCGCATCACGACCCAGTTTGCGCGCTTTGGCGGTTTTTGTGTAGAGCAATCAACGACGAGTATTCCCGGCAATCTTTTACTTGTAAAACACATGCTAATCTTTACGCATGGGGAAGCACAGCAGGAGCGCCACGAAGGAACGTGAGCCGCTCGACGCACCGAAGGACACGGCCTCCCGCCAGGTGCGCGTCCGCCCGCTCCCGGTCCGCAGCACCGTTCGGCTGCGGCGTCCGGTCGACATCTGGCACAAGCCCGCCCTGAGCGCGGCGGCGGCCCTCGCCGTGCCCGATCTGACCCTGCTGGCGCTGGGGCGCCTGGATCTCATCCTGTACACCTCGGCCGGTGCGATGTGCGCCCTCTACGCGCACGGTCTGCCGTACGCGGCCCGTGCCCGCACCCTCGCGTGGGTGGTCCTGGGCATGGTCGCGAGCCTCGGTGTCGCGCTGACCGCCGCCTCGCTGGTCACCTCACCCGCGCTTCTGGTGCTGCTCGCCTCCCTGGTCGCCGCCGCGCACAAGACGGCCTGCGACGCGACCCGCATCGGGCCGCCCGGGAATCTGATCCTCACCTTCATCGCCACCACCGCGTTCTTCATGCCGCAGCGGCTGGGGAGCGTTCCCTCCCATCTGGGTCTGGCTCTCGGCGCCGGAGCAGTGGCCTGGCTCATCTGCATGGCCCCGCGCCTGATCAGGCCGTACGGCCCCGAACGTACGGCGGTGGCACGGGCGCTGGAGGCGTCGGCCGCGCTGTGGCGGGCGGACCGGGAGCATGCCCTGACCGCCCGGCAGGGCGCGGCCGGCGCCGTCAACGCCGCCTGGCACACGCTCTTCCTCGTCCCGTCCGGCGGCGAGTCCCGAGCCGGTCTGGAACGGCTGCTCGTACACGCGGAATCGGCGCTCGCCGCCCCGGACGACGGCCGTACTCCCGACCCGGCCCACGAAGCGGAACGGTGCGCCGAACTGGCCCGTACGCTGCGGCGCTGCCGGGCCCTGCCGGATGTCGCGCTGACCGCCGGTGAAGACCGCGAACTCGCCGGCGTCGCCGCCGAACACCGTCTCCGCACACCCGAACGCGCCCCCGGCCCGCGTCCGCCCGGACACACCGAACACACCGAACACACCGAAGGAAACGCGGCTGCGGACCCGCCGCGCCGACAGGCTCCGGGGATGGGTCAGGAGCGGTCGCGCCGTCCCGTGCCGGGCCGGTCCCGGGGCCTGCGTGCCGTACTGGCACGGCTGGGTCCCGGATCCCCGTTGCTGCCGATCGGCGCCAGGGTCGCCGTCGGCTGCGCGCTGGCGGGCTGGGTGTCACTGGCCGCCGGAGTCGGACATCCGTACTGGGCCGTGGTCACCGCGGCCTCCATCTACCAGGCCAACACCACCCTGTCCTGGCAGCGGGCCGTCCAGCGCACTCTCGGCAATGTCCTCGGACTCGCCGTATTCTTCGCGCTGTTGCCCCTGATCCACACGGGCCATCTCGCGATGGTGCTGCTGGCCCTGGGCTTCCAGGTCGGCGCGGAGGCCCTCATCACCCGTAACTACTGGCTGGGTTCGGTGTGCGTCACCCCCATGGCGTTGCTGCTCACGGAGTTCGGCAACCACCTGCCGGCCCGCACCCTGATCTCCGACCGGCTGGTGGACACACTCGTCGGCGCGGCCGTGGGTCTGGCCTGTTGCGTGCTGGTCACCAACCGCCGGGCCACCGACCGTATCGAGCAGGCGCTGGCACGCGTCACGGCGGCGGAGAACGCGGCGCGGCTCGCGCTGCGTACAGAGGCGGGCAGCGCTGGGACCGGCTGGGCCCGGGACCGGCTGGCGCTCTGCCTGGTCGAGTTGCGCGACGCCTTCGAGGTCGCCTCCGGTGAGTGGTGGCAACGGGCCCTGCCCGCCGAGCGCGTCGCCTCCGCCGAACGCGGTGGCCACCGCACACTGGCCCTCCTCGTCCGGCACGCCACGGTTAGGGCCCCTCAGGCCCGAGAGGGCAGAATCGGCCCGGACCGAACAGAGGAGAGTGCGCGTGGCCGAGGACATCGTCGCAGGGGTGATGCGGCAATGGCAGCAGGTACTGCCCGGACTGGACACCGCTCCGATGGCGGTGATCGGGCGGCTCAACCGCTGTTCCGCGCTGCTCCAGCAGGCCGCCGACGCCCCCCTTCGGCGTGAAGGTCTGAGCCGCCCGGAGTTCGATATCCTGGGGACCCTGCGCCGTACGGACCGCGAGCTGACCCCGGGCCGGATCGCCCGCGAGACGTTCGCGTCCGGGGCCGCCGTGACCAAGCGGCTGCGGCAGTTGGAGAGCCGGGGGCTCATCGCCCGGCGGCTGGACGAGCGGGACCGGCGGGTGACCCATCTGTCCCTGACCGACGAGGGGCTCGCGCTGCTCGACCGTCTACTGCCCGAGCAGTTGGGGTACGAGGCCGCCCTGCTGGACGGCCTCGGCGCCGAGAACCAGGATCAACTCGCCCGGTCTCTGGGCGAGTTGCTGGTCCTGCTGGAAGGGCGGCTGGGCAGCCTGCTCGACTGACCCGCGGCCTGCTCGACCGGCCCGAGGGGCCGTGTTGCCGCGCGCCCCGCCCCGTCGGGCGACCCGACGGGGCGTGACGGGGTCAGCCCGCGTAGACGTCCTCGACGTACCGTCCCCGTGCCATGAGTTCCTGGAGCCAGCTCTCCGCCGCGGCCTCGTCGGCGCCAGGGGTGTTCCGTACGTAGAGCTCCCGGAAGGCGTCACGGACACCGGGGGCCATGCGGGCGCCGTCGCCGCAGACATGGACCCGGGCGCCGGCGTTCAGCAGCTCCCACACTTCGGCGGACTCCGCGGCGATACGGTGCTGGACGAACCGCAGGCCGTCGACCGGGGCGTGGCTGAAGACGGGGCGCATGCCGACCGCTCCGGACCGTTCGGCCTCGCGGAGTTCGTCGGCGTGCAGATAGTCGGCGTCCGGCGCGTCGCAGCCGAAGTAGCAGAGTGCCGTGGGCAGTTGGGTACCGCTCGCGGTGAGCGCGCGGCGGTCCGCGATGGCGCCCCGGAAGGGGGCGAGGCCGGTGCCCGCCGCGATCATGATGACCGGGGTGCCGGGGGCATGGGTGATACGGAACGCCTCACGGCACGGCTGCACGCGCGCGAGCACGGTGTCCCCGGGCCGTACGGAGTTGAGATGAGCGGAGCCGGTGCCGCGGAAGTCGCCGCGGCCAGAACGGGCGGGCGCGGACAGCAGGGAGACCATGAGGTCGGCGTGGTGCGGGCTGGTCACCGGGGACGAGGAGACGGAGTAGTGCCGGGGCCGCAGCGGCGGCAGCAGGTCCAGCAGGACGGGCCAGGTGAGGGCCTCGCGCAGGGCGGGGTGGTCCTCGACGAGGTCGAGCAGGGTGCGGTGGTCGGCGGCGTACGCGTCCGGGTCGTCGGCGAGCGCGCGCAACGCGGCCCGCTCGGGCGGGCAGGGGTTGAGTCCGGCCAGCACGGTCAGCTGGGCGGCGGTCGGGCGATCCTGCAACTCGACGTACCTCGTGAGGAGTTCGCGTACGGTCAGGGGCCGGTCGACGGCGAGAGCGTTCCGCCGGGGTCGGTCCGCGACGATGTTCAGGACGGTGTCGAGGTCGGCGCCCAGCAGGCGGGCGGCGCGGGCGACGAGGCCGGGCGCGTTGGCGGGGAGCACGGTGAGGTGGTCCGCGGTGCGGTATGTCGTTCCGTCGGGCAGCGCGAGACGTACGAGGCGCTTGGACCTCGGGTGGGCCGGGTCGGTGAGACCGGACGTCTCCGTCACGGTCATCGGGACCATGCCGTGGCGGGCGGCCAGCGTGTCGAGCGGCTTTCCCGTGATCTCGGTGACGGTGTAGGCGGGTCCGGAGTCGGCCGTCGCGGCGGCCCCGGGGTCGGCGGTGGCGTCGGGGTCGCCGTACCGCTCCAGGAGGGCGGTGCGCAGGGAGGCGGTGAAGGCGCTGACGGTGGCGGCGAGGTCACCGGAGGCGTCGGCCGCGGCGCGCTCCACGAGACGCGTCGCGCCGAGCGCGGCGAGCCGGTCGTCGATCAGGGTGGGGACGCGCTGGTAGGTGGCGGCCCAGTTGCGGTCGCCGACGCCGAGCACGGCGTAGGTGACGCCCTCGGCGGAGCCGGGTGCGGCGTTCTCCAGCCAGTCGACGAAGGCCGCCGCGTCATCGGTGGGGCGGCCGTTGTAGGAGGCGGCGACGATGACGACGGGCCGGTCGGTGGGCAGCGCGGCGGCGTACGCGTCGAGGGGCGCGACGCCGGTGTCACAGCCGAGGTCCGCGCCGAGGTCGGCGAGCTGTCCGGCGAAGTCGCGGCAGGTGCCGTAGTTGGAACCGTGCAGGAGCAGCAGTCCGGTGTCCTGCCGGACCCGGGCGGGCAGCCGCGCGTCGCCCGCGCGGGCCGTGCCGTCGTCGGTGGTCGCCGTGGTGCCGACGGGCAGGGCGGCCCGGTTCGCGGCGCGGTCGGCGGCGGTGCGGAGCACCGGGGTGAGGGTGAAGCCCTCGGGCTTGATGGTGAGGGTTTGCTTCACCTTCAGCCGGTAGTCGTCCTGGTCGATCAGCCGGTACCGGTGGGCGAGCATGCCGAGCAGCATGGTGGCCTCGTGGAGAGCGAACTGCCGTCCGATACAGGCGCGTTCGCCGGTGCCGAACGGCTTGTACGCGTGCGGGGAACGGGCCGCCTCGGCCTCGGGGGCGAAGCGGGAGGGGTCGAACAGCTCCGGATTGTCGCCCCAGGCCGGATCGCGGTGCAGGCTGGGGGTGACGACGAGGACACCCTGTCCGGCGCGGAGCGGGAAGCGCCCGCCCAGGAGGGTGTCCTGGCGCGCCTGCCGCTGAAATCCCGGGGCTGTCGGCCACAGCCGCAGCGCCTCGTTGAGCACCTGCCGGGTGTAGGTCAGCCGGCCGACGTCCTCGTACGTGGGCTCGACATCGGCGGTGTCACCCCACAGTTCGTCCACCTCGCGCTGGACCAGGCGCAGTACGGCCGGGTTCTTGGCCAGGTAGTAGAGGGCGAAGGACAGTGCGCCGGACGTCGTCTCGTGGCCGGCGATCAGGAAGGTGATGACCTGGTTGCGGATGTTCTCCAGGTCCAGCGTGGAGCCGTCGGACGGGTGCTTCGCGGTGAGCATGAGCCCCAGGAGGTCCGTGGCGCACTGTGCGTCCCGCACATCCGCTCCGCCCCGCGCGTCCATCGTGTCCTGCGTGTCCCGGCTGTCCCGCGTGTCCCGGCTGTCCCGCATCGAGAGGCCGTCGGCGGCGGTGCGCGCGGCGATGACCTCGTCGACCACCGACGCGAGGTAGTCGGCGTCGACGCGGAACGCCTCGTCCCGCTCGGCGTCGTCCGCCCCGGGCGGACGGACGACCCGGGTCATGGACCAGTTCAGGCAGCGCACCATGGCGGCGACGAAGGGATGTGTCCCGTCCTGTTCGAACGAGCCGAAGTCGAAGCCGAACCCGGACAGTCCGATGGTGTCCAGCGTCATCCGTGTCATGTCGTCGGCCACGTCGACAGGGCGGAACCGGGCGGCGTCGCGGTCCCAGGAATCGATCACCCGGCGGGCGACCTTCAGCATCACCGGGTGGTAGGTGCGCATCGAGCCGAGGGAGAACGCGGGCATGAGGATGTCGTGCGCCTTGGCCCAGTTGGGCTCGTCGTTGTACGCCGTGAACAGGCCGTCGGCGACGAACTCCCGTACGTTCTCCAGCGCGGGACCGACGAACTTGCTGAACCGCCGCTCGTCGGCCAGTTCCGTGACCAGATCGAGGCCGCCCACCAGCACGAGGTCGCGGCCGTGCCTGCGCTGCACGACGAGCGGACCGTGTCGCCGGGTCAGTTCCATGTGCTGGAGGATGGGTGCGCCGGCCGGACCGGTGTCCGAGATGTCGACGACGGGCACGGCGCCGTCGCCGGTTTCCGCGTGCGGGCCGTCGGTTCCGGGCTGCGCCGGGAGCAGGGTCTCGGTCATGTGCGGGATCACCTTCCGCTGTGCTGGGGTGGTGGGAGGCGTGGGGGCAAGCGTGGTGGGCCGGGTCGGCCGACCGGTCGGTCGGCGCCGGGGAGGCGTCGGTGGCTGCTTCAACCCTCGCCCCGCGGAGGGTGTGCGGATCGCACTGTTCCTACATAATGATGTAGTCCTCGCCCATGTGTCGCCCTTGCCCCGAAGGCCCCGGTGTGCGAGGGGCGGGCGGAGCACGCTGCGGACAGGAGCACCCCATGGATCCCCGGACGCCGCGGGCGGGCGGGCACGCGGAGACAGGCGGATACCCGGAGACCGGGGGCTGCCCGGAGACGGGGGGCTGCCCGGAGACGAGCGGGCACTCGGTACTGGGTGGGCTCCCGGTGCCGGAGCACTGGCACGGCGACGCGGTCGCCTGGCGCAACCGGGCCTTCCTGCTGTTCGACCGCCTTCCGGTGCCGATCGCGCTCTGCGACAAGGACGGGCTCATCCTGATGGCCAATCCGGCACTGGCCGCGGAATGGGGCGAGCTCCCCGCGCACCTCAGGGGACGGAACGCGCTGGACCTCCTCCGCCCATCGGGGGTCACCCAGCTCCACTCCATCGCCGAAGCCGTCCGGCACGGCCGCAGGTCCCGGTACCCGGTCGCGGTGTCCTGGTCCGCCGCCGGAGGCGTCGAGCGGTACGGCGAGGCGACGATCGACCTGCTCGGTGAGGGTCCGGAGGCCGTCCCCGTACTGCTGCTGCTCCTGCGTGTACGCGGGGAACACGGCGGGCACCGAACGCCTCCCGTCCGTACGGAGGAGGTGAGCGGCATGGAGCTGCGGATACTCACCCTGGTGGCGGGCGGCTCCACGACGGCGCGGACCGCCAAGGCGGTCGGGCTGACCGTGGACGGGGTCAACTACCACGTGGGACGGCTGTGCCGGCGCTGGGACGTTCCCAACAGGGCGGCGCTGGTGGCGTACGCCTATGCGACGGGCGTACTGACCCCGGGGACCTGGCCCCCGGCACCGGCCGAGGGCCCGCGGGCGTACCAGGAGGGCCGGACGGACCAGGACCTGGACCTGGACCTCGACTGCTGACGCGCACGCAACGCGGTCACAGCCGTACCTCTCCCGCTCCGGCTCCGCCTCGCGTACGGGATTCCCGCCGAGCCCGACGACGGCTGAGGAACACCGGAAACGAGGAACACCGGATACGAACACCGGAAACAGCGAGGAACACCGGCCGTCCGGACGGACGTCTGAGCCCTGGACGTACCATCTGCTTCTCCGATTCCGATCCGATTCCGATCCGAGAGAGAAGCGAGTCCGGCGTGAGCGACCAGTCCCCGGCACGGATGTCCGACGCGACCCCGGACTTCCTCGATCTGTGTACGGACACGCCTGGGGACAGTCCGCGTACGGACACGGCCCCCGCCGGCCACCGGCTCCTCCTCGGCATCAGGCGGTTCGGCGAGCCCTTCCTCCTCACGGCCGCCCTGTCGCACGGAGCGGGCTCCAGCGCTCTCGGGCTCGACCGGGGCAAGGCGGGCAAGGTCAAGGTCGCCGAGTTCCGGCAGATCGCGGGACGGGTCCTGCTGGTTCTGCGCAACAAGCACCACCTGGCCACCGGCGACGCCGCGGCCGTCCGCGCGGGCGCGGAGTCGTTCGCCGTGTCGGTGGTGTGGAGCGCCCCGGTGCTGGACGAACGGGACGGCGCTGTGACCGTCGATGCGACCGGCCTGGCCCTCACCGACTTCCACGGCGTGGCGGAGGACCTGCGGCAACGGGAAGAGGGCGCGTACGAGATCGACCCGGCCGCGAGTTTCCCGCTCGTGGAGGAGGCCCGGACCGGCCCCCGCGGCACCCGGCTGCCCGCGCTGCTCACCCTCAGCGGGGTCTCCCCCGGCCCGGCGCTCCGGCCCGTGGTGCCCGCACCGCACGCGCTCACCGTGGTCCAGCAGCTCCATCTCGTCCCGCTGCCCGACCCGCCACTGCCCGCGCGCCGCTACCACCCTGCCTCCGGCGGATACGGCATCGGCCACGACGACCACGGCAACGGGACGAGCACCGGCACCCAGGTGAAGTTCCAGCCCCGCTTCCGCCTCGACCCCGTCGATCCCACCGCCCCGGCCGGACCTGTACGCGAACCGGTCGTCTTCTACGTCGACCCCGCCGTCCCCGAACCCGTGCGCACCGCCGTCGTCGAGGGCGGCAACTGGTGGCGGGACGCCTTCGAACGGGCCGGATTCCCCGACGCCTACCGCGTCGAGGTGGCACCCGAGGGTCTCGACGACAACGACCTCGGCGTCAACTCCGTACGGTGGGTGCACCGCGACGGCCGGGGCTGGTCGTACGGCCAGGGGCTCACCGATCCCCGCACCGGGGAGATCATCTGCGGACGGGTACGGCTCGGCTCGCAGCGCGTCGAACAGATCACCGCGCTCGCCGAGGCGCTGCACGCCCCCTACGGCAGGGCGGACGAGCGGGAGCGCCTGGCCGCCGTCGAGCACCTGGTACTGGGCAGGATGCGGCAGTTGGCGGCCCACGAGATCGGTCACGCGCTCGGTTTCATGCACAACTTCGCCAGTACGCACCATCCGCATCCCTCGGTGATGGACTATCCGCATCCCCGCGTCCGCGTCACACCGGACGGCGGCCTCGACTCCTCGGACGCCTATGCCCAAGGGCTCGGCCCCTGGGACCACTTCCTGGTCGCCCACGCCTACGGCCGCTTCCCGGGCGAGGACGAGGGGACCGCGCTGGCGCGCCTGCGGAGCGAGGCCGCCGGACAGGGGCTCCATTACGTCACCGACGAGGACGCGCGCGACCCCGGGGCGGCGCACGCCGACGCGGTCGTCTGGGTCTCGCCCGTGCCGGACGCGTTCGCGGCGCTGGACGAGGCGCTGGCCGTCCGGCGTACGGCGCTGAAGGGCTTCTCGCGCGCGGTGCTCCCGCCCGGCCGGCAGACCGGGGAGCTGGAGGAGCGCGCGGTGCTGCTCCAGCTGTACCACCGCTCCCAACTGACGGCCGTCGCCCGGCTGATCGGCGGGGCACGGTACGCGTACGGGCTCGCCGGCGAGGACGGCACCGGCACGGTGCCCGTCGAGGCGGCGGCGCAACACCGGGCGCTGGCCCGCCTGTCGGAGCTGCTGCGCGCCGAACACCTCGCCCTGCCCGCGCACGTCCTGGACGCACTCACGCCACCGGCCATCCGCTACGGGCGGACCTCCGAGTACTTCGACACACGGGCCGGGCACGTCTTCGATCCCTTCGCCGCGGTGGAGGCGACGGCGGCGCTCGTCACGCGGGAGCTGCTCGATCCGGCCCGGCTCAACCGGCTCGGCTGGCAGCACGCGGTGGATCCCGCCGTACCGGCTCCCGGAGCCGTGGTGGGCACGCTGCTGACCACGGTCTGGCGCCGGACCGATCCCGTACCGGCCGATGTCGTCGCCGGAGCGGCCGTACAGGAGACGGCGGGCTGGGTGGTACTGCGCGCCACACTGGACGTGCTCAGGAGCGATCTTCTGCACGGCACCGTACGGGCGGCGATCGGCGGGCGGCTCGGGCGGCTGGCCGCAGAACTGTGCGAGGGTGGCGTCCCGGAGCGTGAGGCGGCCCGGAACATCAGCGCGTTCCTGGCCGGTGACGACACGGCGGGGCGCCTCGGCCCCGAGCCGCGTATCCCGCCGGGCGCTCCCATCTGAGCCATCCGAGCGAGGAGCGGTGCCGCTCGGCCGCGCCGGCCTCAGCCGAGCAGCGCCGCCACCGCCACCAGGCCCGGTACGCACAACATGGTGGACAGCAGGATCGACTCCCGCGCGAGGCGCTCGGCGACCCGGTAACGCGAGGCGTACGTATAGAGGTTCTGGGCGGCGGGCAGGGCCGAGGTGACGACGACGTCGAGCAGCGCCGAGCCCTGGAGACCGAAGACCCAGACGCCCAGCATCCAGGCCACGGCGGGCTGGCCCACCGACTTCAGGGCGGCGGAGAGCAGAACGGGATGACGGTCGGGGCCGCGGCCCGGCAGGGGGCTGCCGTGCAGGGATATGCCGAAGGCCAGCAGCACGGCGGGGACCGACATGTTCCCGATCAGGACCAGCGGCTCCAGGACGGGCCCCGGCACCGTCCATCCCGTGGCCGCCACCGCGACGCCGCACAGGGAGCTGACCGCGACCGGGTTGCGCAGGGGTGTGACGAGGCGCTGCCACACGGGACGCTTCTCGCCCGGCCCCGACAGGTCGAGCACGGTCAGGGCGACGGGAGTGACCACTATCTGCTGGAACAGCAGGACCGGAGCCACGAGTGACGCGTCGCCGAGGACGTACACGGCGATCGGGATCCCGAGATTCCCGGAGTTGACGTAGCTGGAGCACAACGCCCCGATCGTGGTGGTCCCCACGCTCCAGCGGCGGACCACGGCGACCGCCACGAACACCCCGGCGGCGGCCGCCGTGCTGAGCGCCGTGATCAGCAGCCGGCTGGAGAGGACCACCGACAGATCGGCCTGCGCGAGTGTGGTGAACAGCAGCGCCGGGGTGGCCACATGGAAGGCGAGTTTGGTGAGTACCTCACGCCCGTTGTCGCCGAGATAGCGGCGCCGGCCGATCAGATAGCCGACACCGATGACGACCGCGATGACGGCGAATCCGGTCAGTACCCCCCGCACCGCACGCTCCGGTCACTCGGTCGGACCGGCCTGGGCCGTGCGGTGAGAGTCCCGGCCGCGCTCCGGCGGACGGCGCGTCTCTCACCGCACGGCCCAGGAGCGCACGGCCATGGGAACGGCGGGGATGCATGGGTCATGCATCCAACCATTCCCAAGAGGATTACTTGGAGTCAATATGATCTCGCGTGCCGAGACCGGCGGCCGAGGCCTCGGCGCGGACCCGGCCGCGCACCGCGTACCAGCCCGCGACCAGCGCGGCGGCGATGAGCGGGATGAGCATGACCGTACGGCGGCCGATGTCTCCGTCGGCCCACATCAGCACGACGACACCGGCCAGGAAGGCGAGGGTGATCAGTTCGACGAACGGCGATCCCGGCAGCTGGTAGGAGGGACGCTCCAGGCGGCCCTCGCGTGCCCGCCGGACGAAGACCAGGTGACAGAGCATGATGATCGCCCAGGTGCTGAGCACCCCGAGCGCGGCGATGTTCAGGACGATCTCGAACGCCTTGCCCGGCACGACGTAGTTCAGGCCGACGCCGAGCACACAGACACCGGCGGTGAGGATGATCCCGCCGTACGGCACCTGGTGCCGGTTCATGAGCCCGGTCCACTTCGGCGCGGAGCCGGCCATCGCCATGGAGCGCAGGATGCGGCCGGTGGAGTAGAGCCCGGAGTTGAGGCTGGACATCGCCGCGGTGAGCACGACGAGGTTCATCACGTCACCGGCCGCCGGCACACCGATCTTGGACAGTACGGTGACGAAGGGGCTCTCCGAGGCCGTGTAGCCGTCGTACGGGATGAGAAGCGCGAGCAGGACGACGGAGCCGACGTAGAAGACCAGGACGCGCCACATGATGGAGTTCACCGCGCGCGGTACGACCTTGTGCGGCTCGGCGGTCTCGCCCGCGGTGACACCGATCAGCTCGACGGCCGCGTACGCGAAGACAACACCCTGGAGGACCACGACGACGGGCAGCAGACCGGCCGGGAAGAGGCCGCCGCTGTCGGAGATGACGTGGAGGCCCGGGGTCTGCCCGTCCACCGGGTGCTGGGTGACCAGCAGGAACACTCCGATCGCCATGAAGGCGATGAGCGCGGCGACCTTGACGATCGAGAACCAGAACTCCATCTCGCCGAAGATCTTCACGGAGATCAGGTTCACGCCGAGCACCACGGCCAGCGCGATCAGGGCCAGCAGCCACTGCGGGATGTCGGTGAAGAGGCTCCAGTAGTGGACGTAGAGCGCGACGGCCGTGATGTCGGCAATGCCGGTGGTCGTCCAGTTCACGACGTACATCCAGCCTGCGGTGTACGCGCCCTTCTCGCCCAGGAACTCACGGGCGTACGAGACGAAGGAGCCCGAGGACGGACGGTGCAGGACCAGCTCGCCGAGGGCCCGTACGACGAAGAAGGCGAAGAGGCCGCAGACCGCGTAGGCCAGCGCCAGGGCGGGACCGGCCGAGGCGAGCCGGCCGCCCGCGCCGAGGAAGAGGCCGGTGCCGATCGCGCCGCCGATGGCGATCATGTTGATGTGCCGGGACTTGAGATCCTTGCTGTAGCCGGCGTCCCCCGCGTCCGCTGACGATGTGCCGACCACATCTTCCGAAGTGGGCGGAGGCATGTCCTGGACGGCTTCTTCACGCACAGTTCTTCATCTCGTTTCGTTCGTGAGGGGAAGCCGCCCACGATAATTCACGTCCAGTAGTGATCTCCCCAGTGTTCCAACGATCAGGACTCGGGCCGCCCCTCGCCACCGCCCCGCCCGCCTGCGCACATCCGCACGGATCCCGGCGGCGGACGATCGCTATGCTGCGCGCGAAGCGCTCATACGAAACATTCGAACGAACACCACGCGGGCGGCTCGACGAGCCGCCCGGCACAGCGGCACAGCGGCACAGCGGCACAGCAAGGGGGCCAACAACATGCGGGAACCGGTCGAACTCAGGCGCCGGCGGATCCTCGCGGTCGTGGAGTCGCGCGGCCCGGTCAAGGTGAGTTCGCTCGCCGCCGAGCTGGAGGTCTCGGTGGTCACCGTCCGGCGGGACGTCGAGGAGCTGACCAGGGCCGGGAGACTGCGACGCGGGCACGGCGTGGCCCGTCCGGTGCGGCCCGTCGAGCAGGCGGCGGACGCTCCGGACGCGCGGCCCGACGAGCGGGCCGCCGACGGCGTCACGGTCGCCGTGGTGGTACCGGAGCGGCATTCGTACCTGTACGAGACGCTGCACGGAGCCCGAACCGTATTGGAGGAGGCCGGGGTACGGATCGCCCTGCAGATCGCACCGCAGACCATCGGCGCCGAACGGCCCCTGGTGGAAGCGGCGTTGGCGGCCGGGGCGCGCGGGCTGCTGATCGCGCCGAGGTGGCGCAGCACCCTCTGGGAGCAGGCGGACCACCCCTGGCTGGCGGAGACGGGCGTACCGACCGTGCTGATGGAGCGGCGGCCCCGGCCCGGCAGCGCGCTGCACGCCCTGGACTCGGTGTGTTCCGATCACTGGTACGGGACGCATCTCGCCGTCGATCATCTGATCGCCCTCGGCCACCGCCGGATCGTGCTGGCCGCCCGCGACGACAGCCCCACGGCGCGTGCCGTGCGGGCGGCCTTCACCGAGATCGCCGCCGCCCGGCCGGAGGTGACGGACTGGTCGGTGGTCCTCAGCTCCCCGGAGGCGATACCGGGGCCCGGCCCCGACGACGCCGTCTCGCTGGGGGACGCCCCGTACGACCGCACCCCTCTCGACCTCGCGGCGCTCCTGCGGGAACGCGGGGCCACGGCCGCCCTGCTGCACGGGGACGTGGACGCGCTGATGCTGGTGCAGCGGCTCGCGGAGCAGGGCGTACAGGTGCCGCGGGACTGTTCGGTGGTGGCGTACGACGATGTGGTCGCCGCCCTGGGCGGCACCCCGCTGACCGCGGTGTCCCCGCCGAAGGCGGAGATCGGACGGGCGGCGGCCGAACTGCTCCTGTACCGGCTGGCCCGGCCGCTCGGCTCCGGTCCGGCGCGCAGGACGGAGTTGCTGCCGTCGCTGAAGATACGCGGATCGACGCAGCGGCCGCTGCCCGGGTCAACCCCCTCTCCCTAATGAGCGTTTGACCGCTTTCATTTTCTCCTGAGCGATCTATTGACCAGTTCCGATCAGCCGATCAGGATTCCCGTGTCTCGAACCGGAGCCGCGGGAGGCGCCCATGCCTGGTCGACAGAGCCGTCGATCCGTGCTCGCCACGATTGCCGCGCTGCCCCTGACAGGTGCGCTCAGCGCCTGCAGCGGTGGCGGGGACACACGATCGAGCAGCACGAGCAAGATCAGCACCAGCAGCAAGCACGCCACACCTATCACCTTCTGGTCCGCGCTGCGGGGCAGCCAGGAGGTGGTGGACGCGTTCAACAAGACCCACGACCACATCCGGGTCGACTTCCAGCAGATCCCCGGCGGGGACTCGGGCGGCTACGCGAAACTCAGCAACGCCGCCCGTGCGGGCAACGCCCCGGACATCGCCACCCTCGAATATCCCCAGGTCCCCGGCTACGCCATCGACGGCGTGGCCCGCGACATCACCGGGATGGTCAGTGCCGGGCTGCGCGCCAAGCTGCTGCCGCAGGCACTGGGCCTGACCACCTTCGAGAAGCGTGTCTTCAGCGTTCCGCTGGACATAGAGCCGATGGTCATGCACTACCGCACCGACCTCTTCGAGCGGTACGGACTCGAAGTGCCGCGCACCTGGGAGGAGTTCGAGGACGTCGCGAAGAAGGTGCGCCGCAAGGCCCCCGAGCGACGCATCGCGCTCTTTCCCACCGACGGTGACACGCATTTCGCCGCGTGGTCGTGGCAGGCCGGCGCGCAGTGGTTCGACACCTTCGACGGCGTCTGGAACGTCTCGCTCGCCGACGAGCCGACCCGCCGCGTCGCGGCGTACTGGCAACGGCTGGTCGACCAGGACCTGGTCTTCATGAACGCCGTGAACAGCCGTCAGAGCGACGCCCAGATCAGCAACGGTCTCGTCGTCACCCGGCTCAGCGGTGCCTGGGACGCCGGGGCGCAGATGAACGCGCGCCCCGAGCAGAAGGGCCGGTGGGCGATCGCGCCACTGCCCCAGTGGGACGTGTCCAGACCCTTCGTCGGCACCCATGGCGGCTCCACCTTCGCGGTCACCAGGGACAGCAGACACCCGGAGGCCGCCATGGAGTTCATCGAATGGCAGGTCTCCCACCCCGACGCGCTGCGTGCCCGGCTCTCCAGCGGCACCAGCAGCCAGTACCCGGCGGCGCCCGGTCTCGTCGCCGTCGGCCGCGAGGCGTTCGACCGTGACTACTACGGCGGCCAGGACATCTACAGCGTGTTCGAGGAGGCGGCACACACCATCCGCGCGGGCTGGGTCTGGGGTCCCCGGATGACCGCCACCGGCAGGGTCATGCGGGACGGTTTCGCGCGGGCGAGCGGAGGCCAGGGCTCGCTGATCGAGGCGGTGCGCCACGCGCAGGAGGGCACCATGCCCGACCTCAAGGCGCTGGGTCTCGCGACCAGCGAGCGCAGCAGTTGAGCGGCGCCGGTCCACGTATCCCGTCCCCGCAGCAGAGAGGCAGGTGACACCCCATGACCAACCCCGTGAGCAAGCCCCTGGCCGGCCCCCTCACCAGCCCGGCGGACACGGCGCCGCCAGGCACCAGGAGCCGCGTCCCCGTACGCGCCGCCGCGCCCGCGCACGGCACCCGCACGTCCGCCCGGCGCCGCGAACTCGGCGCGTGCGGCGTCCTGATGACCCCGTTCTTCGTCCTTCTGGTGACCGTCTTCCTGATCCCCGTCGGCACAGCCGTGTGGCTGAGCTTCTTCAGCGACGACCAGCCGGGGCTCGGCTTCGGCCCGGAGCGCACGGTCTTCGTCGGGCTGCGCAGTTACGCCGCCGTCCTGACCGACCCGACCTTCCTCGGCGGGCTCGGCACCGTCGTCCTGTACTGCCTGATCTACATTCCGCTGATGGTGACCGGCGCCCTCGCGCTGGCGCTGCTGCTCGACTCCGGTGTGGTGCGCCTGCGGTCGTGGGCCCAGCTCGGCCTGTTCCTGCCGCACGCCGTGCCCGGCATCATCGCGGCCCTCATCTGGCTGTACCTGTACACCCCCGGCATCAGTCCGGTGATCGCGCTGTTCGCCCAGGCGGACATCACGATCGACTTCCTCGGGGTCCACACCGTGCTGCCGTCCATCGTGAACATCGCGTTGTGGAGCAACCTCGGTTACAACATGGTCGTCTTCTACGCCGCGCTCCAGGCCGTACCGCGCGAGGTCATCGAGGCATCGGTCGTCGACGGCGCGGGACCGGTCCGTACCGCCCTTCAGGTCAAGACGCCGCTGGTGCGCTCATCGATCGTGATGGTGGCCATGTTCACCCTGATCTTCGCGCTCCAGCTCTTCACCGAGCCGATGCTGCTCAGCCAGTCCACCCAGATGATCAACACTCGGTTCTCGCCCAGCATGTACATCTACGACGCGGCGTTCACCCGTAACAACTACGGCCTCGCCGCTGCCGCCTCCGTGGTCCTGCTGGCCTGCACGGTCGCCCTCTCCTACATCGTCACCCGCTGGACCAACCGCGCCAACGCCCCTGAGGAGGACGCCCGATGAGCGCGACCAGCACCACCGGCGGCACTCGCACCACCAGCGCCACCGGCACCGCCGGGCCGCTGCGGCCGCGCCTGCTGGGCCGCTCGGTCGTCAATCTCGTCGTGGGCATCTCGGTGCTCTACACCCTGCTGCCGGTGATGTGGCTGGTGCTGGCCTCGGCCAAGAACCGCGACGCCCTGTTCAGCAGCGATCTGCTGTCGCTGAGCGACTTCTCCTTCGTACGGAACCTCAAGGACCTGTTCGCCATGGACGGCGGGCTGTACAGCCGGTGGTACGGCAACAGCCTGCTGTACGCCGTCCTCGGCGCCGCGATCGGCGCCCTGGTGAGCATCGCCTGCGGCTACGCCTTCGACAAGTACCGCTTCCCTCACAAGGAGAAGCTGTTCGGCCTCGTCCTCGCGGCCGTGATGGTGCCCCAGACCGTCCTGGCGCTGCCCCTCTACCTGATGGCATCCGGCGCGGGTGTCGTCAACACCTTCTGGGCGGTCTTCATCCCCGTGCTCTTCAACCCTTTCGGGGTCTATCTGGGCCGGATCTTCAGCCAGGGGTACGTACCGGACGAGGTACTCGAAGCGGCTCGGGTGGACGGCGCCGGCGAACTGACCGCCTACGCGCGGATCGCCCTGCGGATGCTCGGCCCCGGGCTCGTCACGGTCTTCCTCTTCCAGCTCACGGCGATCTGGAACAACTTCTTCCTGCCCATGGTGATGCTCTCCGACCAGGACCTGTATCCGGTGAGTCTCGGTCTCTACACCTGGAACAGCTCCGCGACCGTCTCCCCCGAGTACTACCCCGTGGTGATCATGGGCTCGCTGCTCGCGGTCCTGCCGCTGATTCTCGCCTTCGCGCTGCTCCAGCGTTTCTGGCGGTCCGGCCTGACCGCGGGCGCCGTCAAGTAGGTCCTGTCCGGCCGACCGGCCGGACAGGACTCAGCCGCACCGGTCCCCGTACGCAGGAGAGAGATGCCCACCGCACCGACCGTACGTCCCCGCCCTCGCGCCGCCCTCGCCATGGCCCCGGATGCCGCCGCGGCGGTCCTCGGCCCCGAGTCCCTGGCCGCGCTCGGCGCGGTGTGCGACCTGACGCCGCCGCCCGTCCTCGACGACTTCACCACCGACCGGGCGCGCGCCACGCTGGCGGACGTGGAACTGCTCGTCACCGGCTGGGGCTGCCCGCCCCTCGACGCGGCCGTCCTGGACGCGGCGCCGCGGCTGCGCGCCGTCGTCCACACCGCGGGGACGATCCGCGGTCATGTCACCGAGGCCTGCTGGGAACGGGGCATCGAGGTGTCCTCGGCCGCCGCCGCCAACGCCCTGCCGGTCGCGGAGTACACCGTCGCGATGATCCTGCTCACCGGCAAGCGGGTGCTGGAACGGGCCCGCGACCTCCGTGCCACCCGCCGCCGCGACGACTGGCTGCGTACCGCCGCCGACGTGGGCAACTACGGCCGTACGGTGGGCATTCTGTCCGCCTCCCTGATCGGCCGGCGCGTCATCGAACTGCTGCGCCCGTACGACCTGCGGGTACTGCTGCACGACCCCTATGTCTCCGACGACGAGGCGGCGGCGCTCGGGGTCCGGCCGGTCGGGCTCCGTGAACTGTTCGAGCGCAGCGACACGGTGAGTGTCCACACTCCGCTGCTGCCCGCCACCACCGGACTCGTCAGCCGCGAACTGCTCACCTCGATGCGGCCGGACAGCGTGTTCATCAACACCTCGCGCGGCGCCGTCGTCGACCAGGACGCGCTCACCGACGTCCTGCGCGAGGACCGGATCCGGGCGGTCCTCGACGTCACCGATCCCGACATCCTGCCGCCCGGACATCCGCTCTGGGAGTGCGAGAACGCGACCATCACCCCGCATCTCGCGGGCTCCCAGGGCAATGAGTTCAGGCGGCTGACCGATCTGGCGGTCGGCGAGGCCGCCCGCTGGGCCGGGGGCGACGGCTTCGCTCATCCCGTACGACGCGAAAGGCTGGCCTTCCTCGCATGACCTCATCCACCGAACGCCCCGCTCCGGGACACCCCGCGCTCGGGCATCCGGCGCTCGAACTCCCTCCGGAGGACCGGACGCTGAGCCCGCACACCGGCTACACCCGGGCACACTGGGAGGCCGCAGCCGACGGCCTGCTGCGCGCCGCCTGGCGGTGGTCCACCCCCGGCCGTGCCCTGCTCGACCTGCCGGGACGGCCGTCCGGCTCGGGGGTGCGCTCGGACGGCCTGGAGGGTTACGCCCGTACGTTCCTCGCCGCCGCCTTCCGGGTGGCGGGCGCGGGCGGCGCGGACCCGCACGGCTGGCTCGACCGGTACGCGGACGGGCTCGCGGCCGGCACCCGTACGCCGGGACGGGACGACACCGAGTCCTGGCCGCTGATCCTCGACCACCACGTACAGGGCCAGCCCATGGTCGAGTCCGCGTCCGTCGCCATCGGACTGCGGCTGACCAGGCCCTGGCTCTGGGACCGGCTGGACCCAGGGGTGCGGGACCGCACCGAGGAGTGGCTGCGGGGCGCGCTGCGGCACACCCCGGCGCCCAACAACTGGTACCTGTTCCCCTACTCCGTGGCCGGTTTCCTGGAATCAGTGGGCCGCGGCGACGCCGAGACGGCACGTGCGCGGGAGCGGGCGCTGGATCTGCTGGAGGGGTGGTACCGCGGCCAGGGCTGGTACGCCGACGGCGACAGCCGCGCCTTCGACCACTACAACGGCTGGGCTCTGCACCTCTATCCGGTACTCGACGCCCACCTGGCCGGCGGCGAAGAGACCGGTGGCAAAGAGGCCAGTGGCGAAGAGACCGGTCGTGAAGGACTGCCAACGCCCTACGGGGGGCGGCTGCGTGAGTATCTGGACGGGTTCTCGCTGCTGTTCGGGGGTGACGGAGCGCCGATCCACTTCGGCCGCTCGCTGAACTACCGTTTCGCGGCGGGCGCGGCGGTCGCGCTGGGCGCCGTCACCGGACACACCCCGCTCACGCCGGGCGTCTCGCGGCGGCTGGTGAACGGGGCGCTGCGCTACTTCCTCGACCGGGGCGCGACCGGCACGGACGGGCTGCTGAGCCTCGGCTGGCACGGCCCGCACGACGCGACGCTCCAGCACTACTCCGGTCCCGCCTCGCCATACTGGGCCTCCAAGGCCTTCGTCTCGCTGCTCGCCCCCGAGGACCATCCGCTGTGGACGGCCACCGAGGAACCCGCGCCCAGCGAGGGTCCCGACCGGGTGCTCGCCCTGCCCGCGCCGGGGCTGCTCGTGCAGTCCACCCGGGCGGACGGGATCGTACGGCTGCACAATCACGGCAGCGACCACATCCGCCCCCACGAGGGCGAGTCGGGCGTGCGGGACGACCCGCACTACAGCCGGCAGGCCTACTCCACCCGCACCGGTCCCACGGCGGTCGCGAACGTGGCGGACAATCACCTGGCGGTGGAGATCGCGGGGAAGGCCAGTGGCCGTCGCCGGATCCACCCGCTGGGCGCCGGACAGGGTGACGGCTGGGGCTGGGCGGCCTCCTGGCACCGGCCGGTCTTCCCCTCGGGCGCGCCCATGGTGCCGGGGCTGCGGGTCGAAAGCGTCACCGTGGTCCGGGGCAGGTACGAGTTGCGGGTGCACCGCGTGCTCGGCGCGCCCGCCGGGGCGCGCGTACGGCAGACGGGCTGGGCGACCGGCCCCGAGGAGAGTGTGCGCTCGGCTCTGCACGGCCTCCACGGCTGGGGCTCAGGGAGCGCTGGGGACTCCGGGGACTCCGGCGACTCCGGCGACTCGGGGGACTCGGGCGAGGAGCTACGGGCGCCGCAGGGTACGGCGTACACCCGCTGGGCGCTCGTCCCCCGGCTCTCCGGCGAGGCGGAGGGCACCGCGCTCTTCGCGGCTCTCGCCACGCTCACCGCCGAGCCCGGGAGCGCCCCGCTGTCGGGGGCGGTGAGCGAGGTGAGCGTGGACGGGGACACCGTCGAGGTGACTTGGGCGGACGACGGGTCGAGGACCCGTATCGCCTTCGAACCATTGGCGGTCGGCCACGGCTAGAAGAGGCGCGGAGTCAGAGAAGCGTGCCCTCCTGGGCTCGGCTCCCTGGCCGGGGCGGCCAGGCGGTCGCGGCGCGCAGCCATGCCTCCAGGGCGAGGGTGTTCTCCATCGCCGGCAGGCAGCTGCGGGCCGCGAGAGCGCTCAGGACCGTACGGCGCAGGATGCCCGGGTCGATCAGGCCCAGGCGGGCCAGCAGCGGTGAGTCGAGGAGTTCCGTCAACTCCGCCCGGTCGCGGTCGAGGCCGGAGTGCGGTTCGACGGTGACATCGTCCTTCGTACGCCGTCCGAGCAGCTCGTCGGGGACGATGCCGCGCATGGCCGCCGCTCTCAGCGGCTTGTGCGCGAACGGGCTGGTGCGTTCGTACGCGCGCACCGCCAGGCACGCTTCCAGTACCCGGTCGTCGAAGTACGGGTGGTGAACGGGAGTTCCGGCCTCCTCGGCGACACGGGCCAGATCGCGGCTCGCCATGGCGGCGGCGCGGATGGCGGCGAGCGTGCCGTGCCGGCCGCGGGTCGGCTCCGCCGGTACCGCCGTGGCGGCGGCCCCGGTCAGCAGGCGGCGTACGGTCGCGGTGGCGTCCGGGGTGACCCACTCGGGCAGGGACGGACGAAGCTGCCAGCCGAGGCCGGGCACCCGGTCCAGGGGTGAGTGCGGGGCCAGGTCCTTCGCCGTGTCGGCCAGCCAACGGCCGTACGAGCGGCGGTCGGTGACGGCCCGAGCCGTGGCGGCCGGGCGCCAGCGCAGCCGGGCGGCCGTGGCGCGGAGCTGCGGCCATGCCACGGACGGCCGGGACCGCAGCGCGTCGTGCAGATAGCCGTACGCCGCGAGCAGTACCTGGTCGCCGCCCTCGCCGGACAGATGGAGCCGGGAGCCCGCCGCGGCGAGTTCACGGGACGAGTGCCGGATCCGCGCCCGGTTCCGGATGCCGGACGTCGGTTCGTCCATGCCTTCACCGGCCCGGGACAGGCCGGTGAACCAGGCGGGCAGGCTCTCGGGGTCCACCGCGCGGTGCACGGTGCCGGGGCCCAGATGAGCGACGGCTCGGCGTGCCCAGTCCGCGTCGTCGTGTACGGAGTCCAGTCCTGAGGGGGTCACGGCGAGGACGCGCGCGGGGCCGCTGTCCGCGAGAAAGCACAAGAGGGCGGAGTCCATGCCTTCGGACAGATCCGCGCTGATCGTGCCGCCGCCTCGGGTACGCAGGGCGACCGCGTCCGAGAGAGCGCGCGCCAGCGCGGGCGCCCCCTCGGCCACGGTCAGCTCTCCCTCCGGCGCGAACCACCACTGCCGTGCGCGGGCGATCGCGTCGTGGCCCAGTTCGAGCCAGTGTCCCGGCGGCAGCGCCTCGACGCCCCGCCAGACGGAAAGCCCGTCCAAGGGGTGCGGCACCTCGACCGGGATCAGGCGCAGCGCCAGTACGTCCTCGTTCAGACCGGCGCCCACGACCGGGCCGAGGACATCGGAGCGGTCGGCGGCCACCACGGTGCCGCCGAGACGCGCGTGGAAGACCCTGCGCATCCCCGACGCCGTTCCCCGTACGCGTACTTGGCCGTGCAGAGAGGCCAGGAGGTGGTAACTGCCCGCCCAGGTACGGGCGGCGGTGTCCAGATCGCTCAGTGAGGCCAGTCCTTCGGCGGCTCCGCGCAGCGCGGGCGTGTCGGCCGAGCAGGTGCCGATCACCGCCAGGCGTACGGGCCCGGCGGACACCACCGTCAACTCGTCGTCGTCCCAGCTCCCCACGAGCCAGGGGCGGCCCGAGGCATGCCGGACGACGCGCACCCCGTCCTCACCTCGGTCACCGCCGTCCGCACCGGGCCCCGCACCGTGCCTCGTACCGGCACCGGAACGGCCGCCGTCGAAGGCGGCTGCCGCCGCGGTGCCGCTCTCGCAGTCGGCCAGGACCACGAACCAGCCCGCGGGACGACCACCGCTCTCTGCCCCCGTCATTCGCCGCCTTCCCCCGTTGTTCCCGCATTTCTTCCGCTTTCCTCCGCGCCGGCTCTCTCGCGCACGAACCTCCCAGTCGAATGCACCGCCGAACAGAACGGCCCATGGAACCGGCCCGCGCACACGCGACCTCTTCACCGCTGCGACGTCAGGTCACCGACGCGTCGTCCGACGCCTCACCCAGGTGTAGCCGGACCGCCGTTGTTCGGTCTCGGGGCGCCGGTGCTGAACAAACGGATACTGAACAAACGAGCGCTGGTCCGGGCGTCGAATCAGGCGCGACCGAGCGCCGATCAGGGGGAGGTGCTGGCGGGTGCCCCGTGGGGAACGGCCGTTGGAATCCGGAGACAGTCCGCTGCTCGCGTTCGCCGCCGAGTTGCGGAGACTGCGGCAGAAGTGCGGCAATCCGACGTACCGGGAACTCGCCGCGCGCGCCCACTATTCGATCGCGACCCTGTCCGGGGCGGCGGCCGGGCACCGGCTGCCGACGCTGGCGGTGACGCTGGCCTATGTGGCGGCCTGCGACGGGGACACGGCCGAGTGGGAACGTACCTGGTACGAGGTGTCCCAGTCGCTGGACAGCGGGACGGGTACGGGCGACGACGTCGCGGGCGCGGAGAGCGAGGCCCCGTACGTGGGGCTGGCCGCCTTCCAGGCCGACGACGCCGACCGGTTCTTCGGCCGGGAACGGCTGGTCGAGGAGCTGGCCGAGCGGCTGTCCGGCCGGCGGTTCCTGACCGTCGTGGGCGCCTCGGGGTCAGGCAAGTCGTCGCTGCTGCGGGCCGGGCTGCTGCCCCGGCTGCGTGCCGGGAACGGCGAACGCGGAGGCGTGGCCGTGGTGTTCACCCCGGGGCCGCATCCTTTGGAGGAGTGCGCGATCCAGCTGTCCGCGCTGTGGCCCGAGGGTTCTCTGCCCGACCTGTCGGCCGATCTCTCGGCCGGTCCGGAGGGCCTGCATCGCACCGTGCGGCGTGTGCTGGCCGCGCGCGGCGCGTCCGACGACGCCGAAGTCGTGCTGGTGGTGGACCAGTTCGAGGAAGTGTTCACACAGGGGGTGGGCCCCGGTGAGGCCACCGCCTTCGTCGCGGCGCTGGCCGCCGCCACCCGGGCGCCGAACAGCCGCTGCCGGGTGGTCATCGGGGTCCGCGCCGACTTCTACGCCCACTGCACCCGCCACGCGGAGCTGGTGGACGCGATGCGCGACGGGCAGGTGGTGGTCGGCCCGATGGACCTGGACGATCTGCGCCGCGCCGTCGTACAGCCTGCCGTACGGGCGGGGCTCACCGTGGAAGGCTCCCTGCTGGCCACGCTGATCGCGCACGCCCATGGCCAGGCCGGCGTGCTGCCCCTGTTGTCGCACGCCCTGCGGGAGACCTGGCGCCGCCGTCGCGGCAACGCGCTGACGCTGGAGGCGTTCCGGGCGACCGGCGGTATCGAGGGGGCGCTGGCGCGTACGGCGGAGTCCTTCCACGACAAGCTCAGCCCGGCCCAGCGCGGGACGGCCCGGCAGATCTTCCCGCGTCTGGCCGCGCTGGGGGACGGCACGGAGGACACCCGGCGCCGGATACCGCTGAGCGAGCTGGACCACGAGGAGGCGGACACCCGCGCCGTGCTGGAGGCCGCGGTCCGCGCCCGGCTGGTCTCACTGGACAGGGACCGGCTGGAGATCACGCACGAGGCGCTGATCCGCTGCTGGCCGCGCCTGCGCGACTGGCTGACCGAGGACCGGGACACGCTGCGCCTGCACCGGCAGCTCACCGACGCGACCCACGCCTGGGAGTCGGTGCACCGGGATCCCGGTGCTCTGTACCGGGGGACCCGGCTGACGACGGCCCGCGATCTGACCGGTCTCACCTCCCGGGAGCGGGCGTTCCTCGACGCGAGCCTGGCCGCCGAGAGCGCCGAGGCCGGCCGGCTGCGGCGCCGGGCGCGGCGGACGCGTCACCTCATGGGGCTGCTGGTCGTCCTGTTGGTGACGGCGGTGACGGCGGCCCTGTTCGCCTTTCGTACGGAGGCCGAGATGGCCCGGCAGCGGAACGCGGCCGTGTCCCGGCAGGCCGCCGCCGAGGCGGTCTCGCTCCGTCACACACGTCCTGCTCTGGCCGCTCAACTCAGCCTGGCCGCACACCGGTTACTGCCCGCGCGCGACACGCGTGACGCCGTGCTCAGCACCATGGCGGTGCAGTTGTCCGGGCACAGCCAGGCGGTGAGTTCGCTGGCGTTCCGGCCGGACGGGCGGGTGCTGGCGACCGGCAGCTTCGACTATTCCGTACGGCTGTGGGACGTGGCCGATCCGCTCCGGCCGGCCGCCCTGGCCACGGTCGCCGGCCATCCGGACACGGTCACCGCCGTCGCCTTCAGCCCGGACGGGCGGCTGCTGGCCACCGGCGGGCGCGACCGGAAGGTGCGGCTGTGGGACGCCCACGATCCGCGCCACCCGGCCCTGGTCAAGACCTTGACGGGGCACGAGGACATCGTGTTCTCCCTGGCGTTCGCCCCCGACGGGCGCACGCTCGCCTCCGGCAGCTACGACCACACCGTACGGCTGTGGAACGTCACGGCCCCGGCCTCGGCCGCCCCGCTGTCCGTCCTGCGCGCTCACACGCTCAACGTCAAACCGGTGGCGTTCAGTCCGGACGGCGGACTGCTGGCGTCCGGCAGCGACGACCGCACCATCCGGCTGTGGGACGTCCGCGATCCGCGCCGCCCGGCCGTCCGGGCCGTGCTCACCGGCCACCGGGACTTCGTGGACGCGGTGGCGTTCAGTCCCGACGGCGGGCTGCTGGCCTCCGGCAGCGACGACCGCACCATCCGGCTGTGGGATCTCCGCGATCCGCGGCACCCGGTCACCAGGAACGTGCTCACCGGATCCGCCGACGTGGTCTCGGCCCTGTCCTTCAGTTCGGACGGGCGGCTGCTCGCGTCGGGGAGTTACGACCGTACGGCCAGGGTGTGGGATCTGGCCGACACCCGCCGGCCGCGCCTGAGGTCCGTCCTCACCGGTCATCTCGGCGCCGTGAACGCGCTCGTGTTCCGGCCGGGCAAGCACCCGGGCGGGCACTGGATCGCGACCGGCAGCGCCGACCACACCACCCAGATCTGGCAGACGGACACGGCCGCTTCGATGCGGCTGGCCTGCGAACGGGCCGATCCGGTGATCACGGCCCGGGAGTGGAGCCGCTACTTCCCCCGACTGACGTACCGGCCGCCGTGCCCGGGGAGGGACGGCGCGTGAAGCTCCGCCGCACTGTCAAGCCGCGAGCCGCGGGGCTTCCGGTATGTGGCCGAGGGTGACCAGATGACGAGACGGTGTTGCACAGCGCGACGGTGAGGCGTTGCATCACGCCGTGCGATCCGAACAAGAGTCGACCGACGTCCCCACGCCCACCGCCCCCGAGACCACCGCGCCCGCGCCCGCCGCGCCGGACTCCGCCGACCGCGCGGCCCGACGCGCCGTCACGGTCTTTCCCGTACTGGTCCTCGTCGCGGGCGCCCTCGGGCTCGTGATCCCGGACACCTTCGCGGGCTGGACGGTCTCGGTGCCGTACCTCCTGGGCATCGTGATGTTCTGCATGGGCCTGACCATGACCCCGAAGGACTTCCAGGGTGTCGCCAAACGGCCGTGGGCGGTCGGGCTCGGTCTGGTCGCGCACTACGTGATCATGCCGGGGCTGGGCTGGCTGATCGCCAACGCGCTTGATCTGCCGCCGCAGCTGGCGGCGGGGGTGATCCTGGTCGGCTGCGCACCGAGTGGCACGGCCTCGAACGTGGTCACGTATCTGGCGCGCGGTGATGTGGCGCTGTCGGTCTCGGTCGCCACTGTCTCGACGGTCCTCGCGCCACTCGTGACTCCGCCGCTGACGCTGCTGCTGGCGGGCGAGTTCCTGCCGGTCGACGCGGGTTCGATGGTCTCCGACATCCTGAAGACCGTACTGCTCCCGGTCCTCGCCGGGCTGGCGGTCCGGCTGCTGGCGGGGCGCCACGTCGACCGCGTCCTGGGGGCGCTGCCCTGGTTGTCGGCCCTCACCATCGCGGTGATCGTCGCCGTCGTGGTGGCGGGCAGTGCGGCCGCGATCAAGTCGGCCGCCCTGCTCGTGTTCGTGGCCGTGGTGCTGCACAACGGCCTGGGTCTGGCGCTCGGTTACGGCGCCGGGAAGCTGGCCCGGCTCGGGCCGCCGGCGAGCCGGGCGATGGCCTTCGAGGTCGGCATGCAGAACTCCGGGCTCGCCGCCTCGCTGGCCACCGCCCACTTCAGCCCGCTGGCCGCGCTGCCGGCCGCCGTGTTCTCGGTGTGGCACAACGTGTCGGGTGCGCTGGTCGCCGCGTGGATGGCGTACCGGGCGAGGAAGGCCGAGGCCGCGGAAGCCCCGGGGCTGTCCTCCTGACGCTCCGGTACACCGCGCCGGACCGTGAAGTGCCCCGTGCACCGGCTCGTTCGTCTCATCAGGTCGTGGGGAAGCCCGCGGACGCCAGCCACGTGGTGAGTTCGCGCTGTGCCGCCGCGCGCAGCTCCGGCGTCGGGGCCGCGGCACCGTCGGCGACCAGGGCGTAGTGGAGCGCCCCGGCACCGTCCGACGCCGCCGGGGCGGACAGCAGGAGCCGCCGCGCGTCGGTGGTGCCGGGTTCGGTGGCCGACGCGATGGGGTGGTCGGCGTTCTGCCCCTGCGCCGCGTACTGCGGCAGGCCCGTGGTGGTGCCGAGGTCCGAGACGACCGTGGTCGATCCCGGGGTGAAACCGCTCGGCAGGTGCAGCTGTGTCGGCGCCCGGGTGGCGCCCTCGGAGCGCCACACCAGCATGCCGTACCGGCCGGAGCCGACCAGTCGCGCGGTGTTGGGCATGCCGGTGGGGATCTGGTTCCAGCTCAGGGTGGTGGCACCGTCACGGGAGCGGTCCTCGTAGGTGAAGGCGAGCGTACGGCCGGCCACCGCGCCCGGGTAGAGGCGGTCGAGCAGCCGGGCGTCCTGGCGCAGAACGGCAGCCCCGGAGGCATCGAGTTCGACGGCGGACAGGTCCTCGTCGTTCCAGGCGTCGGCCTCTTCGAGGATCTTGTCCGGGTTGCCGTTCATCGCCTCGTGGTGGCGTCCGCTGTAGATGTCCCACTGCCACTGGGTGGCCGAGAGTACGGGACCGGAGCGGGCGGCCCCGGTCCACCATGTCGCGCCCGGCAGGCGGGAGTCGAGCGCCTGGTACATGGCCTTGACGACCGTGGGCGCCTTGTCGGCGGTGGTGCCGTTCAGCGGGTGGCCGAACTCGCTGACGATCCCGTCGGTGCCCAGCGCCGAGGCGCGGTCGCGGACCGTACCGAAGTCGGTGGAGTACTGGCCGTCCTTCGCCTTGCCCCACATGAAGATGCCGGAGATGGCCTTCTGGTCGTAGAAGTGGGTGTTGAAGACATAGCGCCCGCCGACACGGCCCGCGTCGAGGAGGCCGCCCTCCTGCTTGGCCAGGTCCAGGTTGGCGTTCCAGAACATGTTGGGCTCGGCGAACACCGGCTTGTCGCGCCAGCCCGCCGCGTCCATCCGGGCCCGGAACTTCTCGTAGAACGGCCAGAGCATGTCCCGTTCCCAGGTCCGGCTGTTCTGCCCGCTGGTGTACTCGCCCGCGTACGGCTCGTTGTACGGGTCGAAGCCGACGACTCCGGCGAACTGGTCCGCGTCGAGGTTCCGCGCGAGGTACGTCATCGTCTTCTGCGCGGTGTCGAGGAAGGCGTCCTGGACGGGGACGGAGACCGTGCCCGCGTCGGTGGGCACGGTCAGCACGCGGTTGTGCCAGAAGTCCCGGGAGGCGTTCTTGACGGCCTGGTTCTGGGTGATGTTCTGGCCCCACAGGACGCAGATGCCACAGGACTCGTCCGGGTATCCGCCCGCTTCGACGGCCCACCGGGGCGCGCCGTCACCGGTGTACCAGCTGTCCTCGTCGAACAGGTGGCGGGAGTAGAGGTCCTGGTGGAAGTCGGGGAAGACGCGGAGCCCGGCGTCGAGGAGCGCGCCGATCTGTTCGGTGGCGGCGCGCAGGTACGTGGTGTCGGTCTTGCCCGGTTCGGGTTCGGCGTGGGCCCAGGACAGGAGGAAGCGCACGGCGTTCCCGCCGGTCAGGGAGCGCAGGGCGGTGGCGGAGGCGCGGGCGTCCGCCGTACTGGCGAAGGGCAGGCCGCCGTTCTCCTCCAGCTTGGTCTCGCCGGAGACGTTGAATCCGCGCAGGACGACTTCCCGCCCGTGGCCGTCGGTGAACCGGCCGCCGTCCACGGTGACTTCGGTCGCTGCCGTGCCGTCGAACCACAGAGGGGCACGGTCCGACGCCTCGGCCGGGGGACCGCTGAAGCCGGCCGACGCCAGGAGGAGGAAGACCGTGCCCAGCAGCGCTCCTCGCCGTGCCGACCGCCGCATGCCCCATGTCGTCATGGACACAACATTGCGCTCGCTACTGACGGGTAGTCAATAGCTCCCACCACCCGAACTCGTCCATCTCTAATCCGCCCAACTCCCCACCCCCCAGGGGCCATTGACTTCCGATGGGGCCTCAGTAGCGTGGGGGCGCGCAGCATGTCGCACAACGTTCGACCTACCGGACAGCCATGGGTGACGGGACACGCCTCGGGTCGCGAGACCCCTCGACATGCGGAGATCTGCCATGCCCGGACCATTCGACAGACGACACTTCCTCGGCACGGCCGCCGGTGGGGCCGCTGCCACCGCGCTCGTGGCGGCGGGCGGACCCAACGCACCGGCCGCCGCCGCCCGTTCATCGGACGCGGCCGCGCACACGCCCTCACACTCCGCGCCGTCGGACAGCGGCGGACACCGGGCGCCGGGCGTGGTCCAGCCGTTCCCCCTCGGGGCGGTGACCCTGCTCGCGAGCGCCTTCAAGGACAACCAGTCACGCAACTCGGCGTATCTGCGGTTCGTCGACCTCGACCGGCTGCTGCACACCTTCCGGCTGAACGTCGGGCTGCCGAGCAGCGCTCAGCCCTGCGGCGGCTGGGAGGCCCCGGCCGTCGAACTGCGCGGTCACAGCACGGGGCACCTTCTCTCGGGCCTCGCCCTCAGCTATGCCAACACCGGTGAACGCGCGCTGCGCGACAAGGGCGAACAGTTCGTCACCGCCCTCGCCGAGTGCCAGGCCAGAGCAGTGCGCGCGGGGTTCGGCCAGGGCTATCTCTCGGCGTTCCCGGAGAGCTTCTTCGACCGCCTCGAAGCCGGGACCGGGGTCTGGGCGCCGTACTACACGATTCACAAGATCATGGCGGGGCTCGTGGACCAGCACCGGCTGGCGGGCAGCTCCCGGGCGCTCGATGTCGTCCTCGCCCAGGCCGCGTGGGTGGACCGGCGTACGGCGCGGCTGTCGAGCGCCCAGATGCAGCGGGTACTGGAGACCGAATTCGGCGGTATGAACGACGTGTTCGCCGACCTGCACGCGGTGACCGGCGACGCGAAGTGGCTCCAGGTGGCCGAGCGCTTCACCCACGCCCGCGTCTTCGATCCGCTGGCGCGCAACGAGGACCGGCTGGCCGGGCTGCACGCCAACACGCAGATCCCCAAGGCCGTCGGCGCGATGCGACTGTGGGAGGAGGGTCTGCCCGACCGCTACCGCGACATCGCCGAGAACTTCTGGCGCATCGTCACCGAACACCACACGTATGTCATCGGCGGGAACAGCAACGGTGAGGCGTTCCACGAGCCGGACGCCATCGCCGCGCAGCTCAGCGACAACTGCTGCGAGAACTGCAACAGTTACAACATGCTGAAGCTGACACGGCTTCTGCACTTCCACGCACCCGAGCGCACGGAACTGCTCGACCACTACGAGCGGACGCTGTTCAACCAGATGCTCGGCGAGCAGGACCCCGACTCCGCGCACGGCTTCAACATCTACTACACCGGCCTCGCCCCGGGCTCGTTCAAGCGGCAGCCGTCCTTCATGGGCACGGACCCGCAGATGTACTCCACGGACTACGACAACTTCTCCTGCGACCACGGCTCCGGCATGGAGACCCACGCGAAGTTCGCGGACACCGTCTACACACACGACGAGGAGCGCCTGCTCGTCAACCTCTTCATCCCGTCCGAGCTGGCGTGGCAGGAGAAGGGCATCACCTGGCGGCAGACCACCGGCTTCCCCGACCAGGCGGGCACCGTACTGACCGTGGTCTCCGGCCAGGCGGCCCACCGGCTCCAGATCCGTATCCCCGCCTGGACCTCCGGCGCCTCGGTGCGGCTCAACGGGCTTACGGTGCAGGGCAGTACGGCTCCGGGCAGCTGGTTCACCCTCGAGAGGACCTGGCGCGCCGGTGACCGTCTGGACGTGTCCCTGCCGATGCGTGTGACGATCGAGCCGACCCCCGACGACCCCGATGTCCAGGCCGTGCTCTACGGACCCGTCGTACTGGCCGGCGCGTACGGGAGCCGGCCCACCCAGTCGATGCCCCGGCTGGACACGGCGTCGGTGCGCAAGCGGGCCGACGCACCGATGCGGTTCACCGCGAGCGCGGACGCCACGGAGGTCACCCTCCTGCCGATCGCCCGCGTCCACCACCAGCGCTACCACGTCTACTGGCTCACGGGCACGCCTCCTCCCCCGCCCCCGGCGTTCGCCGCCTGGTACCGCTTCGACGAGAGCACGGGCGACACCGTGCTGGACGCGACCGGCAACGGGAAGACGGCCCGGCTGGCGGGCGGCGCCACCCGGTCGGCGGGCCACACCGCCGGGGCGGTGGCGCTGAACGGGACCGACGGCCATGTCGTCGTCGCGGACAACGTCCTCGCGGGCGCCTCCGCGTACTCCGTGGCGACCTGGGTCAGGCTCGACGGCACGCCGGCGACCTGGAGCCGGATCTTCGACTTCGGGACGGGTGTGACCGCCAACCTGTTCCTCACCCCGCGCGCCGACTCCGGGTCCCTGCGGTTCGCCGTCACCGCGGGCGGCGGCGGGGCCGAACAGCGCGTCGAGGCCGCCGCGCTGCCCATCAACGTGTGGACGCATGTCGCCGTGACGTACGGGAACGGTACGGCGGTCCTGTACGTCAACGGCCGGGAGGCGGGCCGCAACAGCGCGGTCACCGTCGAGCCGCGGCACTTCGGCAACACGCTGCGGTCCGCGTGGATCGGCAGGTCGCAGTACCCGGACCCGTATCTCAAGGGCGCGGTCGACGACTTCCGCGTCTACGGGAAGACGCTGTCGGCCGCCGAGATCACGGCACTGGCCGGGGCCTGAGGGACACCGCCCCGCCATGTCCGGTGGATCGCCGGTGGCCGGCCGGCGATCCACCCGCGATGCCGTCAGTTCCGGCAGTAGGAGACCGGCGAGAGGTTCTCGACGAACCGGGCCGCGACATAGCCCGTCCGCCCGCCGCCGAGCCGGTACCAGAGGTCGTTGCCCTCCACGTTCTGACCCACGACCTTGCAGCGCAGAGTGACGATCGTTCCGGGCGGGAGGAGGCCCAGGGACGGGGAATTGGAGGTCGGCCTCTCACGGATGTGCAGCGCGGTCCGCGAGACGACCTTGCCCTTGGGGAGTGCCACGGTGTCTTCCGGCTGCGGCGCCTTCGCGACAGTGCCCGTGCCCGTGCCCGCGACGGTGGCGGAAGCACCGGCCGCGACAGCGGAATTGGCTGCCAGGATCCCGGAACCAGCGATCACGAGTACGGCGAGCGCCACCGTGGCCCGACGCTTGATGCGCGATGTGTACACAGTTCCCTCTTTCCCTTTTTGGGTGTTACCTCCTTATGGCACGGTGGGTGACGCGATAGCCAGACCGGAACTGAATTCTCACTCGGACGAGATCACCTCAGCTGACGGCGTACCAGTTCGTGCAGGTGTCCGCCGGTATCGGCGAGCAGTTCGTCCGGCGCGCCCTGCTGCACGACGCGGCCCTCCGACATCACGATCACGCGGTCGGCGTCCATGATCGTGGAAAGCCGGTGGGCGATCACCAGTCGGCTGGCGCTCAGCGCGCGGGTGCTCTCGATCACGATGCGCTGGGTCGCGTTGTCCAGGGCACTGGTGGCCTCGTCGAAGAACAGGACGCGCGGGCGGCGGATCAGGGCCTGGGCGATCATCAGCCGCTGTCGCTGTCCGCCGGAGATCGCGCCGCCGCCGGAGATCATGGTGTGCAGACCCATCGGCATGCGTTTGATGTCCTCGGCCAGCCCGGCCATCTCGGCTGCTTCCCAGGCCTCTTCCTGGGAGAACGGCTCGGCGCCGCGGATGCAGTCCAGGATCGAGCCGGTGAGCGGCGACGCGTTCTGCAGGACGACCCCGCACTGCCGGCGCACGGCCGCCTGGTCGAGTGCGGACAGGTCCTGGCCGTCGTACAGCACACTGCCGGAGACCGGCTTGTCGAATCCGATCAGGAGGCGGAGCAGCGTCGACTTGCCACAGCCGCTGGGGCCGACGACCGCCACGAATTCGCCCGGCTGTATCCGCAGAGAGACATCGTCCAGGATCAGCGGACCCTCGTCGGCGTAGCGGAAGGTGAGGTTCCTGGCCTCGATCCCACCGGACAGGACACCGGGCTGCGCGCTGGTGGAGCGGACTTCCGGTGCTTCGTCCAGGACCGGTTTGATCTGTTCGAACATCGGGAGGGCGGCGGCGGCCGAGACGAACGCGCCGGTCAGCTGGGTGACGGAGGTCAGCAGCATCGTGACGGCGGTGTTGAAGGTGAGGAACGCGCCGGCCGACATGCTGTCCCGGGCCGGGCCCGCCAGCAGCATGAACATGATGAGCGAACAGAGCGGCAGATAGACGGCGTCGAGAACCGTCGTCAGATTCTTGATCCGGCCGGCCCGCTGCTGGAGTTCCCGGGAACGGGCGAACTCGCCCGCCCAGGCCGCGTACGCGAAGCTCTCCGCCGCCGCGACCCGCAGCTTGGGCAGCCCTCGCAGAGTCTGGAACGCCTGGTTGTTGAGCTTGTTGCCGAGCTCCACCAGCCGTCGCTGCCAGCGCACCTGCCACAGCCCCATCCCGAGGAACACGGCCCCGATGACGATCAGCATGGCGATGGCCGCCAGTGCCAGCGGCACACTGAACCAGAGCAGCAGAACGAGGTTCATCGCGCCGACCGTGCCCGCCTGTACGGCTACCGGGCCGATGCCGGAGAGCACTCGGCGGATGGTGCTGATCCCCATCGCCGCGCTGGCCAGCTCGCCGGTGGAGCGCTCGGTGAAGAACTTCGTAGGCAGCCGCAACAGCCGGTCCCACACGGCCGGTTGGAGTGTGCTCTCGATCCGGCCCTCCATCCGCAGCAGGGTGAGGTTCTGCATCAGCATGAAGGCCGCCGTGACGACACTGGTGATGATGACGGCCAGCGAGACCTGGACGATGAGGCTCTTCTCGGCGTTCGGTACGTAGACACCGAGCACCTGACCGGTCGCGATCGGGACCAGCGCGCCGAGGCCGACCGTCACCAGTCCGCTGATCGCCAGATTACGCAGGTCCGTTCGGCTGCCGCGCAGGCTGAAGAGCATCAACCGCCCCATGGTCATGGGCCGGTCGGGCAGCGGCCGGTAGAACATCACGGCACGGGGTTCGAGTTCCTCGGCGTTCTGCGGGCCGATGCGCATCCGCAGGCCCGAGACCGGGTTCACCGCCTCGTACCGGCCACGGCGCCACAACAGTGCCACCGGCGCCTGCGATTTGGCCCAGTGCCCCACGAGGGGGCCGGTGTCCGTGCGCCACCAGTCCCCGGCGAGTCTGACCGAACGGGTACGGATCCGGGCGCCGACGGCAATGCGTTCGACCGGGCCGACGCGGTCGTTGACCGGACCGCCCCTCGGTGGCCGGGAGAGGGTGATCCCGCCGGCTCGGGCGACCACCTCGCAGATGGCGAAGGCCGTGTCGTCGCTGTTCTCGGGCGTACCGGCGGCGCTCCGCCCGGACTTGGCGGGCCTGCCCATGGAGGCGATCAGCGCCTGGTCCGCGCGGGCACGGACCGTTTCGCCCGCCCGGATACCGGCCGCCGTGCGGTCGGCGTGGGCGAGTTCCAGCTGTTCGATCCAGTGGTCCACCCCGGACAGCAGCCGGTACTGCTGGTTGACCATCCGCTGCCACATCGCGGGGTCGACCAGCAGGTCGCCCGCCGCCTCGGCGCTGTACGAGGCGCCGTACCGCACACTGCCCGGAGGGACCGGCATCCACAGGATGTCGTCGTCGGCCATGGCCTCGTCGCCGCCGGGGCGGCCGTCCAACGGCGCTTCGAACAGGACGCCCAGGCCACGCGCGGTGCCGAGGGCGAACGCCTGCTCCAGTTGCGTCGCCGCCCAGCTCGCGCCGGTGTCCGTGCCCGGGTCCACGTAGGCGCCCGTGCCCGGGTCCACGTATCCACCCGCGTATCCGCCCGTGTACCCGTACCCGTACGCGTCCGCTCCACCCGCGCCTCCGTACGACTGGTCGTACTCGGAGTGGTACAGCTCCCTGAGCGGGATGCGGCGCAGTGCGCAGTCCTGCGAGGGCTTGCCGAGCAGGGTGTGCTGAGGGCCCTCGACCGGGCCGAGCAGCAGGGTGCCCGCTTCGAGGCGGCCGAGGAAATGCCAGTGCCCCTGCTGGGCGGCGTCGACGGCGAACAGGTCCAGGGCCCCGCCGGCGACGAGCCACAGCACCTGCGGTCCCTCCAGCGGCACACTGCCCAGGCCGGTGTGGTCGACCGGTGCGCCGAGTCCGCCCAGCGCGTGGATCACCGCGTCGGTCCCGCCGGGACCGCCGGCTGACGGACCGACGTTCGGGTCGGTGGACGGCTGAACTGATGACACCTCAGTGCTCCTTGACGAGCTCGGAGTACGGTCCACCGGCGGCGACCAAGTCTTCGTGCCGGCCCCGCTCCACGATCGAACCGTGGTCGAGCACCACGATCTCGTCGCTGTCGCGCACCGTGCTCAGCCGGTGGGCGATCACCACACACGCACAGCCGCGCCGCCGCAGATTGTCGATGACGAGCCGCTCGGTCTGCGCGTCCAGGGCGCTCGTCACCTCGTCGAGGACCAGAATGCTGGGCCGCCGGACCAGCGCCCTGGCGATCTCCAGCCGCTGCCGCTGCCCGCCGGAGAAGTTGCGGCCGTCCTGCTCCACGCGGCTGTGGATGCCGTCGGGGCGCCGTACGATCACGTCGTCGTAGAGGGCGGCGTCCTGGAGGGCGGCGACCACGGCGTCGTCCGGTATGGACGGGTCCCACAGGGCCACGTTGTCACGGACCGTCCCCTCGAAGAGGAAGACGTCCTGGTCGACGAAGGAGACCGACGCGGCCAGCGCGCCCCGGGAGATGTCCTCCAGGCGCTGCCCGTCGATACGGATCGTCCCCTCCCAGGGCCGGTAGAGGCCGGAAATCAGCCTGGATACCGTGGACTTGCCGCTGCCGGAGCCGCCGACGAGCGCGACCTGCTGCCCGGGACCGACGGTCAGCGAGAAGCCCTTGAGCAGCGGCGGGTCCAACGGGCTGTAGCCGAAGGTGATTTCCTCCAGGCGCACATGGCCGGTGAGGCGGCGTGTGCTCCCGTCCGGCGCGGCGCGACGGGTGTACAGCTCGTCGGCCGGGAAGCTCTCGACGTCCTTCAGCCGGGCCACGTCGGCGGCGAAGTCCTGGACCCGGCCCGCCACTCCGTTCAACCGGGTGATCGGCGCGGTGAAGCGCGTCACGAGCGCCTGGAAGGCGACGAGCAGACCGATCGACAGGTGGCCCTCCACCGCGCGCAGCCCGCCGATCCACAGGATCAGCGCGCTGTTGAGCGTGGCGAGGGTGGGCGCGACCACGGCGAGGGCCGCCGTCGGTACGCCGAGGCGCTGCTGCTCCTCCAGCGTGGTGGCGTGCTGGCCGGCCCAGCGGCGGAAGTATCCGTTCTCGCCACCGGTGGCCTTCATGGTCTCGATCAGCTGGAGGCCGGTGTACGAGGTGTTCGTCAGCCGGGCGGTGTCCGCGCGCAGCTTCTGCGTGTGGGTGGCGCGGAGCCGGATGACGATCCGCATGGCGACCACGTTGAGCAGGGCGATCAGCACACCGACGACGGTCAGTTGAGGGTCGTACGTCCACAGCAGCACGGCGTAGAGGATCACCACGATCCCGTCCACCCCGGCGGCGGCGAGGTCCCGGGCCAGTGTCTCGGCCACGGCGTCGTTGGACTGGAGGCGCTGGACCAGATCGGCGGGGCTTCGCTGGGCGAAGAACGTGACGGGCAGCCGCAGCAGATGGCGCAGGAACCGGGCGCTGCTCAGTGTGGACGAAATGATGCGCCCACGCAGCAGGTTGGCCTGTTGGAGACCGGTCAGTGTCGCGGTGAGCACCACCATCGCGGCCATCGCCGCGAACAGCGGGCCCAGCAGCGACGTCTGCTTGCCGATCAGGAACATGTCGATGTACGTACGGCTCAGCGCGGGCACCACGGCGCCGACGGCGACCAGCAGCAGGCTGGCGAGCAGCGCGGCCAGCAGGGTGCCCGTCGTGCCGCGCATCCTCGCCGGTACGGCGCCCAGGACGCCTCGTTTGCGGCCGCCTGTGCGGAAGGTGTCCGACGGCTCGAAGACGAGTACGACTCCGGTGAAACTGGTGTCGAAGTCCTCCGCCGTCACGAAGCGTCGGCCTTTGCCGGGGTCGTTGATGTAGAAGCCCCGGCGGCCCAGCTTGCGTCCCATGCCGTCGTAGACGACATAGTGGTTGAACTCCCAGAAGAGGATGGCCGGTGCCCGCACCCCGGCGAGGGCCTCCGCCTCCATCTGCATGCCCTTGGCCTGGAGACCGTAACTGCGGGCGGCCTTCAGGAGGTTGCTGGCCCGGGAGCCGTCGCGCGAGACGCCGCACGTGATGCGCAGCTCTTCGAGCGGCACATGCCGCCCGTAGTGGGCGAGCACCATGGCGAGCGAGGCGGCGCCGCACTCCACGGCCTCCATCTGGAGGATGGTGGGGGTACGCACGGCCTTCCGCTTCGGGGCCTCGGGCGTCTTCGGGGGCTTCCCGGCGCGCGCGGAGCCGGGGCGGCGCCGGCCGTGCCCGGGGGGTGCGAGCCGCTGCTCCGGCGGCGCTGGTCGGTCGTGCGGCGCGGGTTCGTGCGGTGCCGGTTCGTGCGGTGCGGTCACGGAAGCAGCCAATCGATCGGACGCTGCTCGGCCAGGTGGACGGTGCCACTGGCGAGGGTCATGGAGTCGACCGCGTACGGCGGACCGGCCGAGGACGACCAGGAGAAGCCGGACTTGGTGCGCGACGAGGCATCCAGCCGCACGAGGACCGGGACGGGCTGGCCGTTCTTCGAGAACTGCTCGCCCAACTGGCTGTTCCCCAGGAAGCCGCCGATCTGCTGAGCCGTCTGACCGGTCCGGCCGACCGACTGCACCCGGCCGCGCAGCACCCCGTACTGCTTGGTCGGCGCCGACTGGACGGTGAGGTCCACCGAGGCTCCGACCGGGACCGAGGATCCGTTGTCGGCCGGCAGGTACAGCATCGCCATCAGCGGATCGTCCGGGCTCTCGATCCGCTCCACTGCCGCCACATCCGCACCGGTGGTGACCACGGAGCCGATCGTGGCGACCAGGGTGGTCACCCGGCCGGCGGCGACGGCGCGGATCACGGTGGATCCCTGCGCGGTCCGGACCTTGAGAAGAGGTTTGTCGGCGGGGACCTGCTGGCCCTCTTCGACGAGTACGTCGGTGACCTGGCCCGCGACGGGGCTCTGCAGGACGTAACTGCCCTGCGCGTGAGTGAGGATGCCCGCCGCGCCGACGGTGGACGACAAGGAGCCGGTCACCGCCCAGACGGTGCCGCCGAGCATCACGGCGACCGTGACGGCCAGGACGAGCCAGCCCTGGGGCCGGGCGAAGCGGACCGGCAGGTCGATTTCCTCGGGCGACTGCAGCTTGGTAAGCGCCTGTTGGCGGAACTGCACGACACTCTTTCCTTCCGGGCCCGGGACGTGCCCCTGAACAGAGACAGGACCTGAGCGGGCGTATGCCCCGGAACCTGGGGCGGATCCGGGGCATACGAATCGGTCTGTCGGCGGGGGGGAGTGCCGACGGGCCGTAGTCACCACGTATGGCGGTGCCGCTCAGCGGCACATGAGTGACTCAGAGACCGGCGACCGTGCCCGTCGCGAGGCCGGTGACGCCACCGACGGTGTTGGTGACGGTGCCCACGACGCCCGAGACGGGGGCGACGGAGTCAGCGGTGGCGACGACCGTGCCGACGAGACCGTCAACGAGGCCACCGGACACGTTGTCCAGGTCGTTGTCGGAGATTTCCTGGGTCTCAACCTGGGGGGTGAAGGACATGATGTGGGCTTCCCTTCGCGCTGATATCTCGGAATCACCGCAATGGCCGGACGCTTCATCGGGTCTCCGTTACCGGAATCCCTCGGCGTGGCCGCTGCGATGCGAAGGATCAAAGCACGCGAGCGCGTCGCGTCGCCAATCACAAGGCTCCCCGGACATGACGTATCGCGGGCTACGAATGACCAGGCGCACACATGCGTCCATGTATTGGTGGCAGCATCTTCACAGGTTCGCAGGACTGAATATCCGCTGGCTGGGCCCCCTTTCGGCCGCGAACACGACATTCCGCGCCAATGGACCGCCAGCCTGCCGAGGCGCGGAGGCCCCCGGGAGAGGATGTGCCGCCCGCGTAACCGGTGTGCAGATTCACGAGAGGCGACGCTTTTCCACCGGGTCACGCCCCCTCGCATCCGCGCATGCGCGGTGGGTAATTCACCGGGCCCTTCCCGGCGTTATGACGGACCGGCCTTCGGCAGTAAGGACGTATCACCGCACGACAGGGTTGAGCGGTATCGGACGAGGAATGGAGAATTTCCCGCCGACGTCGCGAACGTCCCGTGGTTCACCGGCTGACGGGGAGGACTACGGGCACGCGAGGACGAGGGCAACGGGCCGGGTGCGGACGCCGATCGGCCGGCAACCTTTGTCGCGGCGGCGGCCACTGAGAGGTGTCATCCCCTCGATGAAGGACGTGCCGGATGTTCGATCCCCGCAGTGCCCTCGATCCCCCCTCGTCAGCGGCGCCCGCCCCGCGTCGCCGGTCGCGCACCGGACGCCGTACGGCGACGTTCCTGGCCGCGGCCGTGACGGCTGCCGGTCTCGGCGCGCTGCCGCCGGTGTCGGGCGCGAACGCCGTGCCCAACCCGGCGCATCAGGCCGCCGCCACCACACGTACGGTCGCCGCCGACGGCTCCGCGCAGTACAGGACCGTGCAGGCGGCGGTCAACGCCTCCGCCGCCGGTGACACGGTGTCGGTCGCCAAGGGCACGTACAGGGAAGTCGTCAACGTCCCGGTGAGCAAGAAGGGGCTGACGATCGCGGGCACCACCGGGAACGCCGAGGACGTCGTGATCACCTACGACAACGCGGCCGGCACGAAGAAGCCCGACGGAACCACCTACGGCACATCGGGCAGCGCCACCGCCACCTTCTCCGCCAACGACCTCACCGTCACCGGTGTGACCATCCAGAACACCTGGCTCAGGGCCGACCACCCCGACATCACCGACACCCAGGCCGTGGCCGTCAACGCGCAGGGCGACCGTCAGATCTTCCGCAACGACCGGTTCATCGCCCACCAGGACACGGTTCTCAACTGGGCGCCGTCAGCGACCGGACAGTACCGCCAGTACTTCCGCAACTCCTTCATCAGCGGTGACGTCGACTTCGTCTTCGGCAACGCCACCGCCGTCTACGACCGGGTCAACATCACCCTGCGCGACCGCGGCGCGGCGGCCGGCGGCAACAACGGCTACCTCGCGGCGCCCAACACCAACTCGGCCAAGAAGTACGGCTTCCTCATCACCGGCAGCAGCGTCAACAGCTCGGCGGCGGCCAACACCTTCTCCCTCGGCCGCCCCTGGCACCCCACCGCCGACGCCGTCGGCCAGCTGGTGATCCGAGAGACCGTGCTCCCGGCCGCGATAAAGACGGCCGCCCCGTGGGCCGACTTCGGGAGCTTCCCCTGGAAGTCGGCGCGCTTCGGCGAGTACGCGAACACCGGAGCCGGGGCGACGGTCAACGCCAACCGCCCGCAGCTCACGGCCGCCCAGGCCGCGGACCACACCGCCGCCAAGTACCTGGCCGGCACGGACGGCTGGAACCCGGCGGGCTGAGACACCCGGTGGACTGAGGCGGTGGGGCCGCCCGGCAGGGCGCCGGACTCACCTCTCGGGCGGACAGGTCCTAATCGGCCGAGGCCTCGGCAGTCCGGCAGTCCGGGTGGCCCCAGCCCTGTGGGTTCTTCGAGATCGGCTCACCGGCTTCGTACGACTTGCCGCAGCGGCACCGGCCCGGGAACTTGGCGGTGATGCTGCCCCTGCTCCGGGCCTGCTTCGCCTGTCGCGGCAGGCCCGTCCCCTCCTTCGCCCGCCCTGTTCCGCCTCCGCGCGACGACCCGCCGCCACGCGAGGGCATCGGGCTCTGCGGCACCGGGGCCTCGGATCCTTGTGACGTACCCGCGGCCCGCTGACTGACGGCGACCTGGCTGGCGGCTCCGTCGGCGAACGCGTTCAGGGGGTCCCCGTCGACCTGGTGCGCCGGTACGTACATGAACTCCACCGAGCGGCCGGCCAGCAGGGCTTCGATGCGTACGACCAGGTCCAGATTGGCGACGGGCTTGCCCGAAGAAGTCTTCCAGCCCTTCTTCTTCCAGCCGGGCAGCCAGGTGGTGACGGCCTTCATCGCGTACTGGGAGTCCATCCGCACCTGCATCGGCACGGCCGGGTCGGTGGCGGCCAACAGGCGCTCCAGAGCGGTGAGTTCCGCGACGTTGTTCGTCGCGGTGCCCAGCGGACCGGCCTCCCAGCGACCAGGCTCCTCTCCCCCGCTCTCGGCGATGACCCAGGCCCAGGCGGCCGGCCCGGGATTACCTTTCGACGCCCCGTCACACGCGGCGGTGATGCGATCAACCATGCGTCGATGATGCCAGGCCCGGCGGGCGCGGCAGCCCACCGTCACCACATCCGGGCATGAAAGGTTTCAACAAGCCTGACGGGAAGCTAAGCCCAGGCCAACTCCCCAGTCAATAGTGGTAGTTCCAAATGTTCCGAGCGGTGCGAGGCCTCGCGGGAACTCTTGACAGGTCACACCAGCCTCCCTAATTTCACGCCAGTGAAACGATTCATCATCGAGTCGTAACGGAGCCGCATTGTGATCAGCAGAAGACGACTGCTCGGAACCTCCGCCACCGCCCTGGGAACGGCGCTGGTCGCCGGTCCACTGCCGGCCGCCCGTGCCGCCGGGTCCGGGCCGGGCGCTGCGACGGCCACACGCGTCACCGGCCCGACCGTCGAGTACGTCCGGCACCCGCTCGGCCTCGACACCCCGCACCCCAGGCTGAGCTGGCCTCTCGTGTCCGACCGGCCCGGCCGGACGCAGAGCGCCTACCAGATCCGCGTCGCCACCGCCCCGCGGCTTCTGGCCAGGCCCGATGTCTGGGACAGCGGCAAGGTCACCTCGTCCGAGTCGGTCCTCGTCCCGTACGCGGGACCGGCGCTCACCGCGCGTACGCGCTACTCCTGGTCGGTGCGCGTCTGGGACGACGACGGCAAGGTCTCCGCGTGGAGCGCTCCGTCCTGGTGGGAGACCGGGCTCATGGACGCCTCCGACTGGTCCGCACACTGGATCGCCGCTCCGTCCTCCGTCGTCGGCGCCCCCGCCCTGGACGGCGCTTCGTGGATCTGGTTCCCCGAGGGCGATCCGGCGAGCAGCGCCCCCGCCGCGACGCGGTGGTTCCGCGGCGGTGCCGACGTTCCGGCGGCGGTCACCCGGGCCCGCCTGGTCGTGGCCGCCGACGACGGCTGCACGGCGTATGTGAACGGCACCCAGGTCGCGCACACCGACGCGGTCGGACCCGCGGAGAACTGGAAACGCCCCCTTGTCATCGACGTGACCGGCCTGCTCCGCCCCGGCGCCAACGCGATCGCCGTCTCCGCCGCCAACGCTGCCGTGGGGCCGGCCGGTCTGCTGGCCCTGCTGGAACTGACGACCGCCGACGGGGTGCGTACCCTCGCCACCGACGGCAGTTGGCGGACCACCGACCGGGAGCCCGTAGGCGACTGGCGGTCCGCCGGTTACGACGACAGTCCGTGGTCACCGGCCAAGGTGCTCGCCGCGTGGGGCTCGGGCCCCTGGGGCGCCGTGCGGGCCTCGTACTCCCCCGCCGCGCAGCTGCGTCACGAGTTCCGGCTGAAGCGCAAGGCCGTCGCGCGGGCCCGGCTGTACTCCACGGCCCTCGGTCTGTACGAGGCACACCTCAACGGCGAGCGTGTCGGCGAGGACCGGCTCGCCCCCGGCTGGACGGACTACCACAAGCGGGTCCAGTACCAGACGTACGACGTGACCCGGCTGCTCATACCGGGGGCCAACGCGCTCGGCGTCACGGTCGCGGCCGGCTGGTACGCCGGCAACATCGCGTGGTTCGGCCCGCATCAGTACGGTGAACGCCCCGCGCTGCTGGCCCAGTTGGAGGTCACGTACACCGACGGGACGACCGAGCGGGTGCTGTCGGACACCGACTGGCACGCCGCGACCGGTCCGGTCACCGGCGCCGATCTGGTGGTGGGCGAGGAGTACGACGCCCGCCTGGAGACCGACGGCTGGACGCGCGCCGGGTTCGACACCGCCGACTGGGCCCAGGCGGAGGCGGTCGACGGCGTCACCGCCGCGGTCGTGGCGGAGGTCGGCGGCCCCTCACGGGTGGAGAGAGAGCTGTCCGCCCGGAAGATGACGGAACCGAAGCCCGGCGTCTTCGTCTTCGACCTCGGCCAGAACATGGTCGGCGCGGTGCGGCTGACCGTATCGGGCACCGCCGGTACCACCGTACGGCTGCGTCACGCCGAGGTGCTCAACCCCGACGGCACGCTCTACACCGACAATCTGCGCACGGCCCGCGCGACCGACACGTACACCCTCAGGGGCGGTGGCGCGGAGACGTACGAGCCGCGCTTCACCTTTCACGGATTCCGCTATGTCGAGGTGACGGGTTTTCCGGGCCGGCCGTCCCTGGACGCGGTCGTGGGACGGGTCATCCATACCTCGGCTCCGTTCACGATGGACTTCAGGACCAACGTACCGATGCTCAACCAGCTGCACAGCAACATCACGTGGGGTCAGCGCGGCAACTTCCTGTCCATTCCCACCGACACTCCCGCGCGCGACGAGCGGCTCGGCTGGACCGGCGACATCAATGTCTTCGCCCCCACCGCCGCCTACACCATGGAGTCGGCGCGCTTCCTCACCAAGTGGCTGTGGGACGTCCGCGACGACCAGACCTCCGACGGCGCGTTCACCAATGTGGCGCCGGACCTCGGCCAGGTCGGTCAGGGCGTGGCGGGCTGGGGAGACGCCGGAGTCACCGTGCCCTGGGCGCTCTACCAGGCGTACGGGGATGTCAGGGTGCTGGAGCAGTCCTGGGCCTCCATGCTGAAGTGGCTCGACTACCTGAAGCGGCACAGCAACGGCCATCTGCGCCCCGCCGAAGGCTTCGGCGACTGGCTCAACGTCCAGGAGGAGACCCCCAAGGACGTCATCGGCACCGCCTACTTCGCGCACAGCGCCGATCTGGTCGCGAGGACGGCCGAGGTGCTGGGCAAGGATCCGGCGCCGTACGTCTCCCTGTTCCACGCGGTCCGGGACGCCTTCCGCGCCGCGTATGTCACCACGGGCGCACGGGTGAAGGGCGACACGCAGACCGGATACGTACTGGCCCTGTCCATGGACCTGCTGGCGGACGCGGACCGCGGGCCCGCCGCCGACCGCCTCGTCGAGCTCATCCGGGCCGAGGACTGGCATCTGTCGACGGGATTCCTCGGCACACCGCGGCTGCTGCCCGTACTCACCGCCACCGGTCACACCGATGTCGCCTACCGGCTGCTGCTTCAGCGGACCTTCCCCAGCTGGGGCTACCAGATCGACCGGGGCGCCACGACGATGTGGGAGCGCTGGGACTCCATCACACCGGACGGCGGGTTCCAGGACGCCGGGATGAACTCCTTCAACCACTACGCCTACGGCTCGGTGGGCGAATGGATGTACGCGAACATCACCGGCATCGCGCCGGGCGGCCCCGGCTTCCGGAAGATCGTCGTACGGCCCCGCCCCGGCGGTGGGGTGACGGAGGCCGAGGGCCGCTTCGATTCGCTCTACGGGCCGGTCACCACGCGCTGGAAGAAGGACTCCGGGGGATTCCGGCTCACCGTGTCCCTGCCGGCCAACACCACCGCGGAGGTGTGGGTCCCCGCCGGTGAAGCGGCGGACGGCACGGACATCGCCCACGGGACGGCCGAGTTCCTGCGCAGGGAGGACGGCTGCGCGGTCTTCGCCGTCCGCTCGGGGAGGTATCACTTCGCCGGCTGACACAGCCGGATCACGGTGGTGCCGACGGCGGTGTACGACACCGTGTTCGTGGTCCGCGTCCCGCTCCGCACGTGCGGAGGGCGGAACGCGGATATCCGGTGAAGAGTCCGCGTGACGCTCCTCTCACCCTTTATGTTCGGTTCAGGCGCGGCAGGCCGCGGAGTTCCGGATCACGGGTGAGGGGAAGTCGCGGTGCACGTGGGCAGGACGGTCGGTGGACGCTACCGGCTCACCCGAGGCCCTCTCCGAGGGGGAACGGGCGAAGTGTGGCTCGCCCGTGACATGGAGTGGGGGCGGGAGGTCGTACTCAAACGCGTGATCACGGACGCCGACGGCGACGCCGGCTTCGACGGACTGCGGACCGAGGCCCGCGCCCTGGCCCGGTTCAGCCACCCGCACGTGGTGACTCTCTACCACCCCGAACAGGTGGGCAGAGGGAAAAAGGCCACGTACTGGCTGGTGATGGAGTACGTGCCCGGGGGCAGCCTGGACGACCGGCCGCCGCTGTCCCCGGCACGCGCCGCACGTGTGGGCGCGCAGATCGCGGACGCGCTGGTCGCCCTGCACGCCGAGGGCATCGTGCACGGCGACATCAAGCCGGCCAACGTCGTCGTCACTCTGCCCGGCCTCGCCAAACTCGCCGACTTCGGCGCCGCGTACCGGGTCGGTGGCAAGGAGACGATCACTACCAACGGCGCCGTCAGCTACACCCCCGACTACGCGGCCCCGGAAGTCGTGCGGGGCCGGCCGGAACCGGCATCGGACGTCTTCTCCCTCGGGGCCATGCTGTGTGCCCTGGTGACCGGTGAGCCACCACGCCCCCGCCTCGCGGAGGCCACCGACTCGTACGAACCGTACGACCCGTACGACCCGTACATCGCGGCGCGGCACGCCGCACGGGGACATGTCGAATTCAACACGGACGACGCCGGCTTCGGGCCGCTGGTCGACATCCTTCCCGCGATGCTCGACCGGGACCCGCGGAACCGGCCGGACGCGGCCCGGGTCCGCGGGCAGTTGGAGGAGATCGCGGGACCCCAGGAGCCGCTGCAACCCGCCGGGACCGGCCAGGGCACCCCGTACGAACCCCTCGGGCACGACGAACGGCCAGGCCGCGGCACCCGGTTCGGTGACCGGGGCGGGTGGTGGAGCGGTCCGGTGGCTCTCCTGAGGTCCCTCGGATCCCGGCCCCTGCTTGCCGGGACGGTGGCGGTCGCCCTCGCTCTCGCCGTGGCCGTCCCGGTCGCCCTGCTCGTTTCGGACCACAAGAACACCGGGACGGACGATCCTCGGCCGCCGGGTTCGTCCACCGGACCACCGAAGGACGTGCTGTCCGTCATCGGCGATCACCGTGCGGCCGACCCCTGCGCCCTGGCCGAGCCGTCCGCCCTGGCGCGATTCGGCGACGCGCAACTCGACCGGGCCTACGGCAACTTCGACCGGTGCGACGTCATCGTGGACACGGGTACCGGGAGCCCTGTGGATGTCGAGGTCCACTTCGGCAACGGAGGGCGGTCGGAGCTGTCGGCCACCAGGAAGACCGTGGGGAGGGTCAGCGTGGTGGACGAGCCCGCCGAGAGCGACGCGTGCGGCCATACGCTGCTGCCGGCCGGCGACGACGACGTGAACATCACGGTGATCGCGCAACAGGACGAGGGCACGGCGCCTCTGTGCGCCATCGCCGAGACCGCCACCGACAGCGCGGTCGAAGCACTCAACCAGGGTGTGATCGACCGGCGTTCGCCTCCCCCGCCGGCCGGCTCGCTGGCGCACGAGGACGCGTGCACGCTGCTGGACGCGGACGCGCTCGAAATCGTCCCCGGCATCGACGCCAGGAATCCGGAGGTCGGCTTCGGCAATTGGGAGTGCGAGTGGGAGAGCACCACCAACGGCCTGTGGGTCGGCCTGCGGTTCGACCGCGGCCAGCCGCCGACGGCGGCCGACGGCACGCTCACCCGGATCAACGGCCGCAGCGCCGTGGTCCGGCCCGACGCGGAAGGCGAAAACACCTGCCTCGTCCGGGTGGTCCACCGGTCGTACGACGACCACGACGGCAACACGACCGTCGAGACGCTGAACCTGACGGTCGGCGGCGACCGTTCGAAGGCGCAGCTTCGCAGGATGGCGATGGAACTGGCGGGTGTGGCGACCGTCGAGGTCGAGTGAGGGCGCGGGCTGCCGGGTGGCGTCTGCCGGGTGCGCGGTGGTGGACGACGGTTCCGACCCCCGTACGGAACCGTCGTCCCGGCCTGTGACCCGCGGCCCGACGGCCGTCCGATCCGGGCCCCATTCTCGGGCTCCTGATCCGGGAGGGGTCCCGGGCGGGCCCAGGAGACTGACGGAAGACCGACAGACTCCCGCACGACGAGGCCGACAAGGAGGCCGATGAACAACCCCGCCAGCCTGGCCCGCGGCGTCGCCCCCGCCGGACCCGGCACACTCCACGCGCGCTCGGTCACCGGCGGCATCAGGGTCGGCCCACGACCGGGGCTGACCATCCGGTTCGGCCGGGGCGAACGCCCGGACACCGACCTGGCCGTGGGAGACGACGACCTGCGCGTCAGCCGCCAACACGGCGAACTGACCTACCGAGGACACCAGTGGTGGCTGCGCAACACGGGCCGGCAACTCGTCCGGCTCCCCCACGGCAGACTGATGCACAGCAGCTCCGAACCCATCCCCCTCGCCGCCGGCTACACCCCCCTCTTCGTCAAGGGCTCGGGCTTCCGGGAACACCTGGTCGAACTCTACGTAACAGGCCACGACCAGCCAGGACTCGTACCACGCCGTCAGGCCGCCACCCTCCCACCCAGGATCTGGCCCCTGGACGACGACGAACGCCTGCTCCTGATCGTCCTGGGCCAGCACTACCTCCTCTACGAAGACGGCCCCCGCCCCCTCTCCTACCGCCGGGCCGCCGCCCAACTCGCCTACCTCCGCCCCGACGCCAACTGGAGCGAACGCAGGATCGAGCACAAGATCAAGGACGTACGGCTGCGTCTCCAGAGCGCGGGCTTCCCGCACCCGCTCCTCCACGACAAGGCCACCGGCGCACCGAGCGACAACAACCTCCTGCACAACCTGCTCAGAGGCCTGGTCGAGTCCACCACTCTCGTCCCACCGGACCTGGAACTGATGGACGACTAAGACCGACCGGTGTGACCGGCCCGCTCGCGGGGCTGATGTGTTCCCGGAGTGTGACCGAAGGTGCGGCGGAAGACATCGATGAACGCGCTGGCGGACGACCAGCCGCACCTGTGCGCCACGGCGGTCACCGGGATGTTCTCGGCGAGCAGGACCAAGGCGTGGTACAGGCGCAGTTGGGTGCGCCACTGCGGGAAGGTCATGCCGAGATCGGCTTTGAAGAGGCGGGAGAGGGTGCGGTCGCCGGCGCCGACCTGCCTGCCCAGTGCGGCCAGGGTGCGGTCGTCGGCCGGATTCGTGCGCAGGATCTCGCACACTGCCTTCAGCTGAGGGGCCGTCGGGGTGGGCAGGTGCAGGGGCTGCTGGGGCGAGGCCCGCAACTGGTCGAGCAACACGGCACGCAGCCGCCCGCGTTCGGGGCTGCCGTCGTGCGGGGAGTGTGTGTAGACGAGGATCAGTTCGCGAAGGAGGGGCCCGACGGCCAGCACGGTCGGCTCGTCCAGGCCGAGCGGGTTGTCAGTCGCGGGCAGGCCGACCAGGTGCAGTTCGAGTTCGCCGTGGGCCTGGTGGGCGTGCACGGTGCCGGCCGGTACCCAGATGGCGCGCGTGCCCGGCGCGATCCACGAACCGGTGCTGGTCGTCACGGCCAGCACTCCCCGGCCCGCGTAGACGATCTGGTGGTCGTCGTGGCGGTGGGCGTCGATGGCGGCTCCGGACGCCAGCCACTGGGTGCGGGTGGGCGCCACGGATTCGTGGCGGATTTCTGACATTGGTTGGCACTTTATCGGAAGCACGACAGGCTGCGCGGCGATGACGATGGCGAGGTGCCAAGAAAAAAATCGATCATCATGCTGTCGGCCGGCCATGCCTGCGTGGACGTCTACCAGGGCTCGGTCGCGTCGCTCGTCCCGTTCTTCGTCGCCGAGCGCGCCTACGGCTACGCCGCGGTGTCGGGCATCGTGCTCGCCGCGTCTCTGCTGTCCTCGGTGGCCCAACCGGTGTTCGGCGTGCTCACCGACCGCTGGGCGATGCCCTGGCTCCTGCCGGTGAGTACGGTCCTGGGCGGACTGGGGATCGCCCTGAGCGGTCTGAGCGGTTGCTACGGTCTGACGCTGGCGTTCGTCGCGGTGTCCGGTGTCGGGGTCGCCGCCTACCATCCCGAGTCCGCCCGCATCGCGCGGCTCGTCAGCGGGGGCAGCCACGGCGCGATGGGCTGGTTCTCCCTCGGTGGCAACCTCGGCTTCGCCACCGCGCCCCTCATGGTCACCGCCGTCGTCGCTTCCGGCGGTCTGCGCCTGTCGCCGCTGCTCGTCGTGCCGGCCCTCGTCGGCAGCGTGCTGTGCCTGCCCGTCCTGCGCGCGCTGGAGAAGACAGGACACGGCGGCCCCGGCACCGCGGTCGCGACGGGCCAGGACGACAAGGTCTCGTTCGTGAAGCTGTCGCTGGCCGTGGTCTGCCGGTCCGTCGTGTTCACCGGTCTGAGCACCTTCATCTCGCTCTACGCCCAGCAGCGTCTGGGAGGCGGTACGACAGCGGGCACCACCGCGCTGTTCGTGCTCTACGCCGGCGGCGCGGTGGGCTCGGTGCTGGGCGGCAGCCTGGCCGATCGCTGGGACCGGGTCATCGTCGCCCGCTGGTCGTACCTCGTGACGGTCGCCGCCGTCGCGGGGATCGTGTTCGTACCCGGCCCGGCGATCTACGTGTTCGTGGCGCTGACCTCCGTAGGCCTGTACGTTCCCTTCTCGCTGCAGGTCACCCTCGGCCAGGACTACCTGCCCACGCGCGTCGGCACCGCCGGCGGGATCACCCTCGGGCTGACCGTCAGCATCGGCGGCCTGGCCAGCCCTCTCATCGGCAGCGTCGCCGACGCGACCTCCCTGCGTACCGCCCTGGCACCACTGATCCTGATGCCCGCGCTGAGCTGGCTGTTGTTCCGTACGCTGCCCGAACCCACGGCGCCGAAGCCCACGGTGGCGGCACGGCGGACCGGAGACGACACGGATGCCGAACTCTCACCGGAGCGGGATCACCGCTGACCAACCGCTCGACCCCTGAACTTTTCGGCCCGCCGGTTCTCCCGGCGGGCCGCAGTGCTGTCCGGGTGTGAAACCGCAGGTGGCGGTGGGTGCGGAGGATTTCTGACGCCCCGACAGACAGTCTGCATGAAGGCAGTAAGCAACTTACTGTTTACGAAAGATTGTAGACAACAGACTGAGTGGGGCTCTACGTTTCCTGTTCATCGGCAAGGCACTCGCAGCGATTTGCCAACGTCCACCGGCACTGAATCCCCCGGGGCCGGGATGCGTCCCTGACCTTCATCGAAAAAGTGAGCAGCTATGAAGAGAACGCGTACGGCCTGCGGGATGACGGCGATGACTCTCACGCTCGGAGCCTGCGGCATGAACAACGGCGGTGACGCCGCCGAGAGTGGCGGCGGTGGCCGGAGCATCGTGATCGATGAGCCCTTCGCCCCCGCGGCGGGCTGGGCCCTGGAGACGGACGACGCGTTCGTCCTGTCGAAGGCCGGCTGTCTGGAGACGCTCGTCTCCCGCGCCGACAGCGGCGAACTGGCCCCGATGCTTGCCACGTCCTGGAAGCAAACCACCCCCCGGACCTGGAAGTTCACGCTTCGAAGCGGCGCCACCTTCCAGAACGGCGATCCGTTCGACGCGAAGGCCGTGACCGCGGCTCTCCAGCACGCCCTCAAGGTGAAGGCGCCGTCGGCCGCCTTCGGCCCGGACGCGATAGCCGGTGTGAAAGCGCTGGACAAGGGGACGGTCGCCGTCACAACGGTCGCACCGGACCCGCTGGTGCCGGAGCGACTGGCCACACCCAACACGGGCATCCTCGCGCCCCAGGCCTACCAGAAGTCCCACATCGACCCCAAAGGAACCTGCACCGGTCCCTTCACCCTGGCCGAAGAGGTTCCCCAGCAGTCCGTCCGCATGAAGCGCAACGACTCGTACTGGGGCGGGCGCGCCAAACTCGCCTCCGCCGAGGTGCGCTTCATCGCCGACGGGGCGAAGCGGGCCACCCAGATCCAGACCGGTGAGGCCCAGCTCGTCAGGAAGCTGCCGGCCACCAGCACGCAGGACCTCAAGGGCAGCAGCGGGATACGCGTCGACACCGCGGAACTCTCCAGGACCACCAGCCTGATCCTCAACAACAAGAAGGCGCCCCTCGACAACGTGAAGGTGCGCCAGGCGATCCAGGCGGTGGTCGACACCAAGAAGATCAACCAGGCCGTCTACTTCGGCGCCGCGCGCCCCGCGGTGGGTCCTTTCGCCCCCACCGAGCCCTTCGCTCCCAGCGGCGCGCAGCCCGTGAAAGCCGATCCCGCCAAGGCCAGGGCACTGCTGGCCCAGGCCGGTGTCGAGCCATCGTCGATCAAGGTCCAGCTGCTCACGTACACCGAGGGCGCCAGCTTCGCCGACCTCGCGGCCGTCCTCCAGGACCAGCTCAAGTCCATCGGCATCAAGGTGACCATCAAGACCGCCGACTACGCCTCGCTGGAACCGGAGATGCTCTCCGGCGACTTCGACATGACGCTGCTGTCACGCAACCACCTCGGCGACATGCCCGACCCCCTCGGGTTCCTGGCCGCCGACTACAGCTGCAAAGGCAGCTTCAACGTCTCGCACTTCTGCGACCCGCGGGTGGACGCCCTCATCCACAAGGCCGGAACCACCACCGACCGGGGGAAGCGCTACGCCATCGAGTCGGAGGCCGCCTCCGTCCTCCAGTCCCATGCCGTGAACGTCTTCCTCGTTCACGACACGGAATCCGTCGCACGCAGCAGCCGGGTGACGGGCTACTCCATCGACCCGTACTACACCCTGACCGCCAACCTCGACGTCGCCCCGAAGTGACCTCACCACAGACAGCCTCAGCACAGACACAGAAGGAGCCCATCGTGATCGACTTCCGGCCCAAGTACATCACCTTCGACTGCTACGGCACCCTCACCCACTTCCAGATGTCCGCCGTCACCCGCGGGCTGTACGCGGACCGCGTCACCGAGGACCGGATGGAGGACTTCCTCGACGACTTCGAGGCGTACCGGATCGACGAGGTCATCGGCGCCTACCAGCCCTACCCCGAGGTCATCAAGAACGCTCTGCAGCGCGCGACCGCCCTGTGGAAGCTGGAGTACCGCGACAGCGACGGCGACACCATAGTCGCCTCGGTCCCGACCTGGGGTCCGCACCCGGACGTCCCGGACGCGCTGGCCAAGCTCGCCGAGGCATACCCGCTCGTCATCCTCTCCAACGCGGCGAACAGCCAGATCGGCGGCAACGTCGAGAAGCTCGGCGCGCCCTTCCACGCCGTGTACACGGCCGAGCAGGCCCAGGCGTACAAGCCGCGCCTCCAGGCGTTCGAGTACATGCTCGGAGAGCTGGGCTGCGGTCCCGGCGACGTACTGCACGTGTCGTCCAGCCTGCGCTACGACCTCATCCCCGCCCACGACCTGCGGATCACCAACAAGGTCTACATCAACCGCGGTTACGAGCCGAGCACCCCGTACTACGGCTACAGCGAGATCCCGTCCCTGACCGAGCTGCCCGGACTGCTCGGCCTCTGACGCCGCCATAAGGCTGTCCCGAACCCCCGGCCGACCCTCGCCCGCGCAGCAGCGCGACGAGAGGAAGAAGAACTCCGTGAAGCCCATTCCTTACTGGCTGGACACCGCTCCGTCAGCCCCCGACCGTACGGCCCTCGCGCTGGACGGACGTACGGACGTGGCGATCGTAGGTGCCGGACTGACCGGCCTGTCCGCCGCGGTGCACCTGGCCCGCAGGGGCGCCCAGGTCACCGTGCTGGAGCAGGACACCGTCGGCTGGGGGGCCTCGGGACGCAATGGCGGGATGGCCACCACCGGGTTGGCCATCGGTTTCCTGACCGCCGTCGCCCGCTACGGCCTCCCCACCGCCAAGGCCTCCTTCCTCGCCTACAACGACGCCATCGACACCGTGGAGAAGCTGATCACCGAGGAGGGCATCGACTGCGACTTCGAGCGGAACGGCAAGCTCAACCTCGCCTGCCGGCCCTCCCACTACGAACGTCTGGCGCGCACGCACGAGGCACTGCGCGACCTCATCGGCTACGAGACGAAGCTGATCCCCAAGGAGGACATCCGTTCGGAGATCGGATCCGACTACTACTACGGAGGCATGGCCGACCCTCAGGGGGCCGGACTGCACGTGGGGAAGTTCGTGCGCGGACTCGCGGACGCCGCCGAGCGGCTGGGCGTGCGGATCCTGGAGAAGGCGCCCGTGACGAAGGTCCGCCGGATCAGCGGACAGCTGCACGACGTGACGACACCGGTCGGTACGCTCCGCGCCGACCAGGTGCTGTTCGCCAGCGGCGCGTACACCGGGTCGTCGTTCCGCTGGCTGCGCAATCGCATCGTCCCGGTCGGCAGCTTCATCATCGTCACCGAACCGCTCGACCAGGACGTCGTCGACCAGTTGATGCCGACGCGCAGGATGGCGTCCGACACCAAGAACATCCTGTACTACTTCCGCATCACACCGGACAACCGGCTCCTCTTCGGTGGTCGCGCCCGGTTCGCGATGTCCAGCCCGGAGTCCGATCTCAAGAGCGGACGGATCCTGCGCAAGGGGATGCTCTCCGTCTTCCCGCAGCTCGAGGACGCGCGCATCGACTACTGCTGGGGCGGCCTGGTGGACCTCAGCATGGACCAGATGGTGCATGCCGGAGAGCACGAAGGCCTCTTCTACTCCGCCTGCTACTCGGGCCACGGGGTCCAGATGGCCACACACATGGGCAGCCGGATGGCGGACGTCATGGACGGCAAGCCCGAGGCGAACATCTGGCGCGGGATGAACTTCCCACGCGTCCCCGGGCACTTCGGACCTCCGTGGTTCCTGCCGTTCGCCGGCGCGTACTACCGCGCGCTGGACGCCATCAAATAGCCGTTGACGGCTGGATCAAGGAGGTGAGGAAATGCTCAGATTCGCCCTGCGACGGGCCGTGGTCATGATCGCCACGCTGTTCGGCGTGTCCGTGCTCACGTTCCTCATACCGTATCTGAGCGGTGGTGACCCGGTCCGCACGATCCTGCGCTCGCAGGTGTCGGACCGGGCGGTCGACCCCGCCGCCGTCGAGGCGATGAAAGCCGAACTGGGGCTCGACCAGTCGCTTCTCGCCCAGTACCTGAGCTGGCTCGGCCGAGCGGTACGGGGTGACTTCGGGTTCTCCTTCACCAGCAGGACGCCCGTCGAACAGCTCCTCGGCGGTGCGCTCGGCGTCTCCCTCACCCTCGCCGTCGTCGCCCTGGGCACCGCGATCCTCATCGCGGTGCCCCTGGGGACACTGGCCGCGACCAGGCCCGGCAAGAAGATCGACACGAGCCTGACCTTTCTGACCCAGGGCTTCGTCGCCGTACCGGAGTACTGGCTCGCACCAGTGCTGGTCCTCGTCTTCTCCCGCTACCTGGGCTGGCTGCCCTCGGCGGGGTGGAACTCACCGGAGTCCCTGATCCTCCCGGCGCTCACCCTGATGCTCCGGCCGCTGGCCTACTTCGCCCGGGTGACCAGGGCCTCGATGATCGACGTCCTGGAGGCGCCGTACATCACCGCCGCCCGCGGCCGGGGGCTCAGCTCCGGCAGGACCCTCGTCCGGCACGGCCTGCGGAACGGGCTGCTGCCCGTACTGACCCTGGCCTCGCTGTGGTTCGCCGGGCTGCTGGGGGGCTCGGTCGTCGTCGAGGTGATGTTCGCCATCCCCGGGATGGGACAGCTCGTGTACAAGGCCGTCGTCAACCAGGACGTGCCCGTCATCCAGGGCGGACTGCTGTGCCTGGTGGCCCTGGCGATCGTGGTCAGCACCCTGACCGACCTGCTCAGCGAAGTGATCAACCCGACCGCGGGGGCCCGTCATGGCACTCACTGAACCAGCGCCGGACCTCAGGCCCCGTGACAAGCCTCCGACGACCTCGGCGGTGCGCAGAGCGGCGTCGTCGTCCTCGGCCACCGTACGGGACTGGCCCTGGACCGTACGCGCCGGAGCCGCCGTCTTCGTCGTCATGGTGGCGGTCCTGGCCCTGACCCCGTGGATCGCGCCGTACGACCCGGCCGCGCAGGACCTCGCCCAGCGGCTCGCCGGCCCGAGCGGGCAACACTGGCTCGGCACCGACCAGTTGGGCCGGGACGTATTGAGCAGGCTGATGTACGGGGGACGGTTCTCCGTCTCGATCGCCGCCGTCACGCTGCTGCTCTCCGTCGTCGTCGGCACGCTGATCGGCGCGTTCAGCGCCAGGGTGGGCGGCATGGTCGACGAGTTCCTGATGCGCGTCGTCGATCTGCTCATCTCCATCCCCGACGTCGTGGTCGCCCTCTTCCTCATCGCTGTCTTCGGAACCGGCTACGGCACCCTGATCTCGGCGCTCACCATCGTGGGGTGGACCCCCTTCGCCCGCCTCATGAGGGGGCTGGCGCTGGAGATCAACAGCCGCGACTTCATCGAGGCGGCCGAGGCACTGGGGTGCTCCCGGTCCTTCATCATCGTCCGGCACGTCATCCCGAACGCCATGCGGCCGTTGACAGCGCTCAGCTTCCTGCGGTTCGGCCACAAGCTGATCACCGTGGGCGGGCTGTCGTTCATCGGACTCGGAGTACAGCCGCCCGACTCCGACTGGGGCGCCATGCTCCTTGACGCCCAGCCCTACATGGAGCAAGTGCCGCTCCTGGTGATGGTGCCGGGACTGGCGATCTTCCTCACCGCACTGAGCGTCTCCCTGATCGGTCAGGGGGTGGAGCCACGGGACAACAAGCAGTGATGGGGCGCCAATCAGGCAGACGAAGGAAGAAGCGGTCCGATGACCATGAGCGATCCGACGGTCAAGCACACATCATCCATGACTCCGGTCTCCCGCAAGACCCTCACCTCGCTGGTGACCGAACAACTCCGTGACGGAATCCATCGGGGCACTTTCCTGCCGGGCAGCCAGCTCCACGAGGCGGAACTCGCCGAACGGCTGGGCGTCAGCAGGGGACCGATCCGCGAGAGCCTGCAACGGCTCATCCAAGAAGGGCTGTTGGCGAGCCAGCCGCACCGAGGCGTCTTCGTCCCGGTGCTCACGGAGGAGGACATCATCGATGTCTTCTTCGCCCGGGAGGCGGTGGAGGCCGCGGCCTTCCGCCGCGTCATCACCCAGCCTCCCTCCCCGGAACTGCTGGACGCGCTCCGCAGGACACTCGACGAGATGACTTCGGCCGCGGCGGACGACGACTGGTCCACCGTCGGCGAGCTCGACGTGCGCTTCCACCGGTTGGTGGTCGACGCCGTCGGCAGCCACCGCCTCAGCCGGATGTTCAGCACCCTGATCTCCGAGACCAGGCTGTGTCTCCACATGATGGCCGGGGCCGATCCCGCCCACCACGATCTGGTGCCGGAACACCATGAACTGGCCCGGCTGATCGCGGGGGCCGAACTGGACACCGCGCTCGCCACCCTGCATCAGCACTTCGCCGAAGCCGTGGTGACTCTGCGGCGCCGGCTCCATAACTCCGTACATGGAGAGGAGAACGGACATGCGCCGACACAGCGACGGCACAACTGAACGGGGTGACACCGTTCTGCGGGTCCAGGGCCTGCACGTGGAGTTCAACGACGCCGCGCACACCCACGCCGTCGACGGCCTCGACCTGACGGTCGGGCGCGGGGAGATCGTCGCGCTCGTCGGGGAGTCGGGTTCGGGCAAGAGCGTGACAGCGCGTTCCGTGATGGGGCTGCTCCCCTCCGAAGCGCGGGTCACCGCCGGCTCGATCGTGCTCGAAGGACAGGAACTGGTGGGGCTGCCACCGCGCGGCATGGACCGGATGCGCGGGAACCAGGTGGCGATGCTGTTCCAGCAGCCGAAGGCGATGCTCGATCCCACGGCCACGGTACGTGACCAGGTCGCCGAACCGCTCTGGCTGCACCGCGGGCTCAGCCGCCGGCAGGCGAGGAAACAGGTCGTCGGGCTGTTGCGGGATGTCGGGATCCCCGAGCCCGAGCGCCGGGCACGTGGCTACGCGTACCAGCTCTCCGGCGGCATGTGCCAGCGCGTCATGATCGCCGCCGCTCTCAGCGGCGGGCCGGGGCTGCTCATCGCCGACGAACCCACGACCGCGCTGGATGTCACCGTCCAGGCGCAGATACTGCGGCTGCTCCGGCAGAAACAGCGGGATTCGGGTCTGTCCGTCCTGCTCATCACGCACGACCTGGGCATCGTCGCCTCGATCGCCGACCGGGTGGCCGTCATGTACGCGGGCCGCATCGTCGAGGACGGGACGACGAGGGACATCTTCGCCGATCCGCAACACCCCTACACGCAAGCCCTGTTGCGGGCCTCGCTGCTCCGGTCCGAGCAGGGGAGCCTCTACTCCATACCGGGCAGCGCGACCCAGTCCCGGGCGCTCGACCACGGGTGCAGATTCCGCCCGCGCTGCTCGGTCGCCGAAGGCCTGGGAATCGCCAAGAACTGCGAGGACAACGAACCGACCCTGCACGCCTGCGGCGCCGGGCACCGGTCCCGATGTTGGGTTCCCGTACGCGAGGAGGTCAGCGCGTGACGTCGACACCCCCCGCTCTCGTCAGCGTGGAGAACCTGGTCAAGACCTACCCGACGGGCGCGCGTTCGCTCACGGGACGGCGGCAGAAGGTGCTGTCCGTCGACAGCGTGTCCTTCCGTGTCGAAGTCGGTGAAGTCCTCGGGCTCGTGGGCGAATCGGGGTGCGGCAAGAGCACGCTGGCCAGAGCCGTCCTCGGGCTGACCCGGATCGACGCGGGACGTGTGCTCTTCGACGGCGCCGAGGTCTCCGGGCGCAAGGGCGCGGACCGAAAGGCCCTGCGGCGTTCGATGCAGCTCGTCTTCCAGGACCCGTACGCGGCACTCGACCCCCGGATGCGGCTCGGCACCAGTCTCGAAGTGCCCCTGATACAACACGGCGTGGGCACCCGCGAGGAGCGGCGCGCCCGGATCCTGGACATGCTGCGGCAGGTGGGGCTCGACGAGTCCTTCCTCGACCGCCGGCCGGTGGAGTGCTCGGGCGGGCAGCTGCAACGCGTGGTGGTGGCGCGGGCCCTGCTGCTGGAGCCCCGTTTCCTGATCTGCGACGAGCCGACCTCGGCGCTGGACGCCTCGATCCGTGCCCAGATCCTCAACCTGCTGATGGAGCTGAAGGAACGTCTCGGCCTCACGGTACTGATGATCTCGCACGACCTGCGCGTCGTCCGCCATGTGTGTGACCGGGTCGCCGTCATGTATCTCGGCCAGATCGTCGAAGTGGCGCCCCGTGAGCAGCTGTTCGAGCGGCCCTCCCATCCCTACACCCAGGCTCTGCTGGCCGCCTCGCTACCGGAGGAGCCGGGCGCCGAGACCACCTTCGGCACGCTTCGTGGCGAGCCGCCCAGCCCGGTGAACCCGCCCGACGGGTGCAGATTCCACCAGAGATGTCCCAAGGCTCGCGCACGCTGCGCGACCGAAGTGCCTCAGTCCCACCAGGCCGGTGCGGGTCACTCCGTCTCCTGCCACTACTGGGATCAATGACTGAGAAATGCTGAGAGACGAGGATGCAGCCATGCCCGCAGACAGGCCCGATACCGCGCACAAGGACGGCCACCACCACAACGAACACCGGCATGACGGCGATGGCGCGTCCGGACACGGGCACGGACATGATCACGGTCAGCCGGCCCCGGACAGCCACGACCACAAGGACAGCCACGGCCACGACCACGGCAAGGGGCACAGTCACGACAAGGACCACGGCCACGGTCACGGCGAGGGGCACGGCCACGACCACGGGGACGGACACAGCCACCCCGGCGGTCTGCGTGGCGCCCTCCTGGAGATCTTCCGTCCGCACAGCCACGACGCCGCCGACTCGACGGACGACGCGCTGGAGTCGTCCGCCGAGGGCATCCGCGCGCTGAAGGTCAGCCTGGTCGCGCTCATGGTGACCGCCCTGCTCCAGGTGGGGGTCTTCGCGATCTCGGGCTCGGTCGCGCTGCTCGCCGATACCATCCACAACTTCTCCGACGCGCTGACCGCACTGCCGCTGTGGTTCGCCTTCGCGCTGAGCGCCCGCGCCGCCTCCCGTCGCTACACCTACGGCTACGGGCGTTCCGAGGACCTGGCCGGCATCTTCATCGTCCTCATGATCGCCATCTCCGCGGTGGTCGCGGGCTGGGAGTCCGTCGACCGGCTGCTGAACCCCCGGGAGCTGGAGTCGGTCTGGATGGTCGCGATCGCGGGTGCCGTCGGTTTCGTCGGCAACGAACTCGTCGCCAAGTACCGGATCAGCGTGGGGCGCAGAATCGGCTCCGCCGCGCTGGTCGCCGACGGCCTGCACGCCCGCACCGACGGATTCACCTCCCTGGCGGTGGTGTTCGGCGCGCTGGGCGTCTGGCTCGGCTTCCCGCTGGCCGACCCGATCGTCGGTCTGCTCGTGACGGTCATGATCCTGATGGTGCTGCGCGGCGCGGTGCGTGACATCTTCCGCAGGCTGATGGACTCCGTCGATCCGGAGACCGTCACGGCCGCGGAGGAGACGATCAGCCAGGTGCCCGGAGTCATCGCGATCGAGGTGGTCCGGATGCGCTGGCTCGGCCACCGGCTGCGCGCCGAGGCGGCGATCGTCGTCGATTGCGAGAGTTCCGTCGTCGAGGGTCACGACATCGCCGAGGAGGTCCGCCACCGGCTGCTGCACGACATCGCCAAGCTGGAGGACGCGTCGGTCCACATCAGCCCGTGCAGTCATGACGACCGCGACTTCCACCAGGTGTCCGCCCATCACTTCACGAAGGTGACCTGATGACCGTCGCGCCCGGTGCCACCGCCACGGTGGCACCGGGATCGGCGCCGCCGGTCTGGCGGCAGGCCGCGGGCGCGTTCTGGTCCGGCGTCTGGCGCGACGGCGACTCCTCCTTCCCGGTGTACGACCCGGAGGACGGCGCCCTGCTCGGGTACGTGACCGACGCGAGCGCCGCGGACGTGGACGCGGCGGTCACCTCCGTGGCCGCGGCGGTGCACGAAGGGCCGGCCTGGCCGGCCTGGAGCCGGCGCGAGGCGCTGCGGACCGCTGCCTCCCTCATACGGGAACGCCGCGCGCTGTTCACCGAGGTGATCTCCCGGGAGGGCAGCAAGACCGTACGGGAAGCGGACGCCGAGGTGTCCCGGGCGGTGGAGACGCTGCGGCTCTCGGCGGAGCAGGCCGGACGGCTCACCGGCGAGACGCTGCCCTTCGAGGACACGCCCCGGGGCCAGGACCGGCTCGGCTGGTACACGCGCGAACCGGTCGGAGTGGTCGCCGCGATCACCCCGTTCAACGACCCGCTGAATCTGATCGCGCACAAGCTGGGGCCCGCCCTCGTCGCGGGCAACGGTGTCGTACTGAAACCGGCCGAGACGACGCCGTTCACTGCGCTGGCGTTCACGGCCGTCCTCCTGGACGCCGGGGTCCCCGCCGAACGCCTCGCGGTCGTCCCGGGAGCGGGCAGCACGGCGGGGCAGGCGCTGGTGAGCCACCCGCTCGTCGACCTGGTGTCCTTCACCGGAGGGCACCGGACGGGGAACGCGGTGGCGCGCGCCGCCGGGGCCAGGAAGACCCTGATGGAACTCGGCGGCAACAACTGCGTGATCGTCCTCGCGGACGCCGAGGTGTCCCGTGCCGCGCAGGCGGTCGTGGCAGGCGCGTTCGGCGTGGCCGGGCAGAACTGCCTGTCCGTCCAGCGGGTCTTCGTGACCGCGGAACTCGCCGAGCGGTTCACCGACGAGGTGGTGACCGCGACCCGGCTGCTGAGGGTGGGCAGCAAGAGGGATCCCCTGACGGATGTCGGCCCGCTGATCGAGGAACGGGAGGCGGTACGGGTGGCGGCGTGGGTCGAGGAGGCGCGGGAGCGCGGCGCCGAGATCCGAGCCGGTGGCCGTCGGGACGGCGCTTTCCACTGGCCGACGGTCCTCACCGGGGTGCCTGCCGACACTCGTCTGATGACCGATGAGGTCTTCGGTCCTGCCCTGGTCGTCAACGCGTTCGACTCCGTGGACGATGCGGTCCGCCAGGCCAACAGCACGGAGTTCGGCCTCCAGGCGGGTGTCTTCACGGGCAGCCTCGACGCGGCCCTCGGCCTCGCGGAGCGGCTCAGGGTCGGAGCGGTGATGATCAATGACAGCAGCGACTTCAGGATCGACGCCATGCCGTTCGGCGGGCCCAAGCGGTCGGGCGTCGGCAGGGAGGGAGTGCGCTACGCGGTGGAAGCCATGACGGAACCCAAGGTTGTCGCCATCCGCCGGTGTTGACGGCCTCCCCCGTGGCCCGTTCCGCCACATGAGCGGTGGCAAGCAGTGTATTGTAGACAATAAGCGAGCTGAGGTGTTGGCGTGCGCCGGCCCCTCGGAGGTGGATGTCGGGTGGGCGAGGGCCAGGACGGGTCCTCGCCCACCCGACGCCTCTGACCGTCCGACCAGGCGGATCATGCTCGCGAAGTCGACCATGACTGTTTGCCTAGATGGGGAGCCGTGACACAGGTGATTGAGGGACTCGTCCCGATCGCAAGCCGCACCACGTCGAGTCTGGTCATCGACCAGCTCCGGGAACGCATCGTGGACGGCACGTTCCGGCCGGGCAGCCAGATGGGGGAAGCACAGCTGGCGGCCACGTTCGGGATCAGCAGGGGCCCCGTTCGCGAGGCTCTCCAGCGGCTCATTCAGGAGGGGCTGCTCCTCAATGTGAAGAACCGCGGCGTGTTCGTCGTGGAGCTCGGCCCCGGGGACATGGTGGACGTCTTCCTCACCCGGCGTCTCATCGAGCACAAAGCGGCCTCGCTGCTGTGGAAGAGCAAGGACGAGCGGTATCTGACCCGCCTCGACGCTCTCGTCGACGAGCTGGCGGAGGTGGCGTCCTCCCAGGACCTGTCCGACGTCGTGGCCCAAGACCTCGCCTTCCACGAGGTGTTGGTGGAATCCGCCGAAAGTCCCCGGCTGTCCCGGATGTTCGCGACGCTCGTCGCGGAGACCCGCATCTGCCTGTCGGGCATGGCGGAAGCCGCCCCGATGGAGGCCTCCCTGGCCCAGGAGCACCGTAAGCTCATGGGCCTTCTCCGCGCGGGCTCCGAGCGGCGGCTTCTCGCGGCAGTGGACAGCCATCTCAACGCGGCGCTGAGCTATTTCACCGACAGGGTCTGAACACCTCAGCCGAAGCAGGGGCTTGGAGGCCCGGACCGACCGGTCGGGGTGCGTCGGTGATCCACGCCCCGGTTATGGTCGTCCCATGGCAACGCCCGACTTCATCCGCACGATCCGCGCCTCCGCGGGCCACCAACTGCTGCTCCTGCCCGGAGTGAGCGCCGTCGTACTCGACGACGACAGCAGAGTGCTCCTCGCCCGCCGCGCCGACAGCGGCGCCTGGGCGCTGATCGGAGGTATTCCCGAGCCCGGAGAACAGCCCGCCGCGGCCGCCGTGCGCGAGGTGCACGAGGAGACCGCCGTGCACTGCTCGGTGGAGCGCGTCGTACTCGTCCAGGCGCTGGAGCCGGTTCAGTTCCCCAACAAGGACCGCTGCCAGTTCATGGACATCGCCTTCCTCTGCCGCGCGACCGGTGGCGAGGCGCGGGTCAACGACGACGAGTCCGTGGACGTGGGCTGGTTCTCCCTGGACGCGTTGCCCGAGCTCAGCGAGTTCTCCCTGCTGCGGATCAAGCAGGCCCTCTCCGACGAGCCCACCTGGTTCGAGCCCGTCACGGGCGAGGCCCGGAGTTAGAGAAACTGTCCGGAGGTCTGGCCCCGGCCCCGGACCTGACCAGCCCGGGACCTAACCGGCCTCTGTCGCCGCGCCGGCCTCCGCAGCCGTGCGCCGACGGTCACGTACGGAACGGACCGTCACCCAGCCAAGACCAGCGACGGCGACCGCCGCCAGCAGTCCCTCGGGCAGCGTGCCGAGACGGGTGGCGGGGGTCATCGAGGAGCGCAGCGGCACCTTCGCGACGAGCGCGTCCGGCGTGAACATCCCGGTCTGCTGGGTGATCTTCCCGTCCGGCTGGATGACCGCGCTGACGCCGCTGGTGACCGGGACGACTACGGTCCGGCTGTGTTCGACGGCCCGGACACGCGACATCGCGAGCTGCTGGTACGTCATCTCGCTGCGGTCGAAGGTGGCGTTGTTGCTGGGTACGGAGATGAGCTGGGCGCCATGGGTGACGGTGTCCCGCACGGCCCAGTCGAATGCCGCCTCGTAACAGGTGGCGAGCCCGACCTTGGTTCCCGCGAGGTCGAAGACGCCGGGCTTGGTGCCGCGTCCGAAGTCACGGCGCACCATGTCGGCGTAGCCGGGGCTGATCGTCCGTACGACCGAGCGCAGCGGGAGGAACTCGCCGAAGGGCTGGATCTGCCGCTTGTCGTAGGTGACCGTCGGGCCGCGCTTCGGGTCCCACAGGATCTGGGTGTTGCGCAGCGGTCCGGTGTCCGGGGTGACGACGGCGCCGACGGAGATCGGCACACCGACCGCCTTGGCGGCCTGATCGATGATCTGGCGCGCGTCGGAGTTGCGGTACGGATCGATGTCGGAGGAGTTCTCCGGCCACAGGACGAAATCGGGCCGCGGCTCCTTGCCGGCCTTCACGTCGGCGGCCAGCCGCAGGGTCCTGCGGACGTGGTTGTCGAGAACCGCTCGGCGTTGGGCGTTGAACTCGAGACCGGCCTGCGGCACATTGCCCTGTACGGCGGCGACGGTCGCGGTGCCGTCCTCGGCCGAGTCGCTCACCAGCGGCAGGGCGGCCAGCGCCACCGCGACGGGGGCGAAGACGGTGAGCGCGGCGGTGGCCGCCGCCCGGCGCGGCACCGTTCCGGTCCTGCGGTACGCGAGAACCTGCCGCAGCGCCTCGTACAGCCCGAAGCCGCACAGGACGACGCCGAAGCCGAGCACCGGTGTGCCGCCGAGCGCCGCCAGCGGGAGGAAGACGCTGTCCGCCTGGCCGAAGGCGATCTTGCCCCAGGGGAAGCCGCCGAACGGCACCCGGGCACGGACGGCCTCGCCGAGGATCCAGACGGCCGCGGCCCAGACCGGCCACAGGGGCAGCCGTGTCACGGCCGCGACACCGAGGCCGGTGAAACCGACGAACAGCGCCTCGATCGCGACCAGGGCGAGCCAGGGACCCGGGCCGACCTCCGCCCCCGTCCAGAACAGGAGCGGCAGCAGAAAGCCCAGGCCCGCGAGGTAACCGAGGCCGAGTCCCGCACGCGCCCGTCGGCCGTACAGGCTCCAGGCCAGCAGGGCGAAGCCGGGCAGGGCCAGCCACCACAGGGTGCGGGGCGGGAAGCTCGCGTAGAGCAGGAGGCCGGACAGCACGGCCCCGCCCGGCCTGGCGAACCGTCGCAGCAGCTTCCGGCCACCGCCGGGGGCCGGGGCGGGCGGAGGGGTCTCGACGGTGGTGATCGTGGCGCTCACCCGGCGGAGTCTACGGTGGGCCGCTGTGCGCCGGGGAACGCGGCTCGGCGCACGCGGTCCGACGCATCGGCGAGGCGGGCGCCGGAGCAGGTCCGGGTCGGGGCGCCCGTGGATACCGGATGGGCCGGATGGGCCGGTCGGGTGATTGCGCGGGCCGAACCGGCGTGTCCGCACGGAGGCAGGCGGCTCTTGTGCTTCGGCGTTCAGGCCTTCGCGGCGCCGGGCTCGGGGAGCAGGTTCATGCGGTGCCGGATGATCCTCACAGCCGACTCCGCGTCGTCCACCGTCACCGTGAACACCATGCCGTCGCCCAGTCTGAGGACCAGGGCCTCGCCCCTGCGGACCACCACCGCCGTGCCCTTCTCGGGGCGCCAGCGGTAGCCCCAGCCGCCCCACTGGCGTGGGGTGACCCGGGGTACGAAGTCGGCCTCCACCACCTGCGCGAGCTGGATGCGGCGGCGCGGCACACCCATGTGGCCACAGCGCACTTCCAGGCAGTCCCCCTCCACTCTGACCGCCACGTGGACGAAGGCCAGGGTGCCGAAGAGGATCAGCAGGCCCGCCGCCACACAGCCGATGACGGACATCCACAGGGCGGCGTTTCCGGAGGCCCAGTTGGAGTCGACGGCCAGCTCCACACCGAGCGCGACGAATGCGGCGCCGGCGGTCGCGAGCAGCCACTGCACACGGTTGGTGGCGCGGCCGGACCAGGTTTCGGGCAAGGGCTCAGCGGAGTGGCCCTCATGTCGGGGGTGCTCCCTCATGCCAAGCAGCGTACTCAGATTCCGTTCCGGGGACAGTGCTCCGGTCACCGGAGGGAGCGGTACGGCCACGAGGGCCCGCGTGCGGTCCCGGTGGGAAGTCCGCGGGCTTCCGCGTCAGGGGCGACGGGCCGCCGCGCGGGGCCGACGGCCTCAGTGCACCTGGCTGACAGCCGCGAGCAGCCGTCCTTCGGCATAGGCGAGCGCGACCCCCGGAAGGCTGGACTCGCGGCCGCTGAGCAGCACCGTGAGCTGTGGGCCCGACGAGACGCCTGAGACGCCCGAGACGTCTGAGGCAAAAGAGATTCCCGAGGCCCCTGAGCCGCCGGCGACTCCCGGGACGCCAGAGATCGCCGGGACGGCCTCTCCGGCCGGAATCGCCGTGACGCCCGGCGCGAGCGGGTGCCCGATACGGCGCATGGCCTGCGCGGCGACCGCACCCGCCGAACCGTGCAGGACGACGGGCGGCAGGCCGGGCTGCTGGAGGGCGGCCCGGATGCGGTCGGCGACCAGTTCGTAGTGGGTGCAGCCGAGCACGACGGCCCTCGCGTCACGTGGTGTCAGCGCCGCCGCCGTGGCCACCGCGTGGTCGATCGCGGCTTCGTCGGCGTTCTGGACGGCGTCCGCGAGACCGGGGCACGGCACCTCGGTAACGGCGACGGCCGAGGCGAATTCCCTGATCAGACCCCGCTGGTACGGGCTGCCGGTGGTGGCCGGGGTGGCCCAGATCGCGACGGGCCAGCCACCGGCCGCCGCCGGCTTGATCGCCGGGACCGTACCGATGACCGGCAGGTCCGGCTCCAGCTCGGCACGGAGCGCGGGCAGGGCGTGTACGGACGCGGTGTTGCAGGCGACGATCAGCGCGTCGGGACGGTGCTCGGCGGCTGCCCGCGCGACGACGAGCGCGCGCTCGGTGACGTCTCGTGGAGTACGGGGTCCCCAGGGCATCCCGTCGGGGTCCGAGGAGAGCACCAGGTCGGCGTCGGGGCGCAGTCCGCGTACCGCGCGAGCCGCCGCGAGCAGGCCGATGCCGGAGTCCATGAGCGCGATCTTCACCCGGTCACCATAGTCGACGCCCCTTGCGGTCGCTGAAATGTGGGGCAGACTGCGGCGAATGACCGCCATTGCCTGGATCGCCGTGGGTTCGCTGGCCGCGTGGGGCTGGCTGTTGCTGGGCCGGGGGTTCTTCTGGCGTACGGACCAGCGGCTGCCCGCGCTCCCCACCCATGAGGACCGGATGTACGAGGATCACGCGCACGAGGAGTTCGAGAGGCCCGGACGCCGCCCGCGCGAGGCCGACGACCGGGACCGGAACCGAGACCCGGGCTCGGCCCCGGACTCGAACCCGGTCTCGGATCACGACGATCCCGTGCAGTGGCCCTCCGTCGCCCTCGTCGTCCCCGCGCGGGACGAGGCGGCGGTGCTGCCCGAGAGCCTGCCGTCCCTGCTGACGCAGGTGTATCCCGGCGAGGCGGAGATCTTCCTCGTGGACGATGGCAGCACGGACGGTACGGGCGCGCTGGCCCGTGAACTGTCCGCACAGTACGGCGGGTTGCCGCTGACCGTCACAACACCCGGCGAACCGGAGCCCGGCTGGACCGGAAAGCTGTGGGCCCTGCGGCACGGCATGGCGCTGGCCCGCGCCCACGACCCCGAGTATCTGCTGCTCACGGACGCCGATATCGCCCATGAGCCGGACAGTCTGCGGGAGTTGGTCACCGCCGCCAGGACGCACCGGCTCGATCTGGTCTCGCAGATGGCGCGACTGCGGGTCACGAGCGGGTGGGAGAGGCTCGTCGTCCCGGCGTTCGTGTACTTCTTCGCGCAGCTCTACCCGTTCCGCTGGGTCAACCGTCCCGGCGCGCGGACGGCGGCCGCGGCCGGCGGCTGCGTGCTGCTGCGTACGGAGGCCGCCGAGCGCGCGCGGGTGCCGGAGGCGATCCATCAGGCCGTCATCGACGACGTGTCACTGGCACGGGCGGTACGGCGCGGCGGGGGCCGGATCTGGCTGGGGCTGGCGGAGCGGGTGGACAGCGTACGGCCCTATCCGCGGCTGGCCGATCTGTGGCGGATGGTCTCGCGCAGCGCCTACGCGCAGCTCCGCCACAATCCGCTGCTGCTCCTGGGGACGGTGGCGGGACTCGCGGTGATCTACCTGGCGCCGCCCGTCGCGCTCTGCGTCGGGGTGTTCGGCGGGGACCCGGCGGCGGGGTGGCTGGGGTTCGCCGCGTGGGCGGTGATGGCCGGGACGTACGTGCCGATGCTGCGCTATTACCGGCAGTCGCTGTGGCCGGCTCTGTTGCTGCCGTTCACGGCGACGCTCTACCTGCTGATGACGGTCGACTCCGCGGTGCGGCACTACCGGGGCCGGGGCGCGGCCTGGAAGGGACGTACGTACGCCCGTCCCAGGGCCGCGCCGGAACGGTGACAGCGACCCAGCTCCCGTTACCCCCTCGGAGCGGGGCGCGCGGGAGCCTCGGTACGGTTCATTTTCTGCCGGGCGTCCAGTTCATGCCCCAGCCATAGGCGTAATCGACGGTGCGCTGCGGACTGACCCCGCGATCCGGGACGAGAAAGCGCGCTTCGCGCTGGACGACGAGGTCGGAACCGGTATTGGTGATCAGCGCCAGCGAGCAGACCGTGGACGCCACCGTGCATTCACCGAGCGAGAAGTCGATCGCGGCGCCGTGCTGCGGCTGGAGCGTGACCGTCGCGTCGAGATCCGCGAAACTGCGGGCGCCTTCATAGATCGTGACGAAGATGACGACACGGCGCAGCCGGTCCTTGTGGTCGAGGTTGATGGTGAGATTCTCGCCTCTGGAGACCGCGCCGGTACGGTCGTCGCCGTCGAGCTGGATGTACGGCGGCTGGTTGAGCGCACCGAAGGCATTGCCGAGCGACTGGACCACGCCCTTGCGGCCGTCCGCCAGTTCGTAGAGCGCGCACAGGTCGAGATCGAGTTCGCCCTGGTTGCCGACGACCCGGCCGAGTTTGGCGCCCCAGCCCTTGAGCTGGTTGCGTACCTGCCAGTTGAGGTTCACGCGCATCGTCCCGGAGGTTCCGCCCTGCTTGGCGAGGGAGACGGACGGGGCGTCCTTGGTCAGCGTCACCTTGCTGAGCCGTACCGGAGCGGCGGCGGGGGCCGGAGGCCCGGCAGGGGCCGCGAGCGGCGGAGCGGGAGCGGGCGGCGCGGCGGGCTGGGCCGGCGCGGCAGGAGACGGCGCGGCAGGCGGGGACGGCCGGACCGGAGCCGGGGCCGGTGCTGCGGGGGCGGCCTGCTGCGGCGGTTCGTCGACCGAGATCCCGAAGTCCCTTGCCAGGCCCGCGAGTCCACTGTCGTACCCCTGGCCCACCGCCCGGAACTTCCAGTTCCCCTGACGCCGGTACAGCTCGCCGAGTACGAACGCCGTCTCGATCGTGGCGTCCTGGCTGTCGTACCGCGCGATCTCGCCGCCGTCCGCCATGTCCAGGACCCGTACGTGGAGTCCCGGCACCCGGCCGAAGCTGCCGCCGTCGGCCGAGGCGGCCAGGACGATCCGCTCGACGCCGGGCTCGACCCGCGCGAGGTCGACCGTCAGCGTGTCCGTGACACCGTCGCCGCCGGTCCTCTTGCCTTCGTGGCGTACGGCTCCCGACGCGTGCTGCGGCTGGTTGTAGAAGACGAAGTCCGCGTCCGAGCGCACCTTTCCGGACACGAGCAGCAGCGCCGAGGCGTCGACGTCCGGCACCCCCGGCCCTGAGCTCCATCCCAATTCGACGCGGACAGCCGGCGCCGGCACGAGAAGATTGGCTCCTTTAAGCATGGACATGCTCGCCCCCATCGCGACTCGAAGTGCCCCAGGATTCCGTCCCGCCAACCTAATCGCAGGACCGCGGTCGGGCGCTCCCGAGACCCGCCGGTAACCCCTCCCAAGCTTGCCCTTTACACGATCCGAACCTCCTCGGGCGACCGTTTTTCCCAAGTTCGCTCGCATTGGGGATCCGAAGTAACCCACAGGACCCGAAACAACCCCCTTATCGGACTCCCCAACGGGAGCCCTTCGGCAGAGGGCTCCTGTGTGGAAACTAGAAGCTGCGGATCAAGCCGCCCCTCCACCCTGATGGGCGGCAGGGCGATCTCCTCCGGCGGAATCGGCGTGCCGGGCGTGCCGGGCGTGCCAGCCAACAGTTCCATGCCCTCGGCCCAGACACCTCGCTCGCTCCAACGGCGCCAGGTGCTCGCCACTGTCGGCCACGGGCCGTACTGCTCGCCGATCTCACGCCAGGAACAGCGGCTGACTGCCTTGTGCAGCAGGGCCTCCAGCATCAGCCGCGGGGGCCGCGTCGGCCGTCCCGCAGAGGGGCCCGTAAATACGGGCTCCGCCTTCGCCCAGGTTTCATCCGTCAGCGTCGGTACGATGCCGCCGTTGGCCCGGAACCACTGGGCCACCTGATCATCCTTACTCTTGCGCGACGGAACGTTGCCGAGGAGCGTCACACGAATGTCAAGCAAGTCCAGGACTTCCGCCTGCTCGACGGGAGTCATGTCGTGCAGCCGCTCCTGGGCGATCTCGGCGAGCGTCTGAAGATCCCGGGCGCGCTGTGCCGACGCCTCGCTCTCCTGTTGCCAAGCCTTGACGTCGGTAAGCAGTTGCTCGGTGTGCTCGCGCTCCTTCTCCAGTTGTTCGATGGCCTGGCTGATCGCTTTGGCCACGCCGCCCGACTTGTGGGCGGCAGCGAGGACAGTTGCCTGTATGGCAGCGTCCTGCCCAGCCAGTTGGTCTTCCAGCTCGGCAATGCGGTCGGCATGGTTGGTCCCTGATGCGGCCGCCATGCTGGCCCAGTCATCTGCCATCGTGGCCAGCCGCTCAGGTGACGACAGCAGCGCGCAGACCTCTGTCCATATGCGCTTCTCGATCGCGCCAGCATCGATTTGTGAGCAGTCCGACTTCCGCACCTTCGCCTTGGGCTCGTGCTTGCCCGAGCAACGGTATACCCGGTCCGTGCCGCTGTCGCGGGTGTTGCCGGTGAAGTGCGCGGTGCATTGGCCGAAGAGTCGGGTCGACAGCGGATGCGTGGCATCATCGGCTCGGTGTCCTCGGGCCTGTCGCTTCAGCGCGGCATTGAGCAGTCGCACCTCGTCCTCGGTGAAGGCTCGGGGGATTTTGACCTCGATGGTGCTGCCGTACAGTGGGTTGCCGTCGGCGTCCAGCTTGGTGCCCCGTTCCCGTCCGGCCGTCGCGGGGTTCCGGAAGATGCGGACGCCCCTTTGCACGGGTGGGCTGGTGAGGATGCGGTACAGCGTCTCGCCGCACCATCCCTCGCCGGTCGGGAAGTCGTAACCGAGGGCATCGAGCCGCCTCGCGGCGTTGTTGCGGCTGTTGTGCTCCTTGACGATGAATTGCCAGCCCATGCGAAGGGCGGCATGGCTCAACTTCTCGCTGTCCACGTCGCCGTCAGTGTCAAGCGTGAGGTGGCTCTCGCCCTTGACTCCCTTGTTCACGATGCGCCAGCCGAATGGTGGTCGGCCGCCGAAGTGGCCGCCGTCCTCGGCTTTCTCCTGGATCCCGCCCTGTGTGCGGTCGCGGATGGTGATCCGCTCGTCTTCGGCGCGGTCTGCGGCCTTGCGCATGCGCGAGCGGCCCTCGTCTGAGGTGTTGTCGTAGTCGCCCTTGGTGACGGCGACGAAGACGCCAAGGTCTTGCAGCTCCCACACCCAGGGCCAGAAGGCCCTGTCCGCGCGCCCGATGGCCCGTTCCTCGTACACGGTGACGAGATCGAAGGGGCGCGGCGTTTGCCTCGCCAACTTCATGAGCTGGCCGAGGTCCGGGCGCTGGGTGTGATCAAGGCTGCCGCTGTAGCCCTCGTCGGCGAAGACGTCGACCAGCGCCCACTCCTTCTTGGCGATGTGCTTGACGACCCGCTTCCCCGTGTAGGCGATGCCGTAGCCCTTTAGTTGTTCCTCGGTCGAGACCCGGAGGTAGGCGACCGCTCGCAGCTGTCTAGGGCCCGCTGTCTGAAGAACAGCGTCAATCGCCGTCAGCAGCCGTTGTTTCTCGTCTGTGAGAGCTTGGTTCACGTCAGTCCTTCCGACTGGCCAGCCCCCGGGGCGTTCCAGCGTCGTCGGGGTCACCTGTGCTTGGAGTCTAGGCCGATAGGCTGTCAGAGCGGGGTGTGAACAGGAGGGCCAGCAACCTGTGATATGCCCCGTCGTCCTGTTCGGCTTCAGGTTCCCAGCGAAGGTGGATCTGGGGGTTCGGATCGCTGGCGAAGTGTTGCTTGAGCCAGTCGCTGGCCTCTTCGCGCCGTATCATTGCTCCGTCATGTGATTCGCACATTGTCGGGTCTCTTCGCCTCACTCGCTTCTGCAACTCTGAGGCCCCCGCGCGATATCACGCGGCATAGGGGTATCCCGAGATGGATGGACACAACAACCCGCACGACGCCACCGCCAAGTGATTGGTGCGAGTTGCTTCAATGATTCGGAGAATCGCCGGTTTGGCTAACCGGCGATCGTGGTCTATGTTGCGCGCCGCATCGGATGAATCCGACGGCTTCTCCGATCCTGCCGCGGTCAGGAAGGCAATCGGTATGAGCGCAGGGCTGGGGTCGTGCCGTCCGTAACGAGCACCAGCAGTCCGTCATCAGTGATTCGGTCAAGATTCCGCGCCACGACACGTTCAGGGCTCAATGGTGCGGGCCGCGTGCCGAGTGTGGCTCCAGGGTGCTCCGCAACATGTGCGAGGACGACCCGGACGTGGTGATAGTCGCGTTGCAGCAGGTCCTCGCCGAACAGGCCGACCGCGCAGACGCAAACGCGCAGCCCGGTGGACACTGAGCGAAGAGAGCCGGGGCGGTCAGTCGAACGGATCGGAATGCGCGCATTGGCAGGAGAGGCTCCATTTCGGTTACCCGATGGGGCGCTTATCGACCACGTGCTTCCTGGGTGTTGTACGTTCACATGGTCCCGGAGAACGTTCCAGTCCTGTGGGGCTCATCCTCGTCTGCCGTGGGCGAATTCACGCCGGGCGGGCAACGGGCGAGTAGAGCTACCTGCTGCAGTTCTGGCCTGTGGCGTAGGAACGGCGCCGAGGGGCAACGGACTCGACTCGGCATACGCGTACCAGGGAAAGAAACGAAGGGGCCGGATTATCCCCGGGCGCGCGGGGCCGGACGGGAGGGAGTGCCGTAGGACACGGTGTACGCGGGGCGGACGGCAACAGCGTCCTCATCCGCGGGAAGCTCGCCGGTTCGGCGCGCGGGGCGGACCGATCGATGTGGTCCTCGCCCACCCGGAGTTGCGGTTCATCCCCGGGCGCGCGGGGCGGACCCTTCCTGAACTGGCCTTCTCGGCCGGCTTTGCTCTTTGTTGACCCGGATGGGTTGGGTGAGTAGGAGTCCGCAGCCGAAGGCTGCGGAGGGGCAGGTTTGTTTCCGCCCGGGACTTCGAGCGTGTGAAGAAGATGTGCGAGATTGAGGCGGGCCACGGAGTTGCTCGAAGATGCCACGAACCTCAGAAACCACCTCATCCCACATACGTCCCACAAAATCGCTGACGCATCGTCAGGAAGTCGTGAACGTCCAGGTCAGAGCACCCGCTGGGTCATGAACCAAGCACCTTCTAAGCACCTAGTAGGGCCTGGTCAGGTTCGCTCGCTGGTGGCGTGTCCGTTTGATCGCTTGTTCCGTTGACCTGTTGTGATGGGTGTGGAGCTGGCCGCGGTCCGGTGTGATCTGGAGGAGTTCGCGGCGGAGATGTTCGAGCCGTTCGCGCGGGCGGATCAACGCCGGTGGGGAGCGGTCTATCTGCGCGAACTACTGTTGGAGGTGCGGCGCAAGTCGGTCGAGCCGATGGCCGCCCGCCTGGGCGAGGACGGCAACCAGCAGGCTCTGGCGAACTTCATCACCACCAGTTCAGGGGTCGCGGCGCATGTCCGTGCCCGCCTCGCCTGGCGGATGCAGCACGTGATCAAACCGACCGCGCTGATCCTCGATGACACCGGCTTCCTCAAGGACGGGGACGCGTCGGCGTGTGTGGCCCGGCAGTACACCGGCACCGCGGGCAAGGTCACCAACTGCCAGGCCGGGGTGTCCCTGCACCTGGCCTGTGACAGTGCCTCGGTGGCGGTCGACTGGCGCCTGTTCCTGCCCGAGAGCTGGGATCCCGCCTCACCCAGGGCCAACGCGGCCAAGGTCGCCCGCCGCGCCCTGTGCGGCATCCCCGGAGAGATCGGGCACGTGGAGAAGTGGCAGCTGGCCCTGGACATGATCGACGAGACCAGATCGTGGGGCATCGATGTCCCCCTCGCCATCGCCGACGGCGGTTACGGCGATACCGCGCTCTTCCGACTGGGCCTGGAAGAACGCGGCCTCGAGTACGTCGTGGGCATCTCCACCACGACGACCGCCCAGCCGGAAGCGGCGCAGATGCACATCCCGCCTTATGGCGGTCGTGGACCTCGCCCCCGGCCCGCCTACCCCGAGCCGGCGCAGGCGGTGAAGAACCTGGTCATCGCGGCCGGCAAGCAGGCCGCCCGGCCGGTGCAGTGGCGGGAAGGCTCCCGGCCGGGCAGCGGCCGCAGCGGCGTCAAGCGCATGTACTCAACGGTTCGTGGCCCTGCGGATCCGTCCCGCCGGATGCGAGATCCGCAAGAACACCGACGGCCCGGAACTGCCGGTGCGCTGGCTGCTGGCCGAATGGCCCGCCACCGAGCCCGAACCGGTGCAGTTCTGGCTGTCCAACCTGCCCGCCGACACCCCGCTGGCCACCCTCGTACGCACCGCGAAACTGCGCTGGCGCATCGAGCACGACTACCGCGAGATGAAGCAGGCCCTGGGCCTCGCCCACTTCGAGGGCCGCACCTGGAGAGGCTGGCACCACCACGTCACCCTCGTCTCCGTCGCCCACGCCTTCTGCACCCTGCAGCGACTGACCCGGTCCCCGAAAGGAACGGCGCCGGCCTGAGCCTCTACCAGGTCACCCGCGAACCGCAGTTACTCCTCGCGGTCTGGACCGGCGCCTGCCCCACCGCGACATGCCAGAACCGATACCCACCTGACCAAGCACTACTAGGGCGTGTGTGATGTCGTGATCAATCTTGTCGTTCTGGATCCGTCAGGAGGGTGGATCCGGTAAGAACAAGGATTGTGACGCGCAGGCAACTCACCGATGATCAATGGAAGTTGATCGAGCCGTATGTGCCGATCGGCGAGTACGGCCCGTATCCCGAGCGGCTGCGGGATCAGTTCGAGGGGGTGATCTGGCGGTTTCGGTCCGGTGCCCAGTGGCGTGAGATGCCGGGCGAATTCGGGCCCTGGCCGACCGTCTATGGACGCTTTCGGGTCTGGCGGAACGCTGGTGTCTTCAGCGCGCTTCTGACGGGTCTGATCGCCGAGGCCGCCTGCCAGGGGAAGTCGGACTTGACCCTGGTCAGCGTGGACTCCACCACCGTCCGCGGCCACCACGACGCCGCCGGGATGCGTATCGGCAAGGAGATCATGAATGCTTTGGAGGAGGCCGCCGCCGAGGAGGAAGAAGCCCGGCAAAAGGGGGCGGCAGGACGGGACAGAACGGGCAGGGCGATGAATGTGCTCCCGGGCGGGACGAGCGGCGCCGCGTCCGGCGACGGCGTGGGATCCGTCTGAAGGAAGCCCTGCTCGGCAGGTCTCGTGGCGGGCTGACCAGCAAGATTCACCTCGCCGCCGACCGAAAACGCCGACCGCTGTCGTTCGTCCTGACCGCCGGGCAAGCCGCGGACAGCCCGCAGTTCATCCCCGTACTGAAGAAGATCCGCGTCCGCCTGCCGGTCGGCCGGCCCCGCACCCGGCCGGGCGCCGTCGCTGCGGACAAGGCCTACTCCTCCCGCGCCAGCCGTTCTTACCTGCGGAAACGCAATATCACAGCGGTCATCCCGGAGAAGAAGGACCAGGCCGCCAACCGAAAGAAGAAAGGCAGCCGGGGCGGCAGGCCGGTCAGCCACGACGCAGACCTCTACAAGGAACGAAACACCGTCGAGCGCTTGATGTGCGCCACGAGGCGCCTTGTTGTATCCCCGGCTCAGCCGGGAGGAATTGGAGGGATATTCCTGGGCCTGATGGCTCACCTGGATCCGAAA
>NZ_JBIVMZ010000012.1:0-290401 GCF_044753355.1 Streptomyces sp. NPDC088400 | reverse complement strand
TGGTACTGCAGGGGGGACCCTGTGGGAGAGTAGGACGCCGCCGAACAATTATTGTGGGAATGCCCCGCACCAGTCATGGTGCGGGGCATTCCTGCATTCACGACCGATTTTCAGGAGATGTCCGGTTACCCCCTTGCGTCCGGGTGACGATGCTGAGGGTAAGGTCAGGAGGCATCGTTGGCATTTTCCACACAGGAGGCCCCCGGGTGGAGGTCCAGGAGACTCGCGTTCAGACGGACCGGGTGCTCACCATCCCCAACATTCTCAGCATGGCCCGCCTCGTCGGCGTCCCCCTCTTCCTGTGGCTGATCCTTCGCCCCGAGTTCGGGGGGCCCAACAGCGACGGCTGGGCCCTGCTGGTGCTGATGCTGAGCGGTGTCAGCGACTATCTCGACGGCAAGCTCGCGCGCAAGTGGAACCAGATCAGCAGCCTGGGGCGGTTCCTGGACCCGGCCGCGGACCGGCTCTACATCCTGTCCACCCTCGTCGGGCTCACCTGGCGGGAGATCCTGCCGCTCTGGCTCACCGCGGCCCTGTTGGCCCGGGATCTGGTGCTTCTGGTGATGGTGGCAATCCTCCGGCGGTACGGCTATCCGCCTCCCCAGGTGAACTTCCTCGGGAAGGCGGCTACCTTCAACTTGATGTACGCCTTCCCGCTTCTGCTCCTCAGTGACGGAAGTGGATGGCTTGCGTCACTCGCCGAAGTTTTCGGATGGGCGTTCGCAGGATGGGGTACAACTCTGTATTGGTGGGCAGGAATCCTGTATGTGGTCCAGGTCCGCCGGCTCGTCAAAGCGGACACCGTGGCCGATTGAGCTCGTCGCAGTGGTGCCATGCAGAGTCGCTGGTCCACACCTGACGCCAAGGGGCCGCTGTCCGGACGGGTGAAGTCGGCGAGACCGTCTCTTCAAGGAGGACGCTTCCGACATGAAGGCCGTCGTGATGGCCGGTGGCGAAGGTACTCGACTTCGTCCCATGACCTCTAGCATGCCCAAGCCGCTCCTGCCGGTCGTAAATCGGCCGATCATGGAGCACGTGCTACGGCTGCTCAAGCGCCATGGGCTCAGCGAGACCGTCGTAACCGTGCAATTCCTCGCCTCTCTCGTCAAGAATTATTTCGGCGACGGCGAAGAGCTCGACATGGAGCTCACCTACGCCAACGAGGAGAAGCCGCTCGGCACCGCAGGGAGTGTGAAGAACGCTGAGGAAGCTCTCAAGGACGACACCTTCCTCGTCATTTCCGGTGACGCTCTCACCGACTTCGACCTGACCGATCTCATCGCTTTCCACAAGGAGAAGGGCGCACTCGTCACGGTGTGCCTGACTCGTGTGCCGAATCCGCTGGAATTCGGTATCACCATCGTGGACGAGGAAGGGAAGGTCGAGCGCTTCCTGGAGAAGCCCACGTGGGGCCAGGTCTTCTCGGACACCGTGAACACGGGCATCTATGTGATGGAGCCCGAAGTCTTCGACTACGTCGAGGCGGATGTCTCGGTGGACTGGTCCGGTGACGTCTTCCCTCAGCTCATGAAGGAGGGCAAGCCGGTCTACGGCTATATCGCCGAGGGCTACTGGGAGGACGTAGGCACGCACGAGAGCTACGTCAAGGCCCAGGCGGATGTGCTCGAAGGCAAAGTCGATGTCGATATCGACGGCTTCGAGATCTCACCCGGTGTCTGGGTGGCCGAGGGCGCCGAAGTCCATCCCGACGCCGTTCTTCGGGGCCCGCTGTACATCGGCGACTACGCCAAGGTCGAAGCCGACGCCGAGATTCGCGAACACACCGTCGTCGGATCCAATGTGGTCGTCAAGACCGGTGCGTTCCTCCACCGAGCCGTCGTCCACGACAACGTCTACATCGGCCAGCACAGCAACCTCCGCGGCTGCGTGGTCGGCAAGAACACCGACATCATGCGCGCGTGCCGGATCGAGGACGGCGCGGTCATCGGCGACGAGTGTCTCGTCGGCGAGGAATCGATCATCCAGGGCAATGTGCGGGTCTACCCGTTCAAGACCATCGAGGCCGGCGCCTTCGTCAACACCTCGGTGATCTGGGAATCCAGAGGCCAGGCACACCTCTTCGGAGCCCGTGGTGTCTCCGGCATCCTGAACGTCGAGATCACGCCGGAAGTGGCGGTGCGGCTGGCAGGCGCGTACGCCACGACACTGAAGAAGGGGTCCACCGTCACCACGGCGCGTGACCATTCGCGTGGCGCCCGCGCGCTCAAGCGGGCCGTGATCTCCTCGCTCCAGTCCAGCGCCATCGACGTACGGGACCTGGAGAATGTGCCGCTGCCCGTAGCCCGGCAGCAGACGGCTCGCGGCAGCGCCGGCGGCATCATGATCCGTACCAGCCCGGGTGTGCCCGACTCCGTCGACATCATGTTCTTCGACGAACGGGGCGCCGACCTTTCGCAAGCCGGTCAGCGCAAGCTGGACCGGGTGTACGCGCGGCAGGAGTACCGCCGTGCCTTCCCCGGAGAGATCGGGGATCTGCACTTCCCCGCCAGCGTCTTCGACTCGTACACCGGCTCGCTGCTCCGCAATGTCAACACGACAGGAATCGCGGATGCCGGGCTCAAGGTCGTGGTCGACGCGTCCAACGGCAGCGCGGGCCTCGTGCTGCCGAGTCTGCTGGGCCGGCTCGGTGTCGATTCGTTGACCATCAACCCGGGCCTGGACGAGTCCCGGCCGACCGAGACGGCCGAATCACGCCGGTCCGGACTGGTCAGGCTCGGCGAGATCGTCGCCTCCGCGCGTGCCGCGTTCGGCGTCCGGTTCGACCCCGTCGGCGAACGGCTGTCGCTCGTCGACGAGCGGGGCCGCATCATCGAGGACGACCGGGCCCTGCTCGTGATGCTCGATCTGGTCGCGGCCGAGCGGCGCAGCGGGCGGGTGGCGCTGCCCGTGACCACGACGAGGATCGCCGAGCAAGTCGCGGCGTACCACGGGACACAGGTGGAGTGGACGACCACGTCGCCGGACGATCTGACCCGGGTGGGCCGGGAGGATTCCACGATCTTCGGCGGTGACGGGCGCGGAGCCTTCATCGTGCCGGAGTTCAGCAGCGTCCTCGACGGTACGGCCGCCTTTGTGCGGCTGATCGGTCTGGTGGCCCGTACGCAGCTCACTTTGAGCCAGATCGACGCCCGGATCCCGAGCGCCCATGTGCTGCGGCGGGATCTGGCGACCCCCTGGGCCGTCAAGGGCCTGGTGATGCGCAGCGTCGTGGAAGCGGCCGGGGACCGGCAGGTGGACACGACCGACGGCGTACGGGTGGTGGAGGCCGACGGCCGGTGGGTGATGGTGCTTCCGGACCCCGCGGAGGCCGTCACCCATCTGTGGGCGGAAGGACCTGACGACGCGTCCGCCCAGGAGCTCCTCGACGAGTGGTCGGCCGTCGTGGACAGCGCCGGTCATTAGGGCGTGTTGCGAAAGTAGCCCCGACCGGTGTGCCGTACGGCGTCTCGTGCCGCAGTACGGCACACCGGTGGGGCCATTCGGCGGTAAGGTCCCCGACGTGCGACGATGTGCGGCATGTCGCAGCAGCCCCCCAACCGGAGTACCGCCTCTCCGCCGCCGCGTCCCGATGCGTCGATGTCGCTGCTGAACAATGTGATGGACCACAGTCTCGACGAGGGGTACGCGGAGGCCGCGGCCCGCAGGGACGCCGAGGAAGGCGGGCTCCCGCGTACGCTCCGGGCGAAGCTCGGACTCGCGGCGGGACTGGTACTGGCCGCCCTGGTGGTCACGGTCGGTGCGGCCCAGGCGAGGATCTCCGCCCCGGTCGTGGCGAAGGAGCGCGAGGAGCTCATCGACCGGATCAACTCGGAGAGCACCACGGCCGATTCGTTGGAACGAACGGTCGAGAAGCTCCGTACCGAGGTCGGTGAGCGTCAGCGCGCGGCCCTGCGGCAGCACGGCGGCGACCAGGGCGAGTTGGTCGCTCTGCTCTCCGGAGCGACGCCCGTGCACGGCCCGGGCGTGAAGCTGGTCGTCGACGACGCCAAGAACTCCGAATCGGATGGCGGCGGACCGCGCGAGAGCAGTAGCTTCTCCGATACGGGCCGGGTGCGCGACCGGGACATGCAGCGCGTCGTCAACGGCCTCTGGGAGTCGGGCGCGGAAGCGATCGCGATCAATGGACAGCGACTGACCTCACTGTCGGCGATCCGGGCCGCGGGCGACGCCATACTGGTCGACAACAGGCCACTGGTGCCGCCGTACACGGTGCTCGCGGTGGGGGACGGGAAAAAGCTGAGCACCGCATTCCAGGACAGCGCCGACGGCCAGTATCTGCACTCCTTGCAGGAGAGCTTCGGCGTCCGTACCAGCATTTCCGAGCAGGAAGAGGTGCGTCTGCCGGCCGCGCCGAGCCTGATCGTACGTACAGCAGAGCCGAAGGCCACCGACGCCGGCAAGGGCAACGGGCAGAGCACGGCCGACAGTGGGAAGGGCACATCGTGATCGCCGTACTGGGCCTCGTCGTGGGAGTCGTGGTCGGACTGTTGGTCCGGCCCGAAGTACCGGCGGTGGTCGAGCCTTATCTGCCGATCGCCGTCGTCGCGGCTCTCGACGCGGTCTTCGGTGGCCTGCGGGCCATGCTCGACGGAATCTTCGTCGACAAGGTGTTCGTCGTCTCCTTCCTGTCGAACGTCGTGGTGGCCGCGCTTATCGTCTTCCTGGGCGACAAGCTGGGCGTGGGAGCGCAGTTGTCCACCGGTGTGGTCGTCGTGTTCGGTATCCGTATCTTCTCCAACGCTGCCGCGATCCGTCGGCACGTATTCCGGGCGTGAGGCCGATGAGCAACGGAGAGACGCCCAGGAACGAGGACGGCAACGCGGACGGACCGGAGAACACGCCGCCCACCTCGCCGGAGCCGGAGCCCCAACAGCTCACCGGACGCCAGCGGTTGGCGGCGGGCCTGTGGCCGCCGCGTGTCACGCGGGCTCAACTCGTCGTCGCCCTGCTGCTGTTCGTGCTCGGTCTCGGGCTCGCCATCCAGGTACGGTCCAATAACGACGACAGCGCCCTGCGAGGCGCCCGTCAGGAGGATCTTGTGCGGATCCTCGATGAACTGGACGACCGTACTCAGCGTCTTGAGGACGAGAAGCAGCGTCTCGACGCTCAGCGCACCGAGCTGGAGACCAGCTCGGACCAGGCGGAGGAGGCGCGTAAGCAGACGAAGGAGAAGGAGCAGCAGTTGGGGATCCTGGCCGGCACGGTCGCGGCGCAGGGGCCCGGTATCACGCTGACCGTCAACGACCCGAACGGCACGGTCGAGCCGGACATGCTGCTCGATACGGTGCAGGAGCTGCGGGCGGCGGGCGCCGAGGCCATCCAGGTCAATGACGTCCGGGTCGTCGCGAATACGTACTTCTCGGGTACGGGCGGTGACCTCCGGGTCGACGGCAAGGCGGTCAAGGCGCCGTACCAGTTCAAGGTCATCGGTAAGCCGCAGGATCTGGAGCCCGCCCTGAACATTCCGGGCGGGGTGGTCCAGACGTTGGAGAAGGAGCAGGCCACGGCCACGGTGGCGCGGGCTGAGAAGATCATCGTGAATGCCTTGCGACCGGTGAAGCGGCCTGGCTACGCTCGGTCGTCATCGCAGTGAGGCGGGGGCGCATGGCAGCCGCCGGACGCGGGCATGAGGTTGCGGGGGGTCGCCGCACAAAGAGTGTGGTGTGTGGTGGAAACTGTCCGGTGGATACGGACGTTGTCAAGATGTCCGGGTCGGCAGGTGTGTTCATTCAGGGTTCGTCCTGCCCCACGGGCGGGTCTGTATCGGTCAAGGGGAATCGCCCGTGAAGTTGTTTGGGAAGTTGTTCGGCAAGAGTGCGCGTGAGGACAGTGGCGGCTCCGCCCGCCATCGCGCGTCGCGTCATGGCGGGAGCGAAGAGCCGGGTGGCGAGCGTCCGCTCTTCCGTGACCAGGTGGGTGGTGAGGCCCCCGGCGCGTCGTCTGTTGACCCTGCCGGTCCCGGCCGCATAGGTTTCGGGGATTCATCTGCCCCTGGGGGGCAGCCGCGGCAGGAGGACTCGTCTATGTCGGCCTTGCCGGTTTGTACGAGGTGTGGGCACCGCAATGCGGAGGCCAGCCGGTTCTGCTCCAACTGTGGTGCGCCGCTGCGCGGCGGGGTGCCCCCGGAGCGTGCTTCGGAGACGACCTCGACGATCTCCATCTCGGGCATCGAGGCGTACGACTCCGAGGTAACCGGCCAGACGTCCCTTCCGTCGCTCACGCCGGAGGCGCAGGCCGCCGTCGACGCGCTGCCGCTCGGATCGGCGCTTCTGGTCGTGCGCCGCGGTCCGAATTCGGGCAGCCGCTTCCTGCTGGACGGCGAGCTGACCACGGCCGGCCGTCATCCGGAGAGCGACATCTTCCTGGACGACGTGACCGTGTCGCGCCGCCACGTGGAGTTCCGCAGGGGCGCGGACGGCCACTTCACGGTCTCGGACGTGGGCAGCCTGAACGGTACGTACGTCAATCGTGAGCGGATCGATTCGGTCCTGCTGGCGAACGGCGACGAGGTCCAGATCGGGAAGTACCGGCTGGTCTTCTACGCGAGCCAGCGGGGCGTGTGACCCTCAGGGAAGGTCCATGCTGCGAACACCGAAGGGCGGTGCCGGTCACGGCACCGCCCCCACGGGCGAGCCGCTGGTGAGTATCGGCGCGGTGCTCAACCGGCTGCGGGACGAGTTTCCCGAGGTTTCCATCTCCAAGATTCGTTTCCTGGAGGCCGAGGGCCTGGTCGAGCCGCGCAGAACCCCCTCCGGTTACCGCAAATTCAGTCCCGAGGACGTCGAGCGCCTGGCACAGGTGCTGCGGATGCAGCGGGACCACTACCTGCCTCTGAAGGTCATCAAGGAGCATCTCGACGCGGTCGCCCGTGGCGAGCGTGCGCCGCTGCCGGGTCCGCAGCGGGAGCTGCTGCCGGAAGGCAGCTGGGAGGCGGAGCCCGGACTTCCCACCGCCGCGCGGATCGGCCGTGCGGAGCTGCTGGCCGCCGCCGAGGTCGACGGGGACGGTCTCGCCGAGTGGGAGTCGTACGGCCTCATCACACCGATGCCGGACGGCGGATACGACGCCGAGTCCGTCACGGTGGCGAAACTTCTCTCGGATCTGGGGAAATTCGGTCTGGAACCCCGGCATCTCAGAGCCATGAAAGCGGCTGCCGAACGTGAGGCCGGACTGGTCGAACAGCTGGTCGCGCCGCTGCGCCGGCACCGTAATCCGCAGACCAGGGCCCATGCGGAGGAGACCCTGAAGGAGCTGGCGGCCCTCTCCGTGCGGCTGCACGCGGCACTGGTCAGATCGGCTCTCGGGGTCCATCAGCAGTGATCATGGTGGAGCCCGACTACCCAAACCGGCCGGGCACGTCCTAGGGTTGCTGTGTGAACGAGCTCGACGTTGTGGGTGTCCGGGTGGAAATGCCCTCCAACCAACCGATCGTGCTCCTGCGTGAAGTGGGAGGCGACCGGTACCTCCCTATTTGGATCGGACCGGGGGAAGCGACGGCCATTGCCTTTGCCCAGCAGGGTATGGCTCCGGCCCGGCCGCTGACCCATGATCTCTTCAAGGACGTGCTGGAAGCGGTGGGCCAGGAGCTCACCGAAGTCCGGATCACGGACCTGCGTGAAGGGGTCTTCTACGCGGAGCTGGTCTTCGCGAGCGGGGTCGAGGTGAGCGCCAGGCCGTCCGATGCCATAGCGCTCGCGCTGCGCACGGGCACGCCGATCTATGGCAGTGACGGGGTTCTGGACGATGCCGGCATCGCCATCCCGGACGAGCAGGAGGACGAGGTGGAGAAGTTCCGCGAGTTCCTCGACCAGATCTCGCCGGAGGACTTCGGAACCAACAGTCAGTGAGCGGCCGATGAGCGCTGCGCGGGGCTCCAGCAGCGCATTCGATCAGCCTTTCCCCGGAATGGGGCACGGGAAACCACACTCAGGGTGATTATCACTCGGCGTGGCGAGTGTGGCGATCGTTGACGCACCCCTGGTGACTGCCTACCTTCGACAGGGCAGGTCAAGGACGGAGGGTCGGCGTGAGAAGCAGCGGCGACGGTACGGCGGCGAGCGGGCCGTATCCGCTTCACAGCAGTACGGCCGACCTCGGTGCGGAGACGGTCGGATACCGGGGCCCGACCGCGTGCGCGGCGGCGGGCATCACCTACCGCCAGTTGGACTACTGGGCGCGTACGGGGCTGGTCGAGCCGAGTGTCCGTCCGGCATACGGATCGGGCACCCAGCGGCTCTACAGCTTCCGGGACGTGGTCGTCCTCAAGATCGTGAAGAGGTTCCTGGACACCGGGGTCGCTCTGCAGAACATCAGGGCAGCGGTCCAGCATCTGCGGGCCCGTGGATTCCAGGACCTTGAGCGGATGACGCTCATGAGCGACGGTGCGACGGTCCACGAATGCTCCTCGCCCGACGAGGTCGTGAGCCTGCTCCAGGGCGGTCAGGGGGTCTTCGGGATCGCCGTCGGCGTGGTGTGGCGGGATGTCGAGGCGGCCTTGTCGCAGCTCCACGGGGAGCGGATCGACACCGGCGAGACGCTGGTCGGCAACAATCCCGCCGACGAGCTGGCCAGGAGGCGCCGCGACCGGGCGGTCTGAGTGACCGGATCCGGGCGCTCGGGTGGCGGGATCGGGCGGTTCGCGCGGGGCCGTATCCGGTCCCGCGCCGATTTCACCGGCCGATTGTCAGTGGCGTGAGGCAGCATCGGCAGTGTGAGACCCGCGCCGACCATTCTGCATCTGGACATGGATGCCTTCTTCGCCGCCGCCGAGCAGGCGGCGAAACCGAGTCTGCGCGGAAAGCCGGTGGTGGTCGGCGGGCTGGGCCCGCGCGGGGTGGTGTCGACGGCCTCGTACGAGGCGAGACGGTTCGGGGTGCATTCGGCGATGCCGATGGCCCAGGCCCGGCGGCTGGCGCCGAACGCCGCCTATCTCGTGCCGCGCTTCGCGGTCTACCGCACGATCAGCGAGCAGGTGATGGAGCTTCTGGGGAGGCTCTCGCCGTTGGTGGAGCCGCTGAGCCTGGACGAGGCTTTCGTGGACCTGGAGGCGGGCGGTTCGGCGGATGACACGGCTTCCGCGCTGGCGGCCGGTGAGCGGCTGCGCAAGGACATCAGGGCGGTCACCGGGCTCTCGGGGTCGGTGGGGCTCGCGGGGTCCAAGATGTTGGCGAAGATCGGCTCGGATCAGGCCAAGCCCGACGGCCTGGTTCTCATAGAGCCCGGTACGGAACGGGAGCTGCTCGGGCCCATGCCCGTACGGATCCTGCCCGGGGTGGGGCCGGCGACGGGGGAGCACCTGCGCCGGGCCGGGATGACCACGGTCGCTCATCTGGCCGAGGCGGGCGAGGACGAGCTCGTACGGCTGCTGGGGAAGGCGCACGGAGCCTCGCTGTACCGGATGGCCAGGGGGGACGACGACCGGCCCGTGGTGTCCGAGCGCGATGCCAAGTCCGTGTCGGTGGAGGACACCTTCGATGTCGATCTGCATGACCGGGCCCGGGTGCGGACCGAGGTGGAGCGGCTCGCGGACCGGTGTGTGGAGCGGCTGCGGGCTGCGGGGCGTTCGGGGCGGACCGTGGTGCTCAAGGTGCGGCGCTACGACTTCTCCACGCTGACCCGCTCGGACACACTGCGCGGGCCCACGGACGACCCGGGAGTGGTGCGGGAGGCGGCGGCGCGACTGCTGGAGTCGGTGGACACCACGGGCGGGGTGCGGCTGCTGGGAGTGGGCGTGACAGGCCTCGCGGACTTCACGCAGGAGGATCTCTTCGCCCAGGCGGCGGCCGACGAACTCGCCGCCTCTCTCCAGGAGCCGGGGACCGAGGAGGCGAGCGCCGAGGCGGCGGATGTGGAGCAGGGCGTCACAGGCGGCGTGGTGGCCACGGGCGGGCCCACTGCCGCGGAGGACGAAGTGGGGCAGCCGCTGCCCCCGGCGCCGGATAGCGGGGGAGCACCGCCCGCCGAGGTGTCCGTGGCGCCCGAGGAGCGGCGTTTCCCCGCCGGACACGACGTACGCCACGCCGAGTTCGGGGCGGGCTGGGTGCAGGGCAGCGGGCTTCGGAGAGTCACCGTGCGGTTCGAGGAGCCGGGGTCCGCGCCGGGACGGGTGCGGACGTTCTGGGTCGACGATCCCGATCTGGAGCTCTCCGAGCCGCTGCCCCTGGTGCCGACGGTGGCCGATGAAGCGGCGGACCGGGCGGCGGGTCAGTCGTCCTGGCCGGCCAGGCGTCCGAAATCGCGCTGGGAGTCCTGATCGGAGAGAGAGGCGGGCGGCTCCGGCGGCTCGGGATCAGGAAGAGCCAGACCGTAGTGGTGGTAGAGCTGGACTTCCTGCTCGGGAGAGAGGTGGCGGCCGACGCCGAAATCGGGGGCGTCCTTGATCAGCGCACGCTCGAACGGGATCCGTAGGCTCCCGTTCAGCAAGGAACTGGGCGCGAGGGGGACGAAGGCGTCGCGGCTGAAGAACCCGGTGCGGACGGCCGCCCACTCCGGTACTCCGGTGGCATCGTCGAGATACACCTCGTCCACCGTGCCGAGCTTGTGTCCGTCCTTGTCGAAGGCCTTGCGCCCTATCAGACTGCGCGGATCGATATCGGTCTCCACGGTCCCTCCAATTGGTCGCAACCGCTGCTAAACACTACAAAAGTGCAGAATGAGGGTGTCGGCCACTCGAAAGTTGTGGGCAAGGGTGCGCTGGTAGGCTGGCAAGCGGCTGCTGACCCCGTGCGGGAGAGTCCTCCGGTGAGATTGCCGGAGGCGCCGAAGGAGCAACTCCTCCCCGGAATCTCTCAGGCCCCCGTACCGCACGGACGAGGTCACTCTGGAAAGCAGGGCGGGCGTCGTACGGCTCCCGCTCTCACCGACGGTGAAAGCCGGACCGCTTCACGGCGGACCGGTGAAGCTCTCAGGTCGAGATGACAGAGGGGGAGGCCATCCGGGCACTCGCGCCATGGTGCCCCTCGCAGGTCGTGACAGACCAGGAGGCCTCTCAATGACCGCCAACCGCATTCCGCTCTCCCAGCTGGAGCGAGGCACCCCCTTCGAGCAGCGCCATATCGGGCCCGACGCCGAGGCGCAGGCGAAGATGCTGGCGCAGGTCGGCTACGGCTCGCTCGACGAGCTGACCGCCGCCGCGGTGCCCGACGCGATCAAGAGCGCGGAGGCGCTGGCGCTGCCCGATGCCCGCACCGAGGCCGAGGTCCTGGCCGAGCTGCGGTCCCTCGCGGACCGCAACCAGGTGCTGGCGCCCATGATCGGCCTCGGCTACTACGGCACCTTCACGCCGCCCGTGATCCTGCGCAACGTCATGGAGAACCCGGCCTGGTACACCGCGTACACGCCGTACCAGCCGGAGATCTCGCAGGGCCGTCTCGAGGCGCTGCTCAACTTCCAGACCGTGGTGGCCGAGCTGACCGGCCTGCCCACGTCGGGTGCCTCCCTGCTGGACGAGGGCACGGCGGCGGCGGAGGCGATGGCGCTCTCCCGCCGTGTCGGCAAGGTCAAGGACGGTGTCTTCCTGGTCGACGCCGACGCCCTGCCGCAGACCGTCGCCGTGATCGAGACCCGTGCCGAGCCGACCGGCGTCGAGGTCGTGGTCGCCGACCTGAGCGAGGGCATCCCGGCCGAGGTCGCCGAGCGAGGCGTCTTCGGGGTGCTGGTCCAGTACCCGGGCGCCTCCGGGGCCGTCCGGGACATCCGGCCCGTGGTGGAGCAGGCGCACGGCCTCGGCGCGATCGTCACGGTCGCCGCCGACCTGCTCGCGCTGACGCTCCTGACCTCCCCCGGCGAGCTGGGCGCGGACATCGCGGTGGGCACCACCCAGCGCTTCGGGGTGCCGATGGGCTTCGGCGGACCGCACGCCGGATTCATGGCCGTACGGGAGAAGTTCGCGCGCAACCTGCCGGGCCGGCTCGTCGGGGTCTCGGTGGACGCCGACGGCAACAAGGCGTACCGGCTGGCGCTCCAGACTCGTGAGCAGCACATCCGCCGTGAGAAGGCCACCAGCAATATCTGTACCGCGCAGGTGCTGCTCGCCGTCATGGCCGGGATGTACGCGGTCCACCACGGCCCGGAAGGGCTGCGGGCCATCGCGCGGCGCACGCACCGGTACGCGGCTCTGCTCGCCGCGGGCCTGCGTGCGGGCGGCGTCGAGGTCGTGCACGGCGGGTACTTCGACACGCTGACCGTCCGGGTTCCGGGCCGGGCCGCCGAGGTGGTATCCGCCGCCCGCGAGGGCGGGGTCAACCTCTATCTCGTGGACGCCGACCAGGTCTCCCTCGCCTGTGACGAGACCACCGGGCGGGCCCAACTGGCCGCCGTGTGGACCGCGTTCGGTGTTGACGGCGACATCGAGGAGCTGGACGCGGCCACGGACGACGCCCTGCCGGACGCCCTGTTGCGGACCGACGACTATCTGACGCACCCGGTCTTCCACCAGTACCGCTCCGAGACCGCGATGCTGCGTTACCTGCGCCGGCTCGCCGACCGCGACTACGCGCTGGACCGCGGCATGATCCCGCTCGGTTCCTGCACCATGAAGCTGAACGCGACCACCGAGATGGAGCCGGTCACCTGGCCCGCGTTCGCGGCGCTGCACCCCTTCGTCCCGGCCGGGCAGGCGCAGGGCTATCTGACGCTGATCCGGGAGCTGGAGGAGCGGCTGGCCGAGGTCACCGGCTACGACGCGGTGTCCCTCCAGCCCAACGCCGGTTCGCAGGGCGAGCTGGCCGGGCTGCTGGCCGTACGCGCGTACCACCGGGCCAACGGCGACACGGGGCGCACGGTCTGTCTCATCCCGTCCTCCGCGCACGGCACGAACGCCGCGAGCGCGGTGATGGCGGGGATGAAGGTCGTCGTCGTCAGGACGCGTGAGGACGGCGACGTCGACGTCGAGGACCTGCACGCCAAGATCGAGCAGTACGGCGACGAACTGGCCGTGCTGATGGTCACCTACCCGTCCACGCACGGTGTGTTCGAGGAGCACATCGGCGACGTCTGTGCCGCCGTGCACGACGCGGGCGGCCAGGTGTATGTCGACGGTGCGAACCTCAACGCGCTGGTGGGACTGGCGAAGCCGGGCCGGTTCGGCTCGGACGTCTCCCATCTGAATCTGCACAAGACGTTCTGCATCCCGCACGGCGGCGGCGGCCCCGGTGTGGGTCCGGTGGGGGTACGGGCGCACCTCGCCCCGTACCTGCCCAACCACCCGCTCCAGCCCGCGGCGGGGCCCGAGACGGGCGTCGGGCCGATCTCGGCGGCTCCGTGGGGCTCGGCCGGTATTCTGCCCATCTCCTGGGCGTACGTACGGCTGATGGGCGGGGAGGGCCTCAAGCGTGCCACCCAGGTCGCCGTCCTCGCCGCCAACTACATCGCCAAGCGCCTCGAACCGCACTACCCCGTGCTCTACACCGGTCCGAACGGACTGGTCGCGCACGAGTGCATCGTGGATCTGCGGCCGCTGTCCAAGGCCACCGGCGTCAGCGTCGACGACATCGCGAAGCGGCTGATCGACTACGGCTTCCACGCGCCGACGATGTCGTTCCCCGTGGCGGGCACGCTGATGATCGAACCCACGGAGAGCGAGGATCTGACCGAGATCGATCGCTTCTGCGAGACGATGATCGCGATCCGTCGGGAGATCGAGAAGGTCGCGTCGGGCGAATGGCCCAGGGACGACAACCCGTTGCGCAACGCTCCGCACACGGCGGCCACGTTGGGCGGGGAGTGGGAGCACCCGTACAGCCGCGTGGAGGCGGTCTTCCCGGCCGGGGTCAGCGCCGCGGACAAGTACTGGCCGCCGGTCCGCCGGATCGACGGCGCGTTCGGTGACCGTAACCTGGTCTGCTCCTGCCCGCCGCTGGACGCGTACGACAACTGACGCGGGCGGAGGAACAGCCGGTTCGCGCCGGGCCGTTCATGCGTCGGGGCCGGTGCGGAGGGGACTCTCCGGGCCGGCCCCCGTCATACCGGCGGCGGTTAGGACCTGTCCGGTCGATCTTGTCGGATCAGCCCGGGGCGTCCGGTGCAGGGGGTACCTCCCCGGCCCCCAGGGCCGAGGGGGAGCATCGCAAGGCGCCAGGGCGCCCGCGGGGTGGTTTCCTGTGGGCGTTTCGGCAACGCGGCGAGGTGCCGTGCCGAGCGTTCCGGGCCTGGCAAAGATCGGCCGGACTTACTCATCTAGGCCGCTGTCACCACCTGGTCGCCGCGCTGCGGCCGGTTCGGGTTGATGACCTTCCCGTCCGGCAGCAGTTCTCCGGTGTCCTCGAAGAGCAGGACGCCGTTGCACAGCAGGCTCCAGCCTTGTTCCGGATGGTGCGCCATCAGTCGTGCGGCGTCGTGGTCGGCGGAGTCGGCCGGCGGGCAGGCTGGTTGGTGCTGGCACATGGGCGGGTTCTTTCGCTGTGTCGTGGTGAGTGTCCTGCGGCTCGATGTGTTCATGGCCGCCCCCCCGTATCTGTCTGGTCCAGTCCTAGTGTTGCCCTACGGACGGCAATCCGCAGGGATTTCGCGGCAGCACTTCCTTCTGCTTAAGGACGTGTCACCCAGCCGGACGGTTCAGCTCAACTCCGCCAACTTTTCGGGTGGTTCGGGGTGGCCGAACCGGGCTAGTCCGGATGGGTACAACCGTGCCCCGCGACCGCTGGGGCCCCGGGGCACGGGAGGTTCGGACCGTACGGTTTCAGGCGGGAGTGACCAGGAGCGGCGCGGGCGAGAGCCGTAGCCCGATCATCGGAAGCAACTCGGCCACCCGGTGCGGGCGGTGGGCCGCGATGCCCGGTGGGGCCGGTGCGAGGGGCACGAGGATGTCGGCCGGTGCGGGCGCCCCCGCGGAGGCGTCGGCTTCGGTGTCCCCGTGCAGCCAGAGCGTGAGCATGTACAGCTCGGGCACCGACAACAGCCGGGGCTGGTAAGCGGTTCCCAGGCTCTCGGCCTGACGCAGCGCGCGCTCCGTGGCGGTGATGTAGGGGCCCTCGAAGAAGCGCGAGAAGGCCCAGCCGTCCGCCGTGAGCATGGTGTCGGCGGCGGCCACGGCACGGTCGCCGCTGCGGATGACGAAGCGCCAGCCGGTCAGCCTGGTCCGTGGCGTACGCCCCGCGTCCGACGCCGCCCGGTCCACGGGGGTGACATGGTCGAGCACATGGACGGGCAGGGGCAGTTCGGGGCTCAGCGGTCCCTGGACGGACTGCAGAGCGGGGGTGCGGGCATCGCGCACGGCGGTGGGGGAACTGAGTGCCGCGAGAACGCTGCGCAGGGCAGGCGCGGGAGCCGGGGGAATATGCAGCGGCATGGTGGGTTGCCTCTCACTTCAGGAGACAGGGTGATGCGTGAAATGGAGCGTGAGCGGGTGCGGACGTCACTGTCAGCGTGCGGGGTCAGAGGTGGGCTTGCGGGCCAAAAGGCCGGACGCCGACTCTCTGCCTCGTAGGCGGAGTTTATACGACACGTGTTCACACCATGTTTCTGCTAGCTCTCACAGATATTGCGAACAAGTCGCTATCCGGACCATCTCCCGCGGGTTTTCCGTTGATAAACACTGAAGCCAGGCCGCTGGCCTGGGCTTACCCTTGTTCCGGGTACGGCCGAAACTCGTCGGTAACCCGGCGGCGTCTTTTACCGAGGGTCGGGCAGTGGAAACAGAGTGCCCCGTCATGCCAAAGGAATGTGCCGAACGACCGAAGTCAACACAGTAGTGGTAGCGGGGCGCCGACGGGGACGTTACGGATCACGAGGTGTGGGCATTATCGATCGTGATGCGAGCGCCCGTGCCGCGGGCCGCCCACTCGAGGAGGGACACTTCGATGGGGGAGAAGGTCGAGGCGGGCGGTTCCGACCTGTCCGATCGGCAGAAATACCGCAGGAAGTTGCAACAGTGCCTGGCGGTGCTGGAGCGGCTCCTGGCGGACGAGAGGTTCGACCGGCCCAAGAACCTGATGGGGCTGGAGATCGAACTCAATCTGGCGGGCTCCGACGGGATGCCGCGCATGATGAATGCGGAGGTGCTGAAGCGCATCGCGAGCGGTGATTTCCAGACCGAACTCGGAATGTTCAACATGGAAGTAAATGTCGCTCCGCACCGGATCGGCGGCCGGGTTCTCGATCAGCTCGCGGAGGAACTGCGCACGGGCCTCGGATATGCGCACCGTAAAGCCAGCGAGGTGGACGCGGGGGTCGTGATGATCGGAATTCTCCCGACCCTCACCCAGCACGATGTGGTCTCCGCGAATCTTTCCGACGTCCACCGCTACACACTGCTCAACGAGCAGATGGCCGCGGCGCGGGGCGAGGATTTCACGCTCGACATCGAGGGCGTGGAGCGGCTGTCCACCACGTCGGCTTCCATCGCTCCCGAGGCCGCCTGCACCTCCGTGCAACTGCATCTCCAGGTCACCCCCGACCGGTTCGCCGACGTGTGGAACGCCGCCCAGGCCGTGGCGTCGGTGCAGGTGGCACTCGGTGCCAACGCGCCGTTCCTGTTCGGCCGCGAGCTGTGGCGGGAGTCGAGGCCGCCGCTCTTCGAGCAGGCCACCGACACCCGGCCGCCGGAGCTGAAGGCGCAGGGCGTGCGCCCGCGTACCTGGTTCGGTGAGCGCTGGATCGACTCCGCGTACGACCTGTTCGAAGAGAATCTGCGGTACTTCCCACCCCTGCTGCCGATCTCCGGCTACGAGGATCCGCTGCGGGTGCTCGACGCCGGTGGGGTGCCGGACCTCCAGGAACTGGCGCTGCACAACGGCACGGTCTACCGCTGGAACCGGCCCGTGTACGAGGTCGTCGACGGCGTACCGCATCTGCGGGTGGAGAACCGCGTCCTGCCGGCGGGCCCCACGGTCACCGATGTGATCGCCAACGCCGCGTTCTACTACGGCCTGGTGCGCGCGCTCGCCGAGGACGCCCGGCCGGTGTGGAGCAGGCTGCCCTTCGCCGACGCGGCCGCGAACTTCGACGCCGCCTGCCGCCACGGCATCGAAGCCGAACTGCGGTGGCCGCGTCCCGGGCGGGCCGCCGGGATCACCACGGTGCCGGTGGTGAAGCTCGTACGTGACGAACTGCTGCCCCTCGCGGCGGCCGGACTCGACGCGTGGCAGGTCGAGCCCATGGACCGCGACTTCTATCTCGGCGTGATCGAGGAGCGGTGCAAGCGGCGGATGAACGGAGCGTCGTGGCAGGTGGACACCTTCCACCGGGCGCTGGAGGCCGGGCTGGAGCGGGAAGCCGCGCTCGCGGCCACCACGCGCCGCTACTGCGAGTTGATGCACCAGGGCGAGCCGGTGCACACCTGGCCGGTGGGATTCCCGTAGGGCGTGGGGCGAAAGTCCCGCCGGGCCGGGTGGCTCATCGCGGTGGGCCACCCGTACGGGCCGGGCGCCCGGCCCGTACGGGTGGCCGGGCGTCAGGACTCGTGGGCGCGGCCCATCGCCATGATGGCCCGGAGGATCACGGCCTGGATGTCGGCCGGGTCGGTCACCTCGTAGCCCGAACCATCGGTCGCCTCCGCGATCTCGCCGACCTCGTCCCGGTCGGCGTCGGGTCCCACCGCGACCGCGATCAGCGGCACCGGACGGCTGGGATCCGCGAGCTTCCGCAGCTGTTTGATCAACGTGCCGCGTGAGATGGAGTCCTCGTCCTTGTTGGAGCCGTCGGTGAGGAGGATGACCGCGTTGAACTTGCCGCGTACGTAGTCGGCCTGGGCCTTCTTGTAGGCGGCCAGCGTCGTGTCGTACAGACCGGTGTCGCCGTCCACGATGGGCTCGAGCGCGTCGATGGCCTCGGACAGCCGTTCGCGGTGGGTGCCGCCGTCCTTCACCGGCGCGCCGAGCCGGGCCGTCCGCTCCAGTTCGCGGTAGTCCTTGGCGCCGTCCAGGCGTGTGCTGAACTCCCACAGGCCGATCTCGTCCTCGGAGGTGAAGGTGGCGAGAGCCCGGAGCAGCGCGGCTTTCGTGAGATCCATCCGGGTCTGGCCCTTGCGGCCCGGCACGGACTCCGTCATCGAACCCGAGGCGTCCACGACCGTCGTCAGGCGCGCGCTCTGTACCGACACGGCCCACAGGCCGAGCGTCTGCTGGAGGCTCTCCGCGGACGGTGGTCCCAGGTCGCCCTTCTCGTACGGCTGGGGTGAACGGCCACCGGCCGTACGGACCAGGGCGGACTTGACTTGGCTGTCCCTCGTCCGGAAGCCGTGGCTCTCCAGCGTGCGGTACGACGGCTCCTCGCCGAGCAGGGCGATGAACCGCATGGCGGCGCGGCTCTGCTCGGGGGTCAGCTGGGTCTGGTCGACCAGGTTGTACGGATAGTCGAGTACGGGCGCGCTGTCCGTGGGATAGAAGAGTTCGAGGTCCGCGGAGCCGTCGCTCTCGGAGTTGTGGGCGAACGCGGCTTGTTCGGAGAGCAGTACGGCACCGTTGCGGCGGGGGTTGTCCTTCTCCGTCACCGAGTCGTTCATCGCCAGGGTCTGCGGCACCTGGGTGTCCGAGTCGGAGACGCGCCGGGTGAGGAGTCTGGCGGTGGCGGCGGTCCGGGTGTCGCCGCCGGGGCCCTCCTGCCGTGCGGACTCGGCGATGCTGCTGAGCGCGAGGAGACCGGTGGCGCTGCGGCCCGGGTCGGCCGAGCCGAGGAGGAGCCGGTCCGTGCCGGTCGCCGCGGTCGCCACCTCGGCCCATGTGTAGGTCTTCCGGGGCCAGCCCAGCGCCTGGGCGGAGGCGGGCACCGCGGCCAGTGTCACGGGAGAGGCGGCCACATTGCCGGCCGGAGTCAGCGGGACACTGTCACCGATGTCGCCGGCGCGGTCCACCCAGACGTCGGAGTCGGGCACCCAGACCTGGAAATCGGGGGTGTTGGAGGCGTTGGCGAGCGCGTCCGCGACCTTGTAGTTCTCGCGGGCGGTGACACGGACGTCGAGGCAGCGGTCGTCGGAGGTGACCCCGTCCCGCCTGGCCCGGTCGGCGACGCCGCGCAGGGCCGGGGCGATGTCGGGGGACGCCACGAGGTCCAGCCGTACGGGGTCGGTCTCGCACGAATCGGCTAAGGAGAGCAGTCCGCTCTGTGCCACGATTCCTGTTCCCGCCACGGCCAGCACGAGCGCGGTGGCGAGGGTGACGTGCTGACGGCGCGGCGAACGGGCCCTGCCCGCGATCCTCGCGCGTCTGTCGGGCAAGCTGTGACGTCCCATGGTGGGGGAGCCCCTCCTTCGTGAAGGGTGAACAAGGGCCGGGAGAATGGACACGGGCCTGAAGGACGGACGGGCAGGGCTTCGCCGCGGTACGGCGTCCGGCCCCGGCCTGTCGCGTGTGATCTTCGTACCTGCATTCGAACCCTAGCGGCGCTGTGATGGGCATGAAGGCGGGATTACTCAACTGGAGGCAGGTGTGCAGGCGGAGGCGGGCCAGATGGCCGGTTCTTTTCCCCAGGAGGCCATCTCACGGAAGACCTTGCGCTCCGAGACGGTGCTCGTGCTGGCGCTCTCGCTCGGCGCGAGCGGTGTGTCGGCGCTGATCAGTTTTGTTGGTTCACTGACCAAACCGGAGTCGCTGAACAGCCAGGCGGCCACGCTCAATTCGTCGGCGGCCCCGGGCCGACCTTGGCTCGATCTGGCCTGGCAGCTGTTCGGCATCAGCACCGCGCTGGTGCCGGTCGCGCTGGTCGCGCATCTGCTGCTGCGCGAAGGCAGTGGCGTACGCGACATCGGCTTCGACGGGCGCCGGCCCTGGCCGGACCTCGGCCGCGGAACGCTGGTGGCGGCCGGTATCGGCAGCGCCGGGCTCGCGTTCTACCTGGTGGCGCAGGCGGTCGGGTTCAACCTGACGGTGGTGCCGGAGTCGCTGCCGGACGTGTGGTGGAAGTTCCCGGTGCTGATCCTCTCCGCGGTGCAGAACTCCGTGCTGGAGGAGGTCATCGTCGTGGGTTATCTGCTGCGCCGGCTCGGACAGTTGGGGTGGACGCCGATGGCCGCGCTGGTGGCGAGTTCGGTGCTGCGCGGCTCGTACCACCTGTACCAGGGGATCGGCGGCTTCATCGGGAACATGGTGATGGGCGTGGTCTTCGTACTTCTGTACCGGCGGTGGGGGCGGGTCGGTCCACTGGTGGCGGCCCATGCTCTGCTCGACATCGGAGCGTTTGTCGGGTACGCGCTGCTGGCGGGGAAGGTGGGCTGGCTGCCCACGGTGTAGGTCCGTTCAGCTTGGTCAGCTTGGCCGGTGGGGTCGGTGGTGTCGGTGGGCGGGGTTGGTGAGGGGCGTACGGGTGAGCTCGGGTCCCGTACGGCCCCCGGGGCAGCCGCGAGCAGCGGTATGGGGCCGTTCATGTGGCCGTTTCAGGGGGAGCTGAACAGCTCGCCGTCGATGACCGTCACCGCCCGGCCCGTGAGCAGGGTCCGTTCGCCGCGCAGCGCGGTACGGACGAACCCCGTACGGGCGGAGACCTGGAGGCCGGTCAGCTCGGCCCGGCCCAGCCTGGCGGACCAGAACGGGGCGAGTGCCGTGTGTGCGCTCCCCGTCACCGGGTCCTCGTCGATGCCGACCCTGGGGAAGAAGCCCCGCGAGACGAAGTCGTAGCCACGACCCGGATCGTCGGCGACGGCGGTGGCGATGACGCCGCGCCGGGAGAGCGCCGCGAGCGAGGCGAAGTCGGGAGCGAGGCCACGCACGGTCCGCTCGTCGGCCAGCTCCACCAGCAGGTCACCGATGTCCTCGGAGGTGTCGTGCACCGAGACCGGTTCGGCGCCCAGCGCCGCCGCGATCCCGTCCGGAACCGGCACCGGCGTGAGTGAGGACGTCGGGAAATCGAGAGTGAGAGAGCCGTCGTCGTGTGTGACGGCGCCGAGGATCCCCGGGCGGGCGGCGAAGCGCAGCGCGCCGGTCGTACGTCCGGTGGAGTGCAGCACATGGGCGGTGGCCAGGGTGGCGTGGCCGCACATGTCCACTTCGGTGGCCGGGGTGAACCAGCGCAGCGCCCAGTCGGCGTCGCCGCCGGGTGGCAGGGGGTGGGCGAAGGCCGTCTCGGAGAGGTTCACCTCGGCCGCCACCTGCTGGAGCCAGGTGTCGTGGGGGAACGTGCCGGAGTCCAGGAGCAGCACTCCGGCGGGGTTGCCCGTGAAGGGACGGTCGGCGAAGGCGTCGACGATTCGAATCCGCATGCGCCGAGCGTAGGAGGTGCGGGAACTCGCAGGCCAAGGCCAATCGGGAGCAACTGGCCCCGCCAGGTGCTTTCCGCGGTGGCCGGCCGTGGCCGGATGTGAGACATCGGTCGGCAGCACGGCGGGCACCACACGGCAGGAACGCTCACGGTCTCGTCATGCGGCGGTGCGAGTGCGCCGCCGGACAGGATCTAATGCGCGTTGATCGACCGCAGCATGTTCAGGCGGGCCGCCCGCCGGGCCGGCCAGAGCGCCGCCAGGCCCCCGATCGCCAGGCCGAGCAGCAGGAACAGGCCGAGTCGCGCCCAGGGCAGCACGATCTCGTACTGCGAGAGCGAGGATCCGGTGAGGCTGCCGCACGCCCAGGCCAGGAAGATCCCCGTACCGATGCCCAGGGCCGCGCCGAACAGCGAGATCACCACCGATTCCAGGCGGACCATCTGCTTGACGCCCCTGCTGTCGAGGCCGATGGCGCGCAGCAGCCCGATCTCCCGGGTCCGCTCGAAGACCGACATGGCGAGGGTGTTGATGACGCCGAGCACTCCGATGACGACGGCCATGGCGAGCAGGCCGTACATCATGTTGAGCATCGTATCGACCTCGCCGGACTCCGCCTTCGTCAACTGCTCCTGGTTCTGCACCTGGAGGAGCGGGCTGTTGCCGAGGGCCTCGCGGATGTCCTGGTCGAGGCCGCTCGTGTTCGGCCCGGACGCGGCCTTGACCAGAATGCTGTCGAGCTTTCCTCCGTCCGCGTACGGCAGGACATCGTCCAAGGTGCCCATGGCGTCGTCGACGGCGCGGGTCTGCTGGTAGACACCGACGACGGTCAGCTTCTTCTTCTCGTCGTCGAAGCCCAGCGCGCCCTGGAAGGTGTCGCCCTTCGACAGGCCGGTTTCCTTGGCCAGTTCGTCGGAGATCGCGATCCTGCCGGGGCCGATGTCCGCGAGCGAGCCGCTGCTGAATGTCAGGTCGGAGACCGTGCCGAGCCGCCGCGGGTCCGCGCCGGTGAGCGTGGCGTACGTTCCCCGCGCCCCCAGGGTCGAGGACGCGACGGGCGCCGTCTCCGTGACGCCCGGGACCTTGGCGACCTTCGCGCCGAGTGCGGGGTCGATGCCGCCGAAGCCGGCGTTGGACACCTTGTAGTCCGCGGTCAGGCCCCGCACTGCCGCCTCCTTGAGGGCGGCTTCCGTGGAACTGCCGGTCACGCTCAGGGCCGTTATCAGGGTGAGCCCGATCATCAGGGCGGAGGCGGTGGCGGCGGTGCGGCGCGGGTTGCGCAGCGCGTTCTCCTTGGCGAGCTTGCCGGTGACGCCGAAGAGCCGGGTGGTGACCGCGCCCGCGAGCCGGATCAGCGGTCCGGACAGCAGCGGTGCGATCACGATCATGCCCGTCATCGTGAGCACCGAGCCGAGTACGGCGCTGATGAGGTTGGCGTCGGCTCCGTCCTTCCGTGTGGAGACGTACAGCATGATGAGGACACCAGCGCCGGTGAGCAGCACGCCGAGGCTGTTACGGAGCACCATGCCGCGCTTCGGCGGCGCCTGGTCGACGGTGCTCAGCGCCTCCACCGGTGCGATCTTCGCGGCCTTGCGGGACGGCAGCCAGGCGGCGAGCACGGTGACGCCGACGCCGACCACGAGGGACCAGACGAACGCGTCCGTGGAGATGACCAGGGGGCCGTCCGGCAGACCCGCGCCGCTCGCGTTGAGGAGCGGCCTCAAGCCGGTCGCGATACCCAGCCCGAGACCGAACCCGGCGGCGGAGGCGCCGAGTCCGAGAAGCCCGGCCTCGATGAGCACCGCGCGGACGACCTGGCGGCGCGAGGCCCCTACGGCACGCAGCAGCGCGGTCTCGCGGCTGCGCTGAGCGATCAGCATGGTGAAGGTGTTGGCGATGATGAAGACACCGACGAACAGCGCGATCCCGGCGAATCCCAGGAGTATCCGGGTGAGCCCCTTGGTGTCCTCGGCGATCTGCTCCGCCTGCTCGTCCGCGAGCTGAGCTCCGCTGGTGGCTGTGACGCCCTCGGCTGGCAGCAGCTCGCGGATCTTGCCGGCGAGCTCCTGATTGTCGGTGCCGGGCGCGGAACCGATGGCCAGCTCGTCGAACTGGCCTGCCCGCAGGAAGAGTTGCTGTGCGGTCCTGGTGTCGAAGAGCGCGAGGGTGCCGCCCGCGGTCACGCGCGGGTCGTCGGTGTCGACGGTGCCGACCAGCCTTTTGGTGAGCGCGGGGCCCTCGGTGGCGAAGCGGACGGAGTCACCGATGCCGTAACCGGCCTTCTCGGCGGTACGGCGGTCCAGAGCTATCTCTCCACCGGCGGTGGGGCCGCGCCCGGCGCTGACAGGGAAAAGGCTGTCCCGGTCGCCGCGGGGCGTGTCCGGCGCGTAGTTGGCCGCCAGGTTCTGCCAGCTGTTGTCGGCGTTCAGCGGCCGGCCGTCCTTGGCGGCCAGGGTGGCGGCGCCGTTGACGACGGGGCGCAGGGACGTGACGCCGGGAACAGCACGGACCCGGTCCGCGAGATCACTGGTGAGCGCCGTGGACCGGCGGTCGTCCGCCGCGTTGCCGGAGTCCCACTCGGACTCGGCCTGTACGGATACGGCGACGTCCTGGAGGTTCTTGGCGGAGGCGCCGCGAAGGGCCTGGGTGACGGTGTCGCCGAAGACGAGCGTGCCGGAGACGAAGGCGACGCCGAGCATGACCGCGAGGGCGGTCATGACCAATCGGGCTTTGTGCGCGAAGACGTTGCGCAGGGCTGTACGCAGCATGGTGATGGTCCCGCTTCTGGGGTCTGTGGCTTCGGGGGTGTGCGGCTTCGGAGGGTGCGGCTCTGGAGGGTGCGGCTCTGGAGCGTGTGGCAGAAGTACGGTCGGAGAGCGGGCAGTTGGGTCAGCTCGTACGGCCCTTGGCGTCGAACTGCCGCATCCGGTCCAGGACGCTCTCGGCGGTCGGTGCGATCAGCTCGTCGGTGAGCCGGCCGTCGGCGACGAAGACCACGCGGTCGGCGTAGGCGGCGGCCGCCGGGTCGTGGGTGACCATCACGACGGTCCGGCCCAACTCCCGTACGGAATCCCGCAGGAAGCCCAGGACCTCGGAGCCGGAGCGGGAGTCCAGGTTGCCGGTCGGCTCGTCCGCGAAGATGATCTCCGGCCGGGACGCGAGGGCGCGGGCCACGGCAACGCGCTGCTGCTGGCCGCCGGACAGCTGAGCGGGGCGGTGGTTCAGCCGTCCGGAGAGGCCGACGGTCCCCACGACCGTGTCCAGCCACCGCTGGTCCGGCCTGCGGCCCGCGATGGCCATCGGCAGTGTGATGTTCTCCAGCGCCGTCAGTGTGGGGAGCAGGTTGAACGCCTGGAAGACGAAGCCGATGCTGTCCCGGCGCAACCGGGTGAGCTGTCGGTCGTTGAGGCTGGACAGCTCGGTGTCACCGATCCGTGCGGAGCCCGCGGAGACCGAGTCCAGACCCGCCATGCAGTGCATCAGAGTCGACTTGCCGGAGCCGGACGGCCCCATGATCGCGGTGAACCGGCCACGCCCGAACTCCAACGAGACCGAGTCCAGGGCGATGACTCGGGTCTCGCCCTCGCCGTAGACCTTGCTCAGCCCGGTGGCCCGTGCGGCGGCGGAATCCGAGGGGGAGTGGACGGGCACGGGGGCGGTTGTCGGCAGTGACATGTGAGCTCCGGAAGTACGGGGAAGAGGTTGTGCGACCGCTTCTCATCCTCGGTGCGCCGTACTGCCCAACTGTCAGCCTCAGGGCGGGAATGAGGCGTCTGCCGAACGTCGGACCCGGGCGCGTACGTACTCCTCTGGACGGACCGCCGGATCTGTCCGAGGACAGAGACGATGTGCGGGTGTCCCGCGGCGGAGACGGTGCGCGGGGCCGCTGCTCAGGACAGCGACAGCGGCCCCCGAGGCCGCTGTTCAGGACAGCGGCGTTCAGGACAACAGTCCCGTCCGGTACGCCAGTACCGCCGCCTGGACCCGGCTGTCCGTGCCCGTCTTCACCAGGACGGCGCTGACATGGGTCTTCACCGTGCCCACGCCGATGCCCAGTTGACGGCCGATCTCCGCGTTGGAGAGGCCCCGGCCCAGCAGCGCGAGGACGTCGCGCTCCCGGCCGGTGAGCGCCGCCAGCCGCTGTTCGGGGACGGGGCCGGACGCCGGCGCCCTCCGCGTACCGGTATCGCCGTTGAGCATGAGCTCGATGACGGCGCCGGTGACGCCGGGCGAGAGGACCGCGTCGCCCGCGGCGGCGGCCCGTATCGCGCTGATCAGCTCCTGCGGGCCCTCGTCCTTGAGCAGAAAGCCGGTGGCGCCGGACCGCAGCGCGCGCGTCACGTTCTCCTCGTCGCCGAACGTGGTGAGCATGACGACCTGCGGCCGTGGCTGGAGAGCGAGGAGCCGCTCGATCGCGGCGAGCCCGTCGAGTACGGGCATCCGGACATCGATCAGCGCCACGTCGGGACGGGTCTCGCCGGCGACCCGCACGGCATCCTCGCCGTTCGTCGCCTCGCCGACCACCTCGATGCCCTCGGCATGACGCAGGATCAGCCGGACGCTGTGCCGGATCATTTCCTCGTCATCGGCGAGCAGGACCCGGATCGGGCGGTGGTCGGAAGAGGGAAGCTCGGTCATGGGGACTCCCACGGTGATGTCTGTGACACCACCGGTACGGTGAAGCGGTCGATGGTGGCCAACGTATCGCCACGGAAGCAGTACCGGGCGATCATGAGGTGACCGGGCCCCTCCTCGGGGTCCACGGCCTCGGGGTCCACGGCCTCGGAGTCCCCGGACCCGGAGTCCCCGGACCCTGGGCCGGCGCCCTCGGTCAGCGGCCTGAAGTCCTCGTACGGGACCAGCGGGTACATGCAGCTCGTCACGGACTTCGCGCGGGCCGGCTCCCGACCTGTCGCCGCCGCGCGCACCGACGCGTGGTCCCCGTACACCGCCTCGTCCACCTTCTCGCGGGACATTCCGATCCGGGGCTCCTCGGGTGCGGGATAGTCGGGTTGCGGGAACGCCTGGGTGACCAGGAGGAGGCCGAACATCATGAGCACGCCCACGCCCGCGAGGCCGAGGAATCCGGTGAGGGCACTCATGGCGCGGCGGCGGGTACCGACGGGTGAGTCGTCGGAGCGCGGTTCGGACGGCTTGGACGGTTCATGCGGCTTGGATTGTTCGTGCGGTTCGTGCGGTTCGTGCGGAGATTCGCGCGGCGGCGCGCCCGTGGTGGCGAGGCTCGCTCCCGGGTCCGGCCGAGCCGGGATCCGAGCTGCCACCGAGAAGCCTCCGGCCGGTGTCGGGCCCGCCTCCAGGGTGCCGCCGAGCAGTGCCACCCGTTCCCGCAGCCCGACGAGGCCGCGTCCCGAGCCGAGGCCGGTCGCCGCTTCCGGGGCCACGGGCGGAAGCCCGTTGCGTACGAGCACCTCTATACGGTCCTCGGTGTGCGTGACCACCACGGTGACATGGGCTCCGGTGGCGTACCGGTGCACGTTGGTCAGCGACTCGCGCACCACACGGTGCACCGCACGCCGCACCTGGGCCGCGCGGTCGGTCAGGTCGGGGCCTGCCCAGGTGAGATCGACGGGTATGCCGCCGCCGCGCGACTCCTCGGCCAGCGTCTCGACATCGGATCGGGTGCCCGTCGTGTCGGTCAGGGCGTCGGTCCCGGTGTCCCGCCCCAACGGGCCCAGGACACCGAGCACTTCGCGCAGCTCCCGCATCGCGTCTCCGGTGGCCCGGCGTACCAGGGCCGCCTCGTCGCGCAGTTCGGGCGACTCCTTCTGCAGTGCCATCTCCAGGCCGCCCGTGTGCAGCGAGATCAGGCTGAGCCGGTGGCCGACCAGGTCGTGCATCTCGGCGGCCATCCGGGACCGTTCGCGCATCCGGGACTCGCTGTCCGCGAGCCGGCGGGCCTCCTCCGCGGCGGTGGCACGTTCCCGAAGCGCCAGCAGCAGCCGGTCCTGCTGTCCGCCCGAGATACCGAGAAGTGCCGGCACCATCAGCGTGGTGGCGGCGAGTACGGCGCCGAGCGCGAGCCCGAACGGAGGGCTGCCGAGCGCGAGGTCCGGGGCGAAGGCGGCGCCGGCCAGCGTCGCCAGAACGGCCGAGGCGAGCAGCACAGCGTTCCGGCGCCGGGGGCCCACCAGCCGTTTGGTCGTGGTGTACGCGATCACGGCGGCCGGCAGCCCGGCGGCGGGCAGCAGGCCCACGATGGCGGAGACGCCGAGCAGGCTCATCGTGGGGAGGCGACGACGGACGGCGAGCAGGGCGAGGACCACGGCACCGAGGAGGGGCTGAATCACGCTCAACGGGTCGTCCAACAGGTATCCGACGAGCATCATCAGCAGCGCGCCGCCGGTCACTTCCGCGAGTGCGCGCCACAGTCTCCGGCCCTGTTCGCCAGGGGCCGTGAAGGGATTTCGGGAGGTGGGGGCCATCGGTCAATTGTCGGCGGTGAGTGATGCGTGTCCGCTGCGACCTGGGGATGAGGTGCCGCTATGCCGAAAGCCAGAGGCGTGGAGCAGGCGACGGATGCGGGCCATCCGGCCATGGGATGCGGGGCACTGCTCGCCGAAGCCGTGTCCGCGCTGCTGACCTCGCGCTCACGTCGGCCGGCGTGGCTCCGCTTGACCTTGACACAGTGACAAGGTCTCCACTGTGTCAAGGAGGTGGTCCTGATGACCATGCCGAAAGAAGACACGAACACGATGCGAGCTCTCCAGGGGCTGGATAGCAGCAACTCTTCGGTCCGGCTGCAGGCGGCGGTGGCAGTCGGCACGACCCCGGATCCGCGGTTCATCGACAAGCTCATCGAACGATGCGCGAAGGAGCCCGAGTTCTACGTGCGCGAAATGCTTACGTGGGCACTCACCCGCCACTCATCATCAATGACGGTGCCAGAGCTCATCGATGAACTCCGCTCGGAGCGTGCCCAGGCACGAAGCCAGGCGTTGCACACGCTGTCCAAGATCGGGGACGGGCAAGCGTGGTCGGCGATCACACGGGCACTTCTGACCGACGCCGACGACGAGGTGGCGCGGAGCGCCTGGCGAGCAGGGGTCGTACTCGTACCCGAAGGTGAAGAACCCGAGTTGGCCGCAGTGTTGGCGACACAGCTCGGGCGCGGCGAGCGGGAGACACAGTTGAGCCTCAGCCGGGCGCTGATGGCGCTCGGTGAGGTGGTCATGCCGACCCTGCGCACCGCGATGACGGATCTCGACCCTCGCGTTCGTCAGCACGCGCTGGCCACGGAACGCCTGTTGCGCGACCCGGATGCCGGATTCGAGTTCGCGATCGAGGAGGCGAAGCGCATCGTGACGACCCTGTTCTCGTAGCGGCCCTGTTCTCGTACGAGACCGACCGGCAATTGGGGATGGGAGAAGGAGCGAGGGTCTGGGCCTTCGTCGGGGCGTGCGCATCCTTCCAGCTTCTAGGTAGACTGACCTACCTAGTGAGAGGGAGTGCGATGAGCGATACCAGCAGTGCGACTCCGCAGCCCGCGAAACGGCGGGGGGTGGCGCGGGAGCGGCTGCTCGCCGCCGCGTCGCGCCGCTTCTACGCGGACGGCGTGGCGGCGACGGGGATCGACGTGATCACCGCCGAGGCGGGCGTGGCGAAGATGAGCCTGTACAACAACTTCTCCTCCAAGGCCGATTTGGTGCTGGCCTACCTCGATGCCCGGCACGGGGAGTGGCTGGAGCTGTACCGGCGTCGGCTGGAGGGAGTCCGGGACGGACGTGGTGGCGTGCTGGCGGTTTTCGATGCCTACGCCGACCACGCGGCGTTCGCCTACGAGCGCGGCTTTCGCGGTTGCGGCCTGCTCAACGCCGCCGCCGAACTGCCCGCCGGGGACGAGGGCCGCACCGTGGTGCGCCGGCACAAGGAGGAGGTCGAGGCCCTGCTCGCCGGACACGTCGGGGAACTGCTGCCCGGCCGGCCCGAGGAGGCCCGCGCGGTGGCCGAGCACCTGGCGTTTCTGTTGGAGGGCGCGATGGCGCGCGCCGGCCTTGAGGGCACGGCCGGGCGTGTGGAGCGTGCGCGGGCGATGGCGTCCGACCTGCTGGAGCGGCTGTGACCGGGCCCGGTGGGCACAAGACCGCGTCGGTGGGCGTGGGGTCGATGTGCGTCCTGGTCGCCTCGGTGCTGTGGGGCACCACGGGCACCGCCGCGACGTTCGCCCCGGCCGTGGGGCCGCTGGCGATCGGGGCCGTCGCCATGGGCCTGGGCGGGCTGCTCCAGGCCCTCATGGCCGCGCCCCGTATCCGGCGGCAGGCGCCCCGGCTGCGCGCGCAGCGCGGCGTGGTGCTGCTGGGCGCCCTGTCGGTGGGCGCCTACCCCCTGGCCTTCTACAGCAGCATGCACCTGGCCGGGGTCGCCGCGGGGACGGTGGTCTCGATCGGCTCCGCCCCGCTGGCCTCTGCGGTGATCGAGCGGCTCGCCGACGGCCGTCGCCTCACCCGCCGTTGGATGACCGGCGCAGCTCTGGGGCTGTCCGGGACGGCACTGCTGTGCGTGGCCGAAGCCGCCGACGCGCACTCCGCCCCCGGGGCCCGGTCTGCCGGGGAGACCGTGCTCGGCCTGGGCCTGGGCTTGGTGGCCGGGCTCACCTACGCCCTGTACTCATGGGCGGCCCACCGCCTGATCAACCGCGGCGCCACCTCCGGCGCCGCCATGGGCACCATATTCGGGATCGGCGCACTGCTGCTGATGCCGGTGCTGCTGGTCACCGGCGCGCCACTGGTGGAGTCGCCGTCGAACGCGGCCGTCGGCGTCTACATGGCGCTGGTTCCCATGTTCCTCGGCTACGTGCTGTTCGGCTGGGGCCTGGCGCACGTCCCGGCGAGCACCGCGACCACCCTCTCCCTCCTGGAGCCCGCCGTAGCGGCCGTCTTGGCGGTCCTGGTCGTCGGCGAACGCCTCCCTGCCCTGGGCTGGGCCGGTATCGCCCTGGTCGTCGGCTGCCTCGCCGTCCTCACCGCACCACCCCGCAGGACGGCGACATCACGGGTGGTGGCCGCCGCCGAATCCGAAAAGGTCTCCACCGGCTGACCGCGCCCGCCTCTGGGCGCCGGTCTGCGGCAGCATCTTTCGGACGGGAACGCAGCACCTTCCGGACGAGAACAGGGCCGTAACCTTCGGCACGACCAGCCAAGAGGGGCGATAGACAGTGTTGATCGGTGATGTGGCACGACGGTCCGGGGTCAGCGCCCGCATGCTCAGGCATTACGAGTCGCTCGGCCTGGTGCGGCCAACGGGTCGTACCGACGCCGGCTATCGGGAGTACTCCAGCGAGGACATCCGGCGCATCCTCCATATCGAGAGCCTGCGGTCGTTGGGGCTGACGCTGCGTGAGGTCGGGCGCGCGCTGGATGATCCCGGCTTCAAGCCCTCGGAACTCGTCGACGACCTCATCCGCCAGACGCGAGAGCGCATTGCGAGTGAGACGGAACTGCTCACGCGACTCCGTCGGATCGGTGCCGCGGAACCCGCCGGCTGGGAGGACGTCCTCCAGATCGTCGCACTCCTCCAGGCGTTGGGGTCAAAGAGCGCTGGAACGCGCCAACGCGCGGCCCTGTCCTCGGTCGAAGAGGTTCCGGGACCAGTGGAAGCCCTGGTCGAGGCGGCGTTGAGCGAGACGGACCCGAATGTCGCCGGAGCCCTGCGATGGGCTTTGGCGCAATTGGGCGATGGTGGATCGGCCCTGCTCGCGGAGGGCCTCGGCTCACCAGCGGCCGAAGTCCGGAAACGGGCCGTCCAGTCCATCGTTGAGATGCCGAACGCTGAGGCGACCGTACTGCTGCGGGACGCTCTCGCGAATCCCGACATCGTGGTCCGCAGGTACGCGGCCCTGGCGCTCGGGGCACGTGGAGTGGCCGACGCGGTCCCGACGCTCATCGACATGGTCGTCGAGGAGACGAACGACGTCGATGCGGCCGATGCACTGAGCGCGCTGGCGAGTGATCCCGCGTTGGCGGATCAGATCGCCACCAGGCTCGTCGACCGCCTCACCCACGGCACCGTTGAATCGTCTGTACGACGACGGCTGACGCAGGCGCTCGCGGATATCCCGGGAACCACAACGTCACGTGCCCTCGCGGATCTGTCACATGACGAAGACCGTGCCGTGGCACTCACCGCCGCATACATTCTCGGGATACGTAACCCGACTGTTCCCAAGGTCGCCCGCAGGCTGTCGCCTCCGTGCTGCGGACCTACGCCCGAGAACCACGGCCCCGCGCACTGAAACGTCCGGTCCGCAGGACACGCTTCGGTTCCCGGCACAACCCCCATTTCCTCGAAGACGGCTGATACGCAAGGTACTTCGCGCACATGGGGGGGGAATCCCGGCGTCCAGCACCCGGCGAACAGCCGTGCTCGACCTGTGCCAGATCGCAGTCGGCGGCTCTCTCTTCAAGGCCGGGACGCTCCTGGGACTGCCACTCAACCCCGCCGGCCACTCATCGGGCCTCCGACAATGCGAAAGCCGTTCATACGTGCGCCCGGACGCGGCCTGACTCGCTCGGCGTCACGCAGAGAAGTACAGGAGAGGAAGCTGGATGGCCGCATAGGCGACGAGGGAGAACGCAGCGGCAGCACTGAGGGCCAGCGCCCGCTCCTTGCGGTTGCGGGCCATCAGCAGCGAGACCAGGAGCACCACAGCCAGGCAGGTCCATGCCTGGGTGGTGTAGTGCAAGACCCAGGCATAGTGGATGCCCTCCATACCGAAAACGCCCGCGAGCGAAGCCAGCCCGATCACACGGCGCCGCGCGGTGTGGCCTCGCCGCCACCAGGAGCCAGCGACACCCAAGAGCGGTCCGGCGACACAAGCCAACGTCAGCCACACCAGGGGATAGGCGAAATCGCCCATGCCACCGCGGCCGAACTCCGCGTAGCCGTAGTACCCGACCACCAGGCCGACCTCGGCCAGCAGGCCGGTCACAGCCACCACGTGCGGGGACGCCCACCTGGCCAGCAGGGCACCGGCGACGAACGCGACGGCAGACCAGACGGCACCTGAATTGGGGATTTGATCCCAGGGAGTGTGGAGCCAGCCCTGGGCGAGATTGGTCAGGACTCCGAGAACGAGCCCCCCGCCCAGTGCCCCTGCCGCCGCGCATGTCCATCCTCGCGCGACTGTGACGAGGGTGGCCGCGGGGAGAGACGTCTCGTTCATAGCGGCGATTATCAGTGCCGGTACTCCATCGCGATAACACCCGCATAGGTTTTGTGGGGACTGTCACGCCAGATATCGAGTGATCATGGCGACCAGCTCCGTCTCCAGCCTCTCGACCTGGATCGGATGCGGGGTTGCCATGAGCTTGCGGTATTCATCTCAACCGTTGGCGCGCCGGCCGGCGCAGATTGGATGCAAAGAAGTTCTTCCGCCCCTTGAACGCGACGAACTTCCGTGCCGGCGCGGCATGCTCGAAGTGCTCATCCCGGAACAGGGTCAGGGATCCGAGATGCCCGACTCCGTCGACGCCCACGAACCGCACTCGGACGTCTGGCGCGTACTCCCAGGCCGATCCCGCCTCTGCAGGCCCGCGCGCGTGCCACCCAAGTTCGAATGGCTGAGCGTATGCACCCCCGCAGTTGGTCAGTCGAGGTAGTTCGCGCGCCCCTCGTCGTCGAGTTCGAAGGCGCCCTCGGGGATGATGCAGAACTCATTGCCCTCAGGGTCCGCCATTACCAGGAACCCTCCGTCGTCGTACTGCTCCAGTCTGAGCCCGCCGAGCGTCTCCACTCGCTGCTGCTCGGCTGCGGGGTTGGGCGAGGTGATGTCGAAGTGCACGCGGTTCTTGCCCGACTTGGGTTCGTTGGTCTGCTGGAAGCCTAGGCCGAGACCGTTCTCTCGCCGTAGCCATACATACGGGCCCGTACGACCCACGACCGGCCTGCCGAGCAACTCGGACCAGAACGCGGCGAGCCGCTCGGGGTCGATGGCATCGACGATGAGGGCATTGACCTGCATAGGGGAGTCCGCCATGCCCTCGATCCTCTCAAGGGTGCAAGGCCGCTCGGCGGCGAGGCTCCGACCAGGCGGAAACAAACTCCGATGACACGAGCTGCCCGGCGGCCAATCTTCAGTGGCATCCGGTGAAGAGGGCATCCGAGGACCAGGTCCTTGGGGCCACAAGCGGATCAGACCAGATCATCTGAGACGGGGACCAGGTCCCTTGAGACAGGACAACAGGAGTGCCGGCTTGAAGGGGCTTGTCGCGCGATGCATTCCGATATATCGTTGACGCATCGCGACAGATCAACGATGAAGGGAGCGTAGGGATGCGTTCACATGGGCATGAGCACGGACCGGGACCCGGTCACTGCGGGCCCGGCCATCCGGGCCGGGGGGACTTCGAGGGGCGGCGCGGGGCCTTCGGCCCGTTCGGCCCGCCCTTCGGAGGTCCGTTCGGCGGTGGCGGCCGGGGGCGCGGCGGTGGCCGGGGGAGGGCGCGGCGCGGTGATGTGCGCGCCTCGATCCTGGCGCTGCTGAAGGACCGGCCGATGCATGGCTACGAGATGATCCAGGAGATCGGCGAGCGCAGCGGCGGGGCCTGGCGCCCCAGCCCCGGGTCGGTGTACCCGACGCTCCAGCTGCTGGAGGACGAGGGGCTGATCGCCAGCCGGAGCGAGGGCGGCAAGAAGCTGTTCACGCTCACCGAGGCCGGGCGTACGGAGGCCGAATCGGGGCCCGACGCTCCGTGGGAAGAGGCCGGGCGAGGAATCGACTGGGACACGATGAACGAGATCCGTCAGGCCGGCTTCGGGCTGATGGAGGCGTTCGGGCAGGTCTGGAAGACCGGCACGCCCGAGCAGCGGCAGAAGGCGCTCGGTGTCATCAACGAATCACGCAAGAAGCTCTATCTGATCCTCGCCGACGAGGACTGACCGAGGACTGACCAAGGACTGACCGAGGTCTGATCCAGGGACTGACTCCAGTCCCGTCACGGGACGGCCCGCCGGTCGTCCCGTGACCGATACGAGGGCCCTGCGGCCGCGACCGCAGGGCCCTCGTGTCGTGTATCCACCGGAGAGGAACGGGGTGATCTCATCCGCAAGGAGGAGAACCCGTCCAGATGTACCCAACTCCGGTGGGACCCCAAGATGCTCCCCGCCGGGGATGCCCGCAGCCGACGAGGCTGATGGGGTGGGAGGGTGCAAAGCCCTTCACCGCGGATGCCGGAACAGATCGCGCCGACGCGTACCGATTCCGTACCCATGCCTACCGGTTCCGCGGGACCCGCCGATGCCGACGCCCGGCTCACCGCGGAGCTGGCCTCGGTTCTTTCGGGCGCGCGCCGCAGGGCGCTGCGCGACAGGGACACCCAGGTCGACACCGCTCATCTGCTGCACTCACTGCTGGAAGCGGATCCCGAGGTGCGTGCCGCGTTCGACGGCGGCCACCAGGTGGCGAGGGTGCTCGGCTACCTCGTACAGCGCAGCATCGGCTACGGGCTGCGCTGGCAGGGGACGGTGGAGGATTCCGGGGCTGTTCCCACGGTGCGGGACCGCGCCGTGCCTGGCTGGTCGCCGCCGGCCGTCATCGCCCTGACAGCGGCGATGGAACGCGCGGCGCGGCGCGGTGACCTGCGGGCCGGAGGCCTCGATCTGCTCGCCGCACTCGCCGCCGACCGGGAGTGCCGGGCAGTCGAGGTGCTCGAACGGGCCGGAGTGGACGCGCGGTCGCTGGCGGGCCGGCTGGCCTGAGCGTCTCGACGGGTGTCACCGGCCTGAGCGCGGGTGTCACCGGCCAGAGCGCCTCGACAGGTGTCACAGGGGTGACGCTCCTGTCGCCAGCTGTCATGATGACGGCATGAACGCGACTCAGGGGAGGAGCGTCGGCTTGGGCCTTGCCCTGGGCTCGGCGTTCGCATTCGGCGGTTCGGGTGTCGCGGCCAAGCCGCTGATCGAAGCGGGGCTCGACCCGCTCCATGTGGTCTGGCTACGGGTCACCGGCGCCGCCGTGGTCATGCTGCCCGTGGCCTGGCGCCACCGCGACCTGCTGCGCCGCAAGCCGGTGCTGCTCGCGGGTTTCGGCCTGCTGGCCGTGGCGGGCGTCCAGGCCTTCTACTTCGCCGCGATCTCCCGTATCCCCGTGGGCGTCGCGCTGCTCATCGAATACCTCGGTCCGGCGCTCGTCCTGCTCTGGGTCCGTTTCGTCCAGCGACGCCCGGTCACCCGCGCGGCCGCGGTCGGGGTGGTCCTCGCGGTGGGCGGTCTCGCCTGCGTGGTCGAGGTCTGGACCGGGCTGCGGTTCGACCCGGTCGGGGTGCTGCTTGCCCTCGGGGCCGCCTTCTGCCAGGTCAGCTACTTCGTCCTGTCCGACCAGGGCAGCGACTCGGCGGACTCCACGCGGGCGGATCCGCTGGGGGTGGTCGCGTACGGGCTGCTCGTCGGGACCGTGGTGCTGACCTTCGTCGCCCGTCCCTGGCGGATGGAATGGTCCGTGCTCGGCGGTGCGGCCGGGATGGGCGGTTCGCAGGTGCCCGCCGCCCTGCTGCTCGGCTGGATCGTGCTGATCGCCACCGTGCTCGCCTATACGACCGGAGTGCTCGCCGTACGCAGGCTCTCCCCACAGGTGGCGGGGGTCGTCGCCTGTCTGGAGGCGGTCGTCGCGACCGTACTGGCCTGGGTGCTGCTGCGGGAGCACCTCTCGGCGCCCCAGATCATCGGGGGTGTGGTCGTACTGATCGGCGCCTTCATCGCCCAGTCGTCGACACCCAAGGCGCCATCGGGGCCGGTGGCGGGCGGTACGGGGGCGGACGATCCGGCGCGGTTGTCCAGCGGGAGCCCCGCAGCTCAGACCGACCGGTCTTAACGGCCTCCGGCGAGGGCGGCGGCGCGGATTCGTGGTCCGCACCCCCGCCGCTCCCGTGGCGCCGCCCCCGCCACTCCCGTGGCGCCGCCCAGTCGGGCAGCCCTCTCTCCGCGGATTGCTTCAGAGCGTCGAGAGATAACCGGGCAGTGTCACGGACGGATCGAGATCGTCGGCCGGGAGCGGAGTGCCGTAGCCGCGTGTGACGGGGACGACTCCGGTCCAGTACGGGAGCGAGGCATCCTCCGGTTCGTCGTCGGGGCCGCCCGTACGGACCTTGGCGGAGACCTCGTCCAGATCGAGACTGAGCACGGCGGTCGCGGCCAGCTCGCGGTCGTTGGCGCGGCGCGAGTCCTCGGAGCGGCCGGGGACCACATGGTCGACGATCGCGTCGAGGGCGGCGCGGCGCTCGTCCGGGTCGGTCACCTGGCGGGCGATGCCATGGACCACCACGGAGCGGTAGTTGATCGAGTGGTGGAACGCGGAGCGCGCCAGCACCAGGCCGTCGACATGGGTGACGGTCAGACAGACGGCGAGGCCAGGGTCTCCCGAGTCCGGGCCCGAGCCCGCGTCCGTGCCGCCCCGGTGTGCCGGCTCCGGCGTGCTCGCCATGCGCAGGGGGCGTGAGCCGGTCGAGCCGTGGACGTACAGCCGCTCGCCCACCCGTGCGAAGAGCGTGGGAAGGACGACCGGAGCGCCGTCGCGGACGAAACCCAGATGGCAGATGTAGGTCTCGTCCAGTATTCCGTGCACCGACTCGTGGTCGTACGAAGCCCGCTCCCGGGCGCGGGTGGGGACGGTGCGTGCGGTCGACCGGTAGGAGGCGGGGGTGGGGGTGTGGGGGGAGGGGGTCTCCGGCATTGCGTTCTCCATTGCACTAGTGCATACTATTCTTTGTGCTAGGAGAGTATCGGATTACGGGTCGGCGTGCGGCGGAGATTTCCGCCGACGTGGAGCGCGCGGTCGGCGCGGGCGCATTGGTGCCGGGGCAACTGCTGCCTCCCATGCGGGAGTTGGCGACGGATCTCGGGGTCAATCCGAATACCGTCGCGGCCGCCTATCGGACCCTGCGTGAGCGCGGGGTCATCGAGACAGCGGGTCGCCGGGGCAGCCGGGTGCGCCCGCGCCCGGCCAGTACGTCGCGCGGGTCGATCCGGGTCGACCCGCCGCCCGGCGTACGGGACGTGTCGGAGGGCAACCCCGATCCGGCCCTGCTGCCTCCACTGCACGACGCTCTCGCGGCCGCCGCGCTCCACAACGCGGAACAGCCGGGGCTGTACGGACAGGACCCCGTCGACCCGGAGTTCGCCCGGCTCGCCCGTGCCGGGCTCGACGCCGACGGAGTGCCCGCCGGGCCGGTCGCCGTGACCTCCGGCTCGCTGGACGCGATCGAACGAGTGCTGGCGGCGCATCTGCGGCCGGGCGACGCGGTCGCCGTCGAGGATCCGGGCTGGGGCAGTCTGCTGGACCTCGTGCCCGCGCTCGGACTGCGGCCCGTACCGGTACGGCTCGACGACGACGGACCGCTCCCCGGTGATCTGGAGAGCGCTCTGCGGTCCGGCGTCCGCGCGGTCGTCGTCACCGACCGCGCGCAGAACCCGACAGGCGCGTCGGTGTCCTCGGCGCGCGCCGGGGAACTGCGCGCTCTCCTCGCGGAACGTCCCGAGGTGCTGCTCATCGAGGACGACCACGGCCATCACATCGTGGATCTGCCGCTGCACCCGCTCGCCGGGGTGACGGACAGTTGGGTGCTCGTACGTTCCACCGCGAAGGCGTACGGACCGGATCTGAGGCTGGCGGTACTGACCGGGGACGCGTTGACCGTGGACCGGGTGACCGGGCGCCAGCGGCTCGGACCCGGGTGGGTCAGCCGGCTTCTTCAGCGCGCCGTCGTACGGCTCTGGACCTCGGGAGCCGTGGACGTGTCAGAGGTGGCGCGGGCCTACGGGGAGCGTCGCGACGCCCTCGTACAGGCGCTGGCGGACCGGGGCGTCGAGGCGCACGGACGCAGTGGGATGAATGTCTGGGTGCCGGTGGCCGACGAGACCGGGGCGGTGGCGCGGCTGTTGCACGCCGGCTGGGCGGTCGCCCCCGGGGCGCGCTTCCGGATGACGGCCCCTCAGGGAGTGCGGCTCACGGTGTCGGCGCTGACGGAGGACGACATCGAGGCGGTCGCCGACGCGGTGGCAGCGGCGGCGGGCCCGGCGCCCGCGCGCAGTTACGGCTGACGGGCCGCACACGTGACCCCCGGCCGCCGTCCGGCAGCCGGGGGTCACGTACGTCAACGTAAGGAAGCGCGGGCGGTCGACGGCTGACAGACTTCACCCGCTGCCGACGAAAAGTGAAGTCTGTCAGCTGTCGGCCGCCCGCGCCCTGTTACGCGAGAGTGATCGAGTCGCCCGAGACTTTGATGGCGGTGGCGGGCAGCGGCTTGGTCGCCGGCCCGGTCTGCACACTGCCGTCCGTCGCGCTGAACTTGCTTCCGTGGCACGGGCAGTTGATCACCCCGTCGCTTATGCCCTTCACCGCGCACCCCGCGTGGGTGCACTTGGACGAGAACGCCTTGAACTCGCCCGCCGTGGGCTGCGTGATCACCACACCCTGGTCGGCGAAGACCTTGCCACCGCCCTCCGGGATGTCGGTGGTCTTCGCGATGGCGGCGCCCGCGCCGGCCGCGCTGTCACCACCGGTGGATCCGTCGCCGGTGGAACCGGTCGAACCAGTGGAACCGGTGTCCGCGGAGCCGCCGTTCGCGGCGTCCGGCTCCGACCCGGAGTCCGAGCCGCCGCACGCGGTGAGCGCCGCGCCCAGCCCCACGGCTCCTGCCGCGGCGACCACGGTCCTGCGTGCCACGATCCGTGCGGTCCCCTGCGTACCCGTCATGCCCAGCTCCGTCCCATCATCCCAACTTTGTCCCCGGTCGGCCCCTCGATCGACCGGGTTCATCAGAAGGTACGGGGAGAGGCGCCGGGATGTTCAGGTCCCAAGAGTTTTTTAAGAAAGTCCAGTTCGAGGAGGAGAAGGCTGTCGGCCGTCCCCTCCCGGGCGACGAGGTGTCCCGTTGCCGGCAGCGGCAGTACGGTGTGCGGCCGGCCCGCGGCGAGCAGCGCCGCCGACAGGCGCAGTGTGTGGGCCGGGACCACGTTGTCGTCCGCGAGCCCATGGACGAGCATCAGCGGCCGGGACAGCTGATGGGCGTACGGGGTCAGCGAACTGCGCTCGTACTGGTCGGGCTGGACGTCCGGATGCCCGAGATACCGCTCCTCCCAGTACGTGTCGTAGAGCCGCCGGTCGGTCGGCGGGGCCCCCGCGATCGCCGCGTGGAACACATCGGGACGGTGCAGCACGGCGCCCGCCGCCAGATAGCCGCTGAACGACCAGCCCCGGATGGCCACCCGTTGCAGGTCCAGGGCGTCGTACCGCGCGGCCGCCGCGTGCAGCGCGTCGATCTGGTCGTCCAGAACGGGCCCCAGCCGGTCGCCGACGATGGCACGCTGCCACTCCACCCCGCGTCCGGGGGTGCCGCGCCCGTCCGTGACCAGGACGGCGAAGCCCTGCTCGGCGAACCACTGGCGCACCACGGTGTGCCACGCGCGTGCCGCGGTCACGACCTGCATGCCCGGGCCCGCGTACGGACTGAGCAGCACGGGCAGCTTGCCCGAACCCGGCTCGTACCAGGACGGCAGATGCAGCTGACTGCGCAACTCCCGTTCGCCCAGGCTGAGATCGACCGGTCGGGGGGTGATCAGCGGCTCCTCGGTGAGGACCGCGATCCGGCCGGACGGTGTGCCGTCGCGTACCACTGTGACCGTGTGTCCGGCCGCGGTCCGGCTGTCCAGTACGAGTGTGTCGCCCCCGGCGGCGGCCGTGTGCAGTCCCGGCTCGTCCGTCAGCCGGACGAAGCCGCTCCGAGGACCGTCCGCCGGTGTGAACGACCAGACATGGGTCTCGGTCGGCTCCTCGCTCGCGGTGAAGAAGACCCGCTCGCCGACCGTCCCCAGCACTTCACGGACATGCAGTCCGGCCGGGGCGAAGGTGTTCCCGATCCGGATCGTGCGGACGTCGTCGCGTACCCAGGACGTCACCGGCGTACCCGAGGCGGTGTGCAGCGGTGTGCCGGGCCGGCACTCCACCCAGGCCTTGTCGGTCGTCACGGACAGCGGCTCGAAGCCACCGGTCGCCGGGTCGACCGCGAGGATCCACATCGTGCGCTGGTCGCGTGTCTGGACGGAGACGACCGGGCCGACGCTCTCCCAGCCGGCGGTCACGACGTACTCGAAGGCGGGATCGTTCCAGTCGCCGCGCGGGGCGTGCTCCTCGGATGCGGAGTGGGGCAGTTGGACGGGAGTGTGCGTGCCCTCGACCGTGACGAGACGCAGCGAGGTCTCCGCGTTGGGTGTGCCGGCCGCCGGGTAGGGGACCGACCGGGGCGGCCGGTCGGGGTTCGACGGGTCCCCGATGTACCAGCGCCGCACCATCGATGTGTCGATACGCGCCACCAGGAGCGCGTCGCTGTACGGCGACCACCAGTAGCCGCGTGACCTGCCGATGGACTCGGCGGCGGTGTGGTCGGCCAGCCCGTAGGTCACGTCCGGGGTCTCCGGTGAGGCGAGCGGCCGGTCCTCGGCCTTCTCGCCTTTCTCGGCCTTTTCCGCCGTGTCCGCCGTGTCCGTGCCGCCGGTCCGTACGACGCGCAGCGCGCCGTCGGTGACATACGCGACCCATGTGCCGTCGGGGGAGAGCCGCGGGTCGACCGCCGGCCCCGCCGTGCCGATCCGCCGGGGAGCGCCGCCGTCCGTACGTACCACCCACAGCGTCCCGCCCAGCGCGAACACCGCGAGCCGAGCCTCCCGGTCGGTGGCGTACGCGACCACTCCGGCCCCGTTTGTCCCGGCCCGCGCCCGGCGGACCTTCTCGGCGGCCGGGATCTCGTCTGTTCTGGCGGCCGGCGGCAGCGTCCGCGGGTCGGCGAGGATCCGTTCCGTACCGTTCTCGTACAACCACAGCAGACCGTGGGGATCGCCGCCGGAAACGGACCGTACGAACAGCACGCGTTCGCCGTCGGGGGAGACGGTGAACTGGCGTGGCACGCCGAGCGAGAAGCGCCGGGTACGGGCGAACTGGCGGGGAAACACACTGTTTCGCATGGACTCCATGGCTTCCTTGGCTTCCTTCTGTTCGGGATGGAGCGAGGCCCGTCGGGCGGGCTTCGGTGTGGGCGTGGTGGTTCTCGCCGGGGCCCGCGCGTCGGAGGAAGGAGCCAGGAGGCAACGGGGCAACGGGGCAACGGGCGGGGAACGCACAGGGTGCGCAACGCATGGGGCGCGGAACGCGGGGCAGTTCGCGGCCGGGCGCTCAGGAGCCCCGGTTGTATGCCACCACCATGGCGCCCGGACCGCATCCGGACTCGGAATCGCATCCGGACTCTGTCTTCATCGTCGCGATGCCGGCGCCGGCTCGACGCCCCGGCAACTCGCCCGCGATCACAGGGCTTTCCGCCCGGCTTGTGTCGGAAATTCCCTCGCCCGCGAAATCCGGGGCTAGGGTCTTTCGTTTGGATCTGGCCGGATCAGGGAGCGGGGTCTGGTGCCGTGGATCGCAAGGCGGAGGAGTGAGGCGACGCGGAGCGTCGTGGAGTGACGACAACGCGGCGAGGCGCGGTGCCAGGGCACGCGAGCCCGGCAAGATCCAAACGAGAGGCCCTAGGAGCGGGGCGCCGGACACCAGGCCCGGCAGGACACTCGGGAGGTCACGGGCGGTGCGTGCGACCCGGTCATTTTACCATCCGGCAGCGCGCGGTTCTTCGCGTCGGGAGCCGCCGGAGTCCCTCCTGGAGGATGTCGTCCGTGATGGCCGTCTACCAGGTGACGGGGCTCCGCACGTCCAGGCAGCGAGCCCGAAGCGGCGGACGAGCGCCCGGAGCGCGAGACCAAAGGGCGAGTCCTGGTCGGGCGTGCGTCTGTGGAGTGCACACCCCATCCACGGTCAAACCGCCAACTGACCTGCCGTGCGGCGTGATTGTGGCTTGACGGCCTTGTACCGCGGTTGGCCTGTCCATGACCATGGAGCGCCGGATCACCGACGCAGCCGTGGAAGGAACTCGCCATGTCGCAGCACTCCACCGGGATACCTCGAAGGACCGCCCTGTCCGCCACCGTCGCGACCGCCATGGTGGGGGTTCCGGCACTGGCGTCGACGGCGTCGGCGGTCCCCTCGGCCGCGTCCACCGGGCGGGAGGCCGGAGACCGTCCCGCCACCGCCCAGTCCCCCGACCGCGAGTTGAGGGAACTGCTCAAGGAGATCGATCGTGACCGGATCGAGGCGACCGTACGTCGGCTCGCCGCGTTCGGGACGCGGCACACACTGTCCTCCCAGGACGATCCCGAGCGAGGGATCGGTGCCGCCCGGGACTGGATCCACGCCGAGCTGAAGCGGTACGCCGAGGCATCCGGCGGCCGGATGACCGTCGAACTCCAGTCGTATGTGCAGGAGCCGGCCTCACGGATCCCGGTGGCGACCCGTATCACCAACGTCGTCGCGACACTGCGCGGTTCGGTCGACCCCGGCCGTATCCATGTCGTCTCCGGCCACTACGACTCGCGTGCCACCGACGTCATGGACGCGGTGAGCGACGCGCCGGGCGCCGATGACGACGCCTCCGGTGTCGCGGTGGCGATGGAGCTGGCCCGTGTGATGGCGAGACGCCGGCCCGCCGCGACCATCGTCTTCGCCGCCGTGGCCGGTGAGGAGCAGGGGCTGTACGGGGCCGCGCACATGGCGGAGCGGTTCAAGGCGGCGGGCGCCGATGTCCGGGCCATGTTCACCAATGACATCGTCGGCAGTTCCCGGGCCGACGACGGCACCCGCGACCCGTACACCGTGCGGCTCTTCGCCGAGGGCGTGCCCACCTCCGAGACCCCGCAGGAGGCCGCCACCCGCCGCTCGGTCGGCGGCGAGAACGACTCGGCGACCCGCCAGCTCGCGCGCTTCGTCCGGGACGTCGCGAGCCGCGACGCCACGGGAATGGACGTGCGGGTGGTCTACCGCCGCGACCGCTATCTGCGCGGTGGTGACCACATCCCCTTCCTCGAACGCGGCTACAGCGCGGCCCGGTTCACCGAGCCGGCCGAGGACTTCGCACACCAGCACCAGGACGTCCGGGTGGAGGACGGCCGGCAGTACGGCGATCTGCCCGAGTTCTGCGACTTCGGCTACATCGCCCGCGTGGCGCGCGTCAACGGGGCGGCGCTGTGGACCCTGGCCCAGGCCCCGGGGACTCCGCGCGGGGTGAAGATCGTCACCAGCACATTGACCAACGCCACCGAGTTGGTGTGGGAGCCGGGGTCCGAACCCGATCTGGCCGGTTACGAGGTGGTGTGGCGCGAGACGACCGAGCCGGAGTGGACCCATGTGATCAGGGCGGGTGACGCGACGAGTCACACCGTGGACCTGTCCAAGGACAATGTCTTCTTCGGCGTCCGCGCGGTGAACCGAGCCGGTCACCGCAGCCCGGTGGCCTTCCCAACGCCTCAGCGCTGACCGTCTGTTCGTGACGTTGCCCCGGGGCGGGTGCCCCGGGGCCTCGGCTCGCGCGCGGGCTCAGTGCCGCAGGGCCCATTTCTGGACCGACTCCAGCGGGCCCGTCCGGAAGCGCCGCAGCCACAGCGTGGAGCCGGCCATCAGCACGGCGCACACCACCGCCCACAGTCCCATCACCCACCACGGGCGCCAGGACTCGTCGAGCCGGTGCGCGAGTCCGAGGCCGATGCCGTACGAGACGAACACGCACAGCACGTTCTGCAGGACGTAGCCGGAGAGCGCGGTCCTGCCGACGCCGGTGAGGCCGTTCAGCAGCGGGCCCGGACGCCGTACCCGCTCCACCAGCGCACCGATCAGCCCGAGATAGCCGAGCGCCATCAGCGGACCCCCGACATACCGGTCCAGCAGGAAGAACTCCGGGCCCGCCTGCGAGAGCGCGACGCTGAGCGGGAGCCCGAGACCCAGGCCCCAAGCGAGGAGGCGGGCGCGTATGCCGCGCCCCGTGGCGTCGGAGCCGAACGCGCCCGCGCGGAAGAGCCGTACACCCAGCAGGAACAGGAAGACGAGCAGGCAGAACGACAGCAGCGGCTCCACACGCAAGGCCAGCGCGTTGTCCAGCCGGAACCTGACCTGTTCGAGGTAGCCGCCGTGCGCGTACAGGTCCACCACCTCGCGCGACACGGACTCGCCGCCCTGTGTCCCGCCCTGCGGGCCGTCCGCCAGGAGACCTGCCGTCAGCAGCCCGATGAGGGTCAGATGCAGCCCCGCCGCCCACCACATCACCCGGTGCCGCGCCTTTGGCGTACGGGTCAGCAGCCAGGCCACGAGCAGCGCGGTGACCGCGTACCCCATCAGGACGTCCCAGGCGAAGACGAGAATGAAGTGCAGCGTCCCCTCGGCGAACAGGAACAGGGCCCGCCATCGGTACCGGCCCGGCCAGGGCTCACCGCGCCGCTCGGCCGCGCTGTACTGGATGGCCAGGCCCACGCCGAACAGGATTGTCAGCAGCGACAGGAACTTGCCGTTGGCCAGCAGCCGCATCGTGCTCTCGGCCGCCGCCGGGAAGGAGCCGAAGGACATCTCGCCCTGCCCGCCGCTGAGGACGGCCCATTCCGCGCCGGGGCTCGTGAAGATCCAGACGTTGGTCATCAACGTGCCGAGGATCGCGACCCCTCGCATCACATCGAGCAGCGGGAGACGGGCGGGCCGGCCAGGCGTCGTGGCCGGAGAGGTCAAGGTCTCGGTCATGGGTTCATCGTCTCGGCGCGTCCGGCCGATCTCGTCATGACCGCAGACGAACAGCCGCTACATCGAAAGATGTACGAGGCCCGCGCGCGGTGCCGTCATCCGTCGCGCGGGCCGGTGTGTGCCCGGCTGGTCCAACCTTCCGGGGGCGAGGCTCGGACCTTCCGGTCATGAGCGGTCCGGGACGGGTGGGGTGCTGGGGCGCGGCACCTCGGCGCGGGGTTCCGCGGCGTACTGGGCGGCCTGGGTGTGGAACATGGCCGCGTAGCGGCCGTCCGCGGCGATCAGTTCGTCGTGGCTGCCGTGTTCGGTGAGGCGGCCCTGGCTGAGGACGTGGATGGTGTCGGCGTGGCGGACGCCGGACATGCGGTGGGTGACCAGGACCACGGCCCGGTGTGGTCCGGCGAGTTGGCGGATGCGGTCGAAGGCGGCGATCTCCGCTTCGGGGTCGAGCGCGGAGGTGGGCTCGTCGACGATCAGCACACTGTCCGCGGGGCAGGTGGCGGTGCGCCAGTGTGTGCGGGCCAGTCCGATCTTCTGCCACTCGCCGCCGGAGAGCTCCGAGGCCCCGCGGAACATCCGGGCCAGCAGGGTTCTCAGCCCGTGCGGCAGTTTCGCGATGACGGGAGACGCGCCGGCGTAGTCGACCGACGGCCGCAGTTCCTCGTGCTCGGCCTTCCGGCCGGGACGGCCGATCCGGATGTTCAGGGCGGCTGTTACCGGCCAGCGCTGGAAATCCTGGGTCAGCAGGGAGACGCGGTCGAACACCTGGGAACGGTCCAGGCCGGACAGTGCCGCCTCACCCCAGCGCACCGTGCCGCTCTGCGGCAGCAGCAGCCCCGCCAGGACCTTCATCAACGTGCTCTTGCCCGAACCGTTCTCACCCACCACCGCGGTCACCGAACCCATGGGCAGAATCTTGTAGGTTCCGCGCCCGAATGAACAATGCGGGTACTTCCTGAACACTGATTGAACAGTGCCTGGGAACGCGCCACTGAGCATTTCGCAATCATGCCCACTGCGGAGTGGTGCATGCTCGGCACCTCGAACAACTACCGGTGAGAGTGAAGTTCAGTGATCAATAAGGGTGCTCGGGAGTCGACTGCGTGATCGTGTGGGCCAGTTGCTCGTGATCAACACGGGCTTGGGCGCGAAGGTGCGCGATGGTCGCAATACGTGAGCGTGGTGCCGCAGGAGCGGCGGTGTGGATCCGGTACGGCGCCGATGAGGTGCGGGAAGTCTCGTTCGAGCGGCTTGGGCAGCGGCATTTCGGCGGTTCTGTTCCATGGCGGGCGACGCGGCCGAGACGCGGGCAGACACATCTGCCTGGCAGTTACTGGTCGTCGACGATGGGCACCCAGGTGATCTTCGAGAGTCAGCTGGAGCTAAGGGCTGTCCCGTAACTGCGGCCAGGGTGGAGTGTCGGCTGCCTGGGCACTCCTCAACGTCAGATGAAGACGAGTTCGACGCTCTCGTCTACGCAGAAACGCAGGACGACCGTCAGCTGTTGAGCGTCCTGGATGTGCTGCTGGAGGAGTGGATCGTCGGGCTCCTCCTGCCATTCGCCGATGATCGCTTGAAGGCGAGGCAGCATCGCAGCGCAGTCGGCAGTAGAGAGATCGTCACCACCGACATCCGGGTGATCGAGGAGCGGCTCCAGGGTGGTGGAGATGTTGCTCCACGGCCGGTCGCCGCCAAAGCCCCACATCTCCGGGAGGTTGAACCCCTCGGCCTGTGCGAGCCGTTCCCGGAAAGCGTTGAAGTGGATGCAGGACCATGAGACGTCCGGGCTGCTGATGTCTCCGTCTCCTGGGAACAGGGTCAAGCCCACGTGGTCCTCCTCGCTTGCGAAGTGGACAGGATCGGCCAGAACGAGCTTCATCGGCAACTGAAATGATCGCCGCGTGGCTGGTGTGATCACGGCGTCGGAGCCGTCCTGGATAGCCCCGTTCTCCGGGCTGAGCCCTCGCGCCTTCGGGAAGCTGGTGACGATTCTGCGGCGCCAGGGTGCGGACGCGGTCCGCAAGGGCCGGCCGTGGAGCCTTCCGCTGGAGGACCGGGTACTGCTGGTCGCGGCCTACTGGCGCACGAACCTGACCATGCGCCAGCTCGCACCGTTGTTCGGGGTGTCCAAGTCGGCGGCGGACCGGATCATCGACCACCTCGGGCCCATGCTCGCCCTCCAGCCCCGTAAGCGGTTCGCCAAGGACACCGTGCTCATCGTGGACGGCACCCTGATCCCCACCCGCGACCACACCATCGCCGAGCGGTCGAAGAACCACCGGTATTCCACCAACCACCAGGTCGTCATCGACGCCGACACCCGTCTGGTCGTCGTGGTCGGCCGGCCGCCCGCCGGGAACCGCAACGACTGCAAGGCATGGGAGGAATCCGGCGCCAAGGCCGCCGTCGGCAAGACATTCACGATCGCCGACGGCGGTTACCCGGGCACCGGACTTGTCATCCCGCACCGACGCAAGCGCGGCCAGACCGAACTCCCGGACTGGAAAGAGGAACACAACAAGTCCCACAAGCAGGTCCGGGCCCGCGTCGAGCACGTCTTCGCCCGCATGAAGACCTGGAAGATCCTCCGCGACTACCGCCTCAAGGGCGACAGAGTCCACCACGCCATGCTCGGCATCGCCCGGATGCACAACCTCGCCCTCACCGGATAGGCGAGCGGTCCACACGACGACCGAGCATGCCCCAGTCGACTCGAAGATCATTTACGGGACAACCCTTAGAGTGCTGATCGGACGCCGACGCCACCGGGCCCGGCCGGCTGAGGGGGTTTCATGGACACATCCGCGCACGAGCACTGGACCGACCTCACCGTCCGCCGTCCCGACGACGTCCGCACGATCACCGGCAGACGGGTCTCGCTCTCCTGGCAGATGGAGAAGCGCGCAGGTCATATCGACCGGCTGATGAACAGAACACTGCCTGAAGACTTCCCCGACCCTGTCGAGCGTGGTGACGCCGGCGATGTGCTGGCTGTGCTCGCCCTGTCGGAGTCGATTCGGCGCGACCTCGCCGCCCGCCGCGGCGGCGACATCCGAGAGGCCATCCTCCTCGGGGCCACCTGGACCGAGATCGCAGCCGCGATCGACACCACACCGGACGAGGCCCGCGCCGTCCTGCGCGACTGGACTGAGCGTCAGCACCAACTCCACCAGAGAGAAGTCGAGCGCGGCCGGCCGCTGGGCAGCGACGCGGACCGCCATGCCTCGGTGCTCGCTCTGATCGAGCTGGCAGACGACGAGCCGAAAGCAGCCGGAGCATGAGCACCCAACGGCGGTGAACGTCACGCCCTGCACCACGTCACCGACTCTCCGCCCCCGGCAGCGCCGGGGGCCTCGTGCTGCCAGGAGGATTCGCAGGACGAGATCAGGGCGAGGCAATGCCACCGGACTTGGTCGCGATCCTCTCAACTCCCTTCGGCTGGCGGTCGACGACCGGCTCGATAACCTGCTCGCCATGACCGCCGTGCTGGCTCGCGCTCGGCGGTAAGCGTCGCCTCCATCTGGTTGAGGCGTACTTCCAGGTCGGCGATGCGGTGCTTGCGATCCAGCAGGGCTTAGTCCAGGACGCGCCGCGGACGCTGGAGCGCCGTGAGACGTGGTCCGCGTCTGCCAGCTGCTGCTCGATGATCTGCGCCGCGTGCTTGGGTGAGGAGTTGGCATCGAACGCCCACTCGTAGAGGCCGCGCGCGTAGTCGATGATCTCGGGGGTGACGGTGGTTCCGTGGTGCTTGGCGAGATCCGTCGGCATGTCCATGATCGCCTGCCAGGGGCGCTGTATTGCCAGCGCGAAGACGACCGCGAGACCACCGTTCGTAAGCGAATGGAGGTCTACCGTATCGAGGCGGCGCCAGTCGTCGACCACTACCGGGCCCCGGGGCGTGGGTGGCCACAATCTCGACCCACAGCCAAGTTCAGAAAGTCCTTCACCGCGCGCTGAACGCAATCAACAAAAACCAGGCCGACACTGCGGGTAGTCGCAGTGACGCCTCCTCGGCCATGAGCATGCGGGGCTGCTGAGTCCAGTCACGACATGCGTAAGTAGAACCTATGCCCTACGTGGCCAAAACCAGTCGCCGCGCAACATTGGCCTCTTCTGCCCAAAAGCAGCAAACCGCCGCCGTGGTCTTGTTTCTCTTTCTGGTGCCATGCCTGATAGGGCAGGCGGTCTGCTTTGCGATCACCGCGCCCTCCTGGCCGCCCGGCTTCTACCAGTACCTGGGGTACTTTCTGCTCGGTGTCTCGAACCTCCTGATGGCGACAGGGTTCGGCTGGGTTGTCGGGCGGTTGGTGTCCACTCGCTGGGGGACAGCGGTCGGAGCGCTTGGCTGGCTCCTCATCCCCATGATGCTCGATACCGATTTGTCCGTGGTGAATGGCCCGGCCCGGATGCAGCCGGACCTCTTGGAGATAAGCCTGCGCCTGCTGGCTGCACTGCTGCTCCTCACGGCCTGTCTGTGGCTGCCATACGGCTCGAGGATCTCGCGAGTCAACCCACTAGCGGGGCTTGCCATCGTGCTGACGCTCGTCGCGACCGCGGCAGCCGCTGGAAACCCAGTCATCGATGAGCGGCAGGGCCCCACGAGCATGACCTGCGTCAAGGGCAGTGCCGAGATCTGCCTGTGGCCCGAGGAGGACAAGTACAAGTCGATGGCCCAGGATGTGCTTGCGCGAACCGAAGACCTGCCTCCGGTCCTGGCAATGCCCAAAAAGGTGTACTCAAGCGGCCTCGTATACACCATGGACCGCAGATGGGGTGGTGACTTCTACCTGGACAGTGGCTCCGCCTGGGCGATGGCCGACGGTGTGGCACGAGCGATCAGCACGCAGACGTTTGAGGCGTGCGAGGACAATGACTTCCAGGGCTATGCGGCTCAAGATGAGGCTGACGACCAGTCGGTTCTTGCCGTGGAACGTTGGCTTGAGAAGCGACTGGCCGGCGGTGGCAATCCGGAGTACAAGGAAGCGGGAATGACGGATTCCATGGCGAAAGCAATGGAGACCGGCAAGGAAATGGCAGACCGTTCTGAAGCGGAGCAGAACAGGTGGGCCACGGCAACGGTGCAACGCGTCATGGAGAAGTACTGTGCCTGACGGCAGTCCCGGTACGGGTACTCGCATGGCACTGCTGCCGCCCCGGCGGCTGGGCCTCAGCAGGCGCTTCAACCCACCTTGCGGCGTACGTCGCCCGGGCGGCGTCCTGCTCATGGTTCTGCTCAGCGGACTGTCCGTAGCTTGGCTGGGGGACACACTGACCCCTCTGCCTACCGCGGCTGGTGCGCAGTCCCCGGGCACACCTAGCTGGCGGATGCTGGCCATGTTCGCGGGCGTCCTGCCGGTCCTGTCCCTCCACAGCCGTATGGCCGAGTTGGAGGCGGTCGGCACTACCCGGTTTTACCGCGGAAGGGCGCTGCGACTGACAACGCTGTGGGCCGTTAGCACTGCCATCTTCCTAGGAGTGTGCGCCGTATCCGCGGAGGGTCGAGTACTCGAAGTCATGGCTGGAGCTCTTCCGGGTTGGACCGGACTAGCGCTTCTGAGCGGGCGCGTGTGCGGTTGGCGGCAGGGGTGGATCTTGCCTGCACTGGTTCTTCTGCTCGTCAGCTACTGGGGCGTCCAGGATGAAACAGGCAGCTACCCATGGTGGGACTTCACCCGCTCACCCGTGATGGAGCAGCCGACCAGTCTCGGGATGAGTTTGGGGCTGCTGACCGTAGGGATAGCGGCATACTGGATGACACCGTGGCGTCTGCGAACTCTGCTTCAGCAGAGGTGATGGCCCCCTGGCTCTGCTCACCTCTCGTCGATAGAGCCAGGTACCTGCTGCGCTTTCGGGAGACCCTCGGACCGGACATCCAGCCACCCCCACTACTGATCTTTTCGTAAGTTCGGTGGGTGTGGTGGGCGGATGGTCAGGCCGGTATGGGCGAGGAATGACCATGGCAGTCGGGGGTTGGCGTTGATGCGGTGGATGCCTTGCTCGGTGGCGTCGGCGACATCGGCGAGGTGGTCGCCGGCAAGGTTGGCGAGTTCACGCTTCTTGAGCGAGGACCACAGCAGTTCCACCGGGTTCAGTTCGGGGGCGTAGGCGGGTAATCGTTCCAGGGTGAGCCAGTCCTGTTCGGCGACCCAGGCCCGCATCGCCCGGCTCCAGTGGGCGGACAGGCCGTCCCAGACCAGGACCACTCGCTCGCCGCGGTAGAACACCTTCATCTGCTCCAGGACCTCGATGAGTCCGGCGGTGTCGTAGCTGCCGGGCTTGAGGTGGAAGCACAGGCGGGCCCCGCGATCGGGGTCGGTGGAGTGGTAGCCCAAGGCCCCGGCCATCGAGGCGCGCTTCCAGTTCAGGCGGTGCCGCAGGAGCGGAGTCCGGCCTCGGGGCGCGTAGGTGCGGCGGATCTGAGGGAGCAGGGAGACGCCTGATTCGTCGAGGAAGACGATCCAGGCACGTGTGTTCACGGCCCCTTTTTGATGCGCGGCCACTCGTGCGCGAGCCAGCGGGCGATCTCCGACTCGTCCCGCTCGACGGCCCGCCGCTCGGGCCGTTGCAGGCTCCATCCGAGCCGGCCGGTCAGCAGCCGCCACACCGACGCCCTCGACAACACCACCCCCGTTGCCCCGGTGACGACCGCGCTGACTCGTTCCAGGGTCCACAGGTCAGCCTCGAAACCATGAGCCTGGGCACCTTGCTCCAACGCGGCTCGGACCGTCTCGACCTGGGCGTCGTCCAGCTTGGGTGGACGCCCGGTGGCCGCCCGTCGCCGCAGGGCCGAAGCACCGCCTTGCTCCCACGCCCGCCGCCAACGCCGCACACTCCCACCGCCCTCGCGACCTCCGCACTCGAGACGCCGTCCTCGAACAACTCGACTGCCCGAACACGACGCGCCTCCGCCAACTGAGGCCGCGACAAAGGAGGAAGGGAGGAGTCGGCAACCGAAGGCGAAGGTTGATAAGCCACCCCGACAGCCTCCCACCCACACACCCACCACCCACCGAACTTACGAAAAGATCAGTAAGTGGTCGGCTCCGGAAGTCCTTCGGGGGTTGATCAAGCTGCCAGGGCGACGGAGGATTCCTCTTGTCGGTCGGCGGATGTACGTCGGTCGAGCCGGGCCAGTAGATCGTCCAGGTCGGAAGTGGTGAACCTCCACTGGAACGGCTGTGCCGTGGCGTTGTAGCGGTCTTCGAATGCTCGGAGCCGGTCTCTGACCTGGGCCAGGTCGGTGAAATCGTTCGGCGAGACGACCTTGCGTTGCACGACGGAGAAGAAGATCTCTACCTGGTTCAACCAGGAGGCGTGCACCGGGGTGTGGACCAGGATCGCGTTCGGGAACGCGGCAGACAGCCGGTCCGCGGCCTTCCTGCCGCGGTGGGAGGAGCCGTTGTCGACGACCCAGAACACCCGCTTCGCGCTTGCGTAGGGCTCCTTGCTCATGACCTGGCTGACCAGGTTCATGAACGGTTCGATGCCGGTGGTCTTCTCGCAGCGGCCGGACACCTGCGCGGCGTGGACGTCGTAGGCGGCCAGGTCGGCCAGCGCGCCGCCGCGCCCGTAGGTGTGGTTCACCCGCATCGCGCGGGCTCTCCCGGGGGCCAGGGTCGAGTGGCAGCGGCAGCGGGCCTGGACAGAGGTCTTCTCGTCGGCGCTGATGACGTACTCGTCCGCACCCAGGGGCTCGCCCTGCCAGGTGCGGCGGGCTCGGTTGCGCACGGGTCCCGGACCTCAACGGTCGGCCGCCGGACCCTCCCGCGGCTTGGTGAACTCCGGAGGTGGTTCGGCCAGTTCCACAGCGACGAAAGGCTGCTGCCGACGTACTCCTACACCTCCCCGGGGGCGCCGTACGCCACACACCTGGCAGGCCCGGAGCCACGCGTTCACGGCGGGCCGACGCGTCAGCACGTGATCCTTCCACGGCAGTTCACGATCATGGCTGGTCAACAGCCAAGCGCACCTTCGATGCGCTCCGTGGGCGCGGTAGATGCCGCGGAGCGCCCTCTGCCGGTTCGAAGCTGGCTGTGCGTCGAGGGGAACGTCCGTGGGCGGGGGATAGACTCGTACGGTGCACGGCGTGATCGCCGACTTCATCATTCGGGGCGGCGGTTTTGAGCCCGGTACAGCCGCGGAGGAGACCAGGGCCGCCATCCTGTCCCGTTCCGGGCGTCAGCCGAGGAAAGGTCCCCATGAACGCGAAGCTGTCAGCCTCCGGGCGCTCCGGCGCCGGTGACAACGACCGTGCCGCGACAGCACGGGGCGAGGTCTCGGTGCCCGAGACGGTGTCCCCGGGCCTGCCGCCGATCGACTCGTTCGCCGAGCTGGACCTGCCGCCGGAGCTGGTCCGGGCGATGACCGGCCTCGCGGTGCGGGAGCCTTTCCCGGTCCAGGCGGCCACCCTGCCGAACGCCCTCGCCGGCCGCGACGTCCTCGCCCGGGCGCGGACCGGCTCGGGCAAGACGCTCGCCTTCGGTCTCGCGCTGCTCGTCCGTACGGCGGGCCGGCGCGCCGAGGCGAAGCGGCCCCTCGCCCTGGTCCTCGTACCGACCAGGGAACTCGCACAGCAGGTGAGCGACGCGCTGGCACCTTACGCTCAGGTGCTCGGCCTGCGGCTGGCGACGGTGGTCGGCGGCCTCTCGATCGGACGGCAGGCGACATCGCTGCGGACGGGCGCCGAGATCGTCGTCGCCACCCCGGGACGGCTGACCGACCTGGTGGCCCGCCGGGACTGCCACCTGGACCGGGTGCGGATCACCGTGCTGGACGAGGCGGACCAGATGTGCGACATGGGGTTCCTCCCGCAGGTCTCGGAACTCCTGGACCAGGTGCGCCCCGACGGTCAGCGGATGCTGTTCTCGGCCACGCTCGATCGTGATGTCGAGCGTCTGGTCCAGCGCCACCTGCACGACCCGGTGTTCACCTCGGTCGACCGGCCGTCGGGCTCGGTGGCCACGATGGAGCACCATGTGCTGCTCATCCATCCGGCCGACAAGTACGCCACGGCCACCGAGATCGCGGCCCGCGACGGGCAGGTGCTGATGTTCCTGGACACCAAGGTGGCCGTGGACCGGTTCACGCGCCACCTGCGGGACAGTGGTGTACGGGCCGGGGCGCTGCACAGCGGGAAGTCGCAGCCGCAGCGAACCCACACGCTGGCCCGTTTCAAGGACGGCGGGATCACGGTACTGGTGGCCACCGATGTCGCCGCCCGTGGCATTCACATCGACGACCTCGATCTCGTCGTCAACGTGGATCCGCCCGCCGATCCCAAGGATTATCTCCACCGCAGCGGGCGCACGGCGCGCGCGGGCAAGTCGGGCCGTGTGGTCACCCTGGTCACTCCCGGAGAGCAGCGCGACGTGAACCGGATGATGTCGGACGCCCGCATCCGGCCGACGGTCACGCGGGTGCGGTCCGGCGAGGAGACACTGACCAGCATCACAGGGGCCAAGCGTCCCCCGGCGGGGGAGCCGGCGAAGAACGCCAACGCCCCCTTCAGGGGCATGGGCACCCGTACCGGCCCTCCCGCGAAGCAGAGCCGCAAGGCCGCCGAAGCCCGGAAGGTCGCCGAGGCCCGCAAAGCCGCCCGGGTGCGCAGGGCGCGTTGACAAACCCTCGGCAGCCCTGGGCAGTCACCGCTGGACAGAGCGCCTTCCGCGTGGCCGCCGGACAGTTCGTCGAGGGTGGCCGGGCCGATCACCCGGCCAAGGATCCACTGTCCCTCCCGGCAATGTTTGCCCCGTCGCGCAAACATTGCCGGTCGTGGCACTAACTCGTACCGGCGGGCGGGTCGGCGTAGACGCCGTGCAGCATGCCGGTGGCCTGCCCGACTTCGATGAGATAGCCGTCCGGGTCGCGCAAGTAGCACCGGATCTCGGCCTTGCGATCGATGGGTGGCGTGAGGAATTCGGCGCCCTTCGCACTCCACTCCCGGTGACATGCCTCGATGTCGGCGACGCGGAGGTTGAAGAAGCTGCTGACCGTGCTCGGGTCGGTGGGCGGGCGCAGAGTGACGTCCGGCTTGTCCGGGGTGGGGCCGCCGCCCGGGTTCATGATGATCCATCCGTTGGCGAGCTTGATGGTGCAGGGATTCTCCTCGAGCACCACCTCACCGCCGAGAACGTCGGTGTAGAAGGCGCGAGATCGGGCTACGTCGGCCACTGTCAGAAAGTGAGTGAGGAGGAGCCCGGTTTCCGGGGCGGGAAAACCATCAGGGTGCATACGAGGCCTCCAGGCGAATCGGATGTTTCCCCACATAGTGGCGGATGGAGGTACGTAGCCCCGAAGGAACGCGGCCGGGAGAGAGCCGACCGTGCCTGCCTCCGGGCCCTCCGTGCCCTCGTGCCCGTGGCCGGCGGCCCGGGCGCTGGTCCCGGGCACGTCAGCACGGAGGCCCCCGTCGTCTCCCGTCCGCTCGCCATCCACCGGGCGCGCGGCTTCTCACTCGATGCGGAGCACCGCGTACGTCTCGCCGTCCCTCGGCGGTCGCGTCCAGGAGCGGGAGGTGAATGTGTGCAGCCGCCCGTTCACGATCGCATGACGGGGCAGACGGGCACCGAACTCCTCGGTCACCGCTTCCAGAAGCGACCGTTCCACCTCGGCGCCGTCCTCCAGGTCACCGAAGAACCGGCTCGGGTCCAGCGCCTGCGGTATCTCCCCGCTTGACCGGACCTCCCTGTCCGCGTACGTGAACGCGTACTGCTCGGCACCGTCTCGCGCCACCGAAAGGTGGAAGAACGGTTCCCCGTGCCATGTCCTCAGGCCGCTCCACACCACCACCGCGCGGGTGCCCGTGCCGGCGGCCGTGGCCGGAGAGACGAACCGCCGCCGGTCGAACGAGGCAGGTTTGCCGTCGAAGGCGAAGCTCCAGCCGGTGCCGGCCCGGCCGACTGCCATGAGAGCCCTGTCGTCGTAGGACGAGAACTCTCTTTTGTTGTGCAGCGATCTGTCGCGCGCCTCCCAGAAGGTCATGGATTCGTTCAGCACGGTGTCGTCCCCGTCCGCGAGACGGCCGGGCAACTCCTCCGGCTCCACCCCCTCCACCAGGACGAACCGGTAGCACGTGCGGTTGTTGCCGGGGTCCGGCTCAGCGAGCCACGCCAGGTCGTCCCGGTCGAGCCCGGCCGTCGGACTCGGTGCCTCACCCGCCTGCCCGCCCCTTGGAGTGGACAGCAGCTCGCGGCCCCGCTCCGGGGTCAGCAGCCGTCCCAGCAAGGGGTCGGCCACCCACCCCAGCGGCGCCAGGTGGTCCGGTCCCAGAGGCTCCCACAGGGGCAGAGCGTCCCTCAGCGTCCGCCATGCCCCGTCGGTGTCTCCCCACCGCGCAAGCTCCCGCGCCCGCTCGGCCGCTTCCCCGAAGGGTCCGGCCGCCGTGTACCGGTAGGTGCCATTCCGCACCTGATCCAGCATCGCGTAAGCCAGTGACAGCAGGTCGTCGTCGGCTCCCCGCAAAAGGAACGTCAGCGTGGAGTCGTCCCGGTACGAGTGCTCCGCGTGCTCGGCGACCAACGGCGGCAGCAGATCGGGCGCGTACCGCGGGTCCGTCACCAGGTGCTCGAAACGGACCAAGTGGGTCTGTCCGAGCAGGCGGCGTATCTGGTCGCCCATCCCGGCGGCCCGAGGTCTGCCGTATCCCTTGGCCTCGTCCAGCGTCCTGCCGGCCCGTTCCCAGCCGCCACGCAGCGCCTCCAGCCGGGCCTCTTCCACCAGGCCGTCCAGCGTTCGCGTCGTGTCGTTCTCGAACACCGGCTCCCCGTCGCCGGGCAGCGCCCGCAGGCTGTGGAACTGCCGGTGCATGTCCCGCATGAACTCGACGAAGTTCGCGTGCCGCTCGGGTGACTCGGCCCGCCAGCTCGCCCACGTGTACACGGCCCACTCACCGTCCTCATCCACGTCCTCGGGATCCAAGAGGACGTGCGTGATATCGGACTTGACGTCGAGTTGCAGCCCGCGCCGCCAGATGTCCGCCTCCCGCCGCTCCTCGGGCCCGGCATCCTCGTTCAGGTACCCCTCGAGCATGTCCGCGAGGCCCGACTTGTTGTTGTGCCAGCACGCGGCCTCGGTCCCCGCCAGCAGCCACACGGACCCGCCCGCGTGCCGCCAACCGTCGCTGACCTTGAGGAACTCCCGGTATGACGGGGGCATTCGTCTGCCGAGGCGCTTCTCCAAGACCGCGATCCGCTCCTCCGACGCGGGTGGAAACCCCAGCCACCTCGCCCGTCGCGCGGCCTCGTCGTCCTCGCTCCGCGTCTTGCCGTCCGGCGTGGAATCCGCCCACTCCCCGCTCCACTTGAGCAGGAAGGGCCGCCAGTCGAATGCCGTGTTGTCCGTCATGTGCCCGATGCTGCCACCCACCACTGACATCGACAGTGGTACGTGGGTTCCGGCGATCGTGGCTCGACCACTGCGCCACCAACGCCAGTGTGTGGATCAAACAGCCACCCCGGGGACACCGGCTGACGGTGACCCGTCCGGCTCCGTCGCCGTCCAGCCCCGCTTCCCGTTCCGCGTCGGTTCGGGAGGCGGGGCTTCGCGGCGGGGCTTCGCCGTCCCGTCAGCCGATCTTGAGTTCGCCCATCTCGCTCCAGCCGTTGGCTCCTTCGATCGTGGTGCTCACGATCTCCGGGGTGCCGCTCAGCAGGGGCCGCATGGCCTCAAGGCCGGCGCGGAAGTGGTCGGAGTTCACATGGGCGGCCGCCGCGTCGTCCTGGAACGCCTCGACCAGTACGTACGTGTCCGGGGCCTCCAGGCTGCGTGACCACTCGAACCAGAGATTGCCCGGCTCGGACCTGGTGGCGGAGGTGAAGGCGGCCACGTGCGTCGGCCATTCCTCGACGTACTCGGGCTTCACCTGGAACTTCACGACGATGAAAATCATCCGTCCATCGTAGGGCGTTCCGACAGGGGCGGCCTGGCCCCGGCCGGCCCACGGCGGAGACACGGCCCGCCGGATCGTCACCCATGCATGGGAGCGGCTGTGCCGAGGGGCGTTGCCTGGCGGCGGGGCCCGTGGTGACCTTGGTGCGGTGGCTCCGCCACTCCTCACCGGCTGTCACCCTCGGTTACTATGCTCACTTCATGTCGGGGGTCGGGGGTACGGGGGCGGGGGTCCGGGAGCAAGGCGCGCGCCGTCGTTGACGGGATGACTCCCTGGACCGTGCGTGCCTGGAATTGACCGTTGATTGTAAGGCTAGAGAGCCGGATGGCCTGGGAAAATGTTGACAGAAGTTGCAGCGACTCGCTATGTCACGCCATTGCGTGAGGGAGGTTCGCTTCCGGGGATCGTCGAGGCCGACGATCTCGGTACGTACGTCATGAAATTCACCGGCGCGGGGCAGGGCCGCAAGACCCTCGTCGCGGAGGTCATCTGTGGTCAACTCGCCCGCAGGCTGGGCCTGCGGGTGCCGGAGTTGGTGACCATGCAGCTCGACCCCGTCATCGGACTGTCCGAGCCGGACCAGGAAGTACAGGAGTTGCTGAAGGCGAGCGGTGGGCTGAACCTCGGCATGGACTATCTGCCGGGATCGATCGGCTTCGACCCGCTGGCTTACGAAGTGGGACCGCAGGAGGCCGGGCGCATCGTCTGGTTCGACGCGGTCATCAACAACGTCGACCGCTCCTGGCGCAACCCCAACATGCTGGTGTGGCACGGTGATGTGTGGCTGATCGACCACGGAGCCACCATGATCTGGCACCACAACTGGCCGGGCGCGCAGGCTTCGGCGGCCAAGCCGTACAACGCTTCCGACCATGTGCTCGCCCCCTTCGGCCCGCAGATCGCGGCGGCTGCCGAGGAGTTGGCGCCGCTGGTCACGGAGGAGCTGCTGACCGAGGTGGCCGCCGACGTACCGGACGCGTGGCTGGCCGGCGAGCCCGGCTTCGACTCCGCCGACGCGCTGCGCCGCGCGTACGTGGAGCCGTTGCTGGCGCGGGCCGCGACGATCCACGAGCGCATCACACTCGACGCACCGGAGCGGAGCAGGCCCTCGCAGGCCCCCGGCTGGCTGGTCGACCGCCTCACTCCCCGGCCGCACGCGAAACGGGAAGCGGAACGGGCCGAGCCGACCGGCGCCGACGGCGCGACGGCCATGAACGACGCGACGGCCATGAACGATGCGAAGGGCGGCGGCCGGTGAGCGCGAAGGACGTCTACGAATACGCGCTGCTGCGGGTGGTGCCGAGGGTGGAACGCGGCGAGTTCGTCAACGCCGGGGTGCTGGTCTACTGCCGCGCCCGGTCCTATGTCGCGGCCAGGACGCATGTGGACGAGGCCAGGCTGACGGCTCTCGACCCGCGGGTGGATGTCGTGGGGGTACGGGCGGCACTCCGCGCCGTCGAGAGCGTCTGCTGCGGCGGCGACGCGGCCGGACAGGCCGCGGGCGACGACGCGGGCAGGCGGTTCCGCTGGCTGATCGCGCCGCGCTCCACCGTCGTACAGCCCGGCCCGGTACACACCGGGCTGACGGCCGATCCGGCGGCCGAGGCGGAACGGCTGCTCGATCTGCTGGTCCGCTGACGAGCCGATGAAGGGCTCGGATCGCTGATCACTCCGCCGCCCGGTTCACCGATCGGCGCCGCTCCTCGGTGTGACGTCCCCCGGCGGATCGCCCTGTCGGTCCAGGGGCCGTTGACACCGGGTGCCGGGGCTTCTAGCGTCTCGTCTGCTGAGCTACTAAGCGGTTGCTCAGTGAGTGAGAGCCGCACATTCCCCAGGGCGAGGAGATCAGGGATGTCCACCACCGAGCAGCGTGTCGCCGTTGTGACCGGGGCGGCGCGGGGCATTGGCGCCGCCACCGCGGTACGGCTGGCGGCCGAGGGCCGCGCCGTCGCCGTACTCGACCTCGACGAGGCGGCCTGCAAGGACACCGTCGAGAAGATCACCGCGGCCGGCGGCACGGCACTCGCCGTCGGCTGTGACGTCTCCGACAGCGGGCAGGTGGAGGCAGCCGTCGCGCGGGTCGTCGCCGAGCTGGGTGCGCCGACGATCCTTGTCAACAACGCGGGTGTGCTCCGGGACAACCTGCTCTTCAAGATGAGCGAGTCCGACTGGGACACCGTCATGAATGTGCACCTCAAGGGCGCGTTCCTGATGGCCAAGGCGTGCCAGAAGCACATGGTGGACGCCCAGTTCGGCCGTATCGTCAGCCTCTCCTCCAGCTCCGCGCTGGGCAACCGGGGCCAGGCCAACTACGCCGCCGTCAAGGCCGGCCTCCAGGGCTTCACCAAGACCCTCGCCAAGGAACTCGGCAAGTTCGGCATCACCGCCAACGCCGTGGCGCCCGGCTTCATCGTCACCGAGATGACCGCCCAGACCGCCGCCCGTGTCGGTATGGCCTTCGAGGACTTCCAGACGGCTGCCGCCTCCCAGATCCCGGTCCAGCGCGTCGGAAGGCCGGAGGACATCGCGAACGCCATCGCCTTCTTCACGGGCGACGAGGCCGGATTCGTCTCCGGCCAGGTGATGTACGTCGCCGGCGGCCCCCTCAACTGACGGCCGGACAGCACGGCTTGAGGACCCGACAGTACGGCCGTGATCGGAGGCCGGACGGTACGGCCCGCGGCCCGGAGCACGGAACATGGCGGATCACGTGGACGAGGCGAACATGACAGAGCAGCCGCAGGACAGTGGGAAGGTCGCCCTGATCACGGGCGCGAGCCGGGGCATCGGGTACGGCATCGCCGAGGCGCTCGTCGCGCGCGGCGACCGGGTCTGCATCACCGGACGCAACGAGGACGCCCTCAAGGAGGCCGTCGAGAAGCTCGGTTCGGACCGGGTGATCGGTGTGGCGGGCAAGGCGCATGACGAGGCGCACCAGGCGGTCGCCGTCGAGCGCGTCATGGAGGCGTTCGGCCGGGTCGACTTCCTGGTCAACAACGCGGGGACGAACCCGGTCTTCGGGCCGATGGCGGATCTGGACCTGAACGTGGTCCGCAAGGTGTACGAGACGAACGTCATCTCGGCGCTCGGGTTCGCCCAGCGGACCTGGCGGGCCTGGCAGAAGGAGAACGGCGGCGCGATCGTCAACATCGCGTCGGTCGCCGGGATTTCGGCGTCCCCCTTCGTCGGCGCCTACGGCATGAGCAAGGCGGCGATGGTCAACCTGACCCTCCAGCTGGCGCACGAGTTCGCGCCTGCCGTACGGGTCAACGCCATCGCACCCGCCGTCGTCAAGACCAAGTTCGCCCAGGCGCTCTACGAGGGCCGGGAGGCGGAGGTGACCGCCGCGTACCCGCTGGGCCGGCTCGGAGTGCCGGAGGATGTCGGCGGCGCCGCCGCCTTCCTCACCTCAGACCAGTCGGACTGGATCACCGGCCAGACGCTGGTGGTCGACGGCGGGATCTTCCTCAACGCCGGAGTGGGGTGACGGTACTGCCGCCGTTCTCCGGTAAGAGGCCTGGTGAGGGCCGTTGTCAGTGGTCACCGGTAGGTTCAGTGGCAGACAAGTGATCGCTTACCGGAGGTTGTTGACGTGACCGACACCGACATGCTGCCCGAGTCCTGGCGCGGCGTCCTCGGCGACGAACTGCAGAAGCCCTATTTCAAGGAGCTGACCGAGTTCGTCGAGGAGGAGCGGGCGAAGGGGCCGGTCTACCCACCGCGTGACGAGGTCTTCGCGGCGCTCGACGCCACTCCGTACGACAAGGTCAAGGTCCTGGTCCTGGGCCAGGACCCGTATCACGGCGCGGGCCAGGGGCACGGGCTGTGCTTCTCCGTCCGGCCGGGGGTCAAGACGCCTCCGTCCCTGCGGAACATCTACAAGGAGATGAAGGAGGAGCTGGGCCACCCGGTTCCCGACAACGGCTATCTGATGCCATGGGCCGAGCAGGGGGTGTTGCTGCTCAACGCCGTGCTGACGGTCCGCGAGGGCGAGCCCAACTCGCACAAGGGAAAGGGCTGGGAGAAGGTCACGGACGCGGTGATCCGCGCGGTGGCCGAGCGGCCCGACCCGGCGGTCTTCGTGCTCTGGGGTGCCTACGCGCAGAAGAAGCTGCCGCTGATCGACGAGGAGCGGCATGTGGTGGTGAAGGGCGCGCATCCCTCGCCGCTGTCGGCGAAGAAGTTCTTCGGATCGCGTCCGTTCACCCAGATCAACGAGGCGGTCGCGGCCCAGGGCCACGAGCCCATCGACTGGCGCATCCCCGATCTGGGCGCGCACTGAGGATCTGGGCTGATTCGCGGTAGGGGGGATTCGCGGTACGGCTGGTTCGCGGTACGGGGGATTCGCCCGGGCCGGCCGACAGGCTCGGGCCGTGTGCCCGAGCCTGAGGGGGATTGCCGGTGACGGCGGCTACCGTCGAATCCGGATCATCCCGGTACGGGCGGCAGCGAAGGCGGCAGCGATGGAGCAGCAGGAGGCGTCGGAGGACGCCGTCATGACCAGGATCGGCCAGGCGGCCATGCTCCTCCACGGCGGTGACCGAGAAGAGGCGCGCAATCGCTTCGGCCAGCTCTGGACGGAGATCGGGGAGGCGGGTGACCCCCTCCACCGCTGCACACTCGCGCATTACATGGCGGACACGCAGGACGACCCGGGCGATGAACTGGCCTGGGATCTGCGGGCGCTGACCGCTGCCGACGGGCTGAACGGGGGAGCCCCGGGCGACGCCCGGGGCGAGGAGGACGGCAAGGGCGAGGAAAGCCACGGGAGCGAGGAAAACAGAGGGAGCGGCGAAAGCGGGGAGAACGACGGGGGTGGGGAGAGCGACGGGGGTGAGGCACGGCCGGTCAGGGCAGCTGATGTCTCGCCGGCCGTGCGTTCTTTCTATCCCTCGCTCCATCTCAACCTCGCCGCCGACTACGTGAAGCTCGAGCGGCCGGAAGCGGCGCGGCTCCATCTCGACCGGGCGCGCGACGCGGCCGACGCCCTGGGGGACGACGGATACGGGGACGGAGTGCGGGCGGGGATCGACCGGCTGGAGCGCCGGCTGCGGGAGCGGTGAGGAAGCGCCGGCCGCCGACAGGGGCGCGGCCGGTCAATTCCGGTGTGCCTCGCGGCAGATACGGTCCTGGAGGCTGCCCGCCGGCCAGTCGCCGTACGTCTCGCCGAGGGCGCAGACGTCGGTGATGGCCGCCGAGGCCGTCGGGAGCCGGAGGGACCACCGTTCCGTCGGCCACTCGCCCGGACGATCCTTGGGCGGGGGCGTGGCCGAGGTCCGTACGGTCCCGGGTGTCCGGTCCGGTGTGGACCGGTGGACCTCCGGGGAGGGGCGCGTAGCCGGTCGCGGACTCCGGGCGGAGACGGCCTCCTCCAGTGCCTCGTCGGCCGGAGACTGGCCGAACTGTGGTTCGGCGGCTCCCGGTCCGAGGACCCCGCTGCTCGCCCCGGGCCTTGGTTCGGATCCCGGTACGGGGTGCGGCTCCACGGCCACACACCCGGAGACGGCCGTGACCGCCACTCCCACCAGGACCATGGCTGCGCTTCTTCTTCGGTGCATCCACGCAACTCTGCTGGGTGTGGCAGCCGTTGGGGAGCGGAAGGGCGTCGATTGGCCCGGACGGGTGACGGAGGTCAATCGCGCGTGGCCACTCGGTCGTCTGCGGTCGTCCGCCGGTGACCCGGGCGGTCCCCGGTCAGTCGCCGGTCACGCCGTCGACCCGCTCGCGGAGGAGGTCGGCGTGGCCGTTGTGCCGCGCGTACTCCTCGATCATGTGGACGTAGATCCAGCGGAGGTTGTACGGCTCGCCCGTGATCCGGTGGCGACGGGGGCCGTCGCCGAGGTCGTCCAGGCCGCGCGAGGCGGCCAGTTCACGGGCGTGGGCGATCTCGGCCCGCCAGGCGGCGTGGGTCTCTTCCCAGGTGGCGTCCTCGCCGTGATGGAAGTCCCCGTCCGGGTCGGCCTCGCTGTAGTAGACGGGTGCGGCCTTCTCGTCGGCCAGGACGTTGCGGAACCAGCTGTTCTCGACCTCGGTCATATGCCGTACGAGACCGAGCAGGGTCAGGTCGGAGGGCGGGACGGACGCCTCTCGGAGCTGCTTGTCGTCAAGCCCCGCACATTTCACGGCCAGGGTCTCGCGGTGGAACTCCAGCCAGCCCTCCAGCATGTCGCGTTCGCCGGCGACGGTGGAGGGTTCGTTGCGCTCAGGTGTCGTCATGCCGGTCATCCTCACGTACGGGCCCTGCGCCGGCCACGGCTTATTCGCGTGGGCGCCGGCCCGGCCCCGGCCCCGTACCGCGTCACGCCGCGCGGATCAACGACCGGCGGCCGTCACCGCGCACGTATGCTTCCCGGACGGCACGACAGTGGACAGCAGGAGCAGGCAGCGATACGCGGCAGCAGGAGCAGACAGCAACAGCAGGCCGCAGGCAACGGATTGGCAGGGGAGGCCCTCGTGAAGGTCGGCTGCATCGGGCTCGGCGATATCGCGCAGAAGGCGTATCTGCCGGTGCTGACCACGCTTCCCGGGGTCGAACCGCACCTGCACACCCGTACCCCCGCCACCCTGACGAGGACCGCCGAGGCCCACCGCATCCCGGCCGCGCAGTGCCACGCCGGTCTCGACTCGCTGCTGGCCCAGGATCTCGACGCCGCGTTCGTGCACGCCCCGACCGCCGCGCACGCCGAGATCGTCACGCGGCTGCTGGAGGCGGGCGTACCGACCTATGTCGACAAACCGATCGCGTACGAACTCGCCGACTCGGAGCGTGTGGTGGGCCTCGCGGAGGAGCGCGGGGTGAGCCTCGCCGTGGGCTTCAACCGCCGCTACGCGCCCGGGTACGCCCAGTGTCTGGAGCATCCGCGCGAGTTGATCCTGTTGCAGAAGAACCGGGTCGGGCTGCCCGAGGACCCGCGCACCTTCGTCCTGGACGACTTCATCCATGTCGTCGACACCCTGCGGTTCCTGCTTCCGGGGCCGGTCGAGCACACCGACGTACGGGCGCGGACGCGGGACGGGCTGCTGCACCACGTCGTGCTCCAGCTCTCCGGCGACGGTTTCACCGCCATCGGAATGATGAACCGGCTGAGTGGTTCCTCCGAAGAGATTCTCGAAGTGTCGGGACAGGACACCAAGCGGGCCGTCCACGATCTCGCGACGATCATCGACCACAAGGGACAGCCGAGCGTGCGACGGCGCGGCGACTGGGTTCCGGTGGCCCGCCAGCGCGGCATCGAACAGTGTGTCCTGGCCTTCCTCGATGCCGTACGGGCGGGGAAGACGCTCAGCGCGCGGGATGCGCTGCGGACTCACGAGCTGTGCGAGCGAGTGGTACGGGCGGCGTTGGACCAGGCCGCCTGAGCGACCGTACGCCGGTCACGGCGCCGAGTGTCGCCAGTACGGCGAGGGCGCCGTGGACCGGCCAGTCGCCGAACCTGACGTACGGAGTCGTGCCCCGGGCCAGTGGGATGTCGTACAGGGCGGCCGTGCTGCGGTCCGTACCGATCTCGCCGCCGACCGGCTCGCCGTTCGGTCCGAAGACCGCGCTGACGCCCGTGAGCGTGGCATGCACCATCGGGCGGCCCGTCTCCGCGGCCCGCAGCGCCGCCAGCGAGGCATGTTGCTCCGGCGCCCAACTGTGCTGGAACGACGAGGTGGAGGACTGCGCCACCAGCACCTGCGCACCGTCCGCGACCAGGTGCCTGCTCATGTCGGGGAACGCCGTCTCGAAGCAGACCAGCGGACCGAACCGCAGTCCGCCGCCTCCGGGTTCGGCCCTGTCCCGCTCCCCGCCCGGCAGCGTCATGATCTTTGGCCGGGTGCCGGACACCCGGTCCTCGCCCGCGGCCTTGCCCACCGAGGTGGCCCAGCCCAGTGCGGCGCGGGCCGGTATGTACTCGCCGAAGGGCACCAGGCGCATCTTGTCGTACGTATCGCCCGTCGGGCCGTTCGGACCGACCAGGACGGCGCGCTTGAAGATGCCGACGCGGCCCGACGCGTCGGTGCTGCGGGCGTCCACATTGACCAGTATGTCGGCGCCGACCGTGCGGGAGAGAGCGGCGAGGCGCGCTGCCAGATCGGGCCGCGTCGAGAGATCCGAGCTGACGCTGCTCTCGCCCCACACCACCAGATCCACGTCCTGCCCGGCCAGGCCGCGGGTCAGGGCCTCACCGCGGCTGAACCGGCGCTCGACGGCATCGGCCCCGGCGACAACACCCGGCTGGACGACCGCGATCCGTGCCCGGCCCGATTGTTCGGGCACCGGCGCCCAGGCCCAGACCGATCCCATGGTGACGGCACACACCACGATGCCGGCGGCCGCCGTGGTCCGTGCCCCGGCAGCCGGGACCAGCAGGGTGAGCGCGGTGTTCACCGCGACCACCAGCAGGCTCAACAGCCAGACTCCGCCCACCGAGGCGAGCCGGAGAGCGGGGGAGACATCCCACTGGCTGGCGCCGATCAGCCCCCAGGGGCCGCCAAGTCCCTGCCAGGACCTGATCAGTTCGATCATCAGCCAGCCCGAGGGCACCACGGCGAGGGCGGCGGCGGCCCGGCCGGTGGCCGGCGCTCCGCCGAGCATGGACCGTACGAGCCATCCCCACGGCGCCCAGAGCAGGCCGAGCAGCGCGGCCAGCACGACGAGGAACACGTGAAGGCTCGGCATCAGCCAGTGATGTACGGCGACGATGAAGCCGAGGCCGCCCAGCCAGCCGTCCAGTGCCGCACGACGGGCGGTGGGCGCGGACCGTATGAGCAGCATCCAGGGCACGAGCGAGACGTACGCGAACCACCACAGCGACGGCGCGGGAAAGGCGAGGGCGGAGAGCGCACCGGCCACAACGGCCGCCGCGCCCCGCCACCATGGCGAGGCCAGGCGACGGCGTATCTGTCCGTACCGCGCCTGCGGACGGGACGGCCCTTGCGGCTCCCGGGGCCCTTGAGGTCCGTGCGCGCCGGACTGCCCCAACGCCCCGGACTGCCCCAACGCCTCGTGGGGACTCAACTGCCCGTGCCCGTCGGACTGTCCGTGCCCGTACGACTGTCGGTGTCCGTCGGACCGTCCGTGCCTGTCGGACTGGCCGTGCCGGCCGGCCGGAATCCGCATACCGCGCCCCCTCGCCCTGCCTGATCAGCCGCCTTGCCCGATCAGTCCCTCTGCCCGTCCAGCTGTCCTTCCCCGAATGCGGCGGCGCGAAGCGGGGTCAGCCCGCGCCGGAGGAACCCGTCACGCGCCGCCACATCTCCTCGACCACGACGGTACGGAGCTGCCAGCCCACATCGGCGCGCAGCAGACCGAACACGAACCTGCCGCCGGTCATCAGGTCCTCGCCCGACTCATGGCGCAGCGGGCTGAGGTAGTCGGCCCGCAACTCGGCGCGGTCGCCCGGATACCCGCCGAGGTCCTGGAAGGTCAGTCGCCGGTTGACGATCAGCTGCTGACGGACGGTGAACGGCCGTAACGTACCGGCCAGCCAGTCGGCGACCTCGGCCGCCGACCCTTCGATACCGCCCGCCGCGGTGTAGTCGGCGCGGCCGTCCGGTGTGAACAGGGCCCGGAAACCGGGCCAGTCGGCGTGGTCCATGGTCACCGAGTAATGGGTGATCACCTCATCGATGGCCAGCCGGTCCATCACGGTCGCGAGATCCACACGCTGTGTCATCGGCTCAGTCTCCGTGAGCCGGAGCCTCAAACCAAGAGGTGTGCACAGCTGGCGATCACCAGCCAGTCGCAGTGCGATGAACGCCACCGACGGAGGGTGGAGCCACGGAGAGGGAGAGAAACGGCAGGTCAGCGTGATCGACGTACCGCCACACGAACGAGTTGTTTGGAGATCATTCCTGCCCTCGGACGCCACACCGCCTGGCAGGATCCTTGCTTAGCCGGACAATCCGGCTGAAAGCTGCCAGGAGGATCTATGTCGCCAAACAGTCGGAACCGGGTGGGTACGACCCTCGCCGTCGTGGGAACCGCACTGGTCCTGGCCGCGTCGGGACCGGTCGCCTCGGCTCAGCCGGATTCGGCTCCGCCCGGATCGGCTCAGCCCGGTTCGACCCGGGCCGACTCGGTCAGAGCGGTCACGGTGGACCGGCTCAGCCTGCGGCTCGCGTCGGCCCCGGCGCAGGGGGCCAACGTCAGGGGCGGGGGGAGCGAGAACGGTACGGAGGTCATCCAGTGGCCGTACTCCGGTACGGCGAACGAGCGTTGGGAAGCCACGGCGACGGGCGGCGGTTACTACCGGATCGCGTCGCAGGGGAGTGGCAAGTGTCTGAACGTCAAGGGTGGTGGAAGCGCGGACGGGACGCCGGTCATCCAGTACACCTGCGGCTCGGGCGGCAACGAGCAGTGGAAGTTCGTGCGCAAGGGCATCGGGTACCAGGTGGTCGTCCGGTCCAGCGGCAAGTGCCTGAACGTCAAGGGCGGTGTCGGTAAGGGGAATCCGCTGATCCAGTACACCTGCTCCACCAACGGCGCGGCCAACGATGTCTGGCTGCCCGTCTGGGAACCGGCTTCCTGATCCACGTCGCCTCCCGCACCGCTCCCCGCGTCCGCACCGCTCCCCGCGTCCGTGGCGGTCACACTCTCTCCGAGAGCCGCCGCGGCGCGGGCCAGCGCCGGTGCAGGGAGTCGATGCGGTAGTCGTGGCCGTGCCGCCAGCCTTCGTGGGTGGGGACCGCGTCCTGTACGTGCGGGTGCCCGGCGGGGAGTTCGCTGTGCAGGTGGTCGAGACGGTCGGGGTCCGTGCGCGGCCAGATGGCCATGGCGCAGGACGCGGCGGCCAGTCCGACCGCGGCCAGCACGGCGGACGCCACGGGCATTCCGGCCGCTGCCGCCAGCCAGCCCGCGAGCGGGTAGGTGAGCAGCCAGCAGCTGTGCGACAGCGAGAACTGCGCGGCGAACGCGGCCGGGAGATCGGCTGCCGCGGCGGACCGGCGCAGCAGGCGCCCGCACGGGGTGAGGACCACCGAGGTGGCGGCGCCCAGCAGGGCCCATGCGGCGAGCAGCGCCGGCCAGGTCCAGGGGCCGGGGGCGACGGCCGTACCGAGGGAGACGGCGGCCAGTACGCAGGACAGGGCGAAGGCCGCCGGCAGCATCACCGTACGGTCGCCGACCCGGTCGAGCGCGCGCGGCAGCAGCAGGGCGGCGAGCATGGATCCGGCGCCGTAGGCGCCCAGCGCCAACGAGACGTCGCCGGCGGCCCGGCCCAGGCCCTCGCGGACCAGAACCACCGTGTTGACGGTGACCATGGCGCCGCCCGCGGCGACCGCCAGGTCCAGGGCCAGCAGCGCCCGGAGCCGGGGGGTGGCGAGGAACAGCCGGGTACCGAACGATGCCTTCGTGTAGACGCCTCGCGCGCGTTCCACCGGTACGGGCCTGGGCAGCAGCACCGAGACCACCAGGGCGGCCGAGGCCAGAAAACCCGCGGTGGTGCCCGCGAACAGCCAGTTGTACGAGATCAGGGACAACAGACCGGCGGCCAGTGCCGGGCTGAACAGGCTCTCCAGGTCGTACGCCAGCCGCGACAGGGACAGGGCGCGTGTGTAGTCGCGCTCCTCGGGCAGCACCTCGGGAATCGTCGCCTGGAACGCCGGGGTGAAGGCGGCCGAGGCGCATTGCAGCAGGAAGACCAGGATGTAGATCTGCCACACCTGGGTGACGAAGGGCAGCGAGAGCGCGACGACGGCGCGGGTCAGGTCCATCGACACCAGCAGGGCCCGCCGCGGGATCCGGTCGGCGAACGCGCCGACGACCGGGGCGACTCCTACGTACGCGACCATCTTGACGGCCAGAGCGGTGCCCAGGACCGCGGACGCGTCCGCCCCTGCCAGGTCGTAGGCCAGCAGGCTCAGGGCGACCGTGGCCAGGCCCGTTCCGACGAGAGCGATGACCTGGGCGGTGAACAGGTGCCTGTACGTGCGGTTGCGCAGCACGGCGAGCATGCGACACGTCCTTGGCCGACGGGGGCGGGGGCGGCCACCAATCTAATGCACGTGTGCGCATTCATGCACATGTTGAGGTGAGAGGTGGGGCGGGGGCTGTGACGGACGCGTGGGTGACGGGTGTCAGTCGTGCCAGGGTTTGCCGGTGACCTGGTGGTCGGCGTGGCTGATCGCCTCGACCACCAGGCGGCGCAGATGCCCGTCCGAGAGCGCGTAGACCACGCGCCGCCCGTCCTTGCGCGGCTGCACCAGCTCGGCCAGCCGCAACTTGGCCAGATGCTGACTCACCGCGGGCCGCGCCGCGCCGCAGGCGGCTGCCAGCGCGGTCACATCGGACTCCCCGTGCGTGAGCAGCCACACCAGATGCAGCCGTGTGGGGTCGGAGAGCAGCGAGAAGACCGAAGCCGCGGCGGCGAGTTCGCGGACGCTGGGCGTGTGCTGATGCGCATCGCTCGCTGGTGAGGGTTCTTGGCGTCCGGGCATGAACGTATCGTAGGCGCGCCCTCGCACACTGTCCGTCCGGCCTCCGGGGCGGCGGTCGGCTGCCACCGCCCCGTACGCCTTCAGGGTCGCGCGCGGGAGGTCGACGACGGGAGTTACTCGTCGCCGCCCTCTTCCTCGCCGCCCTCTTCCTCCTCGGCCTCGAAGGCGTCGCCGATCTCGTCGACGACCTCCGCGGCGACCATGCCGCCCACCACACCGACCGCCACGCCCGCGGCGGCACCGGCCACCACGGCGCCGGTGCCCGGGCCGGAGCGGTGATGCCCGTCATGGTGCCCGTCGCTGTGGTGCGCACCGTGGTGACCGTCACTGTGACGCGCGCCGTGGTGGTCGACGAGCTGCTTCATCCAGGAGTCCACCTCGGCGTTCCAGTCCGTGCCGCCGGCGTTGTGGTGGGAGACGGTGAACCGGTTGAGCGCATCGTGCCCGTCCGAGAAGAGTCCGCCGCGCTTGTCGGCCTCGATGACCACGTCCATGCCGCCGGGGGTGGCCAGGAATGTCACCTCGATCTCGGTCACCACGTGCGCGTACTGCGCGGGCGGGGTCAGTTCGAGCTCCTGGTAGAAAGGGAGTTGCTGGTCGGTGCCGCCGATGCGGCCGAGTTCGAGATCGGCCGATTTGAAACCCCAGCCGAGCTGCCCGAACGCTTCGAGGACGGCCTCCTGGACCGGCAGGGGCGACACGTTCAGCTGGTCGAGATCGCCCTTGTCCTTCGCGCCGGCGACCTCCAGCTCGGTCCGTACCCCCAGCACCACGCCCAGGGCCTGACCGTAGAGCTCGGTCACGGGCGTCTCCCACGGCAGGGTCAGCGAGAACGGGACGGTGTGTTCCGCGTCCTCGGCCAGACGGAAACCACCGCCGACCGTGACGCGGTCGAAGACGACCGTGCCCTCGCTCTCCCCGTCCTCTCCTTCCGCCTCGACGCGGGCGACCAGATCCAGCGTGATCCGCTCGATGTGTACGTCCGACTGGCCGCCGCGCAGGCGCACCTGGCCGGACAGGGGACCGCCCGGTACGGCGGACCCGCCGTCCAGCACGGTGTCGACCGAGGGGCCGCCGACACCGAGGGCTCCGAGCAGTTTCTTGAACACCATTGTGGCCGTCCACTCCTTCTTGGGCTGCACATCGTTCGCTGTGCTGAACGTCGGGGGTTGCTGAGCGCACTCAGAACTACCGCAGAAGGTAAAGCGGTTCCCAAGGGGCGCGCGAAGTGGGCATGTTTTCAGCCACTTTTCGGCCACGTGTGGAACTCCCGTTCCCGGTGAGTGTGACGTACGCCGCTACACACAGAGGCGGGCATTAATCAACGCGTTACGTTCTGGTTGGCGCGGTGTCACAGTGGCCGTTGAGGCTGTCTTTACACACGGGGCTCACAGAAACCCGAATCGACCACGGCCCAGAATTCGGTCCTCCCCCCACAATCCGACCAGGATGGGACCACATTTATGGATTTCGCGACACCGCCTTCCCGCACCCGCTCTCGCGGGCCTTGTCGAAGAAGCCGATGCACCGGCAGACCGATCCGGTCCTGACCGGTCGTTCGCACGCCTCCACGCAAGGAAGGGAACCATCAGGTGCTCACTTCGCACCAAACAAGCCCATCGGAAACGTCGTCGGGCTCAACGGTCACAGATCCGGATCTTTCCGGTCCCGCGCCCGACGTGCCCCCCGCGGTGCGTGTGCTGGCGGTCGGCGCGCCAGGACCACGGCTCGAATGGCTCACCCGGAGTCTGGCGTCGACCGGACATGAGATGAGCCACGCCGAACCCGGTCAGGTCAACGCACAAGTACAGCAAGCCACCCCGGACGCGATCGTCGCCCTGAACGACGAGCGGGACGGGGTCGATGTGATCCGCGAGGTCCGCGCCGCCCCCGCCGGCCGGGCGCTGCCGCTGCTCATGGTCACCGCCAACCCCGGCTCGGCCGACGTGGTGGACATGCTCCGGCACGGGGCCGACGACTGCGTGGCGGACGGATCGGACGCGGTCGAGCTGTCGGCCCGAATAGAGGCCAAGCTGCGCCGGGTGCCCGTACCGGTCGAGAGCCTGCTCCTCGACCCGCGCACCGGCCTCTACTCCAGCCCGCACTTCCACGAGGAACTCGACCGGGAGTTCCAGCGCCCCGAGGCCAGCCGCCGCGGCGGCGTCATGGTCATGGTCGGCGTGGCCGAGATGGACGCCCTGGAAACCCGGCTCGGTCCGCGTGTGCGCCGCGAGGTCGCCGAGCGGCTGGCCGCCGTGGCGGAGAAGCTCGGCAGCCCGTGCGACCGGCTCGGCTGGGACGACGACGGCCACCTGCTCATGCTGATGCCCGGCATCGACGACGAGGGTGCGCGCCGCAGCCTCCAGCGATTCGCGAGTGCGGTGGCCGGTACCCGGTTCGTCGTCGCCGACGAGAACGTACGGCTGACACCCGCGATCGGGTGGACCCCGCTGGACGGATGCGCCGACCACACCCAGGCCGTCGAAAAGGCCCGGGACGCCGTCGACGAGGCGATCGGACACCGGGATCTGCGTCCGGTCATGTACGCGCCGTGGATGCGCGCGGCGCCGGTGCACCGGCGCCCGCGCCGCCTCGGCGGGGCCGTCCGCGCGCTGCTGTCCGCGGCGTCCCCGGTCGTGGTGCTGCTGATCGGGGTGGCCGTACCGTTCCTGCTGTACCAGCAGCTGTACCTGCTGGGCTGGGACCTCGGATCGGCCATGTACTGGGTCGTGGTGGCCGGGCTCGTGGTGTCCGCGGTGCTGATCGTGCTGGAGTGTGTGTACTCGCTCGACGCGACTCCCCGTCCCGACGGGCCGGGAACAGCGGACAGATCAGCCGCGTCCGACCGGCCCGGAACGCTCACCGCGACCGGTGGCGCCAAGGGGCAGGACCGCTCCGCCGGGCAGGAGGAGCGTCCCGAGCACCCCGGGCAGCCGTATCCGCCGGCCAGCGCGGTCATCGCCGCGTACCTGCCGAACGAGGCCGCCACCATCGTCGACACGGTCGAGTCCTTCCTGCGCCTGGACTATCCGAACGACCTGGAGATCATGCTGGCGTACAACACGCCGCACCCGCTGCCCGTCGAGGACACACTCCGCGAGATCGCACGCCGCGACCCGCGCCTGGTGCTGCTCCAGGTACAGGGCAGCACGTCCAAGGCACAGAACATCAACGCGGCGGTCACCCGCGTGCACGGCGAGATGGTCGGCATCTTCGACGCCGACCACCACCCGGCTCCGAACGCCTTCCAGCACGCCTGGCACTGGCTGTCGAACGGCTACGACGTCGTCCAGGGGCACTGTGTCATCCGTAACGGGGACAGCTCCTGGGTCGCGAAGCTGGTGGCCGTGGAGTTCGAGTCCATCTACGCGGTGAGCCACCCGGGCCGGACCCGGCTGTACGGATTCGGTGTGTTCGGCGGCTCCAACGGGTTCTGGCGCACCGACCTGCTGGCCCGGACCCGGATGCACGGGTCGATGCTGACCGAGGACATCGACTCCACCCTGCGCGCGCTGAACGAGGGCGCCCGCATCACCATGGACCGTACGCTCGTCTCGCAGGAACTCGCGCCCACCACACTGAAGTCGCTGTGGAACCAGCGTTCGCGCTGGGCCCAGGGCTGGCTCCAGGTCTCGCTCAAGCACCTGTGGCGCGGCCTGCGTTCGCCGGAGTTCACACCCCGCCAGAAACTGGGGCTCTTCGTCCTGCTCGGCTGGCGTGAGGTACAGCCGTGGCTGACACTCCAGATGCTGCCCATCATCGTGTTCTCGGCGTGGAAGGCGGGCGGTGTGACGGAGCTCGACTGGGCGGTGCCGGTCTGCCTGCTGGCGACACTGTTCACGCTGTCGGCCGGAGTGGTACAGGCCGCGTTCGCCTGGCGGCTCGCCGTACCGGAACTGCGGCGCCGCCGCAGCTGGTTCTGGCGGTACGTCTTCGTCACGACCTTCTTCTACACCCACTTCAAGAACATGCTGGCGCGCCAGGCGTGCCTGAAGGAGGCGTTGGGAGAACGGCAGTGGCGGGTCACACCCCGCGCCGCCGCGAAGAAGGGGGCGGACCGGTCGTGAGTACGTCAGCGGTGAACGCCTCAATCGTGAACGCGTCCGCGGTGAGTACACCGACGGTGAGCAAGCCGTCGTCCCGGCCCGGGGCCGAGTCGGGGTCGGCGTCCCCGCCCCGGCCCGGCAAGGCGTCTGCCGGTGCCACCGGTTCGGGGCCCGAGGGAGCACCGGCCCGCAGCAAGGCCCAGGAGATCCAGGGCTTCCGTGGTCTGGCCGCGCTGAGCACGGTCATCTTCCACGTATGGCAGCTGTACTACCGCTACGACGCGAACGGTTCCCACCCGCCGGTGGACAGCCCGTACGTGGGAGCGCTGCTCTCCCTGGAGGTGATCGACCTCTTCTTCGTGCTGTCCGCGTACCTGCTGACGCTGTCGTACGCGCGAGCCGCGATCGACGGCGGCTCCACACGCCCGGCCGGGGTGTTCCTGTTCCGACGGGCGATACGGATCGTGCCGCTGTACTTCACCGCGGTCCTGGTCGTGTGGTCGACCCGCAATTCGAGCCTGCCGGGCAACTGGCTGGATCTTGTCCAGCACCTCACCTTCACCCATGTGTTCAGCAAGGAACAGATCTTCTACACCCTGGGCCCGGTCTGGTCCCTGTCGCTGGAGGTCGTGTTCTACCTCGCGCTCGTCGTGCTCGGACCGCTCGCGGTACGGATCTGCCGGCCGATCCAGCGCCGGGGCGCCCGGGTTGCCGTGTGCGCGGCAGGCTGCCTGCTGCTGTTCGTCCTCCCGCTGATCTGGATCACGGTCGCCCACTACGGACTGGCGGTGCCGCACACCAACTGGCCCGTGTACTTCGGCCCGCAGGCCCGCTTCGGCGGCTTCGCCGCGGGCATGGGCCTGGCCGTGCTGATGGTCGCCCTCGGCGACCGGGGCAAGCTGCGGGCACGCTGGTCGGTGGCCCTCTCGGTGGTCGCGGCGGCGGGCGCGTACTACGTGTCGCTGGACTCGACAGCGGTGAACTTCACGTACACCTTCTACCACCCGCTCACCAGCCTGATGTGGGCGCTGCTGGTCTTCAGCACCATCCACGTGTCCCAACAGGTGCGCTGGCACAGCCTGTTGAGGGCGCGCTGGCTCACCTACATCGGGCTGGTCAGCTACAGCCTCTTCATCTGGCACGAGCCAGTCATGCTCCAGCTCCAGAAGACCGGGCTGCTGCCCGCCGATCAGGCGGCCTTCCCCCTGGCGGTGCTGGTCGTGCTGCTGGTCGCGCTCCCCGCGGCCGTGCTGAGCTACTGGGTCATCGAATACCCGTCCAGTCTGCTCGGCCGCCTCAAGGACCGCTCCGGGAAGCCGCGGGACTTCTACCCGGACGTCGCCCGGTAGGCCCGTAGGCCAGGCGGGAGTTCCGTCACACGCCGAAGGCCCTTCCGTACCCGCACTTCGCCGGGACGGAAGGGCCTTCGGCGTAAGGGCCTTAGAAAAGGGGGAGTTCAGGAAGGGCGGCGCGGGCCCTGTGGAAGGCGCAGCGGTACGACACCGACACAGCGCCCGTCCCGGTCCAGCAGCCGCCCCATGTGCTTGGCGGTACGCAGCACCACCGAACGGTCGTCGATGGCCAGCCGGGGCAGCCGACGGGACAGATGCGCCTCGAAGGCGTGCACGTCGGCCAGGGTGCGCAGCCAGACGTCGATCACCACGTTGTGCGGGCCCGCCGTGATCGAGCACGACCGTACCTCCTGCACCCCGGACAGCACTCCGACGGTCTCCTGGAGGTGCTGGGCCGGTACGGACGCGAAGTACACGGCGGACAGCGGCCATCCGGACAGGGGCCGGGCCAGGTCGCAGCGCAGCCGTACCCGTGACGCGAGCAGCGCCCCGAGCCTGCGCCGGACCGTGGTGAGGCCCCCGCCGGTCGCCGTCGCCAGGTCCGGTACCGACATCCGGCCGTCGGTACACAGCAGTTCCAGCAGCCGCGCGTCCAGGGCGTCCCCGCCGGGGGCGCTCCGCGCCTGTTCGGCCACCGTCGCGTCGGGAGGAGCCGACTCGTGCGGCCGGGCCTCTTCGAGCCGCGCGCACTGCGCCGCGTCGAGGCTGCGCAGCCGCCACCGGCTGCCCTCGGTGGGGACACCGGTCGCCACATGCGTACGGGTCGCCCGTACCCCCGGTGTGCCCCGGAACAGCAGGGTGGTCAGGCGGGCCAGTTCCTCCAGGCCGCCGGCCTGGACGGCGGCCACCAGATCCCGGCCGCCTGCCGTGAGCTTGACGTTCGCCACCGAGGGGTCGGCGGCCAGGGCCTTGGCCACGTCCTCCCCGATGCCGGGCTCCGTGTCGACCTCGACGATGCCGGTCACCACGATCCGGGGGTCGGAGAGCTGCGGATAGGCGGTCACCCAGGCCAGGCCCGCGTCCTCCAGCCGCTGCCAACGACGCGCCGCCGTCACCGGGTTGACCCCGAGCACCTCCCCGACCAGCGTCCAGGGGGCTCTCGGGTGGATCTGAAGCGCGTGCACCACGCCTCGGTCCAGCTCGTCCAGGACGGCGGGACCGGCCTGGTCCGGCCGGTGGGTGGCGGAAGACTGCATCTCCATGAGCGGCGTATCCCTGCGTATTCCGGTCCAATGGCGGCGGAAGCCTGCACGGTAACACGCGATTTACCTGTATCTCCGACACTCCTCGTACTCGGGGACACAGACTGCCCCGGGCCCGTATTCCTTTCACCTGAGGAGTGACACCGATCCCATGACGGATCCCCTGACGACCGACATCCCCAGGACCCCGCTGCGCGTCGAGAACGCGACCCTCATCGACGGCACCGGAGCGGCCCCCGTGGCCCCCGCCGTCGTCATGGCCGACGCCGACGGGACGATCACCTACGCGGGCCCCGCCGCGACGGCGCCGGCGGCGACGGACGCCGCACGGGTCATCGACGCCGGCGGCCGCACCGTACTGCCCGGCTTCTTCGACTGCCATGTGCACCTCGCGTACGCGCACGGCTCGCCGCCCAGCCGCCGGGCCGAACTCGACCCCGTTCTCGTCACGTTCGACACCGCGACCCGGCTGCGGCAGACCCTCGACGCGGGCATCACCTCCGCCCGTGACCTGGGCGGTCTGAGCGCGGGCTACCGCACCGCCGTCGAGAGCGGGCGGATCGTGGGCCCGCGGCTGCACACGGCCGTACGGATCATCAGCCACACCGGCGGCCACGCCGACCTGCGCATGCCCGACGGCACCGACCTCACCGCCGGGATGTCCGAGATCGCCGACACCGCGGACGAGTCGCGCCTGGCCGTACGCCGGGTGCTGCGCGAAGGCGCGGACCTGATCAAGGTCTGTGCCACCGGCGGCATGGGCAGCCCCTACGACCAGCCCGACGACGAGGGGCTCCTGGAGGAGGAGATCAGGGCCGTCGTCGATGAGGCCCGGCGCCACGGCGGCAAGCCGGTCGCCGCCCACGCCCAGGGCAACGCGGGCATCCTGAACGCCATCCGCGGCGGAGTCACCAGCGTCGAGCACGGCTACGGGCTGGACGACCCGGCCCTGGACCTGGCCGGGGAGCGGGGCGTCTTCGTCGTCCCGACGCTCTCCACGGTGTACGCGGGCATCAACAAGGCCACCATGCCCGCCTACCACTACGAGAAGAAGGTCCGCTGGTCCGGCATCACCAAGGAGAACATCGCCCGCGCCATCGAGCGCGGCGCCCGGATCGCGCTCGGCACCGACGCCGCGGTCGGCCCGCACGGGGTGAACCTGATGGAGCTCAGCTACCTGGTGGACCTGGGCATGGACCCCATGGCCGCCATCGTCGCCGGCACCCGCACCTCCGCCGAACTCCTCGGTGTGGCCGACCGGCTCGGCACGCTGGCCCCCGGCCGCACCGCCGACCTGGTGATCTGCGACGGCGACCCGCTCGCCGACATCGGGGTGCTCGGTGATCCCGCCAACATCCTGTGCGTCGTCCAGGACGGGATCATCCGCAAGGACCTCCTGCTCCCGGCCGCACCCCCAACCGGCAAGGAGTCCTGATGCCCTCACTGGCCGATCCCGCCACCCAGGGCGGCGGGCCCCCGGACCGGGGCGCCCCGGACCACGACCCCTCCGGCACCGGACGGCCCGGACGGCTCGACCGCGTACTCTCCGTGATCGAGCGGGCGGGCAACGCGCTGCCCAACCCCATCGCCCTGTTCGCGTCGCTCTTCGCGGTCCTGGCCGCCGTCTCCACGGCGCTCGCCCTCGCGGGCGTCTCCGTCACCGTCCCCGGCACCGACGAGACCAAGGACATCAACGGGCTTTTCAGCGGCGCGGGCCTGCGCTGGCTGCTGGAGAACCTGATCCCCAACTTCGCGACCTTCCCGCCCATCGCGGCCGTGCTGGTCATGATCATGGCGGTCGGGCTCGCGGAGAAGGCCGGCCTGCTGGAGACCGTGATGCGGGCCACCCTGGCCCGCGCCCCCCGCTCCGTACTGCCGTACGCCGTGGCTCTGATCGCCTGCCAGGCCCACATGATGAGCGACGTCGCCTCCATCGTGCTCCCACCGCTCGCGGCCATGGTCTTCAAGAGCGCGGGCCGCCACCCTGTCGCGGGCCTCATCGGCGGCTTCGCCTGCGTCGGCGCCGGCTACGCCGCCGGGTTCACCATCGGCTCGCTCGACGCCCTCTACGTCGGCATCACCCAGCAGGCGGCCTCCGTCCTGCCGGCCGCCGACGGACTCGACATCCACCTGCTCATCAACTACTTCTTCACCGCGTCCAGCAGCATCGTCCTCGGAATGCTCGGCGGATTCCTGATCAGCCGCGTCCTCGAACCGCGCCTCGGCACCTACCGCCCGGCCGACGACGAGCCCGAGCACGAGAGCCTGACCCTCACCCCAGCGCAGCGCCGGGGACTGCTCCGCACCGGCCTCGTCCTGGCCGTGTACGCGGCGGCCGTTCTCGTCCTGTGGCTGCCTTCCGGGGCTCCACTGCGGGGTGAGGGCGGCGCCTTCGTACCCTCGCCGGTCCTCAGCGGCATCGTCCCGGTCCTGTTCGGCGCCTTCCTGCTGGCCGGACTCACCTACGGCTACACGGTCAAGGCCCTGTCCGGCACCGAGGACGTCGTCACGGCCATGGCCGACTCGGTCAGGAACATGGCGGGCTATGTCGTCCTGATGTTCGTCGCCGCGCAGGTCATCGCCGTCTTCAACTGGTCCAACGTCGGTGTGCTGCTGGCGGTGAAGGCCGCCGCGCTGCTCAACTCCATCGGCCTCACCGGCTTCTGGGCCATTGTCGCGTTCGTCCTGCTGGTCGCCTGCCTCAACCTTTTCATCGTCTCCGGGTCGGCCCTCTGGTCCCTGGTCGGGCCCGTGTTCGTACCGGCGTTCATGCTGCTCGGCATGACCCCGGCACTCAGCCAGGCCGCCTTCCGTATCGGCGACTCCGCCACCGGCATCATCACGCCGATGAACCCCTACGTCTTCCTCCTGCTGGCCATGCTCCGCCGCTACGAACCGGACGCCCGCCTCGGCACACTCATCTCCCGGCTCGCCGTGTTCGTCGTGCCGTTCCTGGTGGTGTGGCTGGCGATCCTCGGCATCTTCTACGGATTCGGCCTGCCGCTGGGGCCGGGGGCCGGCATCGAGATGCCCGGCCGCTGAGGGGTCCTCGTGGAAGGGGCGGCCGGGCGGTCCGGCCGGGTCAGTACACGTCGCGGGCGTAGCGCTTGTCGGCGGAGAGCTGTTTGACGTACAGGGCCGCCGCGTCCTCGTCCAGGCCGCCATGGGCGACCGCGATGTCTCGCAGCGCGCGGTCGACGTCCTTGGCCATCCGGGAGGCGTCGCCGCAGACATAGAAGTGGGCGCCGTCCTGGAGCCAGGACCACAACTGGGCGCCGTGTTCCCGCATCCGGTCCTGGACGTAGACCTTGGCGCGCTGGTCGCGGGAGAAGGCGGTGTCCAGCCGGGTCAGGGTGCCTTCGCGGCGCAACTCGTCCAGCTCCTCCTCGTAGTAGAAGTCGGTGGCGCGTCGCTGTTCGCCGAAGAAGAGCCAGTTGGGGGCCTGGTGGCCACGTGCGCGCCGCTCGTCGAGGAAGCCGACGAAGGGGGCGACTCCCGTACCGGGGCCCACCATCACCATGGGAGTGGCCGGGTCGGCCGGTGGGCGGAAATGGGCCGAGCGCTGGACGTGGACCGGCACCGGGCTGCCGGGAGCGGCGTCGGCGAGGAAGGCCGACGCGACGCCCTTGCGCGGTCGGCCCCGGTGGTTGTCGTACCGGACGACGGAGACCGTCAGACCGATACGGTTCGGGTCGGTCAGCGGGCTCGACGATATGGAGTAGAGGCGCGGCTGGAGGCGTTTGAAGCAGGCGGCCCATTCGGCGGCCCCGGCGCGGACAGGGTGTTCGGCGATGATGTCGACGGCCTGCCGGCCCCAGGTCCACTGGGCCAACTCGCCCTTGTTGTCCGGGCGGAGGAGCTTCTTGACCGTACGGTCGTGGGTGCGTTCGGCGACCAGGCGCAGCAGGTCGGGGGTGATCTTCGCGATGTCCAGATGGCGGTGCAGGGCTTCGCCGAGCGGCACTGACCCGAGGCCCGGGACCTCGATCGCGGCGCCGGGGTCGAGGCCGGTCACCGCCAGCCACTCCGCGACCAGGTCCGGGCAGTTCAGCGGCTGTACGCCGAGCGCGTCCCCGGCCTCGTAGACGAGCGGGGCGTCGCTGTCGCCGGTGTCGAACGTGAACCGGCGTACCTCCTTGCCGGCCCCGGGGAGGCTGAGCAGCCGGTTGCCCGCCAGCCGGGCGGTGGCGGGCGCGGCCTTGGAGGGGCGAGCGGGCGCTGGTGGCGTCTGTGTCTGTGTCTGTGCCGGGACGGATGATGAGGCGGGAGTGTTGGTGGCCGGTCCCGCCGATGTGTTCAGAGCGGTGAGCACCTGGTCGAGCCACTGCCCGGCAGGCTGTTCGTAGTCCGGTTCGCAGTCGGTACGGGGGACCAGGCGGACGGCGCCCAGTTCTTCGAGCCGCTCGTCGATACGGCGGCCATGGCCGCAGAAGTCGTCGTACGAGGAGTCGCCGAGGGCGAGAACGGCGTATCGTACGCCGTCCAGCCGGGGGAGGTCCGGCGCGCTGAGGGTCGCCCAGAACCGGGAGCCGTTGTCGGGAGCGTCGCCGTCACCGAACGTGCTGGTGACGATGAGCAGGTCGGCGCCGCGCGGCAGGGCGTCCGGCGCGCCGTCGTCCATGCTGAGGAGCCGCGCCTCCCGGCCGTCGTCGGCCAGCCGTCGCGCGGTGGCGGCCGCCACCTCTTCGGCGTTGCCTGTCTGGGAGGCCCACAGGATGACGACCTCGCGTCCGGGCGTGGCACCGGAGGGTCCGTCGGCGGGCCGGGGGGAGGCGGGCGCGGGAGATCCCGGTGCGGTGCCGGGGACGGGTCCGGCGGGGGAGCGGGAGAACATCCCGGCCAGGACCCCGTCGACCCAGAGGGCGCGATCCGGGGCGAGGGGCGCGTGCGGGGGCAGCACCGGCGTACCGGAAGCCCGGGCCCCGGGCCCGGCTCCGGACGCGTTGTCGAGTCCCTTGCCGAGTCCGTCACCGAGTCCGGCGGCGCCCATCCCCGCGAGGAAACCGGACAGGTAGCGGCGTTCCTCGTCCGTCAGCACCGGCGGTGTCGCGTCGGCGATCCCGAACAGTCCGGCCAGCACCGCCATCGAGCCGCCTGCGCCTGTGGTGCCTGGGGCGGTATCACTGTCGACCCCGGCTCCTGTCCCGGCCTCGGACTCGTCTCCCGTACGCGACGCCTGCGGCGCAGCCGCGACCCGCGTCAACGACACGGCGCAGACCTTGAATTCGGGCTGGAAGGAGACCGGATCGACGGCATCGCTGGTGACCGCGTTGACGCTGAGGTACTCGCCGTACAGATCGTTCCAGTGGAAGGGAGCGAAGCAGTTCCCCGGCCGTACGCGGTCGGTCACCACGGCCGGCAGCACCGCCCGGCCCCGCCGGGAGGCGACCTCGACGCGGTCGCCCTCCGCGATCCCCATCGCGTCCGCGTCCTGGGGGTGGATCTCCACGAAGGGGCCGGGGTTGAGCTTGTTCAGCTTGGCGATCCTGCCGGTCTTGGTCAGGGTGTGCCACTGGTGCTGGAGCCGGCCGGTGTTCAGGACGTACGGGTAGTCGTCGTCGGGCATCTCGGCCGCCGGCACATGCGGGCGGGGGAAGAACACGGCGCGGCCGGAGGCGGTGGGGAAGACCAGCCGGGGCCGGGTCCCGTCCGCACGCTCGGTCAGGGTCTGGCTGACACCGTCGTTGAGATACCTGACCGGGTTGCGGTCCGGGCCGTCCACGGACGCGCTGGGCCACTGCACGGGGGTGCCGCGCAGCCGCTCGTACGTCACCCCGCGCAGGTCGTAGCCGGTCTTCGGGTTCCAGGCGCGCTTGATCTCCTCGAAGATCTCCTCGGCGCTGCCGTAGTCGAACGCGTCCTCGAAGCCCATCTCGCAGGCGATCCGCGCGATGATCCGCCAGTCCGGCCAGGCCTCACCCGGCGGATCCACGGCCTGCCGGCTGAGCGTGAGATTGCGCTCCGAGTTGATGATCACGCCCTCGGACTCCGCCCACAGGGCCGCGGGCAGGACGACATCGGCGTAGGCGTTGGTCTCGGTCTCGGCGAAGACGTCCTGGGTGATGACCAGTTCCGCCGCCTCCAGGCCCTCGATGACGGTCCTGCGGTTGGCCACCGAAGCGACGGGGTTGGTGCACATGATCCAGCACGCCTTGATGTCCCCGTCCGCCATCCGCCGGAACATCTCCACGGTGCCTTTGCCGGACCCGTCCGCGCGCACCGTCCCGGGCCCGACGCCCCACAGGTCCTCGACGAAGGCCCGGTCCTCGTCCACCAGCACCGATCGCTGGCCCGGCAGGCCCGGCCCCATATAGCCCATCTCGCGACCGCCCATGGCGTTGGGCTGTCCGGTCAGCGAGAACGGGCCGCTGCCGGGACGGCAGATCGCCCCGGTCGCCAGATGCAGGTTGACCAGCGCGTTGGTGTTCCAGGTGCCGTGAGTGCTCTGGTTCAGGCCCATGGTCCAGCAGCTCATCCACTCGCCCGCGGCGCCGATCGTCCGGGCGGCCTCGCGGATGTCGGACTCCGGGATGCCGGTGATCTCCGCGACCGTGCCGGGTGAGTAGTCCTGGAGGAAGGCGGGCATGGCCTCCCAGCCCTCGGTGTGCTCCGCGATGAAGACCGGGTCGGTGTGACCGTTCTCGACCAGCAGCCGCAGCAGTCCGTTGAGCAGCGCCAGGTCCGTACCCGGCTTGATCTGGAGGAACAGATCGGCCTTGGCGGCGGTGGCCGTGCGCCGGGGATCGACCACGATCAGCTTCGCGCCCGCCTTGACCCGCTCCATGAGGCGCAGGAAGAGGATGGGGTGGCAGTCGGCCATGTTGGAGCCGATGACGAGGAAGACATCGGCGTGCTCGAAGTCCTGGTACGAGCCGGGCGGGCCGTCCGCGCCGAGCGACAGCTTGTAGCCGCTGCCCGCACTGGCCATGCACAGCCGGGAGTTGGACTCGATCTGGTTGGTGCGGACGAAGCCCTTGGCCAGTTTGTTCGCCAGGTACTGCGCCTCCAGCGTCAGCTGGCCGGACACGTAGAAGGAGAGGGCGTCCGGGCCGTGCCGGTCGAGGACGGCGCGTAGCCGCCGTGCCGTCTCCTTGATCGCGGCGTCCATGGCGAGGGACGCCGGCTCGGCGCCGCGCTCCGGCCGTACCGACGCGGTCGTCAGCCGTCCGGTGGCCGCGAGCAGGTCGGCGCTCGTCGCGCCCTTGGTGCACAGCCTGCCGCCGTTGGCTGGGTGCGCCTTGTCGCCGGACGCCTTGCGGACGGTCCGCCGGCCGTGGGCGCCCGTGCTGACATCGAGGAGGATCCCGCAGCCGACACCGCAGTACGAGCAGACGGTCCGCACCTGGGCTGCGGTGCTCTCGGCCTGCTGGTTCGGTGCGGTCACGGGTGCGGTCACGGGCGGCCTCTTTCGCGCTCGGACGGTCACGGCCCAGGCCGGATCGCCTGGGCCGTGACTCTTCCATCGGATGTGCGTTCGGATTTCGTCGTCGGACGCGTATGCGGGTACTCGGCCCCTGACCCTACGAAATACCGGTTACCCAGGTGTCACGTCCGGCGAGTGTGAGTGGTTACGGCCCCTGCACAGTGGTCCTGACCCGGGCGTGAGGACCGGCGCCGTACCGCTCGCGCCACACTCGCGGCGGCCAGAGCCAGAGCCAGCGCCACCAGCAGGGCGCTGACCCACAGGGGCGAGCGGAAACCGAGCCCCGCCGAGATCGCGATTCCACCGAGCCAGGGACCGATCGCGCCGCCGACGTTGAAAGCGGCCGTGGCGAGCCCGCCGGCCAGGGTCGGTGCCCCGGTCGCCGCGTAGAGGGCCCGCGCGATCAACGTGGACCCGACGGCGAAGGAGAGGGCTCCCTGGACGAAGACGAGAACGACCGCCGCCGCCGGGTTCCCGGCCGTGACCGCGAACACGATCCAGCCGATGAGCAGTGCCACCCCGCCGGTCACCAGGAACGGGACCGGCCGTACGTCGGCGCTCCGGCCGCCCACGGCGACACCCACGAACGAACCCAGACCGAACAGCGCCAGCAGCGCGGGGATCCATCCGGAGCCGAGCCCGGTGACGGTGGTCAGCAGGGGCGTGAGGTACGTGAACGTACAGAACGTCGCACCGTTCACCAGGGCGCCCAGCAGCAGTGTCACCAGGAGGCGCGGACCGCGCAGGGCCCGCAACTCCTTGCGCGCGCTCGGGCCGACGGACCCGGGGGAGTCGGGAGAGCCGGTCGGCACCGCCCGCAGAATCGCGAAGACGGCCGGTACCGACACGACGGCCACCGCCCAGAACGCCGAGCGCCAGCCCCACAGTTGACCGAGCAGCGCACCGGCGGGGACGCCCGCCACACAGGCGACGGTGACGCCACCGAGCAGGGCCGAGGTGGCGCGGCCCTTGGCGTTCGGCTCGACCATCGCGGTCGCGGTCACCAGGGCCACCGCCAGGAACCCGGCGTTGGCCAGCGCCCCGACGACCCGGGTGACCAGCAGGACCCCGAAGCTGGTGGTGACCGCGCCGAGGACATGGACGAGCAGGAAGGTGACCAGAAAGAACAGCAGCGAGTGACGTCGCGACCAGCGCAGACTCAGGATCGCCATCAGGGGCGCCCCGATGACCATCCCGACCGCGAACGCCGAGGTCAGATACCCCGAAACCGGGATGGATACGTGCAGGTCGCGTGCGATGTCCGGGCCGAGGCCGGACAACATGAACTCGGACGTTCCCATGGCGAAGACCGCCAGTCCGAGCAGGTACAGAGCGAAGGGCATGACAGAACTCCCGCAGCCACGTGAGGAATCGAGAAACTTCGACACGAACGGGCCGGGCAACACACCCGGCAGTGACATCGCGAAGGCGACACACAGCGGTGGTGGAACACAGCCCGTACTACGGCGATCCGGTGGCGGCGCTCAGCGCTCAGCGACTGCGCCGCACCGCGCCCGTGGCCTCATGGGCGGGGGCGGGGAATGCGACGCGACAACGCGAGGAGGCCACCGGACGACCGGTGGCTAGAGTCTTGATGCCTCGGGACTGGACACAGCGGCAGTGTAGTCGAACGCCGACGAGGTGTCGGTTCCGGTAGGTAATACGGTGGTTGAGCAGGCCGGACGTACGGAGATCTCGGCCCGCACAGGGCATACCGCACACGGCACACCGAAAGCGGCGGCCGCACACCGCCGAGCAAGGAGCAGGACCATGACCCCCGCCATCCCCGCCGCCGTCGCGCGGCTGCGCGCGACCTTCAACACCGGCCGGACCAAGCCGCTTTCCTGGCGGCTCGGACAGCTCGAAGCGTTGCGCCGGCTGCTCACCGAGAAGAGCGAGGAACTCCAGGCGGCCCTCCTCGCGGACCTGGGCAAGAACCCGGCCGAGGCGTACCGCGCCGAGATCGGGTTCACCCTCAACGAGCTCGACCACACGGTCGCGCACCTGGAGGAGTGGCTGCGGCCCAGGCCCGCCGCCGTCCCGGACGCCTTCCTTCCCGCCGGGGCCCAGGTGGTACGGGACCCCCTGGGCGTGGTGCTGATCATCGGCCCGTGGAACTACCCCGTACAGCTCGTCCTCGCTCCGCTGGTGGGCGCGCTCGCGTCGGGCAACACCGTCGTCATCAAGCCCAGCGAGCTCGCGCCGGCGACCTCCGCCGTGCTCGCCGAGCTGGTGCCGGGGTACCTCGACAACGACGCGGTCGCCGTGGTGGAAGGCGCGATCCCGGAGACCACCACCCTGCTGGAACAGCGCTTCGACCATATCTTCTACACCGGCAGCGGCAATGTCGGACGCATCGTCATGACCGCCGCCGCCAAGCACCTCACCCCGGTCACCCTGGAACTCGGCGGCAAGAGCCCGGTCGTGGTCGAGCCGGGCGCGGACCTGGCGGTCACCGCGCGGCGGATCGCGCGCGGGAAGTTCGCCAACGCGGGTCAGACCTGTGTCGCTCCCGACTATGTCCTCGCCATCGGTGACACGGCGTCGGAGCTGGAGCCACACCTGGCCGCCGCCGTCCACGAGTTGTACGGGGAGGACCCGGCGGGCAACCCGAACTACGGAAAGATCGTCAACGAGCGGAACTTCGACCGGCTGGCCCCGTTCCTCGGCGACGGACGCGTCGTCCTCGGCGGTGGCCATGACCGGGCCACCCGCCACATCGACCCGACCGTACTGGCGGACGTCTCGCCGGACGCTCCCGTGATGAGCGAGGAGATCTTCGGGCCCGTCCTGCCGATCGTCTCCGTACCGGACCTCGACGCGGCGATCGCGTTCATCAACGACCGTGACAAGCCCCTGGCGTTGTACGCGTTCACCGAGACCGAGGAGACCAAGCGGCGGCTGACGGGGGAGACCTCCTCCGGCGCGCTCACCTTCGGGCTCCCCGTGTCTCATCTGGCCATGCCCGAGCTGCCGTTCGGCGGAGTCGGCGCGAGCGGCATGGGGCGGTACCACGGTGAGTACTCGATCGACACCTTCAGTCACGCGAAGGCGGTCGTCGACAAGCCGCTGAACTGATCCTTCGGCCGGGGCGCGGCCGCCGCGCCGCGCCCGTGCCGCTTCAGTCCTCTCTTCTTTCTCCGCGATCCGCTTCTCCGTGAACCGTCTTCCTGCGCGATCCACTTTCTGCGCGATCCGCGCAATCTCCTGTGGTGTGACGGTCCCGAGCAGGGTGAACCGAGCCCAGGGTATGCCGGGAAGCAGCCATGCATGGCGTGCGCACATGCCGGTAAGCGGACGGTCTCGGCAGTCGGCGACGATAAAGACTGCGCACAACGCGCGCGACCTCTTGCGCACTGCACGCAAGCGTGTCATCTTTTCGGCGCGACATCTTTCTGGCCGTTCAGCCTTCAAGGCCCCTCAGCCATCAAGGCCCTCAACCCTTCCTGCCGAGTACCTCCGCCGAGCACCTCGCCCTGTACCTCCGCCCGATCCCGCCCCGGCGGACCAGGAGACCCCCGTATGAGCACCACTCTCATCACCACTCCCACCTTCGCGCGCTTCTCCCGCGAGCCCTGGGAACTCCTCGAACAGGCCGGGGCGGGCCCGTCGCGGCCGTACGAGGACGCGGCCCTGCCCGGCGGCGAACTGCTGGAGCGGGTCGCGGACGCCGACGCGCTGGTCGTCGGCATGGATCTGATCACCGCCGAGATCATCGACGCCGGGGCCCGGCTCAAGGTCATCGCCAAGCACGGGGTCGGCGTCGACACCATCGACCTGGCCGCGGCCCACGCTCGCGGCATCCCTGTCGTCTGCGCGCCCGGCAGCAACTCCCGCGCCGTCGCCGAGTTCACGTTCGGCCTGATCCTGGATGCCTCCCGCCGTATCACCGCCTCGCATCAGCGGGTCTCCGACGGGGACTGGCCGAAGCTGTTCGGGCCGGAACTCGCCGGAAAGACCCTGGCCGTCATCGGCTTCGGCCGCATCGGCCGGCTCCTCACCGGTTACGCGCTGGCCTTCGGCATGACGGTGCTCGCCCACGACCCGTACGTCGGCGACGAGGACATCGCCGCTCAGGGCGCGCGGCCCGGCGGCCTCGACGACTGCCTCGCACAGGCGGACATCGTCAGCCTGCACCTGCCCGCGGACCCCGGCTCCGGCCCGCTCCTGCACCGTGGCCGCCTCGCGTCGATGAAGCCCGGCGCGCTCCTGGTCAACGCCGCGCGTGGTGGTCTCGTGGACGAGGAGGCGCTCGCCGGTCTGCTCAAGGACGGCCATCTCGGCGGGGCCGCACTCGACGCGTTCGCCCAAGAGCCCCTGGGTGACAGCCCGTTGCGTACCGCGCCGAACGTCCTGCTCACCTCGCACATGGCGGCGTGCAGTCACGAAGCCAACCGGGCCATGGGCGTCATGATCGCCGAGGACGTCGTACGGGTCCTGGCGGGGGAGTCTCCGCTGCGCCCGGCCCGCTGACCCTTCCCTCATCTCTCTTCCCCTCAACTCCCTTCCCTCTCAACCGCCGTTCCGACCGTTCCACTCCTTTCTGTTCCCGTGTCCGGCAACGATGCCGGGCGAACCCAAGGATCTGTCATGCCGAAAATGACGACACGGACGATGCCGGGAACCCCGGCCGCGCCCGCCGTGCCGGCCGACCCGTACGCGCTGCGCGCCGAAGACGTCCGCGAAGCACCGACCGCCTTCGCCGGGCGGTTGCGCCACCTCGGCCCCGGGTTCGTCCTGTCGGCCGCCGTGGTCGGGTCCGGCGAACTGATCGTCACCACATCGCTCGGCGCCAGGGCCGGTTTCGCCCTGCTCTGGCTGGTGATCATCAGCACCGGGGTGAAGGTCTGGGTCCAGATGGAGCTGGCCCGCTGGACCATCCTCAACGGCCGTACCGCGCTGGAGGGTTACCGCGAGATAGGTCCCCGCATCGGGCCCGTGAGCTGGATCAACTGGCTCTGGATCGGCATGGACTTCGCCAAGATGTTCCAGCGCGGCGGCATCATCGGCGGCACCGCCGCCGCCTGCTCCATCCTGTGGCCGATCACCGGCGAGGCACTGAGCTTCCGGTCGCTGGCCGTGTGGGCCGTACTCGTCACCGCGCTCGCGATCGCCCTGCTGGGCACCAACAAGTACGGCATGGTGGAACGCCTCTGCGTCGCCTCGGTCGTCATCTTCACCCTCGTGACCGTGGGACTCGCGCTCGGCCTCCCGCTGACCGAATTCGGCTACGGAACCGGCGAGTTGGGCGAGGGGCTCAGCTTCCTCATCCCGGCCGGCACCGCCGGAGTCGCCCTCGCCATGTTCGGCATCACGGGGGTCGGCGCCGACGAGATGACGACGTACACGTACTGGTGCCTGGAGAAGGGCTACGCCCGCTGGACCGGCCCGGACGACGGCACCGAGGACCGGGCGCGCCGGGCCGAGGGCTGGCTGAAAGTGATGCGCCTCGATGTCGCGGCGGGCTGGCTGATCTGCACGCTGTGCACCCTCTCCTTCTACGTCATCGGCGCCGCCGTACTGAACCCGCAGAAGCTGGTGCCAGAAGGCAACTCGATGATCAGCACACTGTCGCGCATCTACACCGACACCATGGGCCCCTGGGCCGAGTACGTGTTCCTCGTCGGCGCCATCACGGTCCTCTTCTCGACACTCATCGGCTCCACCGCGAGTGTGCCGCGCTTGTGGACCAACACCCTCGGGATGCTCGGGGTCGTCGACTGGAAAGACGTGCGGGCCCGCCGCCGTACGATCCAGATCCTCACGTACTGCCTGCCCACCGTCTGGGCCTCGCTCTTCCTCTTCGTACAGTCGCCCGTCCTGATGGTGCAGGTCGGCGGACTCGGCGGCGGGGTCTTCCTGCTCGCGGTGGTGATCGCCGCGTGGCGGCTGCGGGCCACCGGAGTGGAGCGGCGCTTCCGCGGCAGCGTCTGGCTGACGGTGGCGCTCGGCGTCAGCAGCGCGGCCATCGTGTTCCTCGGTGTGTACGGGATCCTCGAAGTCTTCGGTGTCAGCCTCACCGGATCCTGAACCGCCCCTGGTACCGCACTCCTTGTACCGATTCCTTGTACCGACGTACCGACTCCTTGTACCGACTCCTTGAAAACGGTGCGCGCCGCGCCCGCCCCGCCCCTGACGGGCGAGGCGGACGCGGCGCGCGCGTGTGGAGCGTTACCGGCTCACCTGTAGGTGAGGTCCGAGGCCGCGTACTTGCAGTACGTGCTGTCGGGTCCGGTGCCGTTCTTCGTCGGCTCCGCACCGGTGTTGTTCCCGATGTACTTCTGACAGGGCACGATCTTCTTGCTGCTGTCCCCGACGATGGTGATACCGCGCAGGGTCAGCGAGTCGCCGTAGTTGGTGTTGATCCCGCCGATGACACTGCCCGGCGCGATGATCTCCGTGTTGGTCACATTGATCGTGCGCTTGTACTGGCTGGAGCAGTTGCCGCAGGAGCGGACGAAAGTCTTGAAGTCCTGGCCCGAGAAGTTGGAGATGTTCAGGGTGCCGCCGCCGTTGAACTGGAAGATCTTGTCCGCGGCCTTGCGGGCGCCACCACCGACGATGTTGAACGTCTTGCCCGTGCCCCGGAAGGTGGCCGCGTCCTCGCCGACGTCCTCCCACCACACGTTCTGGAGCGTGCAGCTGCCGGCGCAGTGGATACCGTCGGCGGCGGGGGCGCCGAGGATCACGTTCTTCAGAGTCGCGCCGTCCGCGAGCTGGAAGATCGGGTCCTGGCCCTCGCCCTGACCGTCGCCGCCGAGGTCGCCCGTGCCGTAGTAGCGCTTCATGCCACCGTCGACGGAACCACTGATGCTCTTGGTGGCGCCGACAGCCTCGCTGCCGTTGGCGGACGGCCAGGTGGCGGCCTCGGCGGTGGACAGGTTCAGGCCGGAGGGGAGTGCGCCGAGAGTGAGGGCGATGGCACCGATGCCGCCGGCGATCACCCGGCGCCTTCGCTTGAGGTTCTTGCCCTTGATGTCGGTCATTTGGGGGTGGCTCCTTGTGATTCGAGGGTGGGAACTACGTGATTCAGAGGGAACGTTCGAGAGGGAACGTTCGAGGGGAGCTACGGGGTGGTGATGGTCGGTCGCGGCGGCGTGGGCATCTTGTCGCCGATGAAGAAACTGGGGTGCGGGGGCTGGTTGTAGGCGGTGTTCTGCCAGGCCAGCGCCGTCCGGTACTGCCGGTCGTGCAGCAGCGTGGTGATCTTCCGGTCGGTCAGGTGGGGCGTCGAGTAGATGCGCAGCGCCGTGTTGCCGGTGGTGGGCCAGATGACCTCTTCGCGCCAGTCACCGAGGATGTCGCCGGAGAGCGAGGGGGTGGCCTTGGTGCCGTTGTTGGAGTGCACCCCGGACGCGGTGAGCAGCCGGCTGTCCGAGGCGGTGCCGTACTTGTCGATACGGGTGCCGTCGAGCAGCTCGCGCACCGGGTCGCCGTCCCACCAGGACAGGAAGTTCATCGAGGACGGTTTGCGGCCCTTGGTGGCGCCGGACTTGTCGCGTATGGAGCCGTCGGCCGCCGACCACATCTCGGCGCCGTCGTTGCCCGCCCAGATGTCAGCCGCCACGCCGCGGCCGTTGTCGCCGCTCGCCGCCGTCTGCCACAGGACCTGGCCGGTCCTGGCATCGGCGAAGTAGGAGGACGGCTTGGACGAATCCTCGTCGACCTTGAAGTATTCGAGACCGGGCCGGGACGGGTCGAGGTCGCCCAGGTGGGCGGCGTCGCCATGGCCGTTCTTCGTCGTCCACAGACCGGAGCCGTTGTCGTCCACGGCCATCGAGCCGTAGACGATCTCGTCCCGGCCGTCGCCGTCCACGTCACCGATGCTCAGGGCGTGGTTGCCCTGGCCGTCGTAGCCCTTGCCGCTGTTCGTGGAACTGTTGGTGTCGAATGTCCACTTGCGGGTGAGCTGGCCACCGGTGAAGTCCCAGGCGGAGATGACCGTACGGGTGTAGTAGCCCCGCGCCATGATCAGCGACGGCTTGTTGCCGTCCAGGTAGGCGGTCCCGGCAAGGAAGCGGTCCACACGGTTGCCGTACGAGTCGCCCCAGGAGGAGACCGTACCGCGCGCCGGCACATAGTCGACGGTGCTGCGCACGGCGCCCGTCTGTCCGTTGAACACCGTCAGGAACTCGGGGCCGCTGAGTACGTAACCGGAGGAATTACGGTAGTCGGCGGAGGCGTTGCCGATCGCCTTGCCCGTGCCGTCGACCGTCCCGTCGGCGGTCTTCATCGCGACCTCGGACTTGCCGTCACCGTCGTAGTCGAAGACCTGGAACTGCGTGTAGTGCGCGCCGGAGCGGATGTTGCGGCCCAGGTCGATCCGCCACAGCCGCTGGCCCTGGAGGGTGTAGCCGTCGACGATGGTGTTACCGGTCGTCCCGGACTGCGAGTTGTCCTTGGCGTTGGTGGGCTGCCACTTCAGGACGATGTCGAGGTCGCCGTCCCCGTCGAGGTCGCCGACGGAGGCGTCGTTCGCCTCGTACGTGTAGTCCGAGCCGGCCGCCGGGGCCGAGATCGGCACATCGAGGTAGCCGGCGCGGAACTGGATCGCGCTGGGTGAGGCGGCCTGTTCCGTACCGTTCACCACCGCGCGCACCGTGTAGTCGGCGGAGTTCGGCGCGTCCTTGTGCAGATAGTTGGCGGTGGTGATCGGCTCGGTGTTGACCTTGGCGGAGCCGCGGTAGAGGTTGAAGGTGACGTTGCTCGCGTCCGTGGCCAGCCAGCGCCAACTGACCAGGTTGTCATTGCCCGTGTGGACACTGACCAGGCCGCGGTCGAGCCGCTCCAGCTGCGCGGCGGCCACCGCACGCTCTCCGGACCGCGCCGCGGCCGTCTCCGTGCGATCCCCGGGCTGCGCCGAGCCGGACGCCGCCGTCATCAGGCCGGCGACGACCGCGCAGGCCGTCGCGAGCAGGCCCAGCGCCCCGCCAAGGACGCGCGGGCGCCCGGGTCTTGGCGGGCGCCCGGGGGCCGCCTCGTACGAACTGACGTTGAACCGCACGGAATCCTCCAGGGGTGGGGGGGAATTGAGACCCTGCGCCCCCTAGTCGCCGCCCGCACGGGAAAGGTTGCCGTGCGCGGCACGAGTTTTTCGCGGGCGCCCGGCAGCCTCGTGCAGATGCTCGACTCCCGTGCGGCGCACCGTCGGAGACCGGCCGGATACGGGCTCCGGCGGGTGGGGTGTTGCCCCGGGGGTATGTCACGTATGTCAGGCCGGACCGGTGCCGCGACCGGGCAAACATCGCCGGGAGGGGACAGGAAACCGGTGGCGACGTGGGTATCGCGGCGGAGGGCGGCGGTCATCCTGGGCCAGGAGAGGGTCGGTATCAGCGTCGCGCACAGACGGGTGAACGACTGTCACGGCACCGAATCGCCGTACTGGGCGCAGGAGCAGGTGGTGACGGTCGATTCCGCTCGCCGGCAGCGTGTCGCCGTATGGTGCGGTCTCTGCTCCCGGGAGATACGGGTCATGGTGCGGGGAAGCGAGAACCGGCGGCGTGAATTCGCGCGTCGACAGGCCGCGTGGGTGTTCCCGGCTGCTCCCTCGGGAAGGCGGCACATCGCGTACGGGGCCCGGTTGACCGCCTGGTTGTGGCTGTCCGCGTGCGTGGTGGGGATCGCCCTGCCGGCCGGGGCGTCGGCCAGTCTCGTGGCGGGGCTCGCGGTGGCGGCGGCTCTGATGGGCGGCACCCTCATTCCGATGGATTCGCTGTACGAGCCCGTGAGTCCGGGCCGGCCCGACATCGCGGACCTGCCGAACGATCCGCCGCACTGCCAGATTCGGGCGCGCTACCTCTAGTGCACCTACCGGTAACCCGGGATGATATTCCGATAAGAGGGCGTGATGTCGGTGAATTGGTCCGATGTGGCCCGATGTCTTTCCCGGCGTCGGCTTCGGTTTCCGGTCCGACCGCTCAGCAAACATGAAATGTTCCCGCTCTATTGATTTCGGTCATAAAGGCCGGGGAGCAGGCGTGTGCGTTCCGTCGGCCCGGCGGGCGCGAAGTCATGGGGTGGAACGCCTGATTCCGTCGGCTGGAACCAGTTGTTGTCACGCACGGGCCGATCCCGGCGCTGGATGGGTCGTCGCAGATCTGCGGCCGGTCGGCCCGCGGCGCCCGGGTCCGGAGCGACCGAGGACGATTGTCTCGATTGCTGGGGGTGGGTTGACAGAGAATCCGGGCGTGGGTGAAGCTCCGAAATGAAACACGATCAGCGAAATAAATGCGACAGAGCGGCGATCTGTTGGCGCCGACTCATTCGTATGATCCGAGGAAACGAGCCATCCTCCGCACCATCGTTAATTGGGAGAGGCCACGTGTCCGTCAGTCAGGTGTACGCACGAAAGAATGATTCGTATCTGGTGAGCATCGTCCTGCCCTGCTACAACGAGGAGGCCGTGCTCCGGGAAACTCACTCCAGGCTCATAGGTGTCATCGGCTCCGACCGGAGCGCGGAATACGAAGTGCTGTATGTGGACGACGGCAGCGTGGACGGCACCTGGTCGGTCATCCAGGAGTTCGTGGCGCGGGAACCGTCCGTGCGCGCGCTGCGGTTCGGCCGTAACTTCGGCCACCAGGCAGGCTGCCTGGCCGGCCTGCGAGAAGCGGTGGGGGACGCGGTCGTCCTCATCGACGCGGATCTTCAGGACCCTCCTGAACTGATCCCGGAGATGGTCTCCTTATGGCGGCAGGGCTGGCCCGTCGTCTCCGCCAGACGCAGTGGACGAGAGGGAGAGAGCTACTTCAAAAAGCTGTCCGCATTTGCTTATTACCGCATCTTGAAAGCGATGTCCGATCACCCGGTCGCGCTGGACACGGGGGATTTCAGGCTGCTCGACAGGAACGTGGTCGATCTGCTGACGGGGCTCGGTGACAACGAACTCTTCCTCCGCGGCGCGATCAGCTGGGCAGGATTTCCGGAGACGGCCGTGGAGTATCAGCGCGGATCGCGGGCCTCGGGAGAGTCGAAATACACGCTCCGCAAGATGCTGGCGCTGTCCCGGCGCGGCATCATCTCCGGTTCGGCCGCACCGCTCCGGGCCCCCGCCTATCTGGGCCTCGCCTCGCTGGCCGGTGCCGGCGGCATCGCCGTCTCGCGCCGTGACCCCAAGGCGGCGCTGACAGCGGCCATGTTCGGGATCCAGACCCTGGCGATCGGGGTCCTGGGGGAGTACATGCGCGGTGTGTTCCGGCACGTGGAGGACCGCCCCGCTTATGTGATCAGCGAACGGACCTCCAGCCCGGTGGCGGATTCGTCCCCGGTACCGGCCGTCGAGGAGGTGGCGTGATGAGCGCGGCGGAGGAGCCCATCGACGTACTGGTCGTCGGGGCCGGATTCACCGGCCTCGCCGCCGCGTTGGAGCTGGCCTCGAAGGGGATCAGCTGCCGCGTACTGGAGCGGGAGAGCGAGGTGGGCGGCCTCGCGGGAAGCTTCGACGTCGGAGGACGGCGGCTGGAGCGCTTCTACCACCACTGGTTCGCCTCGGACGACGACATGCTGGAACTCTGCGCGGAGCTGGGCGTCTCCGACCTGATGGAGCCGCACCTCACCCGCACCGGAATGTATTACGCGAACTCCGTCTACCGGCTGTCCAAGCCGATCGACGTACTGCGCTTCGCGCCACTGTCGCTCCTCGACCGCCTGCGGCTCGGCCTGATGGCGCTGCGCGCGGGCCGGGTACGGAACTGGCGCGAGCTGGAGTCCCGTACCGCCGAGGACTGGCTGGTCTCGCTGGGCGGTCGCAAGGTGTACGAGGTCGTCTGGCGGCCGTTGCTGGAAGGCAAGTTCGGCTCGTACGCGCCGCAGGTCGGGGCGACCTGGATGTGGACCAAACTGCATCTGCGCGGCGGCAGCCGGACGAAATCGGGCAGCGAGACGCTGTACTACCTGCGCGGCGGCAGCGAGGCGCTGCTGACGGCGCTGCGCAAGCGGCTGGCCGAACTGGGCGTGGACATCGTCACGGAGGCGCCGGCGGAGACCGTGCACGCCGGTCATGACGGCGTGTCAGGAGTCACCGCGGCCGGCCGGTTCCACCCCGCCCGCCAGGTGCTCGTCACCACCGCTCCGGCGCTGGCCGCCGGACTGCTGTCCGGACCGGAGGCCGGCCACCCGGCGGTCCCCGCGCTGAACCGGCAACTGCGGCAGGTGCCCTACCTGGCGAACGTGTGCCTGGTGCTGGAGAACAACCGCCGCCTGTCCGAGACGTACTGGCTGAACGTCAACGACCCGACCTTCCCCTACGTGGGCGTCATCGAACACACCAACATGGACGACCCCTCCCGCTACGGCGGGCGCCACGTGGTCTATCTGTCCAAATACCTGCCGACCGACGCCGAGTTGTACCGGATGACGGACGAGCAGGTCTTCGAATACAGCCTCCCCCACCTGCGTCGGATGTTCCCCGGTTTCGACAGGAGCTGGGTCGACGGCTATCACGTCTGGCGCGCGGAGTACGCCCAGCCGGTGATCACCCCCGGCTACACCAAGACCATGCCACCGCTGCGGACCCAGGTGCCGGGGCTCTACCTGGCCAGCATGGCGCAGGTCTTCCCCGAGGACCGTGGCACCAACTACGCGGTCAGGGACGGACGTTCGGCCGCGCGTCTCATCGCCGACCGGCTGCGCCACCTCTCCGCCGACGAGGTGGACCATGGCTGACCTGATCACACTGGACGAGTGCGAGGCCCTCGGCATCGACCGGGTCCACGAGCTGTACCGCGACCATGTCAGCCGCAGCCAGGTCTCGCTCATCGGGTCCTTCGGCTTCGGCCGGGACCTGGTGGATCACGCGGAGGGAGCCTGGATCCACCTGCGGGACGGCCGTCGGATCCTGGACTTCACCGGGGGCGTGGGGGTGCTGAACCACGGGCACAACCACCCGCGCATCCTCGCCGTACGCGAACGCTTCCAGCGGGAGCGGCGGATGGAGGTGCACAAGAACTTCTTCTCCCCCTACGTGGCCGCCCTGAGCCACAACCTCGCGACCCTGCTGCCCGGGGACCTGAACATCAGCTACTTCCCCAACTCCGGCGGCGAGGCGGTCGAAGGGGCCGTCAAACTCGCGTACAAGTATCACGCCGGGCACCGGGGGACGATCCTCCACACGGACATCGCGTTCCACGGCAAACTGCTGGGCGCCGGCAGCCTGACCGCCTCGCCCGAGATCCACTTCCCCTTCCCGCGGATACCCGGAACCGACGCGTTCGCCTACGGGGATCTCGACTCCTTCGCCCTCGCCCTGGAGCGGCACCGGGGATCCGACGGGACCAGCGATGTGTACGCGGTCGTCCTGGAACCCTTCAGCGCGTCCAGCCTGCGGGAGTGCTCGCCGGAATTCCTGCGGGAGATACGGCGGATCTGCACCGAACTGGACATCGTGCTGATCTTCGACGAGGTGTACACCGGCTGGGGCAAGACCGGAGAACTGTTCCACTTCATGCGCCACCCCGGTCTGCTCCCCGACGTGGTGGCCATGTCGAAATCCTTCGGCGGGGGCAAGGCGTCCATCTCCGGCTATGTGGCCCGGGAACCGGTCTTCCGCAAGGCGTACGACAACCTCGGCGACGCCACCCTGCACAGCACCACGTACTACGGCTTCGGCGAGGAGACCGCCACCGCGCTGGAGGCCGTCGCCGTCGCGGTGGAGGAGGACTTCCCCGGCCGGGCCCGTCGGCTGGGCGAACAACTCGAAGCCGGGCTCGCCGACATCGCGGCCCGCCATCCACGGCTGGTGGCCGGTACCCGGGGCCGGGGCGCGCTGCACGGCGTGTTCCTCAACCAGGGGCCCGGGATTCCCGACCGGATCAGGGCGGCCCTGCCGACAGCCCTCGCCAAGGACCCTCAGGCAGTGTCCAAGCTGCTCACGGGAGCCGTGGTCGCCGCGCTGTACCGGGAACACGGCGTGCTGACCTTCTTCGGTTCCAACCGGCGGATCGCCCTGATCGCCTCGCCGCCGCTGGTCGCCGGGCCCGCGGAGACGGACATCTTCCTGACCGCGCTGGACGCGGTGCTCAGCAAGGGCGCGGCCCGGCTCCTGGCCGGGTTCGTGAAGGAGAAGGTGACCGCCTGATGCGACTGACCCAGATGGCGCGCTCCCGCCCGGCACGGCCGACCGCGACCTCACCCACGTTTCCGACGCACGGAGGGGCGCTGCGGGCGAGCGGTCTGCCCGCTTACTGGGCGCGCCAGTACAGCTGCCTGCGCGATCCGGAGGCGGCCGCCGCGGCAGAAACCCATGTCAACAGCACTCTGAAAACCCTCCCGTTGCCGTACCGCCTGGGCTTCACGGTCGTACTGCGCCTGCTGCCCACGGTGTTCCGGCTCGTGACCGGGGCCCGCCTGGACCGCGCCTCGGCGCGGACGGGCCGCAAGGGGATGGCCCGGCTGGGGACCCTCCCCGGTTTCTCCGAGGTGGTACGCGCGAGCACCACACTGGCCCTGTACGGAGCACTGGACGGGCTGCCCGTACGGGAGAAGCCCGAGGGCGGCCCGCCGTTACGAAACGACGTGCCGCCGGTACGGGCGAACTCCGAGGGTGGGCCGCCGGTACGGGAGAAGCCACAGGACGGGCCGAAGAAGGGGGCCGCATGATCCGCGACCTCCTCCGGCGCGGCACCCGCACCCGGGACCTGCCCGTCCACGACTGCGACATCCTCGTCATCGGATCCGGCGCGGGCGGCGGCACCGCGGCTCTGGAACTGGCCGCGGCCGGGCGCCACGTCACGATCCTGGAGGAAGGCCCCCGGGTCGGCACGGCCGAACTGGCCGCCGCCACCCCCGCCGAGAACATGCGCCGGCTGTACCGGCAGGGCGGGCTCACGCCCATCTTCGGCCGCCCCACCATCGCGTACGGCGAGGGCCGCTGCGTCGGCGGGACCACCGTGGTCAACGGCGGCCTGTTCTGGGAACCGCCACCCGACCTGCTCGACGACTGGGCGACCACATCGGGCATCGACGGCTACCGGTCCCAGGACCTGGCCCCCCATCTCCAGCGCATCACCCGGCGCCTCGGCGTCATCACCCAGCAACACGGCGACGGCAACCGGGACTCGGAACTGCTCGCCGCCGGCGCGGACAAGCTCGGCTGGTCCTGGCAGCACGCGCGGCGTGCCGTACGGGGCTGCGCCCACCGCAACCGGTGCACCACCGGCTGCGTCAGCGGCGCCAAGCAGAGCATGGCGCTCAGCTACCTCCCCGAAGCCGAGGCACTCGGCGCCGAGATCGTCCCCGGGACGCGCGCCCTGCGGATCCAGCACGACGGCCGTGACGTACGGGGTGTCCTCACCGTCGACAGCCATGGACGGCGGTCGCTCTACCGGCCGCGCGCGCTCTTCGTGGCCGCGGGACCGCTCGGTACGCCGACGCTGCTGCAACGCAGCCGGATCCACCCGGACCGCGCGGGGCGCGAGATCGCCCTGCACGTCAACCTGCGTACGGTCGCCCGTTTCGACGAGGACGTCCGGGCCCGCGAGGGCACCATTTTCACCGCCCAGGTCCAGGAGTTCACGCACGGCGGTGTGCTGATGATGCCGTCCAACGTCACCCCGGGCGGCCTGGCCGCCGCCGTCGCCTCGCACGGGCCGGGCACCGTCGAGCGGCTGCTCGAACAGATCGACCGGCTGGGGGTGTTCACCACCCAGGTCCGGCCGGCCGGACACGCCCGTCTCAGCACCACTCCGCTGGGCGGCACGCTCCTGAGGCACGGTATGACGGCCGCCGACCACGCCGGACTCCGTACCGCCTTCCGCGACAGCGCACGCCTGCTGTTCGCCGCCGGGGCCGTGGAACTCGTCCCGCCGGTCGCCACGGCCGGACCGCTGCGCGACCTGCTCGACGTCGAGGAGTTCTGCGCCCGTGTCACCCCGGCGGACTGGGAGCTGGTGTCCGTACACGGCATGGCCTCCTGCCGCATGGGGCTCGCGGACCGGGGTGGTGTGTGCGACGGATTCGGCAGGCCCCACGGATTCCGGAACGTGCGGCTGTGCGACGCCAGTGTGCTGCCGGGCGGGACCGGTATCAGCCCGCAGGGGACGATCATGGCGTTCGCCCAGGAGATCGCCACCCGCTTCCTCGAAGGGGCCGGCAAGGACTCAACAGCCCACTGAACAGCCCCGCAAGGGAACCAGGAACCCTCGCCCCTCCTGTTCCCACCCTGTCCTCGTTCATCGCAGTTCCTCGCACTTCGAACCGGAGACTTCATGAGCAGAGCCCCTGACCGCCTGCGGAAAACAGCCGACAGCGAGCGGTTGTTCAGTCCGTCCGCCGTGGTCGCCTCCTGTGTGGGATTTGTCCTCATCGGCGCGCTCCAGTCGCTGTACGGACCCGCCATCCCCGCCTTGCGGAAGGACTTCGGCCTCTCGCCGTCCGGCGCGGGACTCGGCCTGAGCGCGCACTTCATCGGCGGCGTCGTCGGGGTGCTGGCCTTCGACCGGATCCAGGGCCGGGTCGGCAACCGGATGCTGCTCGGCACCTCCTACTCCCTCATGGCGGCCGGCAGCCTGACCTTCGCCCTCGCCCCCAACTGGCCACTGGCCCTCCTGGCGGCGCTGGTGACCGGCTTCGGCTTCGGCGGAATCGACTACGGGCTGAACCAGCTCTTCGCCATCGGCTTCGGACGCCGTAGCCCCGCCATGCTCAACATCCTCAACGCGCACTTCGGTATCGGCGCGATCGCCGGACCCGCGGTGATCGGCCTGCTCGGGGCGGACCATTATCCGGCGGTCTTCGCGGGCTTCGCCGTGCTCGCCGCGTCGCTGCTGTTCTCCCTGCGAGGGGTACGGGACCGGGAGGCCCCGCCCGGGGACGCGGCCGGAGGCACCACGGCGGGAACCGCCACCGGGGCGGCCCGGCCGGGCCCGTCCAGGATGCGCCGGACGGGACCGCTGCTGGGGGCCTTCGTCCTGCTGTACGTCTTCCATGTCGGGGTGGAGGCCGGCGTCGGCGGCTGGGAGCCCACGCACCTGGAGACGGTGGGCTACGGCACGGCGGTCGCCGCGTCCGCGACCTCCGTCTACTGGCTGATGATGACGGTGGGACGGTTCCTGGTCGCGCCGTTGACCCTGCGCTGGTCGGAGCCGGCGATCATCATCGTGAGCTGCGCGGGCATGACCGTATGCCTGCTGCTGGCCGTCGTTCCGGGGCTCGCGCCGTACGCGTACGCCGGTGTCGGCCTGTTCATCGCACCGATCTTCCCGACCGGACTGCCGTGGCTGAACCGGGCGGTTCCGGCCGCCCGGCGAGCGGGCGCCCTGGTCATCGCCGCGTCGATGGTGGGCGGTGTGGCGGCGGGACCGGCGCTCGGCAAGGCCATCGAACTGTCCGGCGTCCGGGCGGTGCCCGTCGTACTGGGCGTCCTGGCCGCGATCTGCCTGGTCACGACCTGGTGGCTGGCGCGGGTCACCCGGGGCGGCGGAGAAGTCCTGGTGGCCGCCTCTGCCCCGGCTTCGAGCCCCGCCCCGGCTTCGACTTCGGCTCTGGCTCCGGCCCCGGACCTGCCGCTGGAGACCGGACCGCGACCCGGGGCGGTGGCCGGAGAAAGGGACCTCTGACCGCGTGACACGGCGCTTCCCGATTCCGTACGGGCCCGGTTCACGGCCACGGATACGGATCGGGAAGTGCCGTCGCGTATAGCGCTCAGGTCGCTCGCGGTACGTAGTACGGCCGGTTGTGAGCGGCGACCGGAGGCGACTGGTACGTCCACGCCCCGGCGGCCGGGGCGTCGCCGATGAGGGTGGTCAGGTCGGCGCCGATCTCCGACGACGCGTCGTGGACGCGCAGCCGCACGCGCTCGGCCGCGCCGTCGGCCAACGGCAGGTACTGGTACGGCTGGTAGACGTTCAGGGGGCCGGCCAGCGGGCGGCCCGTCGGGTCGGTGCCGTAGCCGGTGATGGGGGTGTTGTTGACCGGAAGACGGGGCAGCCCCCTCAGATCGGCCTCGAACGAGAACAGCGTCGACTCCCGGCGGTCGAGACCGTCACCGGACGGAGCGAGCGTGGCCTGTTTGCAGGTGACGGTCCATGTGTCGTCGCCGGCCGGGCCGTTGGGCGAGGGCATGACCGACTCGAACCACGCCGGATACTTGGGCTCTCCGAAGAGCAACGTGCCGGCCTCGATGGCCAGCGGGTTGTCGCACAGCACATGCAGCCGGGCGATGCCGAGCAGCTTGGTCTGGTCGAAGCCCTGGGCGAACTCCTCGTACGACAGGCGTGCGAGGCGGTCGGCGCTCGCGGTGGGGTGGGCGATGATGCTGTACTCGATCTCCTGGGTGATGCCGCCGCCGTTCGGATACTGAGCGAAGTACAGCTGGTAGTTGACGGTGACGCACGCCCGGCCGCCGAAGTCCGCGGCGGTCAGGTCGGGATGGCGCTTGGCGAGCATGTCGCGCACCGGGCCGGGGTCGACCAGGTAGTCCAGACCGATGTTGTGCAGGGCGCCGTAGTGGAAGGGCAGCAGGTACGGAGCCGTGACGGGCGGCAGCGTGAGGTCATGGGCCATGGGGCGGGACTCTCCTCGGACGGGACCCTCGGTCGGGCCGTGAAGGGGACGGGAAAGAGGGCCGTGGTCGGAACTCCGGCCGGAGCCCTGGGCGGGGCCGGTCCAGGCCGTTGTCGCGGGGGACCGCAGCCGTACCGCGTCACGCAGCTCGGTCAGGTCGCGGTGGATCCGCTCGGCGCTGCGCAGAGTGATCGCGGCCATGGTGAGGGTCGGGTTGGAGGTGCCGAGAGAGGGCATGCTGCCGCAGCCCACGGCGTACAGATTGGGGTGGTCCCAGCAGCGCTGCCAGGAGTCGACGACGGAATCGGCCGCGCGCTCGCCCATGATGTGGGTGCCCGCGCCGTGGCCCGCGCCCCGGTAGGCGTACGGCCTGCCCTCGTACTCGAACCACCCGGGCTGGAACGGCCCCGGCTCGTACCGGCTGTGGTCCTCCGCCCCGGCGAGGGCGAAGATCTGGTCGGAGACGGCCTTGGCCGCCGCCATGCCCCGCTTCACATGGTCGGACACGTCGTACGTCAGGACGGGGCGCGGACTGCCCAGCGGGTCACGGTGCCGGTGATCGAGGGTGACGCGGTTGGCGGGGTCGGCGCTCTGCTCCATCTCGAACTGGAACGCGAACTGGCGTCCGACCCGGTCCCTGAGAGCCTGCCGTAACGCCGTGCCGAACAGGCCTCGGCCGTCGGGCGCCGCCGGGTCCCCCTGGTGCAGCATGCTCGCGACCTCGTGGTCGGGCGGGCCGACGGCCCACACCCAGCCCCAGTTGCCGATCTCGACACGGAAGGGCGCGCGGACGGCGCGGGCCGGTCCGAAGCGGAACCCCTCCAGGCCGGAGGTGGACCCCGGACCTCGGTACGGGCCGGTCCGCTCGGGCATGAGGCCCCAGGTGAGCAGGACCGGATGGTCCATCAGGTTCCGGCCGACCTGGTCGCTGGAGTTGGCGAGACCGGAGGCGAGCAGCAGCCGCGCGTTCTCGATCGCGTGGGCGGCCAGTACGACCACGCTCGCGCGCACCGTACGCCGGGTGACAGCGGCGGGGCGCGCGGGGTCGTCGTACCGCTGATACTCGACGCCGGTGATCCGGCCGGTGGGGTCCGTGAGGATCCGGTCGACGACGGCGCGGGTGAGCAGGGTGACGCCGGGGGCCCAACGGTCCTGTGTACGCCGCGGTGTGTACTTCGCGCCGGTGGGACAGATGGGGATGCAACTCGCGCTGCCCTCGCAGACGGGCCCGTGTTCGTCGGTGGCCGAACTGTTGCGCGCCTGAGGCGTCCCCACGACCCGCAGCGCGGTCGGGTGCGGCTGCGACGGATCCTGGACGTGCTGACCGTCGAGCCGTTCGGCCAGCATCCGGTCGAGGTGGCTGGCCGGGACCGGACGGTGCGGGAAGGAATACCCCTCTGCGAAGGGCAGATCGACGTGTTCCCGCTGCTCGGCCAGGTCACCGGCCACGCCGAGTTCGCGTTCGGCGCCGCGGTAGTACGGCTCCAACTCGTCGTAGCCGATGGGCCAGTCGCGGCCGTAGCCGAGGGCGCCGGTACGGAAGTCCTCCGGGTGCATCCGCGGGGTGAGGCCCGTCCAGGCCGTGCCCGTACCGCCGTTGACCCTCAGATAGCCGCTCGAATAGGGGAGCGGGCCGTTCTGGACGAAGTACCCGTCGGCCCGGTAACCACCGCCGGGCGTGCCACCGAGGTCCGGCACATCAGGTGACGGGACGAGCGGATTGCGCGCGATCGCCGCGCCGGGGACCTTCGCCGGCGCCGACCGGTACCGGTCCAGGTCCACCGCCCGCTCATGGCCCTGGTCACCGTCGCCCAGGCCGGCCTCCAGCACCAGGACCCGCCAGCCGCGCTCTCCCAGTTGCTTCGCCACCAGCGATCCCGCGATGCCCGCCCCGACGATGATCGCGTCTATGCGCTCTTCAGCGTTCCGACCGCTGGTCAACGGGCCCCACTCTCGGTCGGGACACCGGCCGGCGGCCTGGCCCAGGAGCCGTGGCCGGGCGCCCCGGTGCCGGGCGCGTCACTGCCGAGACAACGCCAGACCAGGCCTTCCGCGTAGGCACGGTCGGACACCACGTAGGGAGAGTGACTCGCCGTCATGTTTCCTTTGCGTAAGCCGTGTTCGGGAAGTCCGGGCCAGACGCCCAGGTACCAGAGGTGGCACACCGCCCGCGCGAGCTCGACCAGTTCCCCGTCCCCGTCCTTGCTCATCAAGGTCTCGGGCAGGCTCGCCGTATCGGTCAGCGCGGCGACGAGCCTGTCGTAGGACAGGGGACCGGCCTCCCGTAACACGGTCGACCGGTAGATCTCCGCCATACCCGTCTCCGCGAGTTCGGCGGCGTCGAAGCCCGTCAGCGCGACGGAGAGGCCGATGAACCGCTCGGCGTCCTCCCTTTCGCGTGCGGACGTGACGCCGCTGGAATCCGTACCGTTCATCCGGTGTCCCCGCCGTTCGCTGACGCCATCGGCCGAATCCCCCTCCTCCGGGTGTGCGCCACCCAGGCCAACTACACGCGCTGCGATCCTTACCTCTCCACCTTCTCGTTCATGCGCCGAAGCCGGGTCGCTTGGAAGGAATCGCCATGAACGAGGGGCCTGCGGCGCTACGTTGCCCCGTAAGACCGACCGGTCTAAATTGCGAGGGGCGTACACGCGGGGCGTGTGATCATCTGCTCATGGATGTGAGTGCGGTGAACGAGATGATCGCCATACCGGCGGGACAGGTGACGCTGTCGGACCGGCGAACGCGGCGCAGTTGGCCGGTCGAGCTCGCGCCGTACCGGCTCGCGGCGGTTCCGGTCACCCAGGCGCTGTACGAGCAGGTGACCGGGGCGCGGCCGAGCACCGCGCAGGGCGAACGGCTGCCCGTCGAGGGTGTCTCATGGCTGGACGCGGTCCGGTTCTGCAACGGCCTGTCCCAGCACGAGGGGTTGGCGCCCGCGTACCGCCTTCACGCCGAGGCCGAGGGGGTCGCCCGGGACGCGTCCGCCGACGGATACCGGCTGCCGACCGAGGCCGAGTGGGAGCACGCGGGACGGGCCGGCACGACCGGCGCGCGGTACGGAGAGCTCGACGAGATCGCCTGGCACCGCGGCAACTCGCAGGAACGCGTGCACGAGGTGGGCGGCAGACAGCCCAACGCGTGGGGCCTGTACGACATGCTGGGCAACGTGTGGGAGTGGTGCTGGGACACCTACGACGCCGAGGTCTACGGCACCTACCGGGTGCTGCGCGGCGGCGGGTGGTTCGACGAGCCCTGGAGCTGCCGGGCCTCGGTGCGGCGCCGCAGCCACCCGACCTTCCGGATCGACGACGTGGGGTTCCGCGTCGCGCGTTCCCTCGTGGGCTGACGCGCGCATGCGAGGCCACCGGTAACAATTCACCGGACAGAAATGACCCCCCGGACAAGAATGAACCGGGGGGAAAAGAATGAAAGGGCGGCCGACAAGAAGAGGAGTGACCGGGGCCGCCGACCGGTTCGCTAGGCGGCCTCGTCGATGTCGTCGTGGAGGGCCGCGGCCCACTCCAGCAGCAGTACTTCGTACGCCTCGGCGGGCCACGTTCCGTCGGCCGCGTCGACGAGCGCGCGGATCCGATCATTGGCCGCTACGGCACCAGAAGCCGAGGAAGCGGATGCGGAAGTGAAGGACATGTGACAACCCTAGAGGCAGTAACGGCGCCGAAACACCGTTCTGGGCGCGTCCTTGCTCACACTTGACCCACACCTGACCACTCGTGGCACGCCGTCCGACCACTCGTGGCCCGTTCCCCCGGCCGGGCGTCCGTCAGCCGCCCGACTCGCCCGCGTGCGGGCTCAGGGTGTCCGTACCGACCAGGACGAACAGCGCGATCCCGAGCAGCACCCGGTAAATCACGAACGGCATAAAACTCTTCGTCGTGATGAACTTCATGAACCAGGCGATAACGGCATATCCCACCACGAACGCGACGAGCGTGGCGAAAATCGTCGGCCCCCACGACACATGGCCCTCTCCGGCGTCCTTGAGTTCGAAGACACCCGAGGCGAGCACGGCGGGGATCGCGAGCAGGAACGAATAGCGGGCCGCCGCCTCGCGGGTGTAGCCCATCAGCAGGCCACCGCTGATCGTGGCACCCGAGCGGGAGACGCCCGGAATCAGCGCCAGGGCCTGGCAGAAGCCGAAGATCAGACCGTCCTTGACCCCCAGATCCCTCAGCGACTTGCGCTCCTTGACGGCACGGTGCCTGGCGGCGGTCTCGTCACGGGCCGCGAGGCGGTCGGCGACGCCGAGGACGATGCCCATCACGATCAGCGTGACCGCGATCAGACGCAGATCACGGAACGGCCCCTCGATCTGGTCCTTGAAGGTGATGCCGAGCACGCCGATCGGGATCGAGCCCACGATCACCAGCCAGCCCATCTGGGCATCGTGGTCACCGCGCATCTCCTTGTTCGTCAGAGAGCGGAACCACGCGGAGATGATGCGGGCGATGTCCTCGCGGAAATAGATCAGGACGGCCGCTTCCGTGCCGATCTGGGTGATGGCGGTGAACGCCGCGCCCGGATCGTGCCAGCCCGCGAAGGCCGCCGTCAGGCGCAGATGCGCGCTGGACGAGATGGGGAGGAACTCGGTCAGCCCCTGGACGAGCCCGAGGATGAAAGATTCGAACCAAGACATGAAGTGCTACGCCGTCCAAGAAATGGGTGTGCACCGGCCGGCGGGGACCACGGCGCGGTGGCGGATTGAGGGGCTGAGGATCGAGGTCGTGCGAAGCGTAACGTCCGGGGGTTACGGGACGGCGGCAGCTCGTGGAGCCACAGGGATACGTCAGGCGTACGGCGGGCGCGCGCCAAGCGCGCGCCCAAGCACGAGCCCGAGCGCGAACAGGGGCGCGGGTGAGGCGGGAGCGGGCATCGGACAGCAGGAGACCGACCGGCGACACGCGGCGTCGTACACGGGGTGCGCCTTGGGAAAACCTTGACTCCAGCTCGTTATTGAGAGGGATAGGTCACAGCCGTGTGCTCTGCTGCTCATTCGATGCGCTGACCTAAAATCTGGCCATGACGGTCCTGCCTGAGAACGGGCTTTCCCTGGCCGCCGAATTCCCCGATGCGACCCGCGAACAGTGGCAGAGCCTGGTGGAAGGCGTTCTGCGCAAAACGGGTCGGGACGCGGCGGGGACGGCAGCCGAAGAAGCCTTGTCCACACAGCTCCAGGACGGGCTCACCACCCGTCCGCTCTATACCTCGGAGGACGCCCCGGGCGACGCGGGCTATCCGGGCTTAGCTCCCTTCACCCGGGGCGGACGCCCCGAGGGAGCCGCGGTCTCCGGCTGGGAGGTACGGCAGCGCCACACGCGCCCCGACCCCGTACGGACCAACGAAGCCGTGCTCAGCGACCTGGAGAACGGGGTCACTTCCCTCTGGCTCTCCGTCGGATCCTCCGGCGTCCCCGTGTCCGGGCTGGCCACGGCGCTCGAAGGGGTCTATCTCGACCTGGCGCCGGTCGCCCTCGACGCCGGAGACGAATTCGGGCCCGCCGCAGCCGAGTTGTTCAGGCTGTACGACAAGCGTGGCGTCGAGCGGCACACAGCCCGGGGCACCCTCGGCGCCGACCCGGTCGGACAACTCGCCCGTACGGGAGGGGAAACGGCCGAAGAGGCGATCACGGAAGCAGCCGGACTCGCCGCGCTCTGCCACCGCGAATACCCCGGACTGCGCGCCATCTCCGTCGACGCGCTCCCCTACCACGAGGCCGGGGCCTCCGACGCGCAGGAACTGGGCTGCTCGCTCGCCACCGGCGTCGGCTGGCTGCGCGACCTCACCGCGGCCGGACTCTCCGTCGAAGCGGCCTGCGCCCAGCTCGAATTCCGTTACGCGGCCACCGCCGACCAGTTCCTCACCATCGCCAAACTCCGGGCCGCCAGGCGGCTTTGGGCCCGGGTCGCCGAGGTCTGCGGCGCCCCCGCGCACGCCGGGGCGCAGCGCCAGCACGCCGTGACCTCGCCGGTCATGATGACCCGGCGCGACCCCTGGGTGAACATGCTGCGCACCACGGTCGCCTCGCTCGCCGCCGGACTCGGCGGCGCCGACGCCGTGACCGTACTGCCCTTCGACCACGCCCTCGGACTGCCCGACGCGTTCGCCCGCAGGATCGCCCGCAACACCTCCACGATCCTGCTGGAGGAGTCCCACCTGGGACGGGTCATCGACCCGGCAGGCGGCTCCTGGTACGTGGAGGCGCTCACCGACGAACTCGCCCACGCGGCCTGGACATGGTTCCAGGAGATCGAACGCGCGGGAGGCCAACGGGCCGCCCTGCGCGACGGAATGATCGGCGAACGGCTCGCCGCCACCTGGGCCGACCGCACCACCCGACTGGCCAAGCGGCGCGAACCCATCACCGGCGTCAGTGAGTTCCCCCAGATCGACCAGGACCCGGTCGAACGGGACACACCTCCCGATCCGCCCCGCGGCGGACTCCCGACCGTCCGCCGCGACGAGGCGTACGAGACGCTCCGCGCCCGGTCCGACGCACATCTCGCCGCCACCGGCACCCGGCCGCGCGTCTTCCTCGCCGCACTCGGCCCGGCCGCCGCCCACACGGCCCGCGCCTCCTTCGCCGCAGGCCTCTTCCAGGCCGGCGGGATCGAGCCGGTCCACGACCCGGTGTCGGTCGACGCGGACACCGCGGCCGACGCCTTCACCCGCAGCGGCGCCACCGTCGCCTGCGTCTGCTCCAGCGACGCGCTCTACGCCGACCAGGCCGCGCCCGTCGCCGAAGCGCTCAAATCGGCGGGCGCGGCACGGGTATTCCTCGCCGGCCGGCCCGGCGAACAGCGTGAGACCTATGAACGGGCCGGAGTCGACGAGTTCGTCGTCGCGGGCGGCGACGCGATCGCCGTCCTCACCTCCGTCCTCGACCGGATGGGAGTGGCGTGATGCGGATCCCCGATTTCTCCGAGATCGAGCTGGGCCCCGGCGACCACGCCGCGGCCACCGAGGACCAGTGGCGTACAGCCGTCAAGGAAAACACCGGGCGGGCGGACCACGACCTGCTCTGGGAAACCCCCGAGGGCATCGCCGTCAAGCCGCTCTACACCCAACAGGACCTGGCGGGGCTCGACTTCCTCTCCACCTACCCCGGCATCGCGCCCTATCTGCGCGGCCCGTACCCCACGATGTACGTCAACCAGCCCTGGACCATCCGGCAGTACGCCGGATTCTCCACGGCCGAGGAGTCCAACGCCTTCTACCGGCGCAATCTCGCCGCCGGACAGAAAGGCCTGTCGGTCGCCTTCGACCTGCCGACCCACCGCGGCTACGACAGCGACCACCCCCGGGTGACCGGCGACGTCGGCATGGCAGGCGTCGCCATCGACTCCATCTACGACATGCGCCAGCTGTTCGACGGCATCCCGCTCGACCGGATGAGCGTCTCGATGACGATGAACGGCGCCGTGCTGCCCGTCCTCGCCCTTTACATCGTCGCCGCGGAAGAACAGGGCGTACCGCCCGAGAAGCTGGCCGGGACCATCCAGAACGACATCCTCAAAGAGTTCATGGTCCGCAACACCTACATCTACCCGCCGACGCCCTCGATGCGGATCATCTCCGACATCTTCGCGTACACCTCGCAGAAGATGCCCCGCTACAACTCCATCTCCATCTCCGGCTACCACATCCAGGAAGCCGGCGCCACGGCCGACCTGGAGCTGGCCTACACCCTCGCCGACGGCGTGGAGTACCTGCGCGCCGGCCTCGGCGCCGGCCTCGACGTCGACGCGTTCGCGCCCCGGCTCTCCTTCTTCTGGGCCATCGGCATGAACTTCTTCATGGAGATCGCCAAACTCCGGGCCGCCCGCCTCCTCTGGGCCAGGCTCGTCAAGAAGTTCGACCCGCAGAACGCCAAGTCGCTGTCCCTGCGCACCCATTCGCAGACCTCCGGCTGGTCGCTCACCGCGCAGGACGTCTTCAACAACGTCACCCGTACCTGCGTCGAGGCCATGGCCGCCACCCAGGGCCACACCCAGTCCCTGCACACCAACGCCCTCGACGAGGCACTTGCCCTGCCCACCGACTTCTCCGCCCGCATCGCCCGCAACACCCAACTCCTGCTCCAGCAGGAGTCCGGAACCTGCCGGGTGACCGACCCCTGGGGCGGCAGCGCGTACGTCGAGAAGCTCACCTACGACCTCGCCCGGCGCGCCTGGCAGCACATCGAAGAGGTCGAGGCCGCCGGCGGCATGGCCAAGGCCATCGACGCCGGAATCCCCAAACTCCGGGTGGAGGAGGCGGCGGCCCGCACCCAGGCGCGGATCGACTCCGGACGCCAGCCCGTCATCGGCGTCAACAAGTACCGGGTCGAGACCGACGAGAAGATCGACGTACTCAAGGTCGACAACTCCTCGGTACGCACCCAGCAGATCGAGAAGCTCCGCCGCCTGCGCGCCGAACGCGACGAGAACGCCTGCCAGGACGCGCTGCGCGCACTGACCGCGGCGGCCGAAGCGGGCCCCGGCCCCGGCCTCGAAGGCAACCTGCTCGGACTCGCCGTGAACGCGGCCCGCGCCATGGCGACCGTCGGGGAGATCTCCGACGCCCTGGAGAAGGTGTACGGGCGCCACTCCGGCCAGATCCGTACGATCTCCGGTGTGTACCGCAACGAAGCAGGCACCTCCCCGGCCGTCGAACGCACCCGCGCGGCCGTCGAGGACTTCGAGCAGGCCGAAGGCCGCCGCCCCCGCATCCTCGTCGCCAAGATGGGCCAGGACGGCCACGACCGGGGCCAGAAGGTGATCGCCACCGCCTTCGCCGACCTCGGCTTCGACGTCGACGTCGGCCCCCTGTTCCAGACGCCCTCCGAGGTGGCACGGCAGGCGGTCGAGGCGGACGCGCACATCGTCGGCGTCTCCTCGCTGGCCGCCGGACACCTCACGCTCGTACCGGCACTGCGCGAACAACTCGCCGCCGAGGGCCGGGAGGACATCATGATCGTCGTCGGCGGGGTGATCCCGCCCCATGACATCGAGGAACTGCACCGGGCCGGCGCAGCGGCCGTCTTCCCGCCGGGCACGGTGATCCCGGACGCGGCGCGCGACCTGCTGGCGGGGCTCGCCACCTCGCTGGGCCACGAGCCTCTCGCCACCGGCACCGAGCGGTGAGCGCGTGCCACCACGGATCGACATCGCCGCCTACACCAAGGGCGTACTGGACGGCTCCCGTTCGTACATCGCCCGAGCCGTCACCCTCGTGGAGTCCACCCGCCCCGACCACCGCAAGCTCGCCCAGCAACTGCTGACCGAACTGCTGCCGCACGCGGGGAAAGCACGCCGCATCGGCATCAGCGGCGTCCCCGGCGTCGGCAAGTCCACCTTCATCGACGCGCTCGGGACCCTGCTCACCGGCCTCGGCCACCGGGTCGCCGTCCTGGCCGTCGACCCGTCCTCCAGCCGGACCGGCGGCTCCATCCTGGGCGACAAGACCCGGATGGAGCGGCTGGCGGTGGACCCGGCGGCGTTCGTCCGCCCCTCACCCACGGCGGGCACGCTCGGCGGGGTCGCCAAGGCGACACGCGAAACCATCGTCGTGATGGAGGCCGCCGGGTACGACGTGGTGCTCGTCGAGACCGTGGGTGTCGGCCAGTCCGAGACCACCGTCGCCCAGATGGTCGACTCCTTCCTGCTGCTCACCCTTGCCCGCACCGGGGACCAGCTCCAGGGCATCAAGAAGGGCGTGCTGGAACTGGCGGACGTCATCACCGTCAACAAGGCCGACGGCCCCCACGAACGCGACGCCCGCTCCGCCGCACGTGAACTCGCGGGCGCGCTACGGCTGATGCATCCGGCGGACGCGGCCTGGACGCCGCCGGTGCTGAGTTGCAGCGCGCGCGAGGGGACCGGTCTGCCGGACGTCTGGGAACGGCTCGAACAGCACCGGGCGGTCCTCGACGCGGACGGCCGCCTGGAACGCAAGCGCCGTGACCAGCAGGTCGACTGGACGTGGTCGATGGTCCGGGACCACGTTCTGGACCGGCTGCGGGAGGACCCGGGGGTACGGGAGCTGGCGCCATCGCTGGAGCGGGAGGTACGGGAGGGGCGGCTGACGGCGACGCTGGCCGCGGAGCGGCTGATCGAGGCGGTGGCCGCTTGGCGCGGTTGAGTCGAGTGGGTGGGGTGTGGTGCCGGTGCGTGGTTGTGTGCGGGTTGTGGCCGGTGGCCGCTCCGGGGTCATGTCCTGCACTGCATGCTGTGCCTTCCCGGGGGACACCCCCGGACCCCCTACGGCGCGTGCGGGTCTCGTCGTCGGCTGACTGGCCGGTGTGCGCCACACATCACGCTTTACGTTCCGGACACGACCCCTGCGCGGCCCCCTTCACCGCCCGCTACAGACCACCCCCGCCGGGCAGGCGGGCGGATGAGGTGTACCACCGGGCGGCAGGCGGGGATCCGGCGGGAGGGGGTCGGGGTCGCAGGAGGTGACGTGTCCGGACGTAGAGCGTGATTTGTGGCGCACACCGGGCTGCACCCGGAGAACAAAGCCGCACGCGCCGTAAATCATGCAGTCCGGACATGCGCCTCCGGAGGCCCCGGCACCCGCACCCACCACCCACCGCACGGGCCTGGCCTGATACTGGCCGGGACGTATCGGACCAGGGAAGGAACCGGATGGCTCACGAGGAACCCGTACTGATCGGCCGGGTGGGCCACCTCGCCCACATCACGTTGAACCGCCCGCGCGCCCTCAACGCCCTTACCCGTCCGATGGTGCGGAGGATCGCCGAGGCGCTGACGGAGTGGGAGCGGGACGACAGCGTCGCCGCCGTGGTCATCTCCGGGGCCGGAGAGCGTGGGCTGTGCGCGGGTGGCGACATCCGCGTGATCTACGAGGACGCGCGCACCGGAGGCGGCGAGTCGTTCCTCTTCTGGCGGGACGAGTACCGGCTCAACGCCCGTATCGCCCGCTACCCCAAGCCGTATGTCGCGCTGATGGACGGCATCGTGATGGGCGGCGGAGTCGGTGTCTCGGCGCACGGTGACGTACGGATCGTCACCGAGCGGTCCGCCGTCGCCATGCCCGAGACCGGAATCGGCCTGGTCCCCGATGTGGGCGGGACGTATCTGCTGTCCCGGGCGCCGGGCGAGCTGGGCACGCATCTCGCCCTGACCGGACGGGCGGTGGGCGCCGCCGATGCTCAACTGTGCGGGCTCGCGGACCACTTCGTACCCGCGGACCGGCTGCCCGCGCTGCGTGGTGAACTCGCCGACGGGGACGTACGGGAGACGGTGCGGCGGTACGAGTCGATCGCGCCGGAAGGGCGACTCGCCGCGGACCGCGAGTGGGTCGACGCCTGTTACGCGGCCGATTCGGTGGAGGAGATCGTCAGCGGGCTGCTCGGTCACGGACACCCGGCGGCGAAGGAAGCCGCCGAGACGATCCTGACCCGGTCGCCCACCGCCCTCAAGGCGACGCTGGCCTCGCTGCGCCGGGCCCGGCGGCTGACGACGCTGGAGGAGGTGCTCGACCAGGAATTCCGTGCCTCGTGCGCCGCGCTGGCCACCCCCGATCTGCCGGAGGGCGTCCGCGCCCAGGTCATCGACAAGGACCGGACGCCCCAGTGGTCGCCGAGGGAGCTGGGACAGGTCACGGACGCGGACGTGGCACGGTTCTTCGCCCCGCCGCCCGGCGGTGACCTCGGGCTCGCCCCGTCCTCGCACGCCGTACGACCCTGAGAGGACAGGACCCGCCGGCGGGTTCGCGGGGTCAACGGCCGCCGAGGTGGTGGCGCTTGCGCCAGGCGACCACCGCGGCGGCCAGGCCGGTGACCACGATGAAGCCCATCGCGAGCAGGAACGCGGGCGATGTCGGCGCCGTCGCCCGGCTGCCCGCGACCACGTACGCCGCGGTGTTGGGGACGGAACCGATGCCCGTCGCCAGCAGGAACGGCGCCCACCCCATGCGCGAGACGGCGGCGCAGTAGTTGGCGGCGGCGAACGGCACCCCGGGGAACAGCCGGATCGCCAGCATCGACCGGAAGCCGTGGCCGCTCAACTGCCGGTCGGCGGCGGTCAGCCAGCGTCCCCGCAACAGCGGGCGCAGCGCCTCCTGCCCCAGGAAGCGGCCGAGCCCGAACGCGATCCCCGCGCCCAGCACCGTCCCCGCGAGCGAGGCGGCCAGTCCGAACTGTGAGCCGAAGAGCGCGCCCGCCGCGAGGTTGAGCAGCGGGCGTGGGACGAACGCGACGGCGCACATTCCGTACGCCACGGCGAACAGCACCACGGCGGCGCCCCCGCCCACCCCCGCCGGCCAGCCGTCCGTCAGCAGTCTCTGCGGCTCGTACAGCAGCACCAACGCGGCTGCCGTGCCCAGCATGACGAGGAGCAGGGAGAACCGCGACCAGGGCGAGAGCAGCACCCGGGCGTAGCGGACGGACCGGGCGGAACCCGGGTCCGGAGACGGCCGGGCGGCGGTGTCGAGCATTTGGGGAGAGTAACCGACGTGTGCGGGTGATCGCCGTGATGCGCCTCCCACGCCGCCGGAAAACCATTCGACGCCGTCCGCGCCATGGGCCAGGATCAGCGTCATGTCCCGGTACGCCTTCCTCGCAGCGCCGTCCGCAGTCGCGGACGCGCCGAAGGCTGCCGCATTCCTCGCCCACGCAGCGGCGGCCCACGCGGCCGCGGCAGCGGCGCCCTTCGGCGGCGCCCGAAGCTGACCCTTCCCGGAACGTCCGGCGGACCCCACAGGGGGAGGGTCGGCAAGGCTCAGGGGTCCCGCTCACGCTTCGAGTCCGAGTAGGGAATCATGCCCAAGACGGCATACGTGCGCACCAAGCCGCACCTCAACATCGGCACCATGGGCCATGTCGACCACGGCAAGACCACACTGACCGCCGCGATCACCAAGGTCCTCAGCGACCGGGGGACCGGCACCTTCGTCCCGTTCGACCGGATCGACCGGGCGCCGGAGGAGGCCGCCCGCGGGATCACCATCAACATCGCGCACGTCGAGTACGAGACCGACACCCGGCACTACGCGCATGTGGACATGCCGGGCCATGCCGACTACATCAAGAACATGGTGACCGGCGCGGCCCAGCTCGACGGGGCGATCCTCGTCGTCTCCGCGCTCGACGGGATCATGCCGCAGACCGCCGAGCACGTGCTGCTCGCCCGCCAGGTCGGCGTCAACCACATCGTCGTGGCGATCAACAAGGCCGACGCGGGCGACGACGAGCTGACCGACCTGGTCGAGCTGGAGGTCCGCGAACTGCTCGACGAGCACGGGTACGGCGGCGACGCGGCGCCCGTCGTCCGGGTGTCGGGCCTGCGGGCGCTGGAGGGCGACCCGCGCTGGATCTCGGCCGTGGAGGCGTTGCTCGACGCCGTCGACACGTATGTGCCGATGCCCGTCCGGTACACGGACGCGCCGTTCCTGCTCCCGGTGGAGAACGTTCTCACCATCACCGGGCGCGGCACGGTCGTCACGGGCGCGGTCGAGCGCGGCACGGTACGGGTCGGCGACCGGGTGGAGGTGCTGGGCGCCGAGACGGAGACCGTGGTCACCGGGCTGGAGACCTTCGGCAAGCCCATGGAGTCCGCGGAGGCCGGGGACAACGTGGCGCTGCTGCTGCGCGGCGTGCAGCGCGACGCGGTCCGCCGGGGGCACGTCGTGGCGGCGCCCGGAAGCGTCGTCCCGAGCCGGCGCTTCACGGCCCGGGTATACGTCCTCTCCGCGCGTGAGGGCGGCCGTACGACTCCGGTCACCAGCGGCTACCGGCCGCAGTTCTACATCCGTACGGCCGATGTGGTCGGCGACATCGACCTGGGCGAGGCGGCCGTCGCGCGCCCCGGCGACACGGTGTCCCTGACCGTGGAGCTGGGCCGTGACGTACCGCTGGAGCCGGGGCTCGGCTTCGCGATCCGTGAGGGCGGCCGTACGGTCGGCGCCGGCACGGTCACGTCGCTGCTCTGACCCGCAGCGTGCGAGGGCGGCCCGCGTCCGTCTCCCGTACCCGAGGGAGGCGGGCGCGGGGCCGTGCGCACTCGCCTTCGGGCACCTTCCCCCGTCCGTGCGGGGCGCACAATGGGACGGTGAACGAACCGATCCCCGTCCTGCGTGCCGTGGACCGCGGCACCGCCAAACTGCTGCCCGACGTGGACCGGGAGCGGGCCTGGCTGCTGACGGTCGACGGCGCTCCCCAGTCGTATGTCGACCTGGACGAGCCGACCCATCTGGAGTTCGAGTACGTACGGCGGCTCGCCCACGTCGTGGACTGCGCGGCGCAGGAGGGGGAGCCGCTGACCGTGCTCCATCTCGGCGGCGGGGCGTTCACCCTGCCCCGCTATGTGGCCGCGACCAGGCCCGGCTCGGCGCAGCAGGTGGTGGAGGCCGACGCGGGACTGCTGGCGCTGGTCGCCGAGTGGCTGCCGATACCGGACGGCAGCGGGATCGCCGTGCACGGCGCGGACGCCCGCCGCAGGCTCGAACAGACACCGGACCGCTCGGTGGATGTGCTGATCGCCGATGTCTTCGGCGGCTCCCGGATCCCGGCCCACATCACCTCCGTCGAGTACGCGCGCGAGGCCGCGCGGGTGCTGCGGACCGGCGGGGTCTACGCCGCCAATCTCGCCGACGGGGCGCCCTTCGACTTCCTCCGCTCCCAACTGGCCACCTTCGCGGCCGTCTTCGAGGAGCTGGCGCTGATCGCCGAGCCGTCCGTCCTGCGCGGCCGGCGTTTCGGCAACGCCGTCCTGGTCGCCTCGCACACCGAGATCGACACGGTGGCCCTGGCCCGCCGTACCGCTTCGGACGCCTTTCCCGCCCGCGTCGAACACGGCCGCGTGCTGCGCCGGTTCACCGGGGGCGCGGTCCCGGTACGGGACAGCGGCGCGGTGCCGTCACCCCGCCCGCCCGACGGCGCCTTCAGCATCGGCTGACGGAGCGGGAGACGTGGGGAAGTCGGGGAAGGCGGGGGAGGCGGGAGAGTCCGCGGGGCCCGCCGCGATCTTCTCCGTGTCCGTACGGCGGGTCAGCCGCCGTACGTCCGGGACGGCCAGCACCGCCGCCGTCAGCAGCACGATCAGCGCCGCGCAGCCCCACAGCGCGGGCGTACGTCCGAAGGCGCTCTCCACCGGCCCCGCGAGGGCCGTGGCCAGCGGAATCATCCCGATCGAGCCGAACATGTCGTACGAGGAGACCCGAGAGAGTTTCTCCTCCGGGATCTCCTGATGCAGCGCCGTCATCCACGAGACGCCGAACACCTCGACCGACAGGCCCGACACGAACATCAGCACCACCAGGCCCGCGATCGGCAGAGGCACCGCGAGTCCGGCCGCCGGGAGGGCGTACGGGAAGACGCAGAGTGTGCCCACGAGCAGCAGCCGGCGCGGCTTCCAGCGCACCATCAGCACGGCGCCGCCCACGGTTCCGGCGCCGAAGGCGGCGAGCGCCAGGCCCCAGGGGCCCGCCCCGCCGAGTTCGTCCCGGGCCACCAGCGGCCCGTACACCGCCTCGGCCGCCACGAAGACCGCGTTGACCACCGCGAACTGTACGACGATGGTCCAGAGCCAGGGCCGCCCGACGAACTCCCGCCAGCCGTCGCGCAGATCGGAGATCATGCCGCCGCCGGGTTCGCGCGGCGGAATATGGCTGACGTCGAGGAAGGCGCGCAGCGCTCCGGCCACCAGGAACGCGGCGGAGTCGACGGCCAGGACCCAGCCGGGGCCGATCACCGCGATGAGCGCGCCGCCCAGGGCCGCGCCGCCGATTCCCGCGCCGTGCATCGCCATCCGGTAGAGGGCGAAGGCACGGCCTGCCTGTTCGTCGGTGACGCTGGACATCAGCATGCCCTCGGAGGCAGGGCTGAAGAAGGCGTGCCCGGTACCGCCCAGAGCGGCCAGCGCCATCATCTGCCACAGCAGGGGGTCGCCGGTGAGGACGAGGGCGGCGAAGGCGGCCTGGGACACGCAGTTGAGGGCGTTGGCGGCGACCATCACCCGGTGCCGGGGGAGCCGGTCGGCGAGCGCGCCGCCGACGAGCAGGAACAGGACGAGCGGAATCGTACGGGCCGCCGCCACCAGCCCCACATCGCCGGCGCCGCCACCGGACTCCAGAACCGCGAACGCCGAGGCGATCAGCGCACCCTGGCTGCCCAGATTGGTGGCGATCGCCGCGGCGGTCAGCAGTGTGTAGTTGCGGCCGGCCCAGGCGGGGCGGCGGGTGCGGCGTTCGGCGTCGGCGGGTGAGGTCACCCGGGGACTATCGCGGCCCCGCGCCCGGTTGCCAACCGGTTTTCCCGACCGCCGCGCACGAGCCGGTCGCATGAGGTGGACGCGTCAGAAGCACAAGAGGTCAGTAGGACGAGCGGTCGGAAGGACGAGACGTCAGGACGCCTTCGCCAGCCGGACCGTGCTCATGATCTTCTTGATCGTCTCGTCCGGGAGTTCGTCCGGCACACCCTTGTTGGTGTACAGCACCCACGTCGCGTAGTCGCCCTTCGCGTTGGTGAAGGTGAAGGCGATCGACTTGCCGTCGGTGTCGCACTTGTCCGTCTTGGCCACACCCGTGGCCGTGGCCGTCGCGAAGTGACCCTTGAGCCCGGACTTCGTCGTGTACGCCTCGGACTTGCTGATCTTCACCTTGCCCTTGGCGGCGACCTCCGGAGTCTCCTCCTGGTCGTACGCCGCCCAGACCCAGGTCCCCGCCTCGCTCCGCGCCGCCGACTCCGTGCTCTTGGCGCCCTCGCCGCCCTTGGTGCCGGTGCCGGCGAGGCTGCTGTCCTCCATCTTGCCGTCCTTGTTGGTGTCCTGGGAGCACCACTTGGACTTGTAGAAGGCGGGCGCGGAGAAGGTGATGACGGGCGAGCCGTCGCCCTTCTGCTCGTCCTCGAACCCGGAGTGGACGCCGGCCCCTGAGACCTCCCAGTCCGCGGGAACGTCGAACTGCGTCCCGTGCTTCGGGTTGGTCACGACCTTCCAGCCCGCGATCAGCGGCTTGGCCACGGACGAGCCGTCCCGGGGATTGTCCACGGGCGCGGACGAGGTGGGCTCCTTGGGCGCTGAGGGCTTGGCGGCACCGTCCGCCTTGTCGCTCTTGCCGCTCTCGTCGTCCTTGTTCATCACGAAGAACGCGGTGCCCGCGGCCGCGATGACGACGACCGCGGCGGCGACGACCGCGACGACCGTCGTCTTCTTCTTGCCCGGTGCGGGACCGGGCGGGCCGGGCGGGCCCGGTACCGCGTACTGCGGTGTGGTCGGCTGCTGGTACGGGTTGGGCTGCTGCCCGGTCTGCCCCTGCTGGTAGCCCGGCTGCTGCTGATACCCGGGCTGCTGCTGGTAGCCGGGCTGCTGGTACGGATTCGGCTGCTGGTACCCCGGCTGCTGGTACGGATTCGGATTCTGGTCCTGCGGGTTTTGCTCGCCCCCGGGCGGCTGCTGTCCTGGCCACATGGCCAGTAACGATAGAGGGGGCGCCCCGGCGCTGCTACGGCCGCCCTGTCAGGGGATGGTGAAACTCCCCTACTCGCGGGTAACATCGGCTCTCATGAGCCCTGAACAGATGTCCGTCGGCGAGACCCTCGCCGCCACCGTCCCGATGGCCCGCACCCTCGGGCTGGAGTTCCTGGAGACCACCGCCGAACGTGCTGTTGTCCGGCTGCCCGATCAGCCCGACTACCACAACCACGTCGGCGGACCGCACGCCGGAGCGATGTTCACGCTCGCCGAGTCCGCCAGCGGCGCGATCGTGCTCGCCGCCTTCGGTGACCAGCTCCAGCGCGCCGTTCCGCTCGCCGTCAAGGCGGAGATCGGCTACCGGAAGCTCGCCATGGGAGTGGTCACGGCCACCGCGACGCTGGGCCGTCCGGTGGCGGACGTCGTCGCGGAACTGGACGCCGGGGCCCGCCCCGAATTCCCCGTGGCCATCGCCCTCACCCGCGATGACGGAGCGGTCACCGGCGAGATGACGGTCGTCTGGACGCTGCGCCCGCATTCCTGACCGTACCCACCCACCAGGTAGGCTTCCCGCGCACCCGCCTCGTCGGCGGGTGCGCGGTAAGCGGCCCGGGGTGACCGGCCGGCAAGTGACCGGTGAGCGACGGTCAAGGGACAGCGGGTCAGGGACAGCGGCTCGGGGATTTCGGGAGGAACCGGCGTTGCACGTCCAGGAGTGGCTGGAGACCGTCCCCGCAGTGAGCATCTATCTCCTGGTGGGGGTGGTCATCGGGCTCGAAAGCCTCGGTATCCCGCTGCCGGGCGAGATCGTCCTCGTCAGCTCGGCGCTGCTCGCCTCCCAGCACGGCGACATCAACGTCTACATCCTGGCCGCCTGCGCCACGGCCGGCGCGATCATCGGGGACTCGATCGGCTACGCCATCGGCCGCAAGGGCGGCAGGCCGCTGCTCGCCCGGCTCGACGCGAAATTCCCCAAGCACTTCGGCGAGGCCCAGATCGCCATGGCGGAGCGGTCGTTCGAGAAGTGGGGCATGTGGGCGGTCTTCTTCGGCCGTTTCGTCGCCCTGCTGCGTATCTTCGCCGGGCCGCTCGCGGGCGTACTGCACATGCCGTACTGGAAGTTCCTGACCGCCAACGTACTGGGCGGAATCGTCTGGGCGGGCGGTACGACCGCCGTCATCTACTCGGTGGGTGTGGTCGCCGAGGCCTGGCTCAAGCGCTTCTCCTGGCTGGGCCTCGTGGTCGCCGTGCTGATCGGGCTGACCTCCATGCTCGTCCTGAAGAACCGCGCGAAGAAGGCCGCCGCGAAGGCCGAGCCGACGCCGGGCGAGCCCGACGCCGTACCCGCCGCCGACTGACGACTGACTGATGGGCCGACTGACTGATTGGTCGGCCGACAGGCCGGCCGCGCGCGTACAGGCACCGTGAGCGACCGTCTTTATCGCATCGGTAGCAGGTAGCCGCACGCTTGGCCTGTTTTTGGCGCTGGATGATCAATAGCCTTAGGGGCCTTGCCCGTTATGGACCGGGCCGTACCGACCGAGGGAGCCCTATGGCCACCGCACAGCAGGTCCCCGACATCCTGTCGCCCGAATTCGCCGCGAACCCCTACGCGGCCTATCGCGCGATGCGGGAGAGCGCACCGCTCATCTGGCACGAGGCCACCCGGAGCTACATCATCTCCCGGTACGACGACGTCGAACGCGCCTTCAAGGACAAGGAGTCGGTGTTCACCACCGACAACTACGACTGGCAGATCGAGCCGGTGCACGGCAAGACGATCCTCCAGCTCAGTGGGCGTGAGCACGCCGTGCGCCGGGCGCTGGTCGCTCCGGCCTTCCGGGGGAGCGATCTCAGGGACAAGTTCCTGCCCGTTGTCGACCGCAACTCCCGAGAGCTGATCGACTCGTTCCGGCACACCGGATCCGCCGACCTCGTACGGGACTACGCCACTCGTTTTCCGGTCAATGTCATCGCCGACATGCTGGGCCTCGACAAGGCCGACCACGACCGTTTCCACGGCTGGTACACCACGGTCATCGCCTTCCTGGGCAATCTGTCCGGCGATGCCGAGGTGGCGGCGGCCGGTGAGCGGACGCGCGTCGAGTTCGCCGAGTACATGCTGCCGATCATCCGGGACCGGCGGGACAACCTGGGGGACGACCTGCTCTCGACGCTCTGCGCGGCCGAGGTGGACGGCGTACGGATGAGTGACGAGGACATCAAGGCGTTCTGCAGCCTGCTGCTCGCCGCCGGCGGCGAGACCACCGACAAGGCGATCGCCAGCATCTTCGCGAACCTGCTGCAACACCCCGAACAGCTGGCGGCCGTACGGGAGGACCGTACTCTGATCGACCGGGCCTTCGCGGAGACCCTGCGGTTCACCCCGCCGGTACAGATGATCATGCGGCAGACCGCGCGGGACGTCGAGGTCAGCGGTGGGACCATACCGAGCGGTGCCACGGTCACCTGCCTGATCGGCTCCGCCAACCGCGACGGCTCCCGGTACCAGGAGCCGGACCGCTTCAATATCTTCCGCGACGATCTGACCACCACGACCGCCTTCTCCGCCGCCGCCGACCATCTGGCCTTCGCGCTCGGACGGCACTTCTGCGTGGGGGCCCTGCTGGCCAAGGCGGAGGTCGAGACCGGTGTCGGCCAACTGCTCGACGCGATGCCCGACCTGCGGCTGGCCGAGGGCTTCGACCCGGTCGAGCAGGGGGTGTTCACCCGGGGACCGCAGTCCCTGCCGGTGGAGTTCACACCCGTTCCGTCGTGACGGCATCCGCCGGGCCCGGTACGCTCCCGGGCCCGGCGGCCGGCCTTGCGGGAAGGCCTGATCCCGGATCCCCGAAGACCGGATCCCGGAACCCCGGATCCTCGAACCTCCGATGTCCCGATCCCCGATCCCCTGGTCCGGCAGGGGCGTTCGCTACTGCACCGTCGGCGTGAACTGCACCGGCAGCGCGGTCAGTCCCCGCATCCAGATCGAGGGCCGCCAGGTCAGTTCGTCCGGCTCCACCGCCAGCACCACGTCCGGCAGCCGCTCCAGCAGGGTCTCGATCGCGGTCCGGGCGATGACGTCGGCCAGCAGCGGACCCGGATAGAGGCAGCGGTGCTCACCGTTGCTGAACGACAGATGCGCGGAGTTCTCCGCCCCCACATGCCCCTCGGGCCAGATCTGCGGATCCGTGTTCGCCGCGGCGAACCCCAGCACCAGGCAGTCGCCCGCCTTGATGTGCCGGCCGCCGAGCTGCGTGTCCCGCGCCGCCCACCGGCCGACGAAGTTCTGCGTCGGGGTGTCCAGCCACAGCACCTCGTTCAGCGCCTGGCCGACGCTCAGCCGTCCGCCGGACACGTTCAGCGCGAACCGGTCGTCGGTCAGCAGCAGACGCAGGGTGTTGCAGATCCAGTTGGCCGTCGGCTGCTGCGCGGCGGCGATGACGGTGATCAGGTCCTGTACGACCTCCTCGTCCGTCAGCGCGGCCGGATGCGCCAGCATCCTGGACGTGACATCCGGACCGGGGCTGTTCCGCTTGTCCTTCACCAGCCGCTCGATGCGCTCCTGCACCCGCAGATACGCGGCGACCGGATCGTCACCGTCGGCGGCGTCCAGCGAGATCTTCAGGTCCCGTACGAGATCGTCGGTGTCCACGCTGTCGGCGGGCATACCGCAGAGCCGGACCACGGCACGCATCGGCAGCGCGTGCGCGTACGTGGCCATCAGCTCGGCCTGCCCGCTGCCGGCGAACACGTCGATGAGACCCTCGGCGATCTCCTTGCACATATGCGCGAGTTCGAACTGGTCGACGGCCTCCAGTGCCTCGGCGATCACACCGGCCCGCCGCTGGTGCTCCGCGCCCTCGGTGAACAGCAGCGACGGCTGGTAGCCGACGAACGGCATCAGCGGCCAGTCCGCCGGAATGTTCGGCCACTGGTTCCAGCGCCGCGAGTCACGGGCGAACAGCTCGTCGTGGCTGGTGACGTAGGAGACTTCCGCGTAACCGAGCACCAGCCAGGCGGGAATGTCCCCGTCGAGGAGAATCGGGGCGATCGCGCCGTGCTCCCTGCGCAGCGAGCGGTACAGCTGGGAGGGGGTCTGCTGGTACTCCAGCCCGCTCAGCGGCACCGCGCCCGCGTGCGCGGGGCAGCCCGGGGGAGGGGCCTGACCGGGTACGGGTCCCGCGGCGTCGGTGGTGGGGTCGGTCACGGTGTCATCTCCCGGGCCATGGCCAGTTCGTAGAGGTGGTCCACGAGGGTGATCAGGACGTTCTTGCCGGACGAACGCACCCGCGCGTCACAGTCGATCAGCGGAATGTGATCCGGCAGCGAGAGCGCCTGGCGGATCTCCGTCAGCGAGAACGCCGAGACGTCGTCGTCGAACCGGTTGACCGCGACCACGAACGGGGTCTGATGGTGTTCCAACCGGTCGATGGCGTACCAGGATTCGCTCATCCGGCGGGTGTCGACCAGGACGACCGCGCCGAGCGTGCCCGAGAACAGCCGGTCCCACAGGAACCAGAACCGCTCCTGCCCGGGTGCCCCGAACAGATAGAGCACCATGCGTTGGTTGAGGCTGATCCGGCCGAAGTCGAAGGCCACGGTCGTGGTGGTCTTGGTGGTCAGCCCGGCCGTCTCGTCGACCCCGATTCCGGCCTGCGTCATGACCTCTTCGGTGTTGAGCGGACGGATCTCGCTCACCGACCGGACGAGCGTGGTCTTGCCGACGCCGAATCCGCCCACGACGACGATCTTCAGTCCGGTCTCGGCCGCGTCTGCCAACGGCGTACGGACCGGCAGTTCAGAGGTTGCGGAGCCCATGGAGCACCTCCTGCAAGAGGGCGGATTCGGGAAGGTCGGCGGAACGTGCCATACGGGGATGCCTGGCGGTGATCCGGCCCGTCGCGAGGAGGTCACCGAGGAGGATCCGTACCACCATCACCGGCAGTCTCAGCTCTGCGGAGAGCTCGACGACCGCGGTGGGATGGCGGCACAGTTCGAGGATCCGGGCATGCTCGGACTGCATCCCCGGGGTCGGCTCGCACTCGCTGACTATCAGGGTGACCAGGTCGAACGTGGTGTCATCGACCCGGCTGCGGCCACCTGTCACGGTGTACAGCCGGTCGGGATCCCCCATGTCGACGGGCCGGCGGATCATGACGGTGAACTCTTCCCGGCCGAGTCGCGTGGCTCGGCCCGCAGATGCTCACCGATCTGCTCGACCAGCTCGGACATCTGATGGCCCACCACACCGGGGTCGGCGCCGTCCTCGGCCACCACCGCCAGATGCGCGCCGTTCCCGGCTTCCACGATGAACAGCAGCCCCCCGTGGAATTCGGTCATCGAGTGCCGGACACCGCCGCTGCCGTTGCCGAACTCCACCGAGGCGCCCTGGGCGAGCGCCTGGATGCCCGAGCAGATGGCGGACAGCTGGTCGGCCTGGTCGAGCGTGAGATGGCGGCTCCAGCAGAGCTTCAGCCCGTCGCGGGAGAGCACCAGGGCGTGCCGGGTTCCTGGAGTGCGTTCCAACAGGCTCTCGAGGAGCCAGGTCACGCTGTTGTCAGTGGTCTGCATGGTGTGCGTGGGGCGGGATGTACCTGAGAATCCAGTCACCGGCCCGTGCCTCCGATCTCGCGTTCTGGGTGGGGATGGGCGCCGAGACCCCGGGCGCCGTACGGGGAGAGCGCAGTCCCTACTCGGCCGGAGTCCCGGAAGGGCCGTTGGGCGAACGGCGCGAGCGGTGGAAGGCACCGAACTGGGAGCCCGCGTCGCGGGGCGGCTTCGGGCTGTCGGTCTCCGCCTCCGGCTGGGGCCGGCCGCGGTCGGCCGCGGCCATGGTGCGGCCGGGCGGGCGCACCGGCAGCCCGTTGGGCGTCGCCAGCTGGGGACCGGCCGCCGGGGCGGACCGGGCGGGCGGGGGCGGCGAAGCGGCCGTACCCGACGAGAGGGGCGGGTCGTACGAGACAGGCAGGTCGTACGAGACGGGTGGCTCGTGCGAGACGGGTGGGGCGGGAGGGGCTGCCGGGGTCTCCGGGGCCGGGGCGACCGGCGGCGTGGCGGGCGCGGGCACGGTCGTCTCCGGCGCCGGGCGCCGCAGGAAGTGCTCGGGAGCAGCACCGCGCTGCTGGGCGAGGAGCTGCGGCGGGAACAGCACCACCACTCCCGTACCGCCCCGGGAGGACGGCCGGTAGTTGACGCTGATGTGGTACTTGGCGGCCAGCCGGCCCACCACGGCCAGGCCGAGCCGGGTGCCCTGGAGCTTCGCGAGGTCGGTGACCCGCCCGGACACGGACTCCTCCGCCCGCCGCATCGCCGCGGCGGCCATCTTCAGACCGCTGTCCTCGATGGTCACCACGATGCCGGCGGTGCGCTCCTCGACGTAGACATGGACCTCGTCGATCGGCGGGGAGAAGTTCGCCGCGTTGTCCATCAGTTCGGCGAGGAGATGCATCACCGGCTCGGCGGCGAACCCGGCGATCGCGGCATGGCTGGAGCAGTGCAGCCGGACCCGCTGGTAGGCGGCGATACGGCCCACCGCGCCGCGCAGGATGCTCTCCATGCCGATCGGCTTGTTCCAGGCGCGGCTCGCGCGGCCGCCCATCAGCAGGGCCAACCGGTCGGTGAGCAGCCCGAGTTGCGAGGTGTTGTGATCGAGCTTGAGGAGATCCCCGAAGACCTCTTCGCCGTGCCGGTCCTGCATCTCCCGCAGATCGGCCAGCATGCTCACGGCCTTCGCCTGCACCCGGCTCAGCGCCTTGGCGCTGGCCGCCTGCGCGGCGGCACCGCGCCGCTCGCTGAGGGCGAAGTCCCTGACCACCGCGTCGACCAGGATCCGCAGCCGCGGGTCCGAGGGTGCCTCGATGCCGCCGAGCACCGTGTCGGCGGAGCCGCCGGAGCGCAGCCCGCCGATCGCGGCGGGCAGCGTCTTCGTGATCAGCAGGTCCAGATCGTCGGCGGCCTGGGCCAGCCGGCGCACGGCGGTCTCGCTGTCGGCCGTCGCGCGGGCCGCCCGCTGCTCGGAGCCCGCGAGCTCCGAGGTGAACATCTCCAGGACGCGGCGCACCTGCGGATCGGACGGCGGAGGTGTGGCCGCGAGTGTCTCGTCGGCGCCCGCTCCGTCACGTACCCGCTTGACCACCGCGGGCAGGGTGACATTCAGCAGATGCGCGGACTCCGCGCCGGTCTGGGCCAGTTGGGTCCGCGCCGACCTGGCGTCGTTGTCCGCCGCGAGCGTGGCACGCCGGCCGCGTCGCAGCAGCAGGGCGGCGGTGACGACGGCGACCGTCACACAGAGCCAGGAGACCGCGACCGTGATGGCGACCCAGGTACGGGCCGGTTCGGGGGCGGCCACGGCCACCGCGCCTCCGGCCGCTCCGGCTACCACCACCAGGATCAGGGGTACGGCCGTGGACCGAGACCGTGAGGTGCGTATCCGGTGCGGATTGGGGGCGACAGGCACTGACATTCCGCGGTCCCTCGGTACTTGAGTGCGGGGGGAAACATACCGGCCGACCTGCGCGGTTCGGCCGCACGGGCGGGATCGGACACCGATGGGGACGGCGATCTTCCGCACCGCATGTGGCGCTCATGCTAACCACGTGAGGCCGTACGCGATGACACGGATCCGTCAGAGCCCACGGAACGGAGGAGTTCGTCCCGAAGTCACCCCCGAGTCAAGGGGGTGTGATAGTTGGGAAGCGCCGCAATTCGCTCTGTCATATGCGTACACCATGTCTGTTCAGCGACTTTGCTTGTCCGATGGTCGTCCAACCGTCTTCCGACGCAGCGTCAATGCTGTGGTGGTCGGTGCGTTTCAGCCAAGTGAGTGACATGGTGGGTGACATGTGGGGCGGAGACCCATGGGGCGAATGTCACAGCACACTCCCAGGTCCCCGCGCAGGGCACGGTCTTCGGCGCGGCCTGGATCGAACTCGGTGACCACTGCGTCATCGGGGAACAGGTCACGTTCACCGCAGCGATGTTGCCCGGCCTCGACCCCGGGTCCGACGAACGGTGCTGCCAGGGGAAGGCCTCGCAGTACAGTGCGACGAATGATCGGCGCGCTGCGCCTCAGTGCAGTCGGTCGAACTCTTTCGTTGAACATATTGGATGGAATGTGTCGGACCTCGACCAGCTCACCCAGTCGCTCGCCCGCAACCTCAAGCGCTGGCGCGGTGAGCGGGGCTTCACGCTCGACGCCCTGGCCGCCCGGTCGGGGGTCAGCCGCGGAATGATCATCCAGATCGAGCAGGCCCGTACGAACCCGAGCGTCGGCACCACGGTCAAGCTCGCCGACGCGCTCGGCGTGAGCATCACCACGCTCCTCGACTACGAGCGCGGCCCCCAGGTCCGGATCGTGCCCGAGGACCAGGCCGTACGGATGTGGTCCACCGAGGCGGGCAGCCGGGCCGCACTGCTGGTCGGCACCGAGGCCCGCGGCCCGCTCGAACTCTGGTCCTGGACGCTGATGCCGGGCGACTCCATGTCCTCCGACCCGCATCCGGCGGGCGCCACCGAGCTGCTCCACGTCACCGCAGGTGAGCTGAGCCTCGTCGTCGACGGCGAACCGCACGCCGTACCGGCGGGCGCGTCGGCGACCTTCGAGGCGGGTGTCCCGCACAGCTACCGCAACGACGGTGCCGATCAGGTCGAGATGATCATGTCCGTCTCCATCCCGCCGGTGCGGTCGAGCTGACCGTCACTTCGTGGCGCCCCGGGCGAAACCGTTGTAGATGAACCGCTGGAGGAAGAGGAACACCACCAGCGTCGGGACGATGACCAGGATCGCTCCCGCCGAGATGTTCTCCCAGTGCGCGCCGAACGGGCCCTTGAAGCGGAAGAGCGCCGTCGAAATGACGCCGAGATCCTCGGACGGCATATAGAGGAACGGAATGTAGAAGTCGTTGTAGACCGTGATGCCCTTGATGATGACCACGGTCGCGACCGCCGGCTTGAGCAGCGGAAAGATGATCTTCCGGTAGATGGTGAACGCGTTCGCCCCGTCCAGCCGGGCCGCCTCGTCCAGGGAGTTCGGGATCGACCGGATGAACTGCAGGAAGATGTACACGGAGACGATGTCCGTGCCCATGTAGAGCAGGATCGGGGCCCACCGGGTGTCGAACAGGTTGAAGCTGTTGACCACTTGGAAGGTCGCCACCTGGGTGGTCACGCCCGGCACCAGCGTCGCGATCAGGAACAGCGCGACCACCAGTTTCTTCAGCCGGAAGTCGAACCGGTCGATCGCGTACGCCGTCATCGAACCGATCACCACCGTGCCCGAGATCGAGAAGAGCAGGATGAAGGCCGTGTTGCCGAAGGCGGTGAGCATCCGGCCGTCGTTGAAGGCCGTGACGTAGTTGGCGAAGTTCAGCCAGTCGTGCGGCAGGGAGAGCGCGCCGCCGTCGGAGAGTTCCCGGGACGTCTTGAGGGACGTGAGGAGGACGACGACGAGCGGGACGAGCACCACCGACGAGGCGATGACCAGCGACGCGTAGGTGAGGGTGGCGCCGAGGAGCCGGGGCCTCCGCACGGCCGGGGCAGTGGCCGGGACAGTGGCAGTGGCAGGGACAGTCGCAGTGGCTGGGGCAGAGTCAGGGCCGGGGGGCCTGGTCATACGAGATCCACCCTCTCGTCGGGCACCAGTCGCCGCTGGATCCAGGTGACCAGCAGGATGATCAGGAGCAGTACGACGGCAGCGGCCGACGCCAGCCCGGTCTTGTTGAACTGGAAGGCGAGCTTGACCGTCTGGATGACAAAGGTCGAGGTGCCCGTGGCGCCGCCGGTCATGATGTACGGGATCTCGAAGACGGACAGCGAACCGGAGATCGCCAGGATCACGCTCAGGCTGAGGACGGGCTTGATGCCCGGCGCGATGATGTGCCGGAACTGGTGCCACCGGCCCGCGCCGTCGAGTTGCGCCGCCTCGTACAGCTCACCGGGAATCGACTGGATCGCGCCGAGGAAGAGCACGAAGTTGAGTCCGGTGAAGCGCCAGACCGACACCCCCGCGAGGGAGGTGTTCGCCGACTCGGGGGTCCCGAGCCAGGCGCGGTCCGTATCCGCGCCGAACCAGGACAGTACGGAGTCCAGCGTCCCGCCGTCCTGGAAGAAGTAGAGGAAGACGAAGCCGATGGCGACTCCGTTGATCAGATAGGGAAAGAACAGGATCCCCTTGAAGAGGTTCCTGAAGCGGAGGTTGAAGCTCAGGACGGTCGCGAAGTACAGGGCCGCGACGATCTGTACGAATGACGCCGCCACGTAGTAGAAGCTCACGAAGAACACCCGGAACAGTTCGGGCCGGGTGAACAGTTCGAGGTAGTTGTCGATGCCGGTGAACCGCCGGTCCGGGCTCACTCCGTCCCAGTCCGTGAAGCTGTAGAAGATCATGTTCGCGACCGGGACATAGGTGAACGTGATCAGCAGCACCAGGGGGACCGCGAGGAAGAGCCAGGGTGTGATGCGGCGCAGGGAGCGGATTTTCCAGGACTTCCAGGGCTTCCAGGACTGCGCCGTCTTTGCTGTCGTCGCTGTGTTTGCTGTCTTCGCGACAGCCGAACGCTCTGCGCCTGTGCCCTTGATTGTGCTTGTGCCGGTGCCCGTTCTCTCGGTCATGTCGGCCCTTTCGTCGTCCGAAGAGGCGGGCGGGCCTACAAGGCTCGGGCTCCACGGCCCGGTGCCCCGTCGGCCGTGATCCGTCAGGAACCGGCGGTCCTCGCCGCCTCGTGCCACCGCTCGGCCAGGTCCGAGAAGTAGTCGTCCAGGCTGCCCCGCTCGACGCCACGGGCGAGATCGACCAGCTTCTGCCGGTAGTCCGGCTTGTTGAGGCCGATCTCCGCGGCGTTGTCGATGGTGTTCACCTGTGCGGACTTCGCCTGGGACAGTTCGACGAGCTTGACGCCCGCGTCGCCGTAGGGCTTGAGCGTCGAGGGGAGCGCACCCCCCTTGAGCGTCGGGATCGAGCCTTCCTTCTGTGTGAAGCCCGAGGCGTCGGTGAACCAGTCGATCCAGGCGCGCGCCGCCTGCTTGTGCGAGGAGTGGACGGACACGGCCTGGAGGTAGTCGGGGTTGAGCATGGAGCAGAACACGCCGTCGCTCTGAACGGGGTAGGGCATGTAGCCGATGTCGTCCGGGTTCCTGCCCGCCTTCCGTGCCGCGTCCCGCATCTGGGTGATCGCCCAGGAGCCGAGCTGCATGGTGGCGATCTCGCCCTTCGCGATCAGCCCTTTGGAGTTCTCCCAGTTGGTGGTCGTCGGGTCCTTCTCCGCGAGCTTGTCGTGGACGATGTCGTAGAGGAGGGTGTCCGCCGTGTTCAGATCGCCGCCCTTGGCCCAGGGGTCGGACGAGTCGACCAGCTTGTCGTTCGCCTTCGCGTCGCAGCCGACGGAGCCGAGGACGCTGGTCCACTGCGTCAGCGGCCAGGCGTCCTTGAAGTTGGTGTAGAACGGGACGGCGTCGGTCCGCGACTTGATCTTCTTGAGGTCTTCGATGAACTGCCCGGGAGTGGTGGGCCAGTCGGTGACGCCGGCCCGTTTCCAGACCGCCTTGTTGTAGATGAATCCGTTCGCGTTGCCGACGGAGGCGGTGCCGTACACCTTCCCGCCGACAGTCGACTTGTCGGTGAAGCGGTACTTCTTGCTCAGCTCCGACGTGCTGCCCAAGGGGGCGAAGAAGGAGGGGTAGTCGTTCTGGGCGACGGCGTTCGGGATCATCAGCACATCGCCGTAATCATCCGTGTTCATACGGATCTTGACCTCACCCTCGTAGTCGGTGATGGCCTCGAACGTGACCTTCACCTTGGGGTGGGTCTTGTTGAATTCGGCGGCGTAGGCCTTCATCGTGCCGTTCTGCACGAGGTCGGTCCGGTGTGTGAGGACCTTGATCTCACCCGAGGCGTCTCCCGGACGAGCGGGAGCGGTCGCGGCCTCGTCCGACGGGGTGCCTCCGCCACCGCACCCCGCGACGGTCAGCATCGCGGTGGCGAGTAATCCTCCGGCGAACGTCTTCCCATTCCCGTTCCTGTGCATGTGCTTCTTATGCATGTGCCCGGATCCCTTCAGAGGTCACTCGACGGCTCTCAGGTTCGGTGGGACCGTCGGCACTATGCCAGGCGGTGGTCAACCGGTAAAGGCACGAATTCGCCGACGATTTGCAGTCGTTGCTCGTTCTTCGGGAGTCATGCAGTCATCGCAGGTCAAGTCGGTACGAGCGGGAAAGAGTTAGGGCGGCCGGGCTACTGAAACGCTTTATGGACAGGGTGTCGGCGCGGGGCTAGGTTGAGGCTTCTTCGTTCCCCACCGGTGTGACCGCCCGAGGGGAGCCGAACATGCGTGAGGGGAGCCGAACATGAAGGACGTCACCCAACTCGCGGCGGGCTGGAGCCTGCACCACGACGGGGACCTGCTGCCCGCCCAGGTGCCGGGCTGCGTCCACACCGATCTGCTGGCGGCCGAGCGCCTCCCCGACCCGTTCCTCGGCACGAACGAGCACGAGGTCGCCTGGGTGGGGCGCCGGGACTGGACGTACAGCACGGCCGTCGCCCCGTACGAGGGGAGTCACGAGCGCACCGACCTGGTCTTCGACGGGCTGGACACCGCAGCCGAGATCACACTGGCGACGGAGACGCTCGGTTCCACGCGCAACATGCACCGGGGCTTCCGATTCGATGTGACCGGGCTCGACGGAGAGCTGAGCGTGCGGTTCACCTCCGCCTATACGGAGGCCGCCGCCGTCCGGGCGCGGACGGGGGAGCGCCCCAACGTCTATCCCGAACCCTCCCAGTACATCCGGAAGATGGCATGCGCCTTCGGCTGGGACTGGGGCCCGACCCTGGTGACCGCCGGAATCTGGAAGCCGGTCCGGCTGGAGCACTGGTCCACCGCCCGTATCGCCCGTGTCCGGCCGCTGGTGACGGTCGACGGAGACACCGGGCGCGTCGAACTGCGCGTCGATGTGGACCGTACGGCGAGGGGAGAGGGGCGGCGGCTCTCCGCGCGCGCCGCCGTGGCCGGGGTGGAGGCGGAGGCCGATGTCGAGGGCGACGAGGCCGTGGTGGTCCTGGAGGTCCAGGACCCCCGACTGTGGTGGCCACGCGGATACGGCGAACCATGCCTGTACGACATCGAGTTGACGCTGCATGACGCGCATGGTGGGAGCGGTGCTCCGGAGGGCGCGGGCGGTCCGCTCGACTCCTGGCGCCGCCGCATCGGCTTCCGCACCATCGAGCTGGACCGGAGCGCCGACCGGCACGGCACCGGTTTCACCCTCGTCGTCAACGGTGAGCGGATCTTCGCCCGGGGCGTCAACTGGATCCCCGACGACGTCCTGCCGTCCCGCGTCACCCCGGACCGCTACCGCGACCGGCTCACCCGGGCGGCCGAGGCGAACGCCGATCTCGTACGGGTATGGGGCGGCGGCATCTACGAGACCGACGCCTTCTACGACGTCTGCGACGAACTGGGCCTGATGGTCTGGCAGGACTTTCCCTTCGCCTGCTCCGCCTACCCCGAGGAGCAGCCCCTGCGAGGGGAGGTGGAGGCCGAGGCCCGCGAGAACGTCGTACGCCTCATGCCGCACCCCGGCCTCGTCCTGTGGAACGGCAACAACGAGAACCTCTGGGGCTTCCGGGACTGGGGCTGGGAGCCGGAACTGGCCGGCGATTCCTGGGGCGAGGGCTACTACCTGGGCCTGCTGCCCCGGATCGTCGCCGAACTCGACCCCACCCGGCCGTACACGGCGGGCAGCCCCTGGTCCGGTTCCTGGGACCACCACCCCAACGACCCCGCCCACGGCACCCATCACTCCTGGGACGTGTGGAACCACGTCGACTACACGGAGTACCGGGCCCAAGTGCCGCGCTTCGTAGCCGAGTTCGGCTGGCAGGCGCCACCCGCGCACGCCACCCTGCGCCGCGCGCTGCCCGGCGAGGAACTCACTCCGGACTCGCCCGGAATGCTGCACCACCAGAAGGCCGAGGACGGCAACGGAAAGCTGAACCGCGGCCTCGCCCGCCACTTCGCGCCGCCCGAGGGCGACTTCGACCGCTGGCACTACCTTGCCCAGGTCGTCCAGGCGCGCGCCGTCGCCCACGGCATCGAACACTGGCGGTCCCACTGGCCCGTCTGCGCGGGCGCGATCGTCTGGCAGCTCAACGACTGCTGGCCCGTCACCTCCTGGGCGGCCATCGACGGGGACGGCCGGCTCAAACCGCTCTACCACGAGCTGCGCCGGGTCTACGCCGACCGGCTGCTCACCCTTCAGGAGCGGGACGGGTCGCCGGCCGTCGTCGCCGTCAACCAGGCGGCCGACGCCTGGCGGACCACGGTCACGCTCCGCCGGATGGCGAGTGACGGAACGACCCTGGCGGAAGCGGCCGTTGAACTCACGGCCGCGCCCCGGGCCGTCGCGTACGCCTCGGTGCCGACGGGCCTCGTACCCTCTGAGGGATCAACGAAGGAGTTCCTGGTCGCGGAGGCCGACGGGCTGCGCTCCCTCCAATTCGCCGTACGGGACAAGGAGTTCGCCTATCCGGTGCCGCGATTCGAGGTGGCCGTGGAGCCCGTGACCGGAGACGGACGCACGACTGGGGACGGATACGGTGACGCGGCCGGGGGCGGGGACGGATACGGTGACGCGGCCGGGGAGGAGAGGGCCGCCGATGTCGTGGTGACAGCGCACACGCTCGTACGGGACCTGCTCCTTCAGGCCGACCGACTGGGCCCGGGGGCCCGCGCCGACCGAGGAATGGTGACGCTGCTGCCCGGCGAGCAGGTCCGTATCCGCGTCAGCGGGTGGCCGGACGCGGCAGACCTGGCGGAGGAGCGGGTCCGGGCCGCGCTCTTCTGCGTGGAGGCCGCGTGAGCGCGCCCACGTCACGCGTCACCATCAAGGACGTCGCCGCCAGGGCCGGGGTGTCGAAGGGCGCGGTGTCCCTGGCCGTCAACCACAAGCCGGGCGTCTCCGAGGCCACTCGGGACCGTATCTTCGCCGCCGCCCGCGAACTGGGCTGGGAGCCGAACCTGTCCGCGCGCAGCCTGTCCAGCCGGCGTGTGGACACGGTCGGGCTCGCGATCTGCCGGCCCGCGAGACTGCTCGGGCTCGAACCGTTCTACATGGAGTTCATCTCGGGCATCGAGAGCGTGCTGACCGAACGGTCCTGCTCGCTGCTGCTCCGGCTGGTGCGCGACCTGGACGAGGAAGTCGCCTTGCAGGAGAGCTGGTGGCGGGGGCACCGGATCAGCGGATCGATCCTCGTGGACTTCCACGAGGACGACCCACGCGTCCCCGCGCTCAAGGAACTCGGGCTGCCGGCCGTGGCGGTGGGCCATCCGGACCTCACCGGCGGCCTCACGTCCGTCTGGACGGACGACGCCGCTGCCGTCGCCGAGGCGGTGCGCTATCTGGCGGCGCTCGGCCACCGGCGCATCGTACGGGTCGGCGGGCCGGAGACGTTGGGGCACAGTGCGATCCGCGCCGCCGCGTTCGACGCGACGGTACGGGAGTTGGGCCTGGACGAGGGACGTCAGGTCGCCACGGGCTTCGCGGGCGAGGAAGGCGCCCGCGTCACCCGCTCGCTGCTGTTCTCGGCGCGGCGTCCGACCGCGATCCTCTACGACAACGACATCATGGCCGTCGCGGGTGCCGCCGTGGCGGCGGAGATGGGGCTCTCCGTGCCGACCGACCTCTCCCTGCTCGCCTGGGACGACTCCCAGCTGTGCCGGCTCACCCACCCCACCCTCTCGGCCATGAGCCACGATGTGCACGGTTTCGGCGCCGACGTGGCCCGTACCCTCTTCGAGGTGATCGACGGAGGCCCGGCCGAGTCCCATCCCGTACCGACTCCCGCTCTCACACCGCGCGGTTCCACCGCGCAGGCGCCGCGGGGGGCCGTGGCCGGGTGACCACGGCCCCGCGTCAGGGCGGGCTCTCACTGTGCTGCTGCGGCCCCGTCACTGCTGCTGCCGCCGTCACCGCTGCTACTGCACGCTGCTACCGCTGTCACCGGGGCTTCGGTGCGAGGTTCTGGTCGCGGAGCCAGGCCAGTTGCTCCTGCGCCGTCGATCCGTATCCGCCGCCGTGGTCGGCGAAGCGCCAGACCCGGATGTCCTTGGCGCCCGCGTAGCCGTTGTAGGCGGCGTACACCGTGGACGGCGGGCAGATGGGATCCATCAGCCCCACACTGAACAGCGCGGGGGCCGAGGCGCGGGTGGCGAAGTGGATTCCGTCGAAGTGGTCGAGGGTGGCGAAGGCGCGCTCCGGATCGTCCCGGGTGTGCCACCGCAGGTATGCGGCGATCTCGGGGTACGGGCCCTCGGGCGCGATCTCGACGGCACGGCGGAAATGGCAGAGGAACGGTACGTCGGTCAGGACGCCGGCCACCAGATCGCCCGCGAGGCCCGCGACGGCGAGCGCGAGCCCGCCCCCCTGGCTGCCGCCTTGGACGACGACGCGCTCCGGGTCGACCTGCGGCAGCGCACGGGCCGCGTCCACCGCGCGTACGCAGTCGGTCATCAGGCGCCGGTAGTAGTAATGGCGGGGATCCTCGATGCCGCGTGTCATGAAGCCCCCGTACCACTGGCTGCCGTCCCCCTCACCGTGGTCGGGTGTGTCGTGCCCCTGCCCACGGCTGTCGACCACCAACTGGGTGTAGCCGGCGGCAGGGAAGACCAGATGATCGGTCGGCAGGCCCCGGCCACCGCTGTAACCGATGTACTTCACCACGGTGGGCAGCGGCTCTTCGGCGCCTCGGGGGACGGTCAGCCAGGCCGCGACCGGCTGCCCGCGCCAGCCCGGGAACCGCACGTCGTAGACGTCGAACGCGGTGAGCAGCGTGTCCTGGCACGGCGTCACGCTCGTGGCTTCGCCGACGGCGCGGGCCTCGGCCAGAGTCTCCCGCCAGAAGGCGTCGAAACCGGCCGGTGCCGGTATACCGGCCTGATAGTCGTGGAGCTGGTCGAGGGGGAGATCGGTGAGCGGCAAGGCTCGGGCTCCTTACGTCACGGAATGATGGGGGACAACGTCAGCGTGCTGTACCGGTTTACCCTGCTCCCGGCCGGTCCACCGCTATCGCAGGGCACCGATCTCGATCGCCGGGCACCGGTCCATCACCATGTCGAGACCGGCCGCGCGGGTCCGCTCGTACGCCTCCTCGTCGATCACCCCGAGCTGGAACCAGACGGCCTTCGCCCCGCGAGCCACCGCCTCGTCCGCGATCGCGCCCGCCAACTCGCTGTTCACGAAGACATCCACGACATCGACGGGAAACGGGATGTCCGCGAGCGAGGCGTAGCCCTGTTCGCCGTGGACCGTCTCGGCCTTCGGATGCACCGGTACGACCCGCTTCCCGAAGCGCTGGAGCACGGCCGCGACCCCGTACGCCGCGCGCGAGGGGTTGTTGGACAGGCCCACCACGGCCCAGGTGTCGCCGGACCGGGTGAGGATCTTGCGGACCGTCTCGGCAGTTCCGGTCGCGTCCGTATCTGTATGTGTGTCCGTACCTGCGTCTGCGCACATGGCAGGGCAACGGGTCACCCGCCCCGGCCATTCCCGTGTCCCGCCCGCGCATAGGGTGGGGGGATGCAGGAGCAGTACCGGACCGTCGCCCGCGCGGGCGTGCACGAGACCGAGATCAACCGGTCGCGCTTCCTCTGCGCGCTGGCGCCCGTGGCGACCGAGCAGGAAGCGCAGGACTTCGTCGCACGAGTCCGCAAGGAGCACCCGACGGCCACCCACAACTGCTTCGCGTACGTCATCGGCGCCGACGCGTCCGTACAGAGGGCGAACGACGACGGCGAGCCCGGTGGCACGGCTGGGGCGCCGATGCTCCAGATGCTGATGCGCCGGGAGATGCGGTACACCGTCGCGGTGGTCACCCGGTACTACGGCGGGGTCAAGCTCGGCGCCGGCGGACTGATCAGGGCGTACGGGGGAGCGGTCGGCGAAGCCCTGGACGCGGTCGGCACCCGGATCCGGCAGCGCTACCGGCTCGCCACGGTCACCATCGACCACCAGCGCGCGGGCAGGCTGGAGAACGACCTGCGGACGACGGGGCGGGTGGTGCGGGCGGTGCGGTACGGGGATGCGGTGACGATTGAGGTGGGGTTGCCGGAGGCGGAGGTAGAGGGGTTCCGGGCGTGGCTGGGGGATGTCACGGCGGGGACGGCGGGGCTGTCGCTGGGCGGGGAGGCGTTTTCTTGAGGATTCTGCATACGTCGGACTGGCATTTGGGGCGGTCTTTCCACCGGGTGAGTCTGCTCGACGCTCAGGCCGCTTTCCTCGATCATCTCGTCGGCACTGTCCGTGCCCGCGAGGTGGACGCCGTTGTGGTTGCCGGCGATGTCTATGACCGGGCCGTGCCGCCGCTCGCCGCCGTGGAGCTGTTCGACCAGGCGCTGCATCGGCTGGCCGAGGCCGGGGTGCCGACCGTGATGATTTCCGGGAACCATGACTCGGCACGCCGGTTGGGTGTCGGCGCGGGGCTGATCGGGCGCGCGGGGATTCATCTGCGGACCGATCCGGCTCACTGCGGTACGCCCGTACTGCTCTCCGACGCCCATGGCGAGGTGGCTTTCTACGGTCTGCCGTATCTTGAACCGGCGCTGGTACGCGACGAGTTCAAGACGTCGAAGGCGGGGCACGAGGCGGTGCTGGGGGCTGCCATGGAGCGGGTGCGGGCCGATCTCGCGGGGCGGGACGAGGGCATCCGTTCTGTTGTGCTCGCGCACGCTTTTGTCGCGGGCGGCGCGCCCAGCGAGAGCGAGCGGGACATCACGGTCGGTGGTGTGGCCTCGGTGCCCGCCGGTGTTTTCGACGGTGTCGACTATGTCGCCCTCGGCCATCTGCACGGTTCTCAGGCCCTGACCGAGCGGGTCCGTTACGCGGGTTCCCCGCTCGCGTACTCCTTTTCGGAGACCGCGCACCGCAAGACCATGTGGCTGGTGGATCTCGGGCCGCGCGGCGAGATCGCGGCGGAGCGGATCGACTGCCCGGTGCCGCGTGCCCTGGCCCGGATCCGTGGGCCGCTCGACGGGCTTCTGGACGATCCGGAGCTCGCCCGCCACGAGGAGTCCTGGGTCGAGGCGACGCTGACCGATGCCGTGCGCCCGGCCGATCCCATGGCGCGTCTCGCCGAGCGCTTCCCGCACACGCTGAGTCTTCTCTTCGATCCCGAGCGGGGCGACGACGACCCGCTCGCCTCGTACGCCCGGCGTCTCGCGGGCCGTACCGACCAGCAGATCGCGGAGGATTTCGTGGCGCATGTGCGGGGCGGGGCCGGGCCCGACGAGGAGGAACGCGCCGTGTTGCGGGGCGCGTTCGACGATGTGCGGGTCGACGCGGTGGTACGCGAGGTGACGCCGTGAGGCTGCACCGGCTCACCGTCACCGCGTTCGGTCCCTTCGCCACCACGCAGGAGGTCGACTTCGACGAGCTGTCGGCTGCCGGGCTCTTTCTGCTGCACGGCCCGACCGGTGCCGGGAAGACCTCCGTGCTGGACGCGGTCTGCTACGCGCTGTACGGCGCCGTGCCGGGCGCCCGGCAGAGCCCCGGGGCCGGCCTGCGCAGCGATCATGCCCCGACCGGTACGTACACCGAGGTGTGTCTCGAACTGACGGTGAACGGACGGCGGTTGGAGGTTACGCGGCGGCCCGCGCAGTCGCGTCCCAAGAAGCGCAGCAAGGGTTTCACCACCGAGAAGGCGCAGAGCTGGCTGCGGGAGTACGACGCCGCGAGCGGCGAATGGCGGGCGCAGAGCCGCTCCCACCAGGAGATCGGTGAGGAGATCGGTCAGCTGCTCGGGATGAGCCGGGAGCAGTTCTGCCAGGTGGTGCTCCTGCCCCAGGGCGACTTCGCCCGCTTTCTGCGCGCCGACGCCGAAGCGCGCGGCAAACTCCTCGGCAGGCTCTTCGACACCCGCCACTTCGCGGCCGTGGAGGAGCGGCTCGCCGAGCTGCGCCGTACCGCCGAACATCAGGTACGTGCCGGTGACGACAGGCTTCTCGGCATCGCCCAGCGCACCGCGCAGGCGGCGGGGGAGCGTACGGTGCCGCCGCTGCCCGAGCGGCAGCCGGGAGACGCGGGGTTCGCGGCGGCCGTTCTGGAGTGGGCGGCGGTCGCCCGTTGTGTCGCCCACGAACGTGCCGACATCGCCGAGTTGGCGCTGTCCGCCGCCGAGCTCCGCCTCGCGGCCGCCCGGTCGGCCCTGGACTCCGGGCGTGAACTGGCCCGGCTTCAGGAGCGGTTCACGGAGGCACGGCGGCGCGCCGAGGCACTCGAAGCCGGCCGCCCCGAGTGCGAGCACGCCCAGGCGAGGCTGAAGCGGGGCCACCAGGCGGAGTTGGTCGCACCGGCGCTTGCTCTGCGGGACGACGCCGAGCGGGCCCAGCGTGTGGCGTCCGGTACGTACGAGCACGCGCGCCGACTGCTTCCCGCCGCTCTCGCCGACGCCGGTGCCGAACAACTCGCCGCGCGGGAAGGGACCGTACGCCAGGAACTCGGCGCCCTCGACGCCGCCCGGCGCGCGGAACACCGCAGCGCGGAGATCTCCGCCGAACGTGCCGACCTGGACCGGCAGGCCCGTTCCGACGACGACATCCTCCTGGAAACGGCGGGCTGGCTGGCCGGGTGGGAGTCCGAACGACAGGCCCTGCGGGACCGTATCGAGGCCGCGCAGGAGGCCGCGACCCGCGCCGAACAGTTCGTCGGGCAGCTCGAACTCGCCCGCCACCGGCTCGACGCGGCCCGTCGTCGCGACACCCTGGAAGCGGCCGCCACCGACACGGAACAGCGGCTCAACGCCACCCGGGAGCAGGCGAATACGGCGCACGAGACATGGCTCGACCTGCGAGAACGACGGCTGCGGGGCATCGCGGCCGAGCTGGCCGCCCGGCTGGAGGACGGCGAACCCTGCGCTGTCTGTGGCTCCGCCGCCCACCCCGAGCCCGCTCGCGCCGCCGACGGCCATGTCGACCAGGCGGCCGAGGACACCGCGCTCACCGCGTACCGGCGAGCCGACCGGGCCCGGAGCGAGACCGAGCGTGAGCATGCCTCCGTACGGGAGCGGTACGCGGCGGCCGACGCCGAGGCCGGCGCGTCGACCGCCGCCGAACTCACCGTGATCGCCGAACGGCTGGAGCGGGAACACGCCGAGGCGCGCCGCCTCGCGGCTGGTACGCACGCGGCCCGCGAGGCCCTCGGCCGCGCCGAGCGTGAGCACGAAGGCCGGCTCTCCGCCCAGCAGCACGCCGAACGGCGAGCCGCCGCCCGTACCTCCCGGCGCGAAGCACTCGAACGTGAACAGGGCGTGCTGCACGGTGAGTTGAGCCGCGCCCGTGGAGACGCCGCCAGTGTCGCCGACCGCGCCGGGCAGTTGGAGCGACAGGCCAGGCTTCTCGCCGAGGCCGCCGAAGCCGTACGCTCCGTCGACACCACCGCGCTCCGGCTCAAGGAGGCCCACGGCCACCTCGCGAGCGCCGCCTACCGGGCCGGCTTCGACACTCCGGCCGCCGCGGCGGCCGCCCTGCTCACCGACACCGCCCGGCGCGAACTCCAGCACCGCGTCGACGACTGGCAGGCCGAGGCCGCCGCGATCGCCGACCGGCTCGCCGAACCGGAGACCCGGGCCGCCGCGGACCACCCGCCCGCCGAACCGGACGCCGCGCGGACCGTCCACGACACGGCCGAGCGCGCCCTGCGCGACGCCTCGTCCGCGGCGGCCACCGCCCGGGAACGCCGCGCCGAACTGGGCCGGCTCTCCCGGCAGGCCGAGGCCGAGGTGCGAAAGCTCGGCCCGGTACGCGAGGAACACGACCGGGTCGCCCGCCTCGCCGGACTCACCGCGGGCACCTCCGCCGACAACGAACGCAGGATGCGCCTGGAGTCGTACGTCCTGGCGGCCCGCCTCGAACAGGTCGCGGCGGCGGCCACCGTACGGCTCCAGCGGATGTCCTCGGGCCGCTACGCCCTGGTCCACTCCGACGCGAAAGCGGGCGGGTTGCGACGATCGGGACTCGGGCTCCAGGTCGTGGACGCCTGGACGGGCAGCGGCCGGGACACAGCGACACTCTCCGGCGGCGAGACGTTCTTCGCGTCCCTCGCCCTCGCCCTCGGCCTGGCGGACGTCGTCACCGACGAGGCCGGGGGCGTACGGCTGGACACCCTCTTCATCGACGAGGGCTTCGGCAGCCTGGACGACCAGACGCTGGACGAGGTCCTGGATGTGCTCGACTCGCTGCGGGAACGCGACCGCAGCGTCGGCATCGTCAGCCATGTCGCCGATCTGCGCCGCCGTATCCCCACCCAGCTGGAGATCGTCAAGAACAGGAACGGCTCGGAGGTCCGCAGGCGCCTGCCGGGCCAGAGGACCGGCGCGAAGAGCTGACGGCCGCGGTGACGGAGGTCCGGTCCAAGTCGGCAGTGCCCCGCACGTTTTCGGCCATAGATCGCGATACGCGTGGCGTGACCACGACCTGCGGGCCCCTGACCGAGCCGGACACATGACGGGTCGGCGCTGGTCAACGCGTGGAGCGTGAAAGGCCGTTGGATGTCAACCACGCACTCTTCGATCCGGCCATCGGCTGACAGAAGTATGGAATACCTGACTTTGCTGTTGCTAGCATCCCGGTGACGCCCAGCGCTCCACGCATTTGCACAGAGCAAACGAATGGAATGCATGCGCGGTTATGAAGGCACGGAAACGCTCGCCCGCCCTGTCGATGCAGAAACGATTCTGCCGCCGGTCCCTCCTCGATGCCGCGGAACCTGAATCCAGAGCATGTGCGCATCCTCGCGATCACACTCGAACCGCTGACCGGTGACGTGGAGGAGTTGTGAGGAGCCCTTCGCCGGTCCGCGCCGCACCCCGGCCTCTGTGGTTCCGGCTTCGGACAGCTCGGCAACGGGCCTGTTTCAAATCCGTCTGAAAGCAGGCGATTAAGACCGACCGGCAATGGGGGGCGCGGCGTCGCCGACGGCCCTCATGAGTCACCCGACGGAATTCCTGTGCGAGGAAAGGGATATTCATTGGAATCCCATGACCTGCATACTCTGGGCAGCACACTGGACGTCTCCATGAGAGCGCTCCCCGATCTGCTGGATCCGGGAGCGGCGGCCGAACCGGACAGACCGCTGTTCGCCGCCCGTGCGAAGGGCGCGTATGTCCAGGACGTCGACGGGCGCCGCTATCTGGACATGGTGCTCGGCTTCGGCAGCGTGGTGCTCGGCCACGCCCACGACGCGGTCGACGACGCCGTCATCGAGCAGCTGCGCGCCGGTGTCTCGCCCACACTGCGCACCCCAAGACAGGTGGAACTGGCCGGATTGCTGAGCCGGTACATACCCAACGCGGAGCGGGCGCTGTTTCTGCGTACCGGTTCGGACGCCACCGAGGCGGCCGTCCGGATCTCCCGCGCCCATACCGGCCGGGAGCGGGTCCTGCGCTGGGGCTACCAGGGGTGGCACGACTGGTGCGCGCCACGGCCTCCCGGGGTACCCGCCGCCTGCCGACTGCTGACCTCGACCTTCGGTTACAACGACGTGGCCGGCCTGGAGCGGCTGCTGGCCACGTACCCGGACGAGGTGGCCTGCGTCGTCATGATGCCGCTGGAGACGGAGCTTCCCCGGGACGACTTCGTGGCCCGGTGCCGGGAACTCGCCCACCGGCACGGTGCCTTGTTCGTCCTGGACGAGGTCCGTACCGGCTTCCGGCTCGCGCTCGGCGGGGCCCAGCAGTACCTGGGGGTCGACGCCGATCTGGTCGCGCTCAGCAAGGCGATGGGCAACGGCTATGCCATCTCCGCGGTCACCGGCCGGGCCGCCGTCATGGCGGACGCGGAGCGGATCTCCGCCACCTCGGTCTTCTTCCGCGGCGGCGACGGGTTCGCGGCGGCGGTCGCCACCATCCGGGAGATCGCCGAACAGAAGGTGCCGGACCGGCTGTGGGACCTGGGCCGCCGACTGGTCGCCGGGCTCGGCGAGCAGATCGCCCGGACCGGGGTTCCGGCCCGGGTGACCGGGATCCCGCCCATGCCGTTCCACGCGTTCGACCTGCCGCCGGACCTGGCGGCGGCGGCGCACCGGGAGTTCTGCCGGGTGGCCGCCCGCAGCGGAGTGCTCTTCCACGCCTCGCACCACTGGTTCGTCTGCGCGGCGATGTCCCCGGACGACATCGACCACGCAGTGGCCGCCGCCAGGGACGGATACCAGGCGGTCCGTCAGCTTCTCGCCGTGTGATTGGAGTGTGGACATGCACGTCCTCGGCATCTCTGGGCTGTTCGGGACCGAGTACGACGACTACCCGATCGACGTCCCCAACGCCTTCTTCCACGACGCCGCCGCGGCCCTCGTCGTGGACGGCACGGTCGTGGCGGCGGTGGAGGAGGAACGGCTCAACCGCGAGAAGCACACCAACCGGTTCCCGCTGCGGGCAGCCGCCGCCTGCCTCGAACAGGCGGGGCTCGGCCTTGACGACCTGGACGCGGTCGCCTACTTCTTCGCCGAGGACTTCACCGACCGGGAACTGCGGCTGGAGTGCGTCGCCCGCCCGGAGATGCCCTTCCGCGGCAGCCGCGACCTGGTGCGGGAACGGCTGGAGAAGCAACTGGGAGGCAGCCTCGGCTCCGAGCGGGTGCACTTCGTGCAGCATCACCTGACCCACGCCGAGGCGGCCTACCGCGACTCGGGACTGGCCGAGGCGCTGGTCGCGGTGATCGACGGCAACGGGGAATGCGAGGGAGTCAGCTTCTTCGCGGGCCGGCCCACCGGGCTGACGCGGCTCGTCTCCTACTCGCGGCGGAACTCCCTCGGCCACTTCTACACCGAGATCACCCGGTTCATCGGCTACGAGAGGTTCGACGAGTACAAGGTGATGGGGCTGGCCCCGTACGGGGACGCCGAACGCTTCCACGGTCTGCTGTCCCGGCTGTGCACCCTGCGCGAGGGAGACTACGAACTCGACGTGGCCGCGGTGCCGGGCCTGCTGCTCGACGCCGGCCTCCTGCCCCGCCGCGCCGGAGAGGATTTCGGCCCCGTCCACGCCGACCTGGCGGCCGCCGCGCAGCGTCTGCTGGAGGAGGTGGTGCTGCACCTGGTCCGGTACTGGCAGCACCGGACCGGCCTGCCCGCGTTGTGCCTGGCCGGTGGTGTCGGACAGAACACCAGCCTCAACGGCAGGCTGCTGCGCGAGGGGTCCTTCCTCGACGTCTACGTCCACCCCGCGTCGCACGACGGCGGGGCCGCCCTGGGCGCGGCCTACGCGGTCGACCGGGCCCTGCGCGGGCCGGTCCGTGAGCCGGTCCGGCTCCCTCATGCCTATCTCGGCCCGGCCCTGCCGGACCGGGAGGCACTCACCCGGGAACTGGGGCGGTGGCACCGGTTCGTCACCTGGCGCGAACCGCGCGACGTGGCGGCCGAGGCCGCCCGGCTGCTCGCCGACGGCGAGGTGATCGGCTGGGCCCAGGGCCGGTCCGAGTACGGTCCGCGTGCCCTCGGCAACCGCAGCATCCTGGCGGATCCGCGTCCCGAAGCCAACCGCGACCTGGTCAACACGCTGATCAAAGGCCGTGAGGAATACCGGCCTCTCGCGCCCGCGGTCCTCGACACCCGCGCCGCCGACTTCTTCGACCTGCCCGCCACCCGAGCGGACCACAGTTACATGGGGTTCGTGGTGGACGTACGCCCCGATCAGAGGGAGGTACTGCGAGCGGTGACCCACGTGGACGGCACCGCTCGGGTGCAGGTCGTCGGCCGGGAGCAGAACCCGCTGTACTGGCGGCTGATCGAGTCCTTCGGGGAACTCACCGGCGTGCCGGTCCTGCTCAACACGAGTTTCAACAACTACGCGGAACCGATGGTGCAGGACGCCCACGACGTGCTGCGCACCCTGCTCACCAGCGGACTGGCGTACGTCGTGCTCGGCCCGTACCTGGTCGCCAAGCGCGATGTGGCGCCGGAGGAGGTGCTCGGTCTGCGCCTCGCCCTCTCCCCGTACTGCCTGGTGGAGACGCGCCACGACGCACGGGGCGACACATGCGTGCTGCGCCGCCGCAGCGTCCCGCACAAGGCCCACGAGGTCGGCCGGGCCACCGCGGCGCTGGTCCGGCGGGCCGCCGAACGTCCCGGAGTGCCGGTCGGTGACCTGCTGGACGGGCCGGACGACGCCACGCAGACCGTCGCAGAGCTGTGGGCGCTGTGGGAGCGCCGTCTGATCAGCCTCACGCCCGTTCCATGAGCACCTGCCGCACCGGCGACACCGGCGCGGCCGGCGCAGCGCTCGGCCGGTCGTCCCCAACAGGGGACACCACCTCCCAGAAAGGAGACAGGAACGTGACGGAGGCAGTCCTCAGGTCGGGCTGGCTGGCGGGCCTCAACCACGGTCCGCACGACAGTTCTTGCGCGCTTCTGAAAGACGGCGAGCTGATCGTGACGATCGAGCAGGAGAGAGTGTCGCGCAACAAGCGCGCGCTCGGCGAGTCACCGGCCGACGCCCTGCGGTTCTGCCTGGAGTTCGCGGGCATCACCCTGGGCGACGTGGACGCGGTGGCGCTCGGATCCGAACACGACCTGCTCGCGCAGTGGATGGGGTACGAGGGAGAGCGCCGGCCCGTCATGCTCCCCTACGACAGCCCCGACTGGCTGTTCCCCCATCGTGTGTTCGGCGAAGGACGGCGTCCGCCGCTGGTGCCGGTGCGCCACCACGACGCCCATGCCGGCAGCTGCTTCTGGCCGAGCGGGTTCGAGGAGTGCGCGATCCTCATCATGGACGCGATGGGCGAGGACTGCTCGACGTCTCTCGCGGTGGGAGGCCCCGACGGCATCCGCGTCCTGGAGAGCCACCCGGTCGGCGTGTCGCTGGGCTTCTTCTACGAGGCGGCCTGCGACTACATCGGTCTGGGACGGGACAACGCCGGAAAGCTGATGGGCCTGGCCCCCTACGGGCGGCCCACCGAGGACGTGGGCCTCGAATACGGGCCGGACGGGATTCGCTGGTGCCCGGTCCAGGAGTCGGGCCTGCGCGGCAGGGCGCTGATCGAGGACCGGATGAGCCAGCTCGTCGACCACTTCGAGCGCACCTGCTTCCCCTACACGCGGGGCTGCACGGAGGACGTCATGGCGTACGCGAACTTCGCCGCGTCCGTCCAGCGCGCAGCCGAGGAGGTGGTCCTCGCGCTGACGAGGCGTCTGCGGGAACTGACGGGCCACTCGCGGCTCGTCGTGGCCGGCGGAGTGGGCCTGAACTGCACGATCAACGGGCTGCTCGCCGAGTCCGGCATCTTCGACGAGGTCTGGGTGCAGCCCATGGCCCACGACGCCGGGGTGGCCCTCGGGGCGGCGCTCGTGGTCGGCCACCGCTGGGGACAGGACGTGGGCGGATGGACTCCCATGACGCACGCGTACTGGGGGCAGCCGACCGATGACAGCGACGTGGAGGCGGAACTCAAGCGGGCCGGACTGCGGGCCGAGAAGCTCGACACCCCGGAACTGCTGCGGCGCACGGCCGCCATCATCGCGAACGGCGGCATCGTCGCCTGGCACCAGGAGCGCGGCGAGGCCGGTCCGCGGGCGCTGGGGGCGCGCAGCCTGCTCGGCGATCCGCGCTCGCGCGCGACACTGGTACGGCTCAATCAGATGAAACGGCGCGAGATGTGGCGGCCGTTGGCGCCCAGTGTCCTCGCCGAACGCTTCGACGACTACTTCACCGGGACCGCCAGCCCGTTCATGATCGTCGCTGCCCGGGTGAGGCCCGAGGCGCGGCACCTCATCCCGGCGGTGGTGCACGTCGACGGCTCCGCACGGCCTCAGGCGGTGTCCGGGACGACCAATCCGAAGTACGCCGGACTCATCCGCGAGTTCGAACGAATATCCGGGATTCCTGTCCTCGTCAACACCTCGCTCAACGTCGCCGAGGAACCCCTGTGCTCGTCGCCTCAGGACACGGTGCGTACGTTCATCGAATGCGGGGCCGACGCGTTGGCGATCGGCTCCTACCTGGCGGTCAGGGACTCCGCCCAGTAAGGGCTGCCCCGGTCGGGCGCCGCCCACCGCTGAATCAGGTTCGCGAAAGGAAAGACCGTGGGAACAGCACCGGAAAAGCCGTATCTGACCGCCGTGCCACCGTCGGCGGCGGTCGAATGGGTGCGTGGCACCTTCGAACCGGGGAGTACGGTCACCGAAATTCGGCGGCTGACCGGTGGTGTTTCCAGCGCAATTCACGCTATTGTTCTGAAGGATCCTCGGGGGGAATTCCACACCGTGGTTCTGCGTCGGTGGGCGCGCCCCGACTGGCAGGTGACGGACCCGGATTTCACCGTGGCGCGGGAAGCGCTGGCGCTGCGGACCGTCGCCGCCACATCGTTCGCCACGCCGCGGCCGCTGGCGGCTGACGAACGGGGCCGGCACTGCGATGTGCCGGCACTGCTCATGAGCTTTCTGCCGGGAAGCGCGCCGGACCCCGGGCCCGCCGATCTCGGTTCCTTCCTGGAGCAACTCGCGCTCGCGGCCGTCGAGACGCACCAACTGCGCGTGAAACAGGAGCTGCCGCCCTACCGTCCGTACAACTCCCTGGAGGACCCCAGGGTGCCGGCCCCGTGCCGGCACCCCGACCTGTGGCTGCGTGCCTTCGAGATCGTGGCCGCGGGCCCGCCGCCGGAGGAGTCGTGCCTGATCCACCGGGACTACCACTTCGGCAACACCCTGTGGACCGAGGGTCGGCTCACCGGGATCGTGGACTGGGGATACGCCTCCCAGGGGCCCGCCTCCATCGATATCGCCCATATGCGCTGGAACCTTGTCGTGGGGTATGGAAAGGAAGCCGCCGACGAATTCCTGGCGGCTTATACCAAAAACGCCCCCGGTCGATTCTCCCACCACCCCTACTGGGATCTGCGCACCCTTGTCGATCTCACGCCGGAACCCATCGAGTCGTCATTCGGCGCGACCGACATCGCACGTCTGGAAAATTACCTCCAGGCTCTGCTGAACAATTTCTGAGCCCGGGACGAGTACGCCACTGGAGTCCGCCCCACGGAGGGAGCACAGTGAAGAAGCCGTCGGTCTTGTACATCACTTCGAGAATGTCTTCTCCGCCACTGAGCGGAGGCCAGCTCCGCGAATACAACATGATCAAGAGGCTGAGCCGGGACTTCTCGATCCATCTGTGGGTCTGCACCAGGTTCCTGGAAGTGGACGCCACCGGCGTCGCCGAGATGGGCCGATACTGCGACTCCGTCCGGCTCTACGAGGCCGACCCGCCGGCGGACCGGCCCGAGCCGATCCCGCAGCGGATGTGGCAGCAGCGCAGCCACCGCATGCGGCAGGACGTGGCGGAGATGCTGGACTCCGGCGCCGTCGACCTGGTGCACGTCGAGGGCTACTACATGATGCAGTACCTTCCCGTTCCGGACCCGCCGACCGGCTCGGACGCACGAGGGGCGCCGCTCCCGGCGGTCATGCTGGTCGAGGAGAACATCGAATACCTCATCGACCGGCAGTGGGACGCCCTGGCCGGTGGCCTGGACACCTGGCGCGCCACCGAGCGGCTGGAACGGGAGCAGTGGCACCGGGCGGACCTGTGCGGAGTGGTCAGCCAGGACGACTACGACCACATGCGCGAAGTCGCCCCGGACATCAGACCGGTGTACGTGCCCCACGGGTGCGACCACCTCGACCTGCTGTCCCCCGAGGCGGACCGGCGCACCGCCGCGCCGCCCGGGGAGGAGCTGTCGGTGGTGTTCGTCGGCGACTACACGTATCCGCCCACGCACGACGCGGCGGTACACCTGCTCACCGAGATCTGGCCACGAGTCGCCGACCGGTACTCGGCCGCCCGGCTGTCCTTCGTGGGACGCGGCCCCAGCGACGAGATCCGACGGCTGGCCGCCGGGCGGACGCGGGTCGATGTGACGGGCTTCGTCGACTCCATCCGCGACACCCTCGACGCGGCGGACCTGTTCGTCTGCCCCCTGCGGGTCGGGGGCGGGGTGAAACTCAAGATGCTCGAAGCGGTCACCAGAGGGGTTCCGGTGGTGACCAGCCCGGTGGGGGCCCAGGGCTTCCCCGGCGGCATCACCGCCCAGATGGCGGTGCACGACGAGCCGGAGGCGTTCGCCGGCGCGGTCGTCGCCCTTCTGGAGGACGCGACGTCCAGGGACCGTCGCAGCAGGGCCCAACGGGCGGCCGCCGCCGAGTTGACCACCTGGGAGGAGACGGCCCGCGACCTGGGCGACGCCTGGCGGTCACTGGCAGGGCGTCCGTCGCGGCTGATCCCGGCGGACCGGCCACCACAGACACAGGGATCGGGGATATGAGGACATGGGACTGGGCGGCGCGGGACGACGCCGTGGAGCGGGCCATGAAGGATCTGGACACCGAGGGATTCGCCACCATCCCGGACGTGCTGAGCCCGCGGGAGGTCGAGGAACTGCGCGGCTGCGTCGCCGAGGTGGCCGAGCGGGAGCAGCACAGTGGGCAGGCGTGGTTCTCCAACGGAAACCAGCGGGTGTTCAACCTGCTCAACCGGGGCGCGTGCTTCGTCGACCTGATCGAGCACCCCGTCGCCGTCGAGTTCGCCGAGCGGGTGCTGGGACCGCATCCGCTGCTGTCCAGCATCACGGCGAACGTCGCCCACCCGGACAACGTCCCCCAACTTCTGCACACCGACCAGCAGTACATCACCGAGCCGTGGACCTACGCGGCCACGCTCCAGGTCGTATGGATGCTCGACGACTTCACCGAGGAGAACGGCGGCACCCGCGTCATACCCCGAACGCATCTGCTCGGCCGCAGACCGGTCACCGAGGACATCCGCACCGTCTCCATCACCGGCCCGGCCGGCGGCATCGCCCTGCTGGACGGCCGCGTGTGGCACGGAACCGGCGTCAACACCTCCCAGGACCAGCACCGGCACGGCATCTTCGCCTACTACTGCGTGCCGTTCCTCAGACAACAGGAGAACGTCTTCCGGTCGCTCGACCCGGAGATCCGCTCCGGGCTGTCACCGAGGGCACGGGCGCTCCTCGGCTACGACGCCTGGCAGGGTCTGGGCGTCGTGGACGGGATACCGCGCCACTGGATGGGACGTCCCAGCAGAACCGGTCCGGTGAACACCGACCGCATCTTTCCCGACGACCAAGGGCCGCTGTGACCGGAACAACGGAGAAGCCATGTGGATTCTTGGGTTGAACGCGCCTCCCCTCGGCTGGCACGACACCGCGGCGTGCCTGATCGACGAGACCGGCACGGTGCACGCCCTCATCGAGGAGGAGCGCGTCAGCCGGGTCAAGCACGGGGTGCACGTGTATCCGCGCAACGCGGTGCAGGCGTGCCTGGACCTGGTGGGCATCACACCGCGGGACATCGACGTCATCGCACTGGGCTGGGACCTTCCGCGCCAGGCCGCCCGCACCGACCTCGACCGGCTCGATCCCCCGCTGCCCGGCAGAACCTGGCAGTTCGGCGACACCCGCGACTTCGTCGAGCGGTGTCTCGGGCACAGCTTCGGCCCGTTCGACTATCCGGACGTGGTCTACGTACCGCACCACCTCGCGCACGCCCAGCTCTCCTTCTACGCCTCCGGCATGCGGGAGGCCGCCGTCGTGGTGGTCGACGGGAACGGTGACGAGGAGAGCGTCTCCATCTATTCCGCCGCGTACGGCCGGCCGATGAAGCGCCACGCGCGGTGGCCCCTGCCGCACTCCGTGGGCTACATGTACGACGCCGTGTCGCGTGCGATCGGGCTGTACTTCCTGGAGGCCGGCAAGACGATGGGACTGGCCGCGTACGGCCGGGCCCGCGGCGTGGCGCCCCTCCCGGTGTTCGACGTGGCGGACGGTGCCTGGTCGCCCCCCTTCGACCTGCCGGAACACGCGACCCACGGCGAGGTCATCAAGGCGTGGCACGAGCACTTCGCACGGCTGGGTTTCAGCTACCGCGGAACGCCGTCGGACGTCCTCCACGAGGACGAGGACGCGGTACGGCTGGCATGGAGCGCACAGCACAGCTTGCAGGAGGTCATGGGACTGCTGGCGGCGAACGCCCGGCGCACGACCGGCATCCAGGACCTGTGCCTGTCCGGTGGCGTGGCCCTGAACTGCTCCGCCAACGGCCTGCTTCCCGGGACGGTCTACGTGCCCCCGGTCGCGGGCGACATCGGCGTCTCCCTGGGCGCCGCCTGGACCGTGGCACCACCGAAATACACCGGCCGCCCGCTCGACCCGTACCTCGGTCGTCCCCTGCGGCGGCAGGACGTCGACCGGGAACTGGACACGGCGGGGCTGACCGCGGGCGGCGCCGACCCCGCCGACATCGCCGCGCGCCTGCTGGACGGCCAGATCGGCGCCGTCGTGACGGGCAGGGCCGAGGTGGGGCCGCGAGCCCTGTGCCATCGGTCGATCATCGCCTATCCGGGCAGCGCCGCGATGAAGGACCGGGTCAACACCGCGAAGGGCAGGGAACTGTGGCGGCCCCTGGGCCCGGTCGGACTGGCCGAGTGCGAGGACGTCCACTGGAAGGCCGGCCCGCTGCTGCACCGGTACATGGTCGGGGCGGCGGAGGTCAGCGCGACCGGCCGCGCCACCGTTCCGTCCATCAGCCACGTCGACGGCACGGCACGTCCCCAGGTCGCCGACAGCGACACGGGCATCGTCCATGACGTGCTCCTGGCGATGCGGGCGGCCGGCGCCGAACCGGTCTTGATCAACACGTCCTTCAACACCCGCGGCGAGCCCCTGGTCGACGCCCCCGCCGACGCGCTGAAGGCAGCCCACGTCATCGGACTGGACTTCATCGTCCTGGACGACCGGATCGTGGTCCTGCGTGACCGGCCCGCCTCCTCCGCCGCGCCCACCGCCCCCTGACAGGGGCCCTGCCACAAGGAAGGAAGCAACGACAGTGGGTGAATCAGGCACCGGGCCGCACAAGGTGTGCGTGATCGGCCTCGGCTACGTGGGAACGTCCCTGGCCGTCACGCTGGCCGCGCGCGGCCGGCACGTGGTGGGCGTCGAGCGCGACCGGGAGATCTGCCGGATGCTCTCCGAGAAGACCTCACACGTACACGAAGACGGACTTCAGCTGGAGGAGGCCATCGACAGCGGACGGCTGCGCGTCCTCGACACCATCCCGGGCGATCCCGCGATAGACGCGTACGTGGTGTGTGTCGGCACCCCCGTCGACAACGACGGACGGCCCGACCTCGCCCAGGTGGAATCCGTCATCAAGGAGCTCGCCGAGGTGGCCGGCGACGGAGCCCTCGTGGTGCTGCGCTCCACCGTCCCGGTCGGCACCACCCGGCGGCTCCGGGACCGCTACCTGGCGGCCGAGGGCCGGAACCTCGACATCGCCTTCTGCCCCGAACGGACCGTGCAGGGGCTCGCGGTCGAGGAACTGCGCAGCCTCCCCCAGATCGTCGCGGGCGACAGCGTCCGCGCCCGGGCCAGGGCCGCCCGGCTCTTCCAGGATCTGACGGACCGGATCGTCGACGTCGCGGAACCGGAGACGGCGGAGATGGCCAAACTCGCCTGCAACTCCTTCCGGTACACGATATTCGCCTTCGCCAACGAACTGGCCCGGCTGTGCGAGAGCGTGGGTGTCAGCATGAGCGAGACCCACCGGGCCGCCTCCAGCGGATACGGACGGGGAGCCATACCGCTGCCCGGACCGGCCGGAGGATCATGCCTGCCGAAGGACGCGAAGATCCTCGCCCGGGCGTTCGGGGACTTCACCCCCAGCGCCTCCCCGCTGCTGGACAGCGTCTCGCGGTTACACGACGGCGTGCCGTCCCGGATGGCCGAGGTGATCCTGGACCACGCGCGGGAACTCACGGCCACCGGCCCGCCGGACATCGCGCTGCTGGGCGTCGCGTTCAAGGGCGACCCCCCGACGGACGACGCGCGCCTGTCCCCGTCCGTCGACCTGATCGACCGCATCCGCGAACGCTTCCCCCGGGCCAGGGTCCGTTCGCACGATCCGCTGGTGAGCAGGCAACGGCAGAGCGATCTCGGCTACGAGCCCTGCGCCACCGTCAAGGAGACGGTCTACGGGGCCCAGGTGGTCATCATCGGCACCAACCACAAGGACTACGCCGACATGCCGTTGGCGGACGTGGCCGGGCACGCCGACACCGGCTGTGTCATCTACGACGTATGGGCCCTGCACGCCCGGGAGAGCGGGAAGCTTCCGCAGGGTACGACCTACCTCGCGTTCGGCGAGGGCCAGTTCCTCGTATCCCGACCCGGCTGACCGATTGGTGGCACACGACATGACGAAGGTGCTCGTGACCGGCGCGGCGGGGTTCATCGGCGGATACCTCGTCGAGGAACTCCTGGCCCGCGGCCACACCGTGGTCGGGCTGGACAATCTCTCCAAGTACGGGCGGCCCGCCCGGTCCCTGCCGGACCACCCCCGGTACACCTCGGTCCTCGGCGACGCCGGGGACCGGACGCTCCTGCGTGAACTCCTGGACGGCTGCGAGCACTTCATCGCGAACGCCGCCCTGATCGGCGGCGTACGGTACATGGCCGAACTGCCCCTGGACATCCTGGCGGAGAACAACCGGCTGGTGAGCGCCGCGGCCTACGCCGGTATCGAGGCACACCGCACGGGAGCGCTCCGCAAGGTGACCTACGTCAGCTCCTCCATGGTCTTCGAGAAGGTCGAGGACGGGAACATCACGGAGGGCGACCAGCTCGAATTCCCCCCGCCGGCCACCGCGTACGGCTTCCAGAAACTCGCCGTCGAGTACTACGCGAAGGCCGCCCGGGAGCAGTACGGCCTGCCCTACACGATCGTCCGGCCCTTCAACTGCGTGGGCGCCGGCGAGCGCCTGACGGCCCACGGGGAGACCGGACAGGGCCTCGTCCGGGGCCATGTGATTCCGGATTTCGCCGAGCGTGCCCTGCGGCGCGAGAATCCCTTCCGCATCCTCGGGGACGGACAGCAGTTCCGTACCTTCACCTACGCACGCGACATGGCGACCGGAATCGCCCTCGCCATGGAGCGGGAAGCGGCGGCCAACGAGGACTTCAACCTCTCCGGCCCCCACGGCCGCACCATCGAGGGGCTCGCGCGACTTGTGTGGGACAGGGTCAACCCGGGCGTGTCACTGGTCCTGGAGCACGTGCCCGGTTTTCCCAACGACGTGCGGGCGCGCCACCCCGACATAGGGAAGGCCAAGCGGTTGCTGGGGTTCGACCCCGCCATGACGCTGGAGGCCATGGTGGACGAAGTCGTCGAGTGGGTGCGCGAGGAAGTGCTCGGCGGCGACTCCTGACCGGCGGCGCCGGACCCGGCTCTCGCGCCGCGCCCCGCCGGCCGGCCGGGCCCCGCGCCCTCCGATACGTCCGATGGGATTCCTGACAGTGACTTCGACGCGTGAGCGGGCCGTGACGGAACAGGCTGAGGCGGTGCCGTCGACCACACGGCTCATCGCCGCCGCCCTGGACGAGCTGATGAGCACCGGCGACCGCGGCGACGCTCTCAGGGAGGCGGGTATCGCCTCGCTGGAGGCGGCACTGCAGATCGCCGCCGCCTCGGACAGAGCCCAACAGGACAGCCACGGTGACCAGGAGGCCGTCCGGCTGGCACGCGAGGCACTGGCCTGCGCCAGGGCGGCCGTGGTGGCCACGACCTGTGCGGTACGGGCGCTGCACGGCGCCGGACGCCACGGCGGGCCGCCCGCCCGTCCCGTTCCGCCGTCGTGAACACCGGCCGCCGTCCCCGGGAACGAGAAGGAGCAGCGGTGCCACGCGTACTTCATGCCGCTACATCGATGACGGTCAACGGTGTGGTGCGGTCGGTTCTCACGCTGGCCCGGCGGCAGCGGGAGTGCGGCTGGGACCCGGTCGTCCTCACCACGAGGCACGGGCGCCTGTCCGAGGCCTGCGAGAAATGGTCCATTCCCGTCCTGGTGGACACCGATCTGCACCTGGCGGAGAAGAAGGACGTCTCGCGGCAGCACGCCCTGGCGGACGCGGCGGTCCAGGCACACCCGCGCGTCGCGGCCCTGCGGCCCGACCTCATCCACGCCCATCTGCCCAGCGCCGGTCTGGGGATCGCGAGTCTGCTGGCGCGGCGGCTGGACGTGCCTCTCGTCCAGACCCAGCACGTGGTGAAACTCGCGCCGTACGACCGAGACCTGATGACCGGCACTGATCTGCATGTCATCACCGTGGCGGGCGCCGCCCGGGACCTGCTGGTGCGCGAGGGGGTACCCCCGGAGCGGGTGGTCCACATCCCCAACGGCGTGCCCGACCCCGCGGACTGCGAGCCCGGCCACCTGCTTCCCCGGGACGGCAGGCGTCATCTGGTCTACGCCGCACGCCTGGCCGAGCCGAAGGGACTCGACACCGCCATCGCCGCCATGGAGCTGCTGCGCGAACGGTCCGGCCCGGACTGCCCCGTGCTGCACGTCTTCGGAGACGGCCCGCAGTCGGCCGAATACCGCGCCCTCGTCACGGACAGGAGGCTCGACGACGTGGTGGTCTTCCACGGGGAGGTACTCGACGTCATCCACCCCCGGCTGGGCGCGGCGGCACTGATCGCCCCGTCGAAGCCGAGGTCGGAGGCGTGTCCGCTGACTGTCCTGGAGGCGATGGCCAGCCGCATCCCGGTGATCACCACCACGGTGGAAGGAGTGACCGAGCTGATCACCGATCAGGTCGACGGGCTGCTGGTGGCGCCCGGGGCACCGCGGGAACTGGCCGAAGCCGTCGCGTACCTGCTGGGGAACAAGGACGTCGCCGACCGCTGCGCGGACGCGGCCCGCAGGAAGTTCGAGCAGCGGTACACCATGGAGCCGATGACGCGCGCGACCCTCGCCTTCTACCGGCAGGCGCTCGGCCGGGCGGGTCATGGGGGTGCGTCGCATGCGTGACGGCAGGCGGGCCGCACCGGACCGGACCGGTGCCGACGGGTCCCGAGAGAGGCGCGGCGGCCCGGTGATCCAGGTCCGGGACCTGTGCAAGGTGTTCCACACGGTGACGCGCAGACCGGGTGTCCTGGGGGCGCTCGGTTCCCTGGTGGCGCCGCGCAGGGTCGCCAGAGCCGCCGTACGGGAGGTGTCCTTCGACGTGCCCGAGGGGCAGCTCGTATCGCTGCTGGGCCCGAACGGCGCGGGCAAGTCCACGCTGATCAAGATGCTCACGGGCATCCTCGTGCCGACCTCCGGCGAACTGCGGGTGGCGGGCCTGGTGCCGCACCGGGACCGGGAGCGCAACGCCCACAACGTGGGCGCGGTGTTCGGCCAGCGCACCCAGTTGTGGTGGGACCTGCCCGCCCGCCACTCGCTGGCGATACTGCGGGACATCTTCGAGGTCGACCCGCGGGCCTACCGCCGGCGGCTCGCCGAATTCGACGACCTGCTGCGCCTGTCGGACTTCTGGGACACCCGCGTGCGGCATCTCTCCCTGGGACAGCGAGTGCGCTGCGACCTGGCCGCCGCGCTGCTGCACGACCCGCCCGTGGTGTTCCTGGACGAGCCGACCATCGGCATGGACGCGGTGGTGAAGGAGCAGGTCCGGGAGTTCCTGCGGGCTCAGGTGCGCGACCGCGGACGGACTGTCCTGCTCACCACGCACGACATGGCCGAGGTGGCCCAACTGGCCGCCCGGGTACTGGTCATCAACGACGGACGCGTCATCGTGGACGACTCCCTCGACAACATCCGGCGCGACTATGGCGGCTCGTGGCGTCTGCGTGTGACGCTGCTCGGTCCGGGGCCGTGCCGTGACCTTCCCGGCATTCGAGTCGTCCGCGAGGACGGCCCTGTGGTGGTGTTCGGCCCGCACGAGGGCGCCCCCGACCCGATACGGGTGGACGACGCGCTGGCGCGGGTCGTGCGCGCCTTCCACGTCGAGAGCGTCGCGGTGGAGACGGACGACCTGGAGGACGTGATGCGAGCGGTGTACCGGTCCACCCGGACCGCGGAGGACCGGGCCGCCCTGCCCGCCGCCGCGCCGGCGGGCAGCGGGCAGGGGAGGAGCGGCCGGTGATCCGGGGCGCGGTCCTGCCCCGCCGCCACTGGCTGGTGGCCCGGCTCACCCCGATGACCGAGACCCTGCTGCCCGGTCGGCTGATGGGCACGGTGGTGCGACTCGCCATCTGGGTCTTCCTGGCCTCGGCCCTGTGGCGGGCCCTGTACGCGCGGACCCCGACGGCGGCGGGTGTGACCTACGAACAGGCGGTGACCTACGCCGTTCTCGCGGCCATGGTGACGCACCTGCGCGTCGGTACCACGACGTCGGACACGGTCGCCGACCACGTGTACGCCGGCACCATCCTGTACTGGTTCGTGCGTCCCATGTCGCCCCGCCGCTATCACCTGGCGCGCTCCTGCGGAGAGATCGCCTACGCCATGCTCTGGCTCGCGGCCGGGTACACCGTCTGCCTGAGCCTCGGCGTCGTGGCGCCCCCCGTCTCGGCCCAGGCGGCGGTGGCGTCCGCGGTGAGCCTGCTGCTGGGCCAGGTCATCGCCCACCAACTGCGCCTGGTGGTGGACCTGTTGTGCTTCTGGACGGTGATGAACCGCCAGCTCGTCAAACTGATGGAGTTCGTGCAGACGCTGCTCGCGGGCGGTTTCGCGCCCCTGTGGTTCTTCCCCGACTGGTTCCGGACCATGAGTTCCGTACTGCCCTTCCAGGGCATCATCAGCGTCCCCATGTCCATCTACACCGGGCGCGTCCCGATGCCGGGTGTCCCCGGGCAGGTGGCCGTGCAGGTGGCGTGGGTGGCCGCGCTGGCGGTCCTGACCCGCTGGATGTGGGCGCGGGCGGCCCGGCGCGTTCTGGTCCAGGGCGGCTGACATGAATCACGCCGTCAAGGAAGGACTCAGGGGGACCCGCCGGGCACGAAGGCTGCGCATCGCCTGGTCCATCACGAAGATGAACCTGCGCGCGGCACTTGAGTACCGCACCGAATTCGTCATGGGCATCGCCCTGGGGGTCGTGTGGCAGGCGTCCGTGGTGGTCTTCGCCTCGGTACTGCTGGTGCGCTTCCCGGGCCTCGGCGGCTGGTCGAGCCAGCAGGTGCTGCTGATCGCGAGTATGCGCCTGTTCAGCCATGGCCTCGTCACGCTGATCCTGGGGCCCGTCGACATGGTCGGCCGGATCGTCCGCGAGGGACGGATCGACGGTTACCTGCTGCGGCCGCTGTCGGTGTTCCGCCAGGTCCAGCTGTCCTCTTTCGGCGTCAACGCGTTCGGAGACCTCGCCGTGGCCGCGACCATGCTCACCGTGTCGGTGATGTGGTTCGACCTGCCGTGGACCGGGCTGCGGATCGCCTACCTCGTGGCCGGGGTGCTGGGCGGATTCCTGCTGGAGGCCGCCGTGGTGATCGTGATGTCGAGCGTGGCGCTGCACTTCCCCGGCTGGCAGTTCTGGTCGTGGTGGGTGCAGAACGTGATGGCGACGTTCGCGGTGTATCCGCTGAGCATCCTCCCGGCGGCCGCCCAGCTCCTTCTCACCTACGTGCTGCCGGTCGCGTTCATCGCCTACCTCCCCGCCGCCGTCATCACCGGTCACCTCGACGGCACCGCCGTCCCCGTCCCGCTCGCCTTCGCCGCTCCCGCCGTCGGGCTCGTCGCCTTCGTGGCGAGTCGGCTGCTGTGGAACGCGAGCGTCCACCGGTACCAGGGGGTGAACGGCTGAAGCCCGCGTCGATGCGAGGGCTGCCCCGCTTTTCGAACCGGAACTCGAACTGCTGTGCCTACGGCCTGAATTAATTGCTAAAACGCGAGTTCGATATCGGCGATGTCGATGTCCGCCAGTCGATGTCCGCCGTCGGAAAGGCGAATGCCGGTGTCGGTGTCAGTTCCGGTGCCCCATACCGCCGTAACACCGGAACTGACACCGACACTGACACCGGCCGAGCACCCCCGGCCGCGCATTTCATCGCATCCGCGCGGCGGTGGCCGACCGCTCCGGCGAGACGCTGATGTCACGGAACTCCACGCGGGCATCCTCGGTGTACCCGCCCACACTGCCTTCCGTGTACGGGCGTTCCCGGTCGGTGAAGTCCGCCACCGTACGGCCGTCCACCTCCACCGTCATCCGCGGGCCGCGCTGCCGCACCCGGACGTCCGACCAGTCGCCGACCGGGAACGGGGGAGTACCGGTGGCCAGGAACCGCTGACCGCCCCGGTACTCGGGGTCGCGCTTGCCCAGTTCCCAGCCGTTGGGTTTGAGCGCCAGGTAGTAGAAGTGCTCCGGGTCGGTGTACGCCCACACCAGCCATGCCACTTCCCACGGGTTGGGGTCGGTCGCGCGCAGTTGCTCGACGGTGCGCATCCGGGCGCGGTAGTCCAGGCGCTCGTACCGGGCGGTGGAAACCACCAGGCCGGCGTGTGTACGGCTCCGTTCGCGGGCTGCGCGGGGGGCGAGCGTCAGTTCGTCCGCCCCGCCGGTGTTGCCGCCGTAGCCGTGGAACACCGACCGCCAGGGGCCGTGCACCGAACCGTCCTGCCAGGACTCGACCGGCTCGGGCCGCCGTTCCTCGTCCCAGACCCCGGCCAGCACCAGCCCACCGCTCACCACGAGGGCGACGGCCAGCAGGAGCCCCCCGATCCGCAGACAGGTACGCCACCGTACGGATGTCATGCCACCGGATCATACGAGCCGGCCGGGTCGCCCCGCCCCGGTGCGGGAACGACGGCCGAGGCGACGGAGGCGGCGGCAGCGGACGCGACGGCCGTGTCACGTGAGGTGCGTCCGTTCTCCGCCGCCGTGTCCCGGATACTCGCCCACTCGCCCAAGTAGGCCGTTTCCGGGGCGGGTTCACCGCCGAAGTCCTCGGTGAGCCGGGCCACGATACGTTCGGCGGCGTGGCCGTCGCCGAACGGGTTCCCCGCCCCGGCCATCCGCCGGTACGCGTCCGGGTCGTCCAGCAGCCGCTCGGCGGCGGCCAGGATCGTCTCCGGGTCGGTGCCCACCAGCCGGGCCGCCCCCGCCTCCACCGCTTCCGGGCGCTCGGTGGTGGTCCGCAGCACCAGCGCGGGCTTGCCCAGACTGGGAGCCTCCTCCTGGAGCCCGCCGGAATCGGTCAGCACCAGGTCGCAGGCCTCCAGGGTGGCGGCGAAGTCCAGGTAGTCGAGCGGATCCACCACCCTCACCCCCGGGTGGCCGGCCAGCGCGGGCAGCAGGGCCTCCCGTACCGCCGGACTGCGATGCAGCGGCAGCACGATCTCCACGTCGCCCCGGTCGGCCAGCCGGCGCAGTGCGGCGCCCATCGAACGCATCCGGTCGCCCTGGTTCTCCCGGCGGTGCAGGGTCAGCAGCACCCGCCGGCCGTCGGTGCGGAAGGCGCTGCGCCCGGCGCCCTCCGCCAGGACCCACAGCAGGTTGTCGACGACGGTGTTGCCCGTGGTGATCACTTGCTCGGCCGGTACGCCCTCGGCCCGCAGGTGGCCCGCGGCCCGTGCGGTGGGGGCGAAGTGCCAGCGGGCCACCCGGCCGATCAGCCTGCGGTTGAGCTCCTCGGGGAACGGGTTGTCCAGTACACCGGTCCGCAGACCCGCCTCGACATGGGCCACCGGGACACGCTCGTAGAAGGCGGCCAGCGCGCCGCACAGCGCCGTGGTGGTGTCGCCCTGGACCACCACCAGGTCGGGCCGTTCGGTCCGGATCGCCGTGCCCAGCCCGTCCACCAGCCGCGCGGTCAGCTCCGACAGCCGCTGCCGGTCCCGCATCACCGCCAGGTCGGACTTCACCCCGACCCCGAGCATGCCGAGCATCTGCTGCAGCATCTCGCGGTGCTGACCGGTGGTCACCACCACCGGCTGGAACAGCGAGGAGGCGGTCATCGCCCGGATCACCGGGGCCAGTTTGATCGCCTCCGGACGGGTGCCGAGCACGACCATGGCGCGCACGGCGCCGGACCGGGCCGGGACGGGGTTCAGGAGGGGGGCCGGAGCGGGCCCTGCGGGACGGGGCCCGGGTGCCGCGTCCGTGGACGAGGGAACGGGGCCGTCAGGTCCGCCGGGTCTGCTTGATCTGCTGGGTCTCTCTGATAACGACATGAGTCTCCCCTGGCAAGGTGAGCGGAAGGAGCACGAACGGTTCGGACAGCACAGTGCGCGGTTCCACGGATCGGACGGCACGGTGCGAGGTACGAGGTACGAGGTACGCAGTGCGGTTCGGGCGGCGCGGTGTGGTGCTGATGACGCGGTGTGATGCGGCGCCGGTCGCGGTGCTGGTCGTGCGGTGTGGTGCGGTACGCGGATCAGGTACGGGCGGTCTTGAGCCAGGTCCGTTTGCCGGTGACGGTCCGCCACAGCCCCCACCACCCGGCCGCGAACCAGATGTAGCCGTAGAGCACGAAGATATGCCCGAGCAGGACGGCGTGGAGCGCGCCGAGCGACCGCTCGCGCCCCCGGTACACGAACCCGTAGATCCAGGCCGCGGTGAACGACAGTACGTACGGGCCGAGGAACCACATCACGGAGACCAGCGGGCGGCCGGCCTGGATGGAGCCGGCGACCGTACCGAGTACGGCGACCAGGAAGGACAGCGGCAGCAGTGAGGTGAGCAGGATCAGCACCGGGCTGGACAGGTGGTAGATCAGGTCCATCGCCGCCCGGCCGGGCACGTCACGCAGTATCAGCGGGACCAGGTTGGCCGACTGGAGGTGCCCCTGGAACCAGCGGGAGCGCTGGCGGACCAGCCGCCGCAGGTCCAGCACGGCCTGTTGGGAGACCGCCGCCGTGGTGCAGTGCTGGTTGGTCCAGCCGCGTGCTATCAGCCGCACCCCGAGATCCAGGTCCTCGGTCAGGCTGTCGCTCCACGGATCCTCGCCCAGCGAGTCGAGCGCGGACAGCCGCATGAACTGGCCGTTGCCGCCCATCCCGACGCTGCCGATGAAGCGGCGGGCGCTCTGGAAGATGTCGCCGTAGACGACGAACTCCATGTCCTGGAGCCGGGCCAGCAGTCCCGCCCGCCGGTTGTACATCCGGACACCGATCTGGGTGGCCCCGGTCCGCCGGTCGTTGAAGAACGGGTCGACCGCCTCGATCACATGCCGGTCCAGCCGGCCGTCCGCGTCCACCACGCACACGATCACGTCCTGCGGGTCCCTGCTGCCGAGCAGGCCCGAGGCGCGCAGTCGGCGCACACCGTCGTTGAGCGCCGCGCCCTTGCCGTGCCGGGCGTTCGGCAGCTCACGCCGGTGCAGCCACACCCGTTCGGGATCCGCGGCCCGCGCGATCTCGGCCGTCCGGTCGTCGGAGCCGTCGTCGATGACCAGGGCGACACAGTTCCCGGCGGGCAGCGCGGTGATCCGGGCGAGGCTCTCGGCCAGCACTTTCTCCTCGTTGAGGCAGGCGAGCAGAAAGACGTAGAAACGCTGCTCGCCGGAGTCGGGACGGTGCGGCACCCGGCGCCGGGAGAGCAGGAACAGACCGAAGTTGTACGTACCGGCCATGGCGATGATGCCGATGCTGGCCCATATCAGGGGCTCATCGGTCACGACTGGTCCACCGTGGCCCGGTCCGGCCGCCCGGCGGCGCTCGGATCGGTCACGGCGGGACGGACACGTAATCGCAAACGGGCCACCAGGAGTCCGAAAACAACCAGGCAGTACAACAGAAAGCCCGCCCCGGCGGTCGCTTGTAAAGCCCTGGCCACCGGAATTCCCGGGATCATTTCCGGCGCCGCCGCCAGACCCACCAAGGGCAGCGCTGATCCCAAAGCAGACCTACCGTACATCGGTCCCCCCACCCCCACCTTCGGTTCGGCGCAGGGGCGTTGGACCCGTCCCCAACGGGCCGACCTCTGCGCGCTTACGGAAAGTACCAGACACCCCACCTCGGTAGGAGGGTTCTTCTGTTGAATTTTCAAAGCGCAATCTTCTGCCCGTAGGACCCATGCCCGTAGGCCCCATTGACAGCCGGTAGGAATGGTCAGAACTATCGGGGTTGTTCAGCTCCGTATTCCCGCCTGTGGAATTTTGTGACGGCTCGGGCACGATCCTGGCGTCGCGAATCGGCCATGATCGTTTGCTTTCCCAGTGCCTCGTTCCACGCAATGCGGGACCGAAATCGAGGGGGTAAAGAGTATGAGTGGACCCTGGAGAAGATCACGGCCGGCCTGGCTGGCGTTGATCGCTCTCGCCATCACGGCCCTGCTGGGCGGTGCGTTCCTGGCGCCGACGGCGGCGGTCGCTCGGGACGGGCGCGGGGACGCCGACCGGTCGGCGCCGCAAGGTTCCTCCACCGGCGTGCGCGCCGAGGATGTCAAGGGCTGGGCCGCCGCGCACCGGTCCGCCGACGCCGAACGGCGCGCCGAGAAGGCCGCAGGACACACCGGCGAGAACCGGACATCGAAGCCGTCCCGGCTCTCCTTCCCGGCCACCGGGCCGCAGGCCAGGAAAGCGCCGCGGGCCGCGACAGCGCCGCGCGCCGCCGAGCCCGGCGAGGCGAAGACGCTGGTGCTGTACGACACGGCGGGCCCGTTCGGACACCTCGGCGAGCTCTACGCGATGGGGGTGGCGAACCTCGGCGGCCACTTCGGCACCGTGACCGCCAAGCCGGTCCAGGAGTACACCGCCGGGCTGATGGAGACCTTCGACGCCACCGTCTACATCGGCTCCACCTACTACGGCGACGAGCTCCCCGACGCCGTGCCGGACGACTTCTACCTGGACACCCTGCTGTCCGAGCGGCCGGTGGTCTGGGTCGGCGAGAACATCTGGAACATGGCGAACTCCGTCAGCCTCCAGGAGTTCGAGTTCCGGTACGGCTGGGACCCGACGTCCTCGTTCTACGAGAACAACGGCAGCGTCGGCGAGATCACCAAGGTCAAGTACAAGGGCCAGGAGCTCACCCGCAAGATTCCGGCGGGCCAGGACGGCGGTGTGCTCCACCCCGCCCTCAAGACCGGCGCGGGCTATCCGCAGGTGACCGAGGTGGCCCAGGCGGTGGACACGGCCGGGGGCACGGAGAAGACCTCCCCGTGGGCGATCCGCTCCGGCAACCTCACGTACGTCGGTGAGATCCCCTTCACCTATGTCTCCGAGACCGACCGGCTCCTCGCCTTCCAGGACCTGCTCTTCGACGCGCTGGCCCCGCAGACGGCCGAGCAGCACCGGGCCATGGTGCGCCTGGAGGACATCACACCGATGTCCGACGCCACCAGCATGCGCGCGGTCGCCGACTACCTGAAGTCGCAGAACATCCCGTACGGCATCAACGTCATCCCGGTGTACAGCGACCCCAAGGGTGTCCAGAACAACGGCGTGGCGCGTACCGTCCGGCTCTCCCAGCGGCCCGCGCTGGTGAACACCCTCAAGTACATGCTGGCCAACGGCGCGGTGCTGATGGACCACGGCTACACCCACCAGTACGGGAACGCGGACAACCCGTACAACGGGCTGACCGCCGACGACTTCGAGTTCTTCCAGGCCCACGTGGACGCCACCGACACGGTGGTCTACGACGGTCCGGCGACCGAGGACTCCGCCGAGTGGGCGCAGGGACGGGTCACCGCGGCCCTGGCCGAGTTCGCGCGGGTGGGCCTGCCCAAGCCGAAGCTGTGGACCACACCGCACTACGCCGCCTCGGCCACCGACTACAAGGTGTTCGCGCAGAACTTCGAGGCCCGGATGGAGCGTCCGCTGTACTTCTCCGGGACGCTGAGCGGCGCCCCGACCGACAACAGCCGCTACCTCGGGCAGTTCTTCCCGTACCCGGTCACCGACGTCTACGGCACGAAGGTGCTCCCGGAGAACCTGGGCAGCTACGAGCCGGAGGCCCACAACAACAACCCGCCCCGGCTGGCGGCCGACCTGATCAAGAACGCGAAGGCCAACCTCGCCGTGCGGGACGGTTTCGCCAGTTTCTACTACCACCCTTACCAGCCCGTCGAGCCGCTGAAGGAGACCGTGGAGGGCATTCTGGCGCTCGGTTACACCTTCGTCAGCCCCGAGAGCCTGATCTGACGCGGTCCGGTCCCACGCCGCACAACTCACGCTCCACATCTCACGATTCGTGAGTCCCGGCTCTCACGTTCCATGTCTCTCACGTCCCATGTCCGGAACTCACCACCCGTCGCCGTTCCCGGTCCGCCTCGCGCGGGCCGGGAACGGCGCGTGTCACCCGGGCCACGCCCGAGGAAGGCTCTGCCCCGATGAAAGCGCTGAGGCGGGCGACCGCGGCGGTGACCGCCGCCGTCGCCGTCCTGACCGGATGCTCGGCCGGCGGGAACGCCCCGCACGCCCCGCGGCCCGGCGGCCCCACCGGCTCCGCGACGCCCGGCGGGGGGCCGTCGCAACCGGTACGGGGGATCACCCTGCCCGCCTGGAACACGGACGACTACGAACGGCCCGAGGCCCGGACCTATCTGCGGCAGATCGCCGACACCGGCGCCCGGTGGGTGGTCTTCACCCCCACCTGGTACCAGGACGGGACCGGCCGTTCCACCATGCACACCAGCGAGGAGACGGCGAGCGACCGCAGTGTGCGCCGGATCGTCGGCCTGGCCCACGCCGCCGGGCTGAAGGTGATGCTCAAACCGCATGTGGACCTGATGGACGGCGGCGACCGGGCCGGCATCCGGCCGGCCGACCGGGACGCCTGGTTCACCGCCTACGAACGCTTCATCACCCACTACGCCGCGCTGGCCGAGGACTTGGGCGTGGAACAGTTCGCCGTCGGAACCGAACTGGCCGGCACCTCCACCGACCGCGGCCGCTGGACGAAGGTGATCGCCGCGGTGCGCGACACCTACCGGGGCCCGCTGACCTACGCCGCCAACTACGACGAGTACGCCCGCATCCGGTTCTGGACCTCCCTCGACCTGATCGGCATCGACGCCTACTGGCCACTGGCGGACTCCGCCACGACCGACCCGGCGCGGCTGGCGAAGGGCTGGAAACCGATCGTCACCGAACTCGCCGCGTTCGCCGCCCGGCAGGACAAGAAGATCCTGTTCACCGAGGCCGGATACGTCAGCCAGCACGGCACCGCCGCGGCCCCGTACTCCTGGACCGTCAGCGGGCGCGCCGGGGCGGACGAACAGTCCGCCGCCTACCAGTCCCTGCTGACCGCCTTCGACGGCCGGCCGTGGTGGGCCGGAGTGTGCTGGTGGATGTGGGACGACTGGCCGGACAGCGGCGAGACCGCGCGGCGCCTGGCCTACACACCGCACGGCAAGCCCGCCGAGGAGGTGCTGCGCGACTGGTGGCGGGAGTGAGCGAGCCGCAGCTACCCGCTGACGACGGCCGGGCTCAGCCGAGAGGCCCGAGCTGGCCGTCGTCGTACCGTCCGCCAGGGATCAGAGCTTCGACAGCTCGTCCACCAGATCGTCCAGGCCCAGCGAGCCCTGCGACAGCGCCGCCATGTGCCACGCCTTCGCGTCGAACGCGTCGCCGTGCGCCTTACGGGCGTTCTCCCGGCCGAGCAGCCAGGCGCGCTCGCCCAGCTTGTAGCCGATCGCCTGGCCCGGCATCGACAGGTAGCGGGTCAGCTCGCTCTCCACGAAGTCCGCCGGCCGGCCGCTGTGGTTGCCGAAGAACTCCTGCGCCAGCTCGGGCGTCCAGCGCTCGCCCGGGTGGAACGGCGAGTCCGCCGGGATCTCCAGCTCCAGGTGCATGCCGATGTCCACGATCACCCGGCACGCCCGCATCATCTGCGCGTCCAGGTAACCGAGCCTGCGCTCCGCGTCCGGCAGGAAGCCCAGCTCGTCCATGAGCCGCTCCGCGTACAGCGCCCAGCCCTCCGCGTTGGCGCTGACCATGCCGACCGTCGCCTGGTAGCGGGAGAGCCGGTCGGCGACCAGCGTCCACTGGGCGAGCTGGAGATGGTGGCCCGGCACACCCTCGTGGTACCAGGTCGACACCAGGTCGTAGACAGGGAAGCGGGTCGCGCCCATGGTGGGCAGCCAGGTGCGGCCGGGGCGCGAGAAGTCCTCGGACGGGCTGCTGTAGTACGGCGCGGCGGCCCCGCCGGGCGGGGCGATCCGGGACTCCACCTTCCGTACCTGCTCGGCGAGTTCGAAGTGGGTGCCGTCCAGCGCCTCGATCGCCTCGTCCATCAGGCCCTGGAGCCACGCCTGGACCTCGTCGACCCCTTCGATGTGCTCGCCGTGCTCGTCGAGGTGGGCGAGCGCCTCCCAGGGGCCCGCGCCGGGCAGGATCTTGTCGGCCTCGGTTCTCATCTCGGCGAGCAGCCGGTGGTACTCGGACCAGCCGTACGCGTACGCCTCGTCCAGATCGAGGTCCGTGCCGTTGAAGTACCGCGACCAGCGGGCGTACCGCTCCCGGCCGACGGTGTCGGGCGCGCCCTCGACGGCCGGTGCGTAGACGTCGCGCATCCAGTCCCGGAACTCCGCGACGGCCGCGGTGGCCAGCCGGGCCGCGCCGTCCAGTTCGGTACGGAGGGAGTCCGGGCCGGCCGAGGCGAACTCCTCGAACCAGCCACGTCCCTCGCCCGCCCACTCCGTGAGCTGGCCGATGAAGGTGGCGGTCGGCCGGGGGCCGGCCGGCAGCTTCCGCTCAAGACCGAGGGCCAGCGAGGAGCGGAACCCCTCCACGGCGGCGGGTACGGCCCGCAGCCGCTCGGCGATCGCCGACCAGTCCTCGTCCGTCGCGGTCGGCATCAGGCTGAAGGCATCGCGGACATGGTGCACCGGGGAGTGGATGTTGCTGACCCCGCGCAGCCCCTCGTCGGCGTCGTGGACGGCGAGTTCGGCGGTGAGCCGCTCGCGCAGGAGCCGACCGCAGCGCCGCTCGGCGTCGCTGTCCGCGCCCGGCAGTTTCTCGGCCTCGTCGAGCCGGGCGAGTGTCGCGCGGCCGAGGTCGGCCAGCTTCCGCTGACCGGCCGGGGAGAAGTCGGGGAGACGCCCGGAACTCTCCGCGACCCCCAGGTAGGTGCCGGTGATCGGATCGAGTGCGATGAGTGCGTCGACGTAGGCGTCGGCGACCTGGCGGGGCAGCGCGCTGCCGGTTGTGTCTGACATGCCGACATCCTCTCGAAGACAGCCGTTCTCCGTCACCTCGGCTTTCCGTCCCGCGCGCCGCGACGGCCCGGGGTTGGCCGGATCGGGGCGTCGGCCGCGCCCCGATCCGGCCAAACCCCGCGGGACGCGGGAGGTGGACGGAGACGGGACGGGGACCAATGGGGGCCGCCCCCGGCCGGGCACGGTGGCCGGGCCGGGGGCGGCGGTGGGTGGTGCGTGGGTCGCGCGGTCAGCGATCCGCCTGCTCGTGCTGCTCGCGCAGCTCGTACGTCTTGATCCGCTCGGTACGGCCGGCCCTCTTGTACGTCTCGGTCCGCTCGGTGCGGTCCGCCCGCTCGGCACGGGCCCGGACCGCCGCCGGGTCCAGCCGGGCCGTGATGACCAGGGTGCCCTCGTCGATCTGGTAGTCCAGGGGCAGTCCGAGGTCCCGCATCGCCGCGACCATGCCCGTGTTCGATGCCTGGGTGACCGCGTACACGCTGGAGCAGCGGGCCTCGACGGCGAGGGCGACCAGCCTGTCGAGCAGCTCGGAGCCGATACCCCGCCGCTGCCAGGCGTCCTCGACGATCAGGGCGATCTCGGTCTCGTCACCGTCCCAGAGCAGATGGCCGAGGGCGACCAGGCTGCCCGAGGCCGTCTGGACGGCGAGCGTACGTCCGTAGCGCGGGCTGAGCAGATGGTCCAGATAGCGGTCGGCGTCGTCCAAGGGGCCGTGGTAGCGCAGGCTCAGCGTGTGGTCGGAGCAGCGCGTGTGCATGGCGCGGGCGGCGTCGAGATCGTCCAGGTCGGCGCGGCGGACGGTGATCTCCTCACCCTCCGGGAGGGTGAGGACGTCCTTGCTGCGGGGGATGCGCGGACCGAGCCGGGTGTCCAGCTCGACCAGCGCGCGGGCGCGGGCGAACTCGGTGGGTGTGAAGGGGAGATACGGGCGCTCGACGGTGATGCTGCCGCCGTTCGGGTCGCGCAGCCGCATCTCCGTCTCGTCCAGCGCCCCCTCGACGGGCGCGCTCTCCCCGGCGGCGTGGCCGGTGACCGATGCCGCGGGCAGGTAGTGAATGGTGCAGCGGCCGAGCAACTGGCGCAGTGCGAGGGGAAGTTCCGCGGTGTCCAGGGCGGTACGGGTGGCCAGGCCGAGCACCCGGGTCGGGGTGTCCACCAGGTCGTGCGCGTCGGCGCGCTCGATCCAGGTGCTGCTGCCGCCGGCGGCCGAGACCTCGCGGGTGAGGTCCCTCGCCTGGAGCGCGGCCGGGGCGCGCAGCAGGAATTCGTCGACGGTGCCCTCGGCCAGCGGATGGGTCTGGAGGGTCAGTATGTCCACGCCGTGCGCGGCGAAGGTGGTGCACAGTGCCGCGAGACTGCCGGGCTCGTCGCGCACGGTGGTCCGCATCCGCCAGAGCGTGGTGTCCGCCGGATCGGCCAGGGCCGCCGGTCCCGTTCGGCTTCCGTTCCGTACGGACGGAGCGGCCGACGAGACGGACGCGGCCGGAGTGCCGGGCGAAGCCGGATCGCCGGACTCGGCCCCGCCCGTGCCGGACGCCGGAGGGGCATGACCGTGCCTCCGTGCCCACCATGTGTGGAACGTGGCGGTGGCGGTCAGTGCCGCGGCGGAGACGACCAGCAGGAACGCTCCGTCGGGACCGTGCACGATCATGTTGGCCACGGCGTCGGCGACCGCCACGGCGGTGAACAGGGCGGCCAGTTCGACAAGATCCCGCCGCCAGTGGTGGGGGCGCCGGGCACTTTTCGCAGATGTCACATTGGTCATGACCTCACTCTGACGGAATGGTGTTGCGCGATCACGAACGGTTTGTGACTGATGGGTTAAGGATGGATCTGATCCCATTTGTGCCACCTTTGACCATTTTTGGAGTGGAGTGATCGGCTCAGCGACGCAAAATGGCGGGCGCGCGGCCCGGGCCGGCAGACGGGTGGACAGACCGCTCGCGTGGCCGCCTTCTTCTCTCTCCCACTCCGGGCCCGGACCGAGTGGTCCGGGCCCGGAGGAGCCGCGGGTGCGGCAGGGAGTGGTCGAGCGGGCAGGTGCCCGGGCGGAGGCGGTCGGCCCCCTACCGGTCGGGCCCCTACCGGTAGGCCTCTACTGGCCGACCTTGCCCGGCTGGAGCACCTTGCTGAACAGCACCGTGCCGCCCTCCTCGCGCAGCCGGACCGTCAGCTCCCCGCTGACGCCGTCGATCTCCACCTCGCCGAAGAGCGGCGGCGTCTCCATGGGGGAGAGGTTCTGCCCCTCGGGTGCCTTGACGAAGACCCGGTCCGGGCCGAACGTGCTGTCCAGGGCGCTGGCCGGGAACTGGCCCGCCGCGATCGGGCCCGTGACGAACTCCCAGAAGGGCTCGAAGTCCTTGAACGCGGCCCGCTCGGGCAGATAGTGCTGCGCCGACGTGTGGTGGACGTCCGCCGTCAGCCACAGTGTGCCGGTGATCCGCTGGTGCTTGATGTACCGCAGCAGGTCGGCGATCTGGAGCTCCCGGCCGAGCGGGGCACCCGGGTCGCCCTGCGCGATCGCCTCGATGTTCGCCGTACCGTCCGGCACGACCAGACCGATCGGCATGTCGGCGGCGATCACCTTCCACGTCGCGCGCGAACGCGACAGCTCACGCTTGAGCCACTGAAGCTGCTCGGCGCCCAGGATGCCGGTCGTGTCGTCGGTCTGCCGTCCGGGGGAGTTGGCGTTGCGGTACGTCCGCATGTCGAGGACGAACACATCGAGCAGGGGGCCGTGGTTGACCACCCGGTGGACACGCCGGTCCGCCCCGCGCGCGTGCAGCGTCGAGATCGGGTAGTACTCACGGAACGCCTGCGTGGAGCGGGCGGCGAGCACATCGACGTTCTTCTCGGTGTAGCGGTCGTCGTCCAGGATCTGTCCGGGGTACCAGTTGTTGCGTACCTCGTGGTCGTCCCACTGAGTGATCGACGGGATCGCGGCGTTGAAGCGCCGGACGTTGGAGTCGAGCAGGTTGTAGCGGAAGTTGCCCCGGTACTCCGCGAGGGTCTCGGCCACCTTGGACTTCTCCTCGGTGGTGATGTTGCGCCAGACGCGGCCGTCGGGCAGCGTCACGCTCGGCTCGATCACCCCGTCCGCGTAGATGTTGTCGCCGCTGCACAGGAAGAAGTCCGGGTCGAGCCGGCGCATCTCGTCGTAGACGGTGTAGCCGCCGATGTCCGGGTTGATTCCCCAGCCCTGACCCGCGACGTCGCCCGACCACGTGAACCGGACATCCTGACGGCGCTTCGTGGGCGCCGTACGGAACGTGCCGTACACCGGCTCCCCGGTACGGCGGGGGTCCTCGGGATCGGCGAGCGTCACCCGGTAGTGCACCTGCTCACCCGCCGGGAGGCCGTGCAGCGGGACCGTCCCCGTGAAGTCGGTGCCGCGGCCCAGCAGCGGGCCGTGCCAGGCGCGGGCGCGGCGGAACGACTCGGTGGCCGAGGTCTCCACGATCATCCGCGCGGGCCGGTCGGACCGCACCCACACCAGCCCGCTGGACGAGGTGACATCGCCCGCCTGTACACCCCAGCCGGCGCGCGGCCGTCCTGACAGGGCCTGCGCCGGGGCGGCGGCCGCGACAAGGGCGCCGCCGGGCAGGGCCAGCGCCGCCGAAGCGGCGAGCGAACCACGCAGCACGCCGCGGCGGCCGGGGGCGGCGGGGGCGTCGGTGGCCGGTGAGCGGCGTGAGGATTTCTGGGGGTCGTGCGACATCGAGGAGTCTCCTGGGCAGATGAGAGCCGGGGCTGTGATGCCATGCCTAACGCCTGGCGGCGGCCGGAGTGCTAACCCCGAGTGAACAAAGCAGACCGGAGTGGGACGAGGTGCTCGGGTTTGTGCCGCGACTGTCACCCCGGTACGAACGTTCTGTAAAGGACCGACTCCACAGTGCGATTCCCCTTGGTGGTGGGCGGAGTATTGGTCTTGACCAAGGGGGTGTGCGGTCCTATGGTCGCTAGTTAGTGCAGGAACCTTTAATAAATAAGGTCAGGGAAAACCCGCCGGACAGACGGCGATTGCGGAGGAGCAGGGTGGGGACCACGCAGCTGGAATCGGTGCCGGAGCCTAAGTACTGGCATCTCAAGAACGTGCTCGGCGAAGCACTCGACTCGGACTTCGCGGTGGGGGAGATCCTCCCCAACGAGCGTGAACTGGCCGCCCGTTTCGGCGTCGCCCGCGCCACGCTCCGGCAGGCGCTCGAACAACTGGAGCTGGAAGGCCGGCTCCAGCGCCGCCGCGGAGTCGGCACGACCGTCGCCCCGCCGAGACTCGGCGTGGACGTCTCCACGGTCCAGCACGAATGGCCGGGCGCCGCACAGGACTCCTGGCGTCCGCTCGACTGCGCCACGGCGCCCGCGTCCACCGCCGTCGTCCGGCTGCTGGAGTCGGACACCGGCGAAGAGATCCACACGGTCCGCAGGATCCGGGTCTCGCACGGCCAGTCCGTGGCCGCCGAGCTGCTCCACGTACCGTCCTCGTCGGTGCCCGGGCTCTCCGCCATCGACGCGCCGTCCGGACCCGCCCGCGCCCGCGCCGTCCTGCGTGAGCTCCAGCATCTCGGCCTCGACGGCCAGGAGCGCGCGGTGGAGCTGGGGTCGGCGCGCGCGGACGACGCCAAGGAGCTGGACCGCCTCCCGGGCGCCCCGGTCCTGGTGGTGACGACGCGCTATGTCGTCGAGGGCCGTATCGCCGCCGTCTCGGTGGCCACGTACCGCGCGGACACCTGCCGGCTCACCTTCGGGGACTCCGGCGACCTGGAGATCAGCGACCAGCCGCAGGAGCGCGAAGCCTCCTGAACCGGCCTCAGGTACCCGTCTCCAGAATGACGGCCCGTCGCTCAGCGGCGGGCCGTCACCGTTCCCTCCACCGCGAACAGCTGCTCCTCGACATGGTCGAGGGCCAGCCGCAGCGCGCCCGTGGCCACCGCGGCCTCCCCGAGCAGCGAGAGCGTCACCCGAGGCGGGCGCAGACAGTAGCGGGACAACTGGTCGCGCAGCGGATCCAGTACGCCGTCGAGCCCGGCCGCCCAGCCGCCGATCACGACCAGCTCCGGATCCAACGCCAGTACCAGCGCCGCCACATCGTGCACCAGCCGCTGGATGAACCGCTCGACAGCCGCACAGGCGCTCGCGTCGCCCTCCTTGGCATGGGCGAAGACCTTGGCCACCGCCTGCTCGTCGAGAGGGTGGAGCGGCTCGTCCGTCATCGACAGCAGCGTCTCCGGTGTCACCTCGCGCCCCAGCAGGTGCAGCGCGCCGATCTCACCGGCCGCCCCGCCGAAGCCGCGGTGCAGCCGCCCGCCGATCAGGGCGCCCGCCCCGGGGCTGAGCCCGGCCAGGACGAAGACGATGTCGTCGGAGTCGGTTGCCGCGCCCTTCCACTGCTCGGCCACGGCCGCCGCGTTGGCGTCGTTCTCCACCAGCACCGGACAGCGGAACGAGCGGCGCAGCCGTTCGCCGAGCGGGAGTCCCGTCCACTGGGGCAGCGCGGTGCCGAGCCGGACGGTCCCGTCGGCCTCCACGATGCCGGGGCTGCCGACACCCACCGCCCGCAGGGAACCGCGCGCCACTCCCGCCCGCCGCAGCACGTCCGCGACGACGAGGCGGACCCGCTCCAGGCGTTCGTCCGCGTCGGCCTTCTCCGAGACCTCCCGCGAACCGGAGTTGACGATCCGGCCGTCCAGCCCGGAGAGCAGCGCGGCCACCCGGTGCGGTCCGATCTCGATGCCCAGCAGATGCCCCGCCTCGGCCCGGAACCGGAACCGCCGTGCCGGGCGGCCCTGCCTGCGGGCCCCGCCCTCCTCCGGCGCGGACTCGATGACCAGGCCCGCCTCGATCAGCCCTTCGACCACACCCTCGACCGTCGGCCTGGACAGACCCGTGGCCCGGGTCAGATCCGTGAGCGTCAACGACCCGGCGCCCCGCAGGGAGTGGAGGACCACCGCGGAGTTGATCCGCCGCAGGAGGGAAGGGTCTCCGCCGGTCAGCCGCCCCAAGGCCTGTCCTCCCCGCTGGTCCGAGTGTTCCGGTGTTCGAGTGTGTGCCGGATGCTACTCGGTGGCCGAGGGCGCGGCGAGTGCCGAGGGGGCGGGCCCGGCTCCCGAACGACCCTTCGCCCGTGGTCAGTCGAGGGCCGCGCCCTCCAACGGGCCGGTGCGCGGGGCCTGTTCCTGCCGGGCGCGGGACGCGGCGGGGTCCGTGCTGTCGGCGGCCGTGTTGAGATCGCGGTCGAGTGTCTCCGGGGACATCCGGGTCGCGATGAGACTGACCGTTGTGACCAGCATCATGTACACGGCGACCGGAATCCAGGAGCCGGAGAACGCGGTGACCAGCGCCGTACAGATCAGCGGCGCGACCCCGCCGCCGATGACGGAGGAGAACTCCCGGCCCAGGGTGACCCCGGCGTAGCGGTAGCGGTTTCCGAACAGCTCCGGGAAGTAGCTCATCTGTACGCCCACCGCGCCCTGACAGGCCAGGATGAAGCCGACGACGATCGCCACGGTGATCGCGACCTTGGACCCGGAGTTCAGCGCGATGAACGTGGGAGCCGGCAGCAGCACCAGCGCGCTGAGGATCAGTGTGTACACCGGGCGGCGCCCGAAGCGGTCCGAGAGCGTACCGAAGCTGATCGCCGCGATACCGCCGCAGATGGCGCCGAGTAGCAGTACCTCCGGCACGAAGTCCTTGTCGACGCCCACGGTGGACACCAGGTAGGAGGCCATGAAGACCTGGTAGGTGTACGACTGTGTGCTGATGCCGAAGTTCATGAAGAGGACCAGGAACATCGGCTTCCGGCCGTGCTTGAAGACCTCCTTCACCGGCGAAGTGGGCCGTTCATGCTGCTGCTTGAGCTCCTTGAAGACGGGGCTCTCGTTCAGCTTCCGCCGGATGACCATGGCGACGACGGTCACGACGAGACTGCTGCAGAAGACCAGCCGCCAGCCCCAGGTCATCAGGGCGTCGTCGGACAGCCGTTGGGCGAGTATCCAGGCCACCGCGCCGAGTGCCGTGCCCAGCGCCGCGCCCGCCATGACCAGGGAGGACAACTTCCCGCGTTGTCCGGTGGCAGCCGTCTCCGTGAGCAGGGTGGCGCCTCCCGACTGCTCCGCGCCCGCGCCGAAGCCCTGCCCCATGCGGCAGATCAGCAGCAGGATCGGGGCGAGCAGTCCGACCTGGCCGTAGGTGGGCAGCAGGCCGATGGCGAGGGTGCAGCCACCCATCAGCAGCAGTGTGGCGACCAGCACCCACTTGCGGCCGAGGCGGTCCCCGTAACGGGAGAAGAAGAGCCCGCCGAGCGGCCGGGCGGCGAACCCCACCGCATAGGTGCTGAAGCTGGCGAGGATGCCGACGGACGACGAGACGTTGGGGAAGAACAGGTCGCTGAAGATCAGCGCCGAGGCGGTGCCGTAGATGACGAAGTCGTACTGTTCGAGCGCGGTGCCGATCAGACCGGCCCAGGCGGCGCGTCGTACGGCCTTGGGGTCGGCGGGCGGTTCCCCGGACGGGGCGTCGGCCGACGACGGCAGCGGTGTCGCGGCGGGAGCGGTGTTGCTGTCCATGATCCATGCCTCCTTGAACGGATCGAATTCCAAAGTGGAGCGGAGCGGCCCGGAGTAGGGCAAAACGGTGGAGTGAAGGAGTGAGTGAGGAAGGGTGCGGAGCGGGGTGCGGTACGAGATTCGGAGAGGGTCAGACGGCCCGGTCACCGGGACGGACGACGACCTTGAGATGCGACGGATCCTTCACCGGTGCGCGCAGCGCGTCGGCCGCGTCGTCGAGCGGGAACCGTCCGGTGAGCACCCGCGCGAGATCCACCCGGCCGTCGGCGGCCATCGCGATGGCGGTGGGGAAGGCGTGCGCGTAACGGAACGCGGTCGCCAACTCGATCTCCCAGCGCTGGAGATGCGCGAGCGGCAGACCATCGACGCTGGGCGCGGCCTGCCCGACGACGGTCGCCCGGCCGGCGGGGCGCAGGGTGTGCAGCCCCTGCCAGAGGGCGGCCGGATGGGCCGAGCACTCCAGCAGCCGGTCGACACCGGTGAGTTCGGGGGCGCGGTCGGCCGTGTTCAGTACGGCGCTCGCGCCGAGTGCACGCGCCTGCGCGAGCCGGGCGTCATTGACATCGGTGACGATCACCTCGGCCGCCCCGGCGGCCCGCGCCACCTGCATGACGAGGATGCCGATCGGGCCGGCTCCGGTGACCAGCACCCGGTCACCGAGTTCGACCTCCGCCCGCCGCACCGCCCATACCGCCACGGCCAGCGGCTCGATCAGCGCGCCGACCTCCAGCGGGATGGCGTCGGGCAGTGGGTGTACGGCGCGGCGGGGAGCGATGACGTACTCGGCGAAGGTGCCGTCGGTCGGGGGTGACCCGAGGCAGACGCCCACCGGGCAGAGGTTGTAGCGCCCGGAGCGGCAGGTGGGGCAGGTGCCGCAGCCCACGGCGGGTTCCACCGCGACACGGGTACCGGCCTCCAGCGCCACACCGGAACCGGTCGCCGTGACGGTCCCGGCGGTTTCATGTCCGAGCACCGTCGGTTGGCGCAGGACGTTCTGGCCGTTGCGGCCGTCGGCGAAGTAATGCATGTCGGAGCCGCAGACCCCGACGGCGTCGACCGTGACCAGCACGTCGTCGGGGCCGAGGGCGCGCAGCGGGATGTCTTCGATACGGAGGTCACCCGGGCCGTGCAGTACGGCGGCGCGGGTCGAATCGGGAGCGAACACGTTCTCACGTCCTTGTGAGCGTCCGGAGTGGGTCGAAGGGATGGGAGAGACGGGAGGGATGGGAGGTATCGGAAGGGAATCGGGGAGGGAACGCTGTCAGTGGCCGGTCCGTGCCACCCCCTCCGCGGCACCGACGGCACGTGCGTCCGCGGTGGCATCGGCACCGAAGGCATCGGCCGCGGCGGCGGCCGGTCCGTGGCGGACGATGACGCCGATGAGTTCGGCGATACGGGCGGCGAAGGCCGGGTATTCGGTGAGCCCGTCGCCGAGCAGCCCGCTCGCCAGGACGGCTTCGACGCCGGAGGCGTCGGCGGCACGGGAACCGAGGGGAGCCCGGCCGGTGATCCCGGCGAGCCTCTCGCGGGCCGGATCCACCATGGCGGCGGCCTGCGGCCCCGGCGAGAAGCCGGGCGGCGGCGCCACGCAGCACAGATACGCCGCCACGGTCAGCGCCAGATGGTGCGGCATCCGGCCCGCGCGAAGGTGGAGCAGGGCGGGGTCGGGTACCCGCTGGCGCAGCTTCACCGACCCGTCGGAACCGACCTGCCGGGTGCGATGGCCCAGGGCCGTATTGCCCCAGCGGTCGAACAACTGCCCCACATAATCATCGAGGTCGACATCGGCGGGCACGGTCAGGCTCGGCAGATACTCGTCGTGCAGCACACTCCGCGCCGCGTCGGCGATGAACGGCCGGGCGATCGCGTCCGGAATGGTCTCCCGGCCGTCCAGAGCGCCCAGGTAGGCGATGAGCGAGTGGGTGCCGTTGAGCAGCCGGAGTTTCAGCAGTTCGTACGGCTCGACATCGTCCGTGAACAGCGCCCCGGCGTGCTCCCAGCCCGGACGTCCCGCCGCGAAGCGGTCCTCCATCACCCACATGCTGAACGGCTCGGCAGGCACGGGCACGGCATCCCGTACGCCGAGACGCGTGGCGACCGCGTCGCGGTAGACATCGGTCGTGGCGGGGACGATCCGGTCCACCATGGAGCTGGGGAACGTCACCGAGTTCTCCAACCAGGGCATCAGGTCGTCGCGTTCGGCCGCCGGGAGTGCCTCGGTGAACTCCTGCACCAGCCGCTTCGTCCGGTCCCCGTTGCCCACCAGGTTGTCGCAGCTCAGCACGGTCACCGGCGCCGCGTGTGCCCGCCTGCGGCGCTGCAGTCCGCGCACGATCTGCCCGATCGTGGTCCGCGGCGGCGCGTCACCGCGCAGGTCCGCCCGTACCACCGGGGCGTCGAAATCGAGACCATGGGTGCGCGGGGAAAAGGTGTACCCGTGCTCGGTGACCGTCATGGTGATGACGGCCGTGCCGGGCGCCGCCAGGGCGTCGAGGACGTCGTCCGGCTGCTCGGCGGCCACCAGCGCGCCGGTGTGCACGGCGGGGACGGTGACCTCGGTGCGCCCGGGAGAGATCTCCACGACCGCGTACCGCATCTCCTGCTCGCGCAGCGCCCGGGCCACGGTGGTCGAGCGGCCGGCGACACCGAGAATGCCCCAGGGGCCGTCGGTGTGCGCCAGCGCCGCCGCGGTGTGCACGGCCTGGTGGGCGCGGTGGAAGTTGCCGAGGCCCAGATGCACGATGCCGGTCTCGGCGGGCGGGCGCCGGTGGGCGAGGGTCGTACGGCCGAGGCGGGGAAGGCTCGTCGGAGTCATCGTCACCAGTCCGTCATCGAGCCGTCGCGGCGACGCGCGACCGGCAGATAGGCAGGCTCGTACGGGAACCGGGCGGCCAGCTCCTCGTCGACCTCGATCCCGATCCCCGGCCGGTCGCCCGGGTGCAGATACCCGTCCTCGTAGCTCCACGCGTGCCGGAACACCTCGTGCACGACCGGCTCGTAACCCATGTACTCCTGGATCGCGAAGTTCGGCGTCGAAAGCCCCACATGCAGCGACGCGCCCAGCGCCACCGGCGAGACGTCCGAGGGCCCGTGCGGCCCGAGCCGCACCTGCCAGATCTCGGCCAGCGCCGCGATCCGCCGCAGGTGACTGATACCGCCCGCGTGCGTGACACAGGTCCGCACGAAGTCGATCAGCTGCTCGGTGATCAGCGTCTGGCACTCCCAGACCGTGTTGAACACCTCACCGATCGCCAGCGGCACGGTGGTGTGCTGCCGGACGTGCCGCAGCACCTGCTGGTTCTCGGCGGGGGTCACGTCCTCCAGCCAGAAGAGGTCCACCGCCTCCAGCGCACGGCCGAGCCCGGCGGCCTGACCGGGCGTGAGCCGGTGATGCACATCGTGCAGCAGCTTCAGCTCGGGCCCGACATGCTCGCGGACCGCCGCCAGAACCTTCGGAGCGTGCCTGAGATAGGACTCGGTGTCCCAGACCTCCTCCACCGGGGCGGCGCCGCGGCCGGCCGGCTCGTACCCCGGAGCGCCCTCGCTCACCCCGTACACCGTGTCGAGACCGGGGACGCCGCTCTGCGCCCGTACCGCGAGGAAGCCCCGCTCCCGCTGCGCGTCGACCGAGTCCAGCAGCCGCGGGACATCCCAGCCGGTGGCGTGCGTGTACGTGAGGATCCGGTCCCGGACCGCGCCGCCGAGCAGCTGGTAGACGGGCTGCCCGGTCGTCTTCCCCTTGATGTCCCACAGCGCGATGTCCACCGCGCCGATGGACGTCATCGTCACCGGACCGCGCCGCCAGTACGCCCCGCGGTAGAGGTACTGCCAGGTGTCCTCGATCCGCGCCGGGTCGCGGCCGACGAGCAGCGGGGCGACATGGTCGCGCAGATACGAAGCGACCGCCAGCTCACGTCCGTTGAGTGTGGCATCGCCCCAGCCGACGACCCCGTCGGCGGTGGTGATCTTGAGCGCGACGAAGTTACGGCCCGGACTGGTCACGAGCACATCGACGGCGACGATCGTGTCGGTCGTGGTCATCGGGCCACCGCCACGACGTTGTGCAGCCGCTCACCCATGGCGAGCCGGCCGATATTGGCGGCGATGTCGTCGGCCCGGCGCGCGAAGGTCTCGCGGGTGAGGCCCGAGGAGTGCGGTGTCATCAGTACGTTGTCCAGCGTCTCGAAGGGGTGATTGCCGGGGGCACCGGTGTGCCCGCCGGACGGGTACCGGTACCAGACGTCGAGCGCGGCGCCGGTGATCGTACGGTCGCTCAGGGCGCGGAAGAGCGCGTCCTCCTCCACGACCGGGCCCCGGCCGACATTGACCAGGACCGCAGACGGACGCATCCGGGACAGCTCGGCCGCGCCGATCAGTCCGGTGGTCTCCGGAGCGAGCGGGGCCGACACCACGACCACGTCGGAGGTCTCCAGCAGTGTGCCGAGGTCGTCCACGGTCCCCGACCAGGCGAGCCCGTGAGCCGCCGCATCGACGTCGCCGCGCCGGGTGACCGTCACGCCCCGGGCGCCGAACGCCCGGAACCGCTGCCAGCAGCGGGCGCCGATATGCCCGAAACCGACGAACCCGATCGTCGCCGTACTCAGACTGTCCACCCACGGAGAGAGCGGATCGTGCGCGGGGGAGTCCCACTCGCCACGGCGCAGCGCGTTGTGCTGCCGCAGAAAACCACGCCGCAGCACAATGGCCGCCGACACGGCGTACTCGGCGATGGAGTTCTCGTGGTGGAAGGTGTTGGCGACCTGGGTACCCGGCGCCAGCGAGCCGACCTCGATCTTGTCCGTACCCGCGCCGGCGGCGTGCACCAGCCGGAGCCGCCCGGCCGCACCGGCCATCCGGGCGGTGCAGTGCCCCGACACGAGAACGTCCGCCGTCGCCAACGCGGCCTCGATCGCCCCGGCGTCCCGTACATCGGGCCAGTGGACGGCCGTACCCTCCGGCAGCGCGGCCTCGAACTCGGCACGCAACGGAGCGAGGTTGGGGTCGGCGACCACCACGGTCAGTTCGCCGGTCCTCATGACACACCCTTCATCGCCCGGTCCGCCGCGATTCCCCGGCGGGACGTGTCGGCGGCGGGGCCGGTCGACCCGCGCACGATGAGCTGGGTCGGCAACCGCAGCGTGCGCGGAGTCTGCCGCTCGCCCGCCAGAACCTGACCGAGCATCTCCAGACTGAGCGCACCCGCCCGCGCCATCGGCACCGCGATGCTCGTCAGCGACGGCTGCGACACCTCGACGAACGGGATGTCGTCGACCCCGATCACACTCAGGTCCTCCGGGATGCTCAGCCCCAGCGCCCGTGCGCCGGAGATCACCCCGAACGCGACGAGGTCGTTGTGCGTGATCACGGCGGACGCGCCCGAGGCCATCACACTCGCCGCGGCGGCGGTCCCGCCCGCCACCGTCTCGGACTGCCACCCCAGCAACTCCAGTGCCAGCCCGGCCCGTTCGGTCTCGGTACGGATCAACTCGACGCGGTGAGCATTGGACCAGGACCGCTGCATGCCCTGCACATAGGCGATCCGCCGATGGCCGAGCGCGGCCAGATACTCGATCGCCTGCCGCATCCCGTGCGCCGCGTCGGCGATCACGCAGTCCGCGCCGGACGTCTCACGATTGACCAGCACGGCGGGCGTACGGCCGCAGATGCCGAGCACTTCCTCCGCGTCGAGCCGGGGCGAACACACGATCAGACCGTCCGCCCGCTCCCGCAGATGGGCGATCACCTCGCGCTCACGGTCCGGATCGAGATCAGTGTCGGCGAGCACGACGGTCTGCCTGCGATGCCACCCCTCACCCTGCGCGGCCTTCACGAAGGCCCCGAACACGGGGTTGGCGATGTCGGGCACGACGACGGCGACGGTGGCGACGTCGCCGTCCGCGGGCGAATCGACGGTACGGGCCACGGGGGGCTCGTAACCCAGCTCTTGCGCAACGGCCAGAACCTTGCGCAAGGTCTGTGGTCCGAGTCGGCCCGGATCGCTGAACGCGCGGGATGCGGTGGAGAGGGCGACGTTGGCGCGTTTGGCCACGTCGGTCAGGGTGGGGGCCATGGGGACTCCGTTACTGGTCGGACGGAGCGGGGTGAATGAACGGCATGTTGCATGGTCGTCACCGTTGCGCAAACTTGTCAACGCTTGCCAAGATATTGGCAAGGGGCTGCGGTGTCGCCGTCCGGCGTGGGGTGCGGGTGCTGGTGCGGGTGGTGGGTGCGGGTGCCGGGGCCTCCGGAGGCGCATGTCCGGACTGCATGATTTACGGCGCGTGCGGGTTTGTTTTTAGGGTGCGGGCCGGTGTGCGCCACAAATCACGCTCTACGTCCGGACACGTCACCTCCTGCGACCCCGACCCCCTCCCGCCGGTGGCCCGCCTGCGGCCCGGTGGGGGTGGTCTGTGGCGGGCGGTGAAGGGGGTCGCGCAGGGGTCGTGTCCGGAACGTAAAGCGTGATTTGTGGCGCACACCGGCCTGTCAGTCGAAGAACGAGCCGCACGCGCCGTAAATCATGCAGTGCAGGACATGACCCCGGAGCGGCACCCGGCAACAACCCGCACCCGAACCACCGACCCCAGCCAACAAAGCACCCCGAACCACGGGCCCCGCCGGACGGCACACCGCGTTCACGCAGCCGCGGCACGCAGCCGCGCGAACTCCTCCGCCATCGTCTCCGCCGTCCAGCGCGCGTTCAGCCCGCTCGGGTTCGGCAGCGCCCAGACGCGCGTGTCGCCGATCGTCCGCTCCTGCGGACCCACCTGCGCCTTCTTGTCGTCGAAAGCCGTGCGGTACGCCGTGATCCCGACCACCGCCAGCCACCGTGGCCGCAGCCGCTCCACTTTCGCCGTGAGGATCCGGCCGCCCTCGCGGAACTCCTCCGCGCTCAGCTCGTCGGCGCGCGCCGTCGCACGCGCCGCGACGTTGGTGATGCCCAGCCCATAGGTCAGCAACCCGTCCTGCTCGGCGGGGTTCAGCACGCGTGGGGTGAAGCCGGAGAGGTGCAGCACCGGCCAGAAGCGGTTGCCGGGGCGGGCGAAGTGGTGGCCCGTCGCCGCTGACATCAGCCCCGGGTTGATGCCGCAGAACAGCACACGCAGGCCGCCCGCGGCCACGTCGGGAATGACGCGGTCGCGGGCGGCTTCGAGTTCTTCGCGTTTCATCCGGGGGTCAGAGGATCGATCCCGGGGTGTAGGCGGCGGCCTCCGGGTGCTGCTTGACGATCTCCTCGATACGGCCGACGACCGTGGCGATCTGGTCCTCCGCGGCGCCCGTGAAGGACAGCTTGTCCGCCATCAGCGCGTCCAGCTGGTCGCGGTTCAGCGGCATCCGCTCGTCGGCCGCCAGCCGGTCCAGCAGTTCGTTGCGCTCGGCGCCCTGCTCGCGCATCGCCAGGGCCGAGGCGACGGCGTGCTCCTTGATGACCTCGTGCGCCGCCTCGCGGCCCACTCCGGCCCGTACCGACCCCATCAGCACCTTGGTCGTCGCGAGGAACGGCAGGTAGCGGTCCAGCTCGCGCGCCACGACCGCCGGGAACGCGCCGAACTCGTCGAGGACCGTCAGGAACGTCTCCAGCAGGCCGTCGAGCGCGAAGAACGCGTCGGGCAGCGCCACCCGGCGGACCACCGAGCAGGAGACGTCGCCCTCGTTCCACTGGTCGCCCGCCAGCTCGCCCGTCATCGACGCGTAGCCGCGCAGGATCACCATGAGGCCGTTGACCCGCTCGCAGGAGCGCGTGTTCATCTTGTGCGGCATCGCGGAGGAGCCGACCTGGCCGGGCTTGAAGCCTTCGGTCACCAGCTCGTGCCCGGCCATCAGCCGGACGGTCTTGGCGACCGAGGACGGCGCCGCCGCCAGCTGTACCAGCGCGGTCACCACGTCGTAGTCGAGGGAGCGCGGGTAGACCTGGCCGACCGAGGTGAAGGCCTGCGCGAAGCCCAGGTGACCGGCGATGCGCTGCTCCAGCTCCGCGAGCTTCCCGGTGTCCCCGCCCAGCAGGTCGAGCATGTCCTGAGCCGTGCCGACCGGGCCCTTGATTCCGCGCAGCGGGTAACGGCCCAGCAGGTCCTCCAGCCGGCCGTAGGCCACGAGCAGCTCGTCGGCGGCCGTCGCGAACCGCTTGCCGAGGGTGGTGGCCTGCGCGGCGACATTGTGCGAGCGGCCGGCCATGACCAGCTCGCCGTACTCGCCCGCGAGTTTGCCGAGGCGCGCGAGCACCGCGACCGTACGGTCCCGCATCAGCTCCAGCGAGAGCCGGACCTGGAGCTGCTCGACGTTCTCCGTCAGGTCGCGGGAGGTCATGCCCTTGTGCACCTGCTCATGGCCGGCGAGGGCGTTGAACTCCTCGATGCGCGCCTTCACATCGTGTCGCGTGACCTTCTCGCGCTCGGCGATCGACGCCAGGTCGACCTGGTCGAGGACGCGTTCGTAATCGGCGAGGGCGCTCTCCGGGACCTCGACCCCGAGGTCCCGCTGCGCGCGGAGTACCGCCAGCCACAGCTGACGCTCCAGCTTCACCTTCTGCTCGGGGGACCACAGAACGGCCAGCTCCGCCGAGGCGTAGCGGCCGGCAAGGACATTGGGGATGCGAGGCTTCGCAGGGGCGGCAGTCACGTGAGCCGATTCTACTGGCGCTTTGTGCAGGTCGGTGCCGCGCCCTTTGTTGTGGCTTCCTACAGGCGGGCCGACGGGGGTGCCTCCGGGCCCGTCGTCCGCAGCTCCGGCGTCTCGTACGGCAGCAGTTCGGGCCGCTTCGCCAGTCGGCCGTCGCCGGAGGAGCGACCCGTGACGCGCCGTGCCACCCACGGCCCCAGATGCTGTCGCGCGAACCGTGCGTCTCCCGTGCGCCGCGCCAGCCACCGAACGGGCACCGGAGGGGGAAGTTCCGCGCGCCAGTCGTCCTCCGCGTCGAGCCCGAGCGCCTGCCAGACAGCCTCGGCGACCCGGCGGTGGCCCTCGGCGGTCAGATGGAGCCGGTCCAGATCCCACATCCGCTGATCACCGAGCACCGGCGCCCCGTACAGGTCGACGACCAGGGCGTCGTGCCGTTCCGCGAGCTCGTCGACGAAGGTGAGCAGCTCCTCCATCCGCGGCCGGAAGCGCTCCATTACCGGGCCGTTACGGCCCGGACTGCGCATCAGCACCAGCTGCCCGCAGGAGGGCGCCAGCCGCTCCACGGCTTCTTCCAGCAGGCCGCGCACCCGCCCCATGTCGACCTTCGGGCGGAGCGTGTCGTTGAGCCCGCCGACGAGCGTCACCAGATCCGCCGACATGCCCGCGGCGGCCTCCACCTGCTCCTCGACGATCTGGCCGATGAGCTTGCCGCGTACGGCGAGGTTCGCGTACCGGAAGCCGGGGGTACGGGCGGCCAGCCGCGCGGCGAGCAGGTCCGCCCAGCCGCGGTACGAGCCGTCGGGGAGGAGGTCGGACATGCCCTCGGTGAAGGAGTCACCGAGGGCGACAAAACTGGTGTAGTTGGCATTCATGTCCATGGCGAAGCAGATCGTACCGCGCGGTAGGTACGCCCGGGGCCGCCCCGGAAAGATCCGCCGGACAGGCTCTACGCGTGCCGTCCCACCAGCTCGCGCAGTACGTCCTCCATCGTCACCAGCCCTTCGAGCTTGCCCTCCTCGTCCATGACCGCCGCCAGGTGGGTACGGCTGCGGCGCAGCGCGGTCAGCACGTCGTCCAGCGGTGTCGTCGCCCGTACCCGCGCGATCGCGCGCATCGCCGAGACCTGGAACGGCACATCGCGCGGCATCGCGTCCAGGGCGTCCTTCACATGGAGGTAGCCGAGGATTCGTCGCGAGGCGTCCACCACCGGGAAGCGGGAGAAACCGGACTCCGCCGCGAGCTGCTCCAGCCCCTCCCCGGTGACCCCGAGCTGTGCGGAGACCACTCGTTCCAGCGGCGTGACCACATCGCGGACCGGACGGCGGCCCAGCTCCAGCGCGTCGTGCAGCCGCTCGGCCGCCCGGTCGTCGAGCAGCCCCGCGTGGCCCGCGTCCGTGACCAGTCGGGACAGTTCGTCGTCGGAGAAGGTGGCGGACACCTCGTCCCTGGTCTCCACCCGGAGCAGTTTCAGCAGGCCGTTGGCAACGGCGTTGATCATGAAGATCACCGGCCGCAGCGCCCTGGCCAGGCCCACCAGCGGCGGACCGAGCAGCAGCGCCGCCCGCGCCGGTTCGGCCAGCGCGACGTTCTTCGGGACCATCTCGCCCAGCAGCATGTGCAGATACGTCGCCAGGACCAGCGCGATCACGAACGAGATCGGATGCACCAGACCCTGCGCGACACCGACCGCGCCGAAGAGCGGCTCCAGCAGATGCGCGATCGCGGGCTCGGCGACGATACCCAGCACCAGCGTGCACAGCGTGATGCCCAGTTGCGCCGCCGCCAGCAGGGCCGACACGTGCTCCAGGCCCCAGATGACACTGCGCGCCCGCCGGTCGCCGGCCTCCGCCTCCGGCTCGATCTGGCTGCGGCGTACGGAGACCAGGGCGAACTCGGACGCGACGAAGAAGGCGTTGACGACGAGGGTCAGCAGTCCGACGAACAGCTGGATCGCGGTGATCACGTGTCGTCCTCCCCGCTGCCGTGCCCGGCCCGCGGGGCGCGCAGCAGTACGCGCGCGGCGCGCCGGCGCGTGACGTCCACGACCTCCAGCCGCCAGCCGTCCAGTTCGATGTGGTCGCCCTCGGCCGGGATACGGCCCAGCTCGGTCGCGACCAGCCCGGCGAGCGTCTCGTACGGGCCCTCGGGCATCCGCAGTCCGGCCGTTCTCACCTGGTCGGCGCGTGCCGCGCCGTCCGCCGACCAGAGTTTCCTGCCTTCCGCGTCCTCACCCACCGGGGCCAGATCGGAGGTCTCGTGCGGGTCGTGCTCGTCCCGTACCTCACCGACGACCTCCTCGACGATGTCCTCCAGCGTCACCACCCCCGCCGTGCCCCCGTACTCGTCGATGACGACGGCCATGGTGTTGCCGCCGGACAGCCGGTCGAGGAGTTTGTCGACGGTCAGGGTCTCCGGGACGAGCAGTGGTTCGCGCAGCAGTTCGGCGATCGTGTGCCGGGGCCGGCGCTCCGCCGGGACCGCCAGTACGTCCTTGATGTGCGCGATCCCGACGACCCGGTCGAGGCTGGTCCGGTAGACGGGGAAGCGCGACAGACCGGTGGCGCGGGTGGCGTTGGCGACGTCCTCCACCGTGGCCTGCACATCCAGGGCCATGACCCGCACCCGTGGGGTCATCACATTCTCCGTGGTCAGCGCGGACAGGCTCAGCGTCCGTACGAACAGCTCGGCGGTGTCCGGCTCCAGCGCGCCCTCCTTCGCGGAGTGCCGGGCCAGGGCGACCAGTTCCTGCGGGCTGCGGGCGGAGGCCAGCTCCTCGATGGGCTCCAGCCCGAATCCGCGCACCATGCGGTTCGCGGTGTTGTTCAGATGGCTGATGAACGGGCGGAAGGCCGCGGTGAAGTACCGCTGCGGAGTGGCCACCACCTTGGCGACGGCGAGCGGCGAGGAGATCGCCCAGTTCTTCGGGACCAGTTCGCCGACGACCATCAGGAAGACGGTCGACAGGGCCGTACCGATCACCAGTGCCACCGAAGAGGCCACCGAGGGGGACAGGCCCACGGCCTCCACCGGGCCCCGGATCAGCTTGGCGACGGACGGCTCGGAGATCATGCCGACGACCAGGTTGGTCACGGTGATCCCCAGCTGGGCGCCGGAGAGCTGGAAGGTGAGACCGCGTACGGCCTTCAGGGCTCCCGCCGCGCCCCGCTCTCCCCGCTCGGCGGCACGTTCGAGTTCACCGCGTTCGACGGTGGTGAGGGAGAATTCCGCCGCGACGAAGGCCCCGCAGGCGACCGACAGCAGCACCGCCACGATGAGCAGAAGCACTTCGGTCATCGGTTCACCTCCGTCCCATGATCGGTCAATGGGCGGAGGACCGCACGGTGCCGGCGGCGGGCAGCCCTTCCGAGGACGAATCGGTCGGGACGGGGAGGGTCGCCCATGAGGGGACGCTCACACCTTTCGGTAGACGGGGATCAGCTCTCCACCGTAAAGGGCGTCAGGGATGGTGGGGGCGGGCGCGGGCGGAGTCAGGTGGGGTCCAGCGGTTTCACCCAGCGCCGCCAGTGATCCTCACGGTGGTAACCGGCCGCGGCCCACGTCCGGTGCGCCTGTTCGTTGGCTTCCAGGACCATGGCGTCGGCCCGTCGTCCGCCGAGGGCGGCGAATCGCGCTTCCGCCGCTTCGGTCAGGGCGGTGGCGATACCTTGCCGGCGGCAGTCCGGGTGTACGGCCAGCCGGTAGGCGGAGCATCGCCAACCGTCGAAACCGGCTATGACAGTTCCCGCGAGAAGGCCGTCCCGCTCTGCGAGAAGCAGGGCTTCGGGGTCGCGCGAGATGAGTCGGGCCACCCCGTCACGGTCGTCGCTGATGCTCGTTCCTTCTGCGGCCTCGCGCCAGAACCGCAACACGGTGTCGATGTCGGGGAGGCCGGCGGAACGGATGTGGAGATCACTCATCGGGCGAGCCAATCAGTTCGCCGACCCGTTCGGCGAACGATTTCCGCGGGGCCAGGGGGGCCGTGCGCGGTGGACTCCGGTACTCGATAGGGGTAACCGACCCTTCCGGCCCGTCCTCAGGTCCGCCGGGCGGGCACAGTGGGAGCCAGTCGGCACCACCCTTCGCCCGGACGAACCGGAAGGACCGCGATGCCCGTCACCGGAAACCCCTTCACCGGCGCCTACGCGCCGGTGCGGGACGAGGTCACCGCCTACGACCTGCCGGTCACCGGCACGATCCCGGACGACCTGAACGGCCGCTATCTGCGCAACGGTCCCAACCCCATGGACCTGAGCACCCCGGGCCGGACACATCTCTTCGCCGGCACCGCCATGGTGCACGGGGTGCGGCTGCGCGACGGCCGGGCCAAGTGGTACCGCAACCGCTGGATCCGCAGCTCTGCCGTGGCCGACGCGCTGGGTGAGCGGCCCCGCCACGGCGCCGCGGTCCGGATCGCCGACGTGGGTCCCAACACCCACGTCATCGGCCACGCCGACCGCACCTTCGCCCTGGTCGAAGGCGGCTTCCGGCCGTACGAGCTCTCCTACGAGATCGAGACCGTCGGCGCCACCGACTTCGACGGGACCCTGCCCGACGGATTCGCCGCCCACTCCAAGCTCGATCCGGCCACCGGCGAACTGCACGCCATCACCTGGCAGCGCGCCGGCTGCGACCGTCTGCGGCACGTGGCGATTTCCCCGTACGGCAGGGTCGTCCGCGCAATCGACATCCCGGCGCCGCACATGCCGGTGGTCCACGACATGGCCCTCACTCCCCACTACGTGGCGGTCTACGACCTTTCCGTCACGGTCGACCCGGTCGCCGACGTGGCGCGCAAGCCGTTCCCGGTGATGTGGAACGAAGCCCGCGGCGCGCGTGTCGGGCTGTTGCCCAGGAACGGCACCGAGGTGCGCTGGTTCGACGTCGAGCCCTGCTTCGTCTTCCACACGCTCAACGCCTACGAGGACGGCGACCGGGTGGTCATCGATGTCGTCCGTTATCCGCGCATGTTCATCGGCGGCGCGCTGAACGCCCCGAGCGCCCCCACCCTGGACCGCTGGGAGCTCGACACCGTCACCGGCAAGGTCACCGAGACCCGCCTCGACGACCGACCCCAGGAGTTCCCGGCGGTCAGCCCGGCCGTCGTCGGCCGCGCCCACCGCTACGGATACTCCGCCGTCGCCTCCGCGCTCCTCCACTCCCTGGGGCCGGCCGACGCGCCGTCCGTCTCCGGTGACGCGCTGATCAAGCACGACGTGCGTCAACAGTCCGCCGAGGTACGTCTGTTCGGTGACGGCCACTACACCGGTGAGGCCGGCTTCGTACCCATGGCCGACGCCCACGCGGAGGACGACGGCTATCTCATGGTCTTCGTCTTCGACCCCGATCGCGCCGCCACCGACCTGGTCATCCTCTCCGCCGAGGACTTCACGGGTCCACCGGTCGCCACCGTCCACCTTCCCGTGCGGGTCCCTGCGGGCTTCCACGGCAGTTGGATCCCGGACCTCGGCTGACCCCTGACCGGCCGTGGGGATCAGCCGCCGCGCAGCTCCTGAAGAGCCTGGAGGCGGCCGCGACAGCCGGTAGCCCACGGTGCGGCCGTCCCTTGCCCTGCTAGCGCGAGTGCGCTAGCTTGGAGGGGTGGCCAAGACTCAGCTGAACGTACGCGTGGACGAATCCACCGCCGAGGCCGCCCGTCGGCGGGCCTCCGATCGCGGAATGAGCGTGAACCGCTATATCGAGGAGTTGGTCAATCATGACGCCGGGGAGGTCGGGCGCACCTTCGTCGAGTCCGCGGCCGACTTCATGAAGCAGTACGAATCGGTCTTCGCCGGTGAGTTCGGCACGGATCGCGAAGGCAAGCGTTGACCCTTCGGATCGAGCTGTCCTGGCTCCTCATGGTCGCTGAACACAACACACCGGGCGACCCGCACGTCACCGACTGGGGAGCGCTGGTCGCCGCTGTCAGCCGCCACGAGGCGGAGATATTCGGCACCCCCGTCTACGGCGACCCGCACACCCGCGCCGCCGCCCTGCTGCAACTGCTGCTGCATGTACCGGCCCTGGAGCGCTCGAACGCGCTGTTCGCCTCCGCCGTGGCGTACGGCTACCTCGTCGCGAGCGGACTGAAGGTCGCCACCGCTCCCGAACGGGTCCGCGACCTCGCCAAACTGGTCAAGGACGGCACAGCGGACGTCGAGACGATCGCGGACGAACTACGAGGCTGGACCCTGTAACCCACCCCGCACTCGGGCAGGGGCAGAGCCCCAGCCCCCACCGAACCGCAGACCGCCCCACCCACCCCACCAGGGCTGGCCGTGCAGACACACGAAGCGGCCGGCAGTCGGGCGACCGGCGGGAGGGGGACGGGGTCGCAGGAGGTGACGTGTCCGGACGTAAAGCGTGATTTGTGCCGCTCACGGACCCGTACTCAAAGAACACACCCGCACGCGGCGTAAATCATGCAGTCCGGACATGCGCCTCCGGAGCCCCCGGCCCCCGCCCCCACAACGGCGCCTCCGTACCCCGAACCAAGCCGGACGGCGCCCCCGCCCCGTCCCACCACCCGTCCAGCCGAGGCGCCAGCCAAGACCCCGCCCGCTCCCGGAACTCCGCCGGAGCCAGCGCCCCCACCCCCTCCGGCACCGCGCCGAGCAGCGGTGCTCCCGCCGCTTCCGGCAGGTCCGTCAGGTTGCAGCGCGCCGCCAGATCGGGCGCGGCCGGCCAGCTGCCGATCACGACGCCCAGGAGCTCCAGCGACCGCGACCGCAGCGCTTCCGCCGTGAGGGCTGTCGCGTTGAGCGTGCCGAGCCCGGCGGGCGCCACCACCAGCACGGGGGCTCCCAGCAGCTGGGCCGCCTCCGCCAGCGTGCCGCCGCCCTCGTCGAACCGTACGAGCAGTCCGCCCGCGCCCTCGACCAGCACCAAGTCGTGCTCGGCGGCCAGTTTCTCGGCCGCGACGGCCACCGCGTGTGGACGTACCGGCGCCGCGCCGGCCCGCCGCGCGGCTGTCGCGGGCGCCAACGGCTCGGGGAATCGGGCGAGTTCGACCGCGGTGACGGATCCCGCCAGCCGCGCGACCTCCGCCGCGTCGCCGGCCTCGTCCGGGAGGAGCCCGGTCTGCGCGGGTTTGAGTACGGCGACGGTACGGCCCCGCGCCAGCGCGGCGGCGGCTACCGCGGCCGTCACGACCGTCTTGCCGATCTCCGTCCCGGTCCCCGTCACGATCACTACCGGCATGCTTCAGTCCTCCCGCGCCGCAGAGGACGGCGAGGCCGCCTCGGCGACGGCGACCACCGCGCGGCAGATCCGCGCGACGTCCTCGTCACCCGTCACGTACGGCGGCATCGTGTACACCAGATCGCGGAACGGCCGCAGCCAGACACCTTCGCGTACCGCCGCCCGGGTCGCGGCCGCCATGTCCACCTCGTGGTCCAGCTGGACGACTCCGATGGCGCCCAGTACGCGTACGTCGCGTACGCCGGGGAGGGCCGCTGCCGCAGCGAGGCCCTCGCGCAGTCCGGCCTCGATCCGTTCGACCTCCAGCCGCCAGTCCTGGCCGAGCAGCAGCTCGATCGAGGCGCAGGCGATCGCGGAGGCCAGCGGGTTGCCCATGAAGGTCGGTCCGTGCGCCAGTACGGGGACCTCGCCGCGCGAGATGCCCTCCGCCACCCGTGAGGTGCACAGCGTCGCCGCCATGGTGAGATAGCCGCCGGTCAGGGCCTTGCCCACACACATCACGTCGGGCGAGACGTCCGCGTGCTCCGCCGCGAACATCTTTCCCGTGCGTCCGAATCCGGTCGCTATCTCGTCGAAGATCAGCAGCACGCCGTGTTCGTCGCAGGCTTCCCGCAGCACCCGCAGGTATTCGGGGGAGTGGAAGCGCATGCCGCCGGCGCCCTGCACGACGGGTTCGACGATCACCGCCGCCAGTTCGTCCGCGTGGCGGGCGATCAGTGCGCGCAGCCCGTCGGCGTATGTCTCGTCGTAGTCGCTCGGCGGTGCGTCCGCGAAGATCTGGCGCGGCAGTACGCCCGACCACAGGCCGTGCATTCCGCCTTCGGGGTCGCACACGGACATCGGCTGCCAGGTGTCGCCGTGGTATCCGCCCCGCCAGGTCAGCAGCCGCTGTTTGGCGGGGCGGCCCACGGAGCGCCAGTACTGGAGGCACATCTTGACCGCGACCTCGACCGACACCGAGCCGGAGTCGGCGAGGAAGACATGGCGCAGTGGTTCCGGGGTGATGTCCACGAGTGTGGCCGCGAGCCGCACGGCGGGCTCGTGCGTGAGTCCGCCGAACATCACATGGCTCATCCGGTCGAGCTGGCCGTGCGCCGCCTCGTTCAGTACGGGGTGGTTGTAGCCGTGGACCGCCGACCACCAGGACGACATGCCGTCGACCAACTCCCGCTGTCCGTGGGCGGGTTCGGCGAGGCGTAGCCGTACCCCGGACGCGGACTCCACGACCAGCGGTTCGGTACGGCCCGGCATGGGGCCGTACGGATGCCAGACGTGGGCCCGGTCCAGGGCGAGCAGTTCTTGGGGGGCAAGCTCAGGCATTGGGAGCCAGGTCCGTACCGGCGCCGCGGCGGCGTACCGCCACCAGGTCCGTACGAACCGAGGAGCTTTCCTCCGTACGAGGCGCGCCGCTCTCGTGCCCGCCGCTGTCGCGTCCGGCACTCTCGGATCCGGCGCCCTCGGCGGCTCCGCCTCCGCATGCCCCGGTGTTCCCGCCGGCCTCGTCCCCGCCGCACGGCGCACAGCCGCCGCTCCGGTGGCCGGGCAGCGTCGACGTGTCCGCGCCCTCCACCTCGAAGCCCGCGTCCGTGATCATGTCGAGGTCGGCCTTGCCCTCCTGGCCCTCGCTGGTGAGGTAGTCGCCGAGGAAGATCGAGTTGACCAGGTGGAGCGCGAGCGGCTGCAGGGTGCGCAGGTGCACCTCGCGCCCGCCCGCGAGCCTGACCTCCACGTCCGGGCAGACGAAGCGTGTCATCGCCAGGATCCGCAGGCAGCGCTGCGGGGTGAGGTGCCATTCCTTGGCGAGCGGGGTCCCTTCCATCGGGATCAGGAAGTTGACCGGCACCGAGTCCGGGTCCAGCTCGCGCAGGGAGAAGACGACATCGACCAGGTCCGCGTCGCTCTCACCCATGCCGGCGATCAGCCCGGAACAGGCGGACAGGCCGGCCGCCTGGGCCTGCTGCACGGTGTCGACCCGGTCGGCGTAGGTGTGGGTGGTGGTGATGTCGCCGTATGTCGCCTCGGACGTATTGAGGTTGTGGTTGTACGCGTCGGCGCCCGCGGCCCGGAGCCGTTCGCCCTGCCCGTTGGAGAGCAGTCCGAGACAGGCGCACACCTCGACGCCCTCGTTCTGCTCCTTGATCGCCTCGATGGTCCGCGAGACGCGGTCGACGTCCCGGTCCGTCGGCCCCCGGCCGCTGGCGACGATGCAGACCCGCTTGGCCCCGCCCGCGACCCCGGCGGCCGCCATCTTCGAGGCTTCATCGGGTTTCAGCCAGGTGTATTTGAGGATCTCCGCCTTCGAGCCCAGCCGCTGGGAACAGTACGAGCAGTCCTCCGGGCACAGGCCGGACTTGAGGTTGATCAGATAGTTCAGTTTCACCCGCCGCCCGAACCACTGCCGGCGTACCTTGCCCGCCGCGGCCACCACGTCGAGCAGCTCGTCGTCGGACGTCGCCAGTACGGCGAGCGCCTCTTCGCGGGTCGGCAGCTCGCGCCGCAGGCCCTTCTCCACCAGCGTCTTCAGCAGATCCATGGTGCTGATCCTGGCCTACCGGGCGGCCCCGGGCAAAGGAGGAACCCAACAACACCGTGGGATCGAGGTGTGTGCATCACCACACCATGTTCCGTTGCTTCCCCGGTTAGAGTCTGTGCGCAGCCTACAAAAGGACCGGAGACATGGTGCAGGACCCCTTCGGCTGGACCGACGACGAGGCGCGGTCCCGCGAGCGGTCGGGACTGGTCCGTACGCTCCGGCCGCGCCCGGCCGACTCCGCCCTGCTGGACCTGGCGAGCAACGACTATCTGGGCCTCGCCCGGCACCCCGCGGTGACCGGGGCCGCCGCGGACGCGGCCCGTCTCTGGGGCGCGGGCTCCACCGGCTCCCGGCTGGTGACGGGCAGCACGGACCTGCACGCCGAACTGGAACGGGAACTGGCCGAATTCTGCGGTTTCGAGGCCGCGCTCGTCCTCTCCTCCGGTTACGCGGCCAATCTCGCGGCCCTCACCGCGCTGACCGCGCGCGGCTCGCTGCTGCTGTCCGACGCGGGCAACCACGCCTCGATCGTGGACGGCTGCCGGCTGTCGCGCGCCGAGACCGCCGTCGTCCCGCACGCGGATCCCGAGGCCGTGCACAAGACACTCGGCACCCACCCCGGTCGGCGGGCGCTCGTGGTGAGCGACGCGGTGTTCTCGGTGGACGGCGACGCGGCGCCCCTGCGGGAACTGGACGAGGCCTGCCGTACGCACGGCGCGGCCCTGCTCGTCGACGACGCGCACGGTCTGGGCGTCCTGGGCGACGGCGGCCGGGGCACGCCGAACGCGGCGGGCATCGCGGGCGCGGACGGTGTGGTGGCGACCCTCACGCTCTCCAAGTCCCTGGGCAGCCAGGGCGGTGCGATCCTCGGTCCGGCCCGGGTCGTCGAGCATCTGGTCAACGCCGCGCGCACGTTCATCTTCGACACGGGCCTGGCGCCGGCGGCCGTCGGCGGCGCGCTGGAGAGCCTGCGGCTGCTGCGCCGGGAGCCCGCGCGGGCCGGGCGCGCCCGCGAGGTGGCCCGTACGCTGCACCGGCTGCTCACGGAGGCGGGGCTGACTGCCGTACGACCGGACGCCGCCGTGGTCTCCGTACAGGCGCCGTCCCCGGAGGCGGCCGTGCGCTGGGCGGCCGACTGTCGCGCGGCGGGCCTGGGGGTGGGCTGTTTCCGGCCGCCGTCGGTGCCGGACGGCATCTCACGGATCAGGCTCACCGCGCGTGCCGACCTGACGGACGAACAGATCGGCACGGCGGTACGGACGATCGTGGCAACGGCGTCGGAGGGGGCTGCCGCGTCCGTCGGCTGAGATCCGGTACTCGACTGTCCCGGGCCCACCACCTGAGAGTCCCGGGCTCTGGTCCCGGTGTGTACGTGAACGTGCTCAGGACGCGGCAGCCTCCCCGCACAACGCGTGGACGAACGCCGTCCACGCGCCCGGGGTGAAGGACAGATGCGGCAGGTTCACATCCTTCGAGTCACGTACGGCCAGTCCGTCCGCGCGGGTGCGGGCGGACTCCACGCAGTTGTTCGCCCCGGTGCTGTAGCTGCTGCGCCGCCAGGCCGGGGCGGGGACCGGGGCGGTGGGAAGAGAGGTGGGGGGAGTGGGGGATGGGGGGAGAGTGGAGTCCGAAGTCTGGACTGGGGGCTGTGCGAGGCAAGCGGACATGATGCTCCCTACGCGCCGTCACCGATCCCGGCGATGAGATCCAATGAATCCTTGGGTGAGAGGGCGTGCGCCTGCATGATGCGGAACGCGGCGCAGTACGCCTCAAGGTCTTCTTTCCGCTCAAGATAGAGGCTATTCGTGAGGTGGTCGAGAACGACCAAATCCAGATCAGTAATGTGCGGAAAAGAGAAGATAACGAAAGGTCCAGTGAGCCCGATATAGCCACCGGCGCTGAACGGGAGTACCTGGAGGCGCACATGAGGCAGACCGGCCAGCAGCGATAAGGTCCGTAATTGATCTCGCATCACTTCCGGCCCGCCCACCTCTCTCCGCAGCACGGCCTCGTCGAGCACGGCGTGCAGCTCCAACGGCTGCGCGGCGCGCAGCACTTCCTGGCGGGCGAGGCGCACATCGACCAGGGAGTCGACCGTCGCGGCGGGCAGTCCCTCCAGCGCGGCCCGCGTCACGGCGCGGGCGTACGAGGGCGTCTGGAGCAGCCCAGGGACCACCGAGGTCTCCAGTGTCCGCGCCGTACGGGCCTGGGACTCCAGGCTGATGAAGTCCCGGTACTGGGGCGGGATCACGCCGCCGTACGCCATCCACCACCCGGGCCCGCCGCTCGATGCGCCCGCCAACGCGCCCAGCAAAGCGCGCAGTTGGGGATCGGAGATGCCCAGAGCATCCAGGAGCGCGGCCAGATCGTCGTCCTTCACCCCGCTGACGCCCGTCTCGATCCGGCTGACTTTCGACTGATGCCAGCCGAGCAGCCGCGCCGTGTCCCCGCTCGTGAGGCCCGCGCTCTGTCGCAGCTTGCGCAATTCGTCCCCGAGCCTGCGCCGACGCACCTCTGGAATATGCCGCATGAATTAACCCTTCTCCGCGCTCTCCCGGCCGACGCCATCCGGCGCCGCGCGGAGAAGGTATCTTTCCGGGGCCCAAATACGGTCTCGCGTAGTACGGTTCACCGCTTTGAGCGACAGATATATGCATATCGCGGTGGATCAGCCCGGAGAACGGCACCATGAGTGGCACGCTGGCGCGGAGCACGGTCCGAGGCCGTCCGCGCAGGCATCCGCTCTGTGCCGGGTCCGGTCCGGCGGGAAAGGGACGGCATCGCCATGGCAGACCATCAGGAAGCATCCATCACACTGCCGAGCGATCCCGCGTCGGTGCCGGCGGCCCGAAGATACGTCGCGGACCTGCTGACGGCATGGGGTCTGCCCGGTGAGGCCGAGACCGCCGACACGGTCCGGCTGATCGTCTCGGAACTGGCCACCAACGCGGTGCAGCACACCCTCGGCCAGTCGCCCACCTTCACGGTCGACGTCTGGCTGGAGGAGCGTGACGGGGAGTTGCGGCTGGGGGTCACCGACAGCCACCCGCGCTGGCCGCAGCGGCTGCCGGCGGCCGTACAGCAGGACAACGGCCGCGGCATGGTGATCATCCGCTCGCTGGCGGCCGAGTGCGGCGGCCGGGTCTCCGTCACCCCGACGCCGGAGGGCGGCAAGACCGTCTGGATCGCGTTGCCCTGGACGGCGGCCCCCGTCCAGAGCTGACACACGGTCCGGACAGGGGGCGGGCGCGATCGGACGCTGCCGGAGCGCTCCCGGTCCAGGTCCGTGGACCGGGGCCGCCCCTGTTCACCGCGCCGTACATCCGGTGCGCCGGCTCACCTCACCGGCTCACTTCACCCGCCCGTACCAGACACTCCTGGACCAGATCCTCTCCAGCCGCACCTTGGACCCGGATTTCGGCGAGTGCCAGATCTTGCCCCTGCCCGCGTAGATCCCCACGTGGTAGATGCTGTTCCCGTAGTGGAAGAACACCAGGTCCCCCTTGCGCCGATGGGAGCGCGAGATGTGGCGGGTCTTGTTGTACTGCTGCTGCGCCGTGCGCGGGAGTTTCTTGCCCACCCGCTTGAACGAGTAGAGCGTCAGCCCTGAACAGTCGAAGCGGGACGGCCCGGTGGCGCCCCACCGGTACGGGGAGCCCTGCTTCGAGGCGGCGACCTTCATGGCTTTGACCGCGTGCGTGGCGGCATAGGCGTCGGGTGTCGCGCCGGGCGCGAGCATCGTGCCGCCGACAGCGGCGAGTGTGAGGACCGATACGGCTCCGGTCCGGGACAGCAAAGACGGGACATGTGCCTGCGCAGTCATGCGCAACCCTTCGTCAGCCGCCTGTGAAAGATGACCTGTCGGGTTCGGACTGGCGAAGATGCCCGGCCGCGTGAGCGGCTTCACCCCGAGGGACGGCCCGGACCGCGGGTCATCCCGTACTGATTGGGTCCTCCACTCCTGCCGATCCACTCCTGTCGACCAGTCATCCGGAACGGCGGCAGGACTCGGCGTCCGCCCGGACCGCCCCGCCGCGGTGGCGGGGGCTTGTCGTGCAGGGATCTTGACCTGGCCGTGGCGGATATCCGGGCCGAAACGACGATATGTGAAGTTCATCACGTCTGATCCGTATGGGTGGCGACTCGGTGTGTCGGGCCCGGACGCGGAGCCTTGATGAGGGCCGTAGCTGCGGGGGAATGGGGGGCGCGTTACGGATCTCGCCGCATTGCGCAACTCACTTCCTCGGACTCGTCCATGCAGTTCATACGCTGAACGAGCGAGCCGTTCCCGTATGGGCGCGTCCATACGGGAGGGCCGGACGGTCGTCGGGCGGTCGTCGGGTGGCCGTCCGGGGTGCCAGGGGTGTGCTCAGGCCGGGCGTTCGGGAGGCAGCGTGACCCGTCCCGCCCGTCGCTCACCGTCGAGCACCCGCAGCGCGCGGGCCAGGGTCGCGGCGTGCAGCTCGGTCTCGCCGCGGGTGTGCATGGCCGTCAGGGCGTCCCGCAGGGCGGCGGCTCGGGCGGGGAGTGCCTGTGCGGCGCGGAGGGCGCCGTAGGTGTCCGAGCCCCGGGCCGGGTTGATCCGCCCGAGCAGATCGACGAGCTGGAGGTAGCTGTCGACCATGTCGCCCTCGGCGCGGGTCAGGGCGGGCAGCGGCGGCAGTTCAGGAGGCAGCACCGGTGGTCACCGTCCGCCGGAGGAGCCGGAGGAGCCGGAGGAGCCGGAGGGGGCTGTGGGGTCTGCGGGGTCGGAGGGGTCTGTGGGGCCCGTGGATCCGGGGAGGTCGAGAGAGGTCCTGCGGTTCTCGATCACGTGGTCGATCAGGCCGTAGGCCTTGGCGTCGGCAGCCGTGAAGATCTTGTCGCGTTCGATGTCCTCGGCGATCCGTTCCGCGCTCTGGCCGGTGTGACGTACGAGCAGGGACTCCAGCAGCGCGCGCAGCCGCAGCATCTCGTCCGCGTGGATCGCCAGGTCGGACGGCTGCCCTTGGACGGGGTCCTCGATGACGGGCTGCCGGACGAGGATCCGGGCGCCGGGCAGGGCCATCCGTTTGCCGGGGGCGCCGGCGGCCAGCAGCACGGCCGCGGTGGAGGCGGCCTGGCCGAGGCACGTCGTCTGCACGTCGCAGGTGACGATCCGCATCGTGTCGTAGATCGCGGACATCGCGCTGACCGAGCCGCCCGGCGAGTTGATGTAGAGGCAGATGTCCTGGTCGGGCGCGGCGTATTCGAGGTGGATGAACTGCGCGATCACATCGTTGGCCGCAGTGTCGTCCACGGCGGTGCCGAGGAAGATGATCCGCTCCTCGAGGAGCTTGGAGTACGGGTCGAGGGTGCGGGTTCCGTTGGCCGTCCGCTCGGTGAACTCGGGCAGGACATAGCGGGCCGAAGGGTGGTTCATGGCGTACCTCTCCTCAGCCTCGGGCGCGGGTCCGCGCCCGAGGCTCTGTAAAAAATGTACAGGACGTACAGGCCGTTAGGATGGGGACTATGGCCTACGAGATTCCGGTGACGCAAGCCCGGGCAGAACTCGCCGAACTGATCAACCGCGTCGTCTACGGCGGCGAGCGCGTCGTCGTGACCCGGCACGGCAAGCCGTTGGTCGCGCTGGTCTCCGCCGCTGACCTGGAGCGACTTGAGAGCGAGCGGCAGGAAGAAGCCGAGGAGCAGGTGATCGGTTCGGTCTCGGAGATCCGGCCCGCGCCGTCCGCTCCCGGCGAACGGCGGCGGTTCGGCATCGCCGCCGAGCACAGCCCCGAGCATCGCCCTGAGTACGGCTCGGAGTACGGCTCGGAACGCCGTCCGGAGCCGGGCGGCCGGCCGCCGGGGCCTGGGCGGTGACGCCCTGAACGAGTCGGAGGCGGCCCCACCTGTGCGCGCGGCCGCCGAGTCCGCGCGCCTTCGGTATCCCGTATACGGACCCGTCCGAGCTATGCGTTTGTTAACGCGCCGGAAAAACTTCCGCCATAACGTGCGATGTCTGGCTGTGAGGATCCCGATCACAGTTCAACGAAGTGTTGAGATCGGCTAGGGTCCCGCTGCGATCGGCCGTTACCCGGGCCGGAGACGACGAGGTGGAAGCGTGCAACTGACTCCGCACGAGCAGGAACGTTTGCTCATTCATGTGGCCGCCGACGTGGCGGCCAGGCGCAGGACGCGTGGGTTGCGGCTCAACCACCCGGAGGCGGTCGCCCTGATCACCTCGCACATCCTCGAAGGTGCCAGGGACGGCCGTACCGTCGCCGAACTCATGGCGTCGGGCCGGACGGTCCTCGGCCGGGACGACGTCATGGAGGGCATCCCCGAGATGATCCATGACGTGCAGGTGGAGGCGACCTTCCCGGACGGCACCAAGCTCGTCACCGTCCATGACCCGATCGTCTGACGGGGGAGTGCTGACCATGATTCCCGGAGAGATCCTCTATGCCGACGAGCCCGTGGTCCTGAACGAGGGCCGTGAGGTCACCCGGCTCACCGTGCTCAATGTCGCCGACCGGCCCGTGCAGGTCGGCTCCCACTACCACTTCGCCGAGGCCAACCCGGGCCTGGAGTTCGACCGTGCCGCCGCCCGTGGCAAGCGGCTGCACGTCGCCGCCGGTACGGCCGTGCGCTTCGAACCCGGAATCCCCGTGGACATCGCACTCGTTCCGCTCGCCGGTCTGCGCGTCGTGCCGGGCCTGCGCGGAGAGACCGGAGGTTCCCTCGATGGCTGAGCTCTCCCGCGCCGGACTCTCGCGCGCCGAGTACGCCGATCTCTTCGGTCCCACCACCGGTGACCGGATCCGCCTCGCCGACACGGACCTCCTGGTCGAGATCGAGGAGGACCGCTCGGGCGGTCCCGGACGGGCCGGGGACGAGGCGGTGTTCGGCGGCGGCAAGGTGATCCGCGAGTCGATGGGCCAGTCCCGTACGACCCGGGCCGAAGGGGCGCCCGACACCGTGATCACCGGCGCCCTGATCATCGACCACTGGGGCATTGTCAAGGCCGACATCGGTATCCGGGACGGCCGGATCACCGGAATCGGCAAGGCCGGCAACCCGGACACCATGGACGGTGTCCACCCCGACCTGGTCATCGGGCCCGAGACCGAAGTCGTCGCGGGCAACGGGAAGATCGTCACGGCCGGGGCGATCGACGCGCACGTCCACTTCATCTCGCCGACCATCGTCGACCAGGCGCTGTCGTCCGGAGTCACCACTCTCGTGGGCGGCGGCACCGGACCGGCGGAGGGGACGAAGGCCACCACCATCACCCCCGGCCCCTGGCATCTGGCCCGGATGTTCGAGGCGTTGGAGACCTTCCCCGTCAACATCGGACTGCTCGGCAAGGGCAACACGATGTCGCGCGACGCGATGCACTCCCAACTGCGCGCGGGAGCGCTCGGGTTCAAGATTCACGAGGACTGGGGCGCCACCCCCGCCGTCATCGACGCCTGCCTGAGTGTCTGCGAGGAGACCGGCGCCCAACTCGCCATCCATACGGACACCTTGAACGAGGCGGGCTTCGTCGGGGACACCCTCGCGGCGATCGCCGGACGGACCATTCACGCGTACCACACAGAGGGCGCGGGCGGCGGGCACGCCCCGGACATCATCAGCGTGGTCTCGGAGCCGTACGTCCTGCCCAGCTCCACCAATCCGACCCGGCCGCACACCGTCAACACCATCGAGGAACACCTCGACATGCTGATGGTCTGCCACCACCTCAACCCGGCCGTGCCGGAGGACCTCGCCTTCGCGGAGTCCCGGATCCGGCCCTCGACCATCGCGGCCGAGGACATCCTGCACGACCTCGGAGCCATCTCGATCATCTCCTCCGACGCCCAGGCCATGGGGCGCGTCGGCGAGGTGATCATGCGGACCTGGCAGACCGCGCACGTGATGAAGAAGCGCCGGGGCGCCCTGCCGGGCGACGGTCGCGCCGACAACCACCGCGCCCGGCGCTATGTCGCCAAATACACCATCAACCCGGCGGTGGCCCAGGGCCTCGACCAGGAGATCGGCTCGGTCGAGACCGGGAAGCTCGCTGATCTGGTGCTCTGGGATCCGGCCTTCTTCGGTGTGAAGCCGCGGCTCGTCATCAAGGGCGGGCAGATCGCGTACGCGCAGATGGGCGACGCCAACGCCTCCATCCCGACGCCCCAACCGGTGCTGCCCCGGCCCATGTTCGGTGCGCTCGGCCGGGCAGCGGCGGCGGGCTCGTTCAACTTCGTCGCGGCTGCGGCGATCGAGGACGGGCTGCCCGAACGCCTGGAGCTGGCGAAGGAGTTCGTGCCCATTCGCGACACCCGGCGGATCACCAAGGCCGATATGCGGGAGAACGACGCGCTGCCGCGCGTCGAGGTCGACGCCGACACCTTCACGGTGACGATCGACGGCGATCCGGTCGATCCCGCGCCCGCCGCCGAACTCCCCATGGCCCAGCGCTACTTCCTCTTCTGATGGGCGGCCTTCCGGTGAACGACCTTCCGACGGTCCTCCGATGAGCAGGGCGGCGCTGCTCGTCCTCGCCGACGGCCGGTTCCCCGCCGGTGGCCACGCCCACTCGGGCGGCGCCGAACCGGCCGTCAAGGCGGGGCGGATCCGCGACGCCCGCGACCTGGCCGCCTTCTGCCGGGGCAGACTGCACACCACCGGGCTCACCGCGGCGGCGCTCGCCGCCGCGGCAGCCCGGGGCCTGGACCCGCTGGAACTGGACGCGGCGGCCGACGCCCGTACCCCCTCGCCCGCGCTCCGCGCGACCGCCCGGAAACTCGGCCGGCAACTGATGCGCGCGGCCCGCACCACCTGGCCGGGACCCGAACTGGACGCGCTCGCCGCCGCCCGGCCGCGGGGCGCGCACCAGCCGGTCGTGCTCGGCCTCACCGCACGTTCCGCCGGACTCACCCCCGAGGACGCCGCGCACTGTGCGGCGTACGAGACGGTCGGCGGACCCGCCACCGCGGCCGTACGGCTCCTCAGCCTCGACCCTTTCGAGGCCACCGCCGTCCTCGCCCGTCTCGCGCCCGAACTCGACCGGATCGCCGAGCAGGCCGCCGAACGGGCCGCGCGGGCGGAGCGCGAAGGGACCGACGCACTGCCGGCCGCCTCCGGGCCGCTGCTCGACATCACCGCCGAGGCGCATGCGGCCTGGCCGGTACGGCTGTTCGCCTCGTAGCGCCCAGCCCTTCGGCCGCCCTCGCCGCCCCCCCTTCTTCGTACCGCCCCCTCCTTCGTACCGCCTCCTCCTTCGTATCGCCCCCCCCTACAGGAGCCGCACCATGCATCTCGACCACAGCCACGACGGCCCGGCCGCCGTCAGCGCCGACGCCGTACGCCCCGACGGCAGGCGGCGCGCCCTGCGTATCGGCCTGGGCGGGCCCGTCGGTTCGGGCAAGACCGCGACGGTCGCCGCGCTCTGCCGCGCACTGCGCGACCGGCTGTCCCTCGCCGTCGTCACCAACGACATCTATACGCGCGAGGACGCCGAGTTCCTGCTCCGTAACGCCGTTCTGCCGCCCGAGCGGATCCAGGCCGTCGAGACCGGGGCCTGCCCGCACACCGCCATCCGTGACGACATCTCCGCCAACCTCGAAGCCGTCGAGGATCTGGAGGACGCCGTCGGACCGCTCGATCTGATCCTGGTCGAGTCCGGCGGGGACAATCTCACCGCGACCTTCTCCAAGGGGCTGGTGGACGCCCAGATCTTCGTCATCGATGTGGCGGGCGGCGACGACATCCCGCGCAAGGGCGGACCCGGAGTCACCACCGCCGACCTGCTCGTGATCAACAAGACGGACCTCGCGCCGTACGTCGGTTCCGACCTCGGCAGGATGGCACGCGACGCCAAGGAGCAGCGTGGTGAACTGCCCGTCGCCTTCACGTCGTTGAGGGCGGAGGACGGTGCGGGGCCGGTCACGGACTGGGTGCTCGGGCGGCTCGCCGCCTGGACCGCATGAGCGTCCAGGCCACCGCCCGTATCGTCGCCACGCGTGACGGGCTGCCCGTACTGACCGGCGAAGGGCCGCTCGCGGTACGCCGCACCCGCGCGCGAGGTCCGGGCAGCCGGGTCACCGTCGTCGGCGCGATGAGCGCACCGCTCGGTGGCGACCGGCTGGCGATCGAGGCGGACGTACGGGACGGAGCCCGGCTGACCGTGGACGCGGCGGCGGCGACCGTGGCCCTGCCCGGACGGGCGGCCGGCGAGCGGGTACAGGGCGGGGCGGTCCAGAGCGGGTCCGTCCACAGCAGCGCGGGGAGGCCCGCGAGTGGCGCCGAGCCCGCCCGTTACGACGTGCGGCTGACCGTGGGGGAGCACGCCCGGCTGAACTGGCTGCCCGAACAGCTCATCTCCGCGTACGGCAGCGACCTGCGGATGCGGACCCGCGTCGAAGTCGCCGCCACCGGGCGGCTCGTGCTGCGCGAGGAACAGATCCTCGGCCGCCACGGCGAAGAACCGGGCACCCTCTTCAGCCGGCTCACCGTCCACCGCGCCGGACGCCCCCTCTTCGACCAGGAACTCGCGTACGGCCCCGGAGCCCCCGGCGGCTGGGACGGCGGAGCGGTCCTCGGCGGGCACCGAGCAGTCGGTCAACTCCTGGTGACAGGGCCCGAGTTCGAGGAGAAACCGGCGCGGACGCGGCTGCTGGGGGACACCGCCGTCCTCACACCGCTCGCCGGTCCCGGTTTTCTGGTCACCGCGCTCGCACCGGACGCGCTCCGGCTGCGCCGCGTACTGGACGAAGTGCTGGACGAGGCACTCGACGAGGCACTGGACGACTTCGACGACGTGCTCGACGAAGGGGCGTACCGCTGAGCGGGACCGCGCGTACCGGTTATTGGTTGGGTAAAGAAATACCCATCTGCCCTGGTCGTAGGAACCTCACAGGCGAAAGGATCCCGGGGAGGCCACTCGAACAGCGCTGCCGAGGGCGGTGCTGCACACAGGGGGAGGTTCCACTTGAGACGCACCACAGTGCTCGGCTCGGCCGGCACGCTGCTCGCAGGCACACTCATAGCGGGCGCGACGGCCGCTCCGGCGGCGGTCGCCGAGGGCCGTCAGCACGGTGTTTCCGCCTCGTCCGGTTCCGGGGCGCACGGGTCGGCGGCGTACGATCCGGCGGCGGCGTACGGCGCCGGGGTCGCCGCCGAGCGGGCCGCGAAGAAGGGCATCGACTGGCAGGACTGCCCGGCCGACTGGGCGCTGGAGAAGCCCATCCAGTGCGGTTGGGTGAGCGTTCCGCTCGACTACACGAAGCCGAACGGACGGCAGATCAAGATCGCCGTCGACCGCATCGGCAGCACCGGCACCACGAAGGAACGCCAGGGCTCCCTGATCTACAACCCGGGCGGCCCCGGCGGCTCCGGCATGGCGTTCCCGCGCCGGGTCGTCACCAAGAACGCGATCTGGGCCGACGCCTCGAAGGCGTACGACTTCGTGGGCTTCGACCCGCGCGGCGTCGGCCACTCGTCGCCCATCTCCTGCATCGATTCGCAGGAGTTCGTCAAGGCGCCCAAGCTCGACCCGGTCCCCGGCAGCGAGGCCGACAAGCGCGCCCAGCGCAAGCTCGCGGCCGAGTACGCGGACGGCTGCAAGGAGCGCAGCGGCTGGATGCTGCCGCAGATGACGACGCCCAACACCGCACGCGACCTGGACGTCATCCGGGCCGGGCTCGGCGAGAAGAAACTCAACTACCTGGGTGTCTCCTACGGCACCTACCTCGGCGCCGTCTACGGCACGCTCTTCCCCTCGCATGTGCGGCGCATGGTCGTGGACAGTGTGGTCAACCCGGCGAAGGAGAAGATCTGGTACCAGGCCAACCTGGATCAGGACGTCGCCTTCGAGACCCGGTTCCAGGATTGGATGGAGTGGGTCGCCAAGAACGACGCCACCTTCCACATCGGCACCACCGCAGCCAAGGTCGAGCAGCGTTGGGACACACTCCGCGCGAGCGCCAAGAAGAGCCCGATCGGCGGTGTCGTCGGCCCTGCCGAGCTGCTCGGCCTGTTCCAGAGCGCGCCCTACTACGACTCCAGCTGGGTGCCGGTCGCCACGGTGTGGAGCAAGTACCTCGCCGGTGACACCCAGGCGCTGGTCGACGCGGCGGCTCCCGACATGTCCGACACCAAGGGCAACGCCTCCGCCGAGAACGGCAACGCGGTCTACACCGCCGTCGAGTGCACCGACGCCAAGTGGCCGACCAGCTGGAAGAAGTGGGACCGGGACAACACCCGGCTCCACCAAGATCATCCATTCCTGACCTGGTCCAACGCCTGGATGAACTTGCCCTGCGCCACCTGGGGCGCCAAGCAGCGGACCCCGGTGGAGGTCAGGACCGGCCACGGGCTGCCGCCGGTCCTGATCGCCCAGTCCACGCGCGACGCCGCCACGCCGTACGCGGGCGCCGTCGAACTGCACAAGCGCTTCAAGGGCTCGCGCCTGATCACCGAGCGGGACGCCGGTTCGCACGGCATCACCAACCTGGTGAACCCGTGCGTCAACGACCGGGTGAAGTCCTACCTGTTGACGGGAGCGCTGGACAGCCGCGATGTGACGTGCGCCCCGCACGCCACGCCCAAGCCGTAGGGCGAGGAGCGGCGGTACGAGTGAGGGAGGAGGGTGACGGGCCTGATGTGCCGTCACCCTCCTTTGTCCGTACGGGACGTCCCTCAGACCTCCGGGACAGCTCCCCGGTCGTACCGCTTCAGCCAGGCGTCCTCAGCCGCATAGCCGAAGAGACTGTCCCGTCCGTAGCTCCTGACCAGTTGGGGGAAGGCGTCCTCCCAGTCCCGGCCGCTCAGCCGCTCGGTGAGCCAGTCGACGGTCTCCGGCAGCGATTCGGCGTAGCCGGTGACGGGCCGGTAGCCCAACTCCCGCTCCGCGGCCGTCATGTCCTGCGCGACGGGATGCTCCATGCACCAGGGATGGTCGCCGATTCCGCCCTCCGGCGGTGGTCCGTCCACCAGTACGGTCTCGGTCTCGCGACCCATCACCGCGTCGATCGCCTCACCGATCTCCGCGGCCGTCGGCGCCTGCGGATCCCCGGCGTTGAGTACCCGCGATCCGGGCCGCAGCGCCGCCAGCCTGATCAGCTCGGCGATGTTGGAGACATGGACAGGGTGGAACCGGCTCCGGCCGCCGTACGCCAGCACCCGTCGTCGGCGGCCGTCCAGCAGCCGCTTGACGAAGTACAGCTCGCGCGGTGTGCGGCAGTGTGTGCCGTGGATGGCGCCCGCCCGCAGCAGTGTCACCGGCAGTGTGTCTCCCGCCGCGAGCAGATCCCGCTCCAGCAGTGCCTTGGCCGTGGCGTACGTCGCGTCGCCGGGAGCCACCGTGGGCTGGGTCTCCGGGATCGGCACGGGATAGCGCGGTGAGCCGTCCGGCTCGTCCTGCGTCTCGAAGCCGCGGCCCCGGCCGTCCTCGTACACCGCGACGCTGGAGATGACGACGGCGGAACCGATCCGGTCCGCGAGTCCCGTCAACTGCCCGGCGTGCTTCGCCCCGTACGCCACCAGGTCCACCAGCAGATCGCAGTCGTCGCCCACGACCTCGGCCAGCGCGCGGTCGTCCTCCCGGTCCAGCCGGACCGTCCGTACCCCCTCGGGCGGGCGCTCGTCCCCTCCGCCACCGCGCGAGGCCGCGCGCACTTCCCAGCCGTCCTCGGCGAGCGCCCGCACCGCAGCCCGCCCGGTCTGTCCGGTCGCCCCGATCACCACCGCTTGTCCCCTGGTCATACGAGAAAAGCTAGAGGTACGGGCCGGGCGCGCCCAGCGCCTTTCGCCGCCGGCTGATTCGCTCTCAGCGGTGCAGTCTCGGGAACTTCTTCGACTGCTCCGCCTTGGCCAGCTCCGCCTGCTCGGCCTTCACCTCGGCCGCGTAGCGGTCCACGTACTCCTGCCCGGACAGCCCGAGGATCGCGTACATGATCTCGTCGGTGACCGCGCGGACGGCCGCCTTCTCGTTCTCCAGGCCCGCGTAGCGCGAGAAGTCCAGCGGCTCACCGAAGCGGATCGTGACCCGCCTGATGCTCGGAATGGTCTGCCCCGGCGGCTGGATCTCGAAGGTCCCGACCATGGCGCACGGCACCACCGGCACCTGTGCCTTGATCGCCATCACCGCGACCCCGACCTTCCCCTTGTAGAGGCGCCCGTCGTGCGAGCGGGTGCCCTCCGGATAGATCCCCAGCAGTTCGTCCTTGGCCAGGACGCCCATGCCTTCCCGGATCGCGGCCTTCCCGGCTTCCTTCCCCGACCGGTCGACCGGGATCTGCCCGGCGCTGCGGAAGAAGAAGGCGGTCAGCCGTCCCTTGAGACCCGGGCCGGTGAAGTACTCGGCCTTCGCGAGGAACGTGATGCGCCGCTTGAGGATCGCCGGCATCAGGAAGTGATCGGAGAACGACAGATGATTGCCTGCTACGATCGCCCCGCCCTCGTCCGGGATGTGTTCGAGGCCCTCGATCCGGGGCCGGAACAGCAGCCGCAGTAGGGGCCCCAGTAGTACGTATTTGAGGACGTAATAGAACACGGCGGGTGCTCCTCACTGGCCCGATGGGCCCCAGGGCTGCGTTGTCCCAGGTCAACGGGCATGTCGGCGGGTGCAAGTGTATGTGCAGGTGTCGTCCCTTGTAACCGTGTCCAGGCGGGTCGACGCCGACCTCCTCTCAGAACCAGGGAGCCGCCGCGTCGCGCAGCGCCGTGACGGCCTCGGTCAGTGACGCGGCCGAGGCCAGGGCCCCGGTGATCGTGAAGATGGCGCGCTGGACCCGGCCCCGGACCGGTTCTTCGGTCGAGGGCAGCGCCTCGTCCACCTCGTCCAGCGCGGAGACGGCGGCGTCCGCCGCGGCGGGGGACAGCTCGGTGGCGCCGATGTCCCGCAGCTGCCGGCGCAGTTCCTCGACCGCTTCGCGCAGCCGGATCACCTCGGGTGACTCGGCGGGGCCGCGCGTGTCGCCCGCGTGGTGGACGTACGTGGCGCTGCTGCCGTCGCCCGTCTGGGCGTTCCCGTTGAATGTGCTGCCGCCGCTGATGTGGATGCCGCGTCCGTTGCCGGCCGGTGAGTGGGTCATCGCTCAACTCCCTGGTGTGGAGCCGCCGTCGGACCTCGGGCCGACGTGTGGCTGCGGTGTGGTGATCGTCTGGTGGCTCGCCCGCGCGTGGTCACCTGTCTGGATGTTCCCGTGCACTGTTCCGTCGACCCGTACCGAGTGATCGAAGACGATGGTGGCGCGGGCGTCGTACTCGCCGGTGCTGTATCCCGCGTCGCGCAGGGCGGCGCGTACCGCGGTGACGGTCCTGGTCTGGATGCTCTTCAGGAAGCGCTGGACGTCCATCTCCTGGAAGAGCTGCTGGAAGTGGGGTTCGGCCGCCAGCTCCCGTACCGAGTACCTCGGCCCGTGGTCGACGACCCGGTCGGTCGCGCACATGCGTCGGTACCAGGCCTCGGAGCGCGCGGCGGCGGCCGATGTGCGGGAGGGGGCGAAGAGATCGCCGGGGGCGTCGGACACCAGGGCGAAAACCGAGGCGAACGACTCCCGCAGCAGGTCCAGCCAGTCCGCCGGGTCGGAGGGCGGCAGCACGTCGTCGATCGCGTGGTAGGCGCGGGCGATCGGTGGCAGCAGGAACGCGCGGGACTCCAGGAACAGCAGACCGCCCTGCATCTGCACCCGGCTGAAGACGGTGAGGACCACCTCGTCGCCCCAACTGCCCACCCGGACCGTCAGATAGTGCCGCAGCCGTTCCTCGGCGAAGAGGTCGAGGCTGTCGGGCCACCAGGTCGCCGGGACATCGGCGCCCGGCGGCGTACGGAGCTGGACGGCCGCTGCGGCGCGGGCCGCGGGTGCCATCAGGTGGAAGGCGGAATCGGGGCCGGTACCGCTCCAGTCCTGTACGGGGCCGAGCCGTTTGCCGCTCTTCATGACGTAGTCGTCCACCCGGATTCCGTGCATCCGGTCGCCCGGATAGGCGCTGCCCTCGCCGAGTCGCGCCAGTTCGCTCCGTATCCGCGCGTGTACGTCGGGCACGGTGAAGGCGTCCCGGTGGGCGGCCGCCGCATCGGTCGTCTTGCTGGTCGGATCAGGGACCAGTTCGATGGCGAACGACCAGTGGTCCAGCTCGATTCCGGCGCCCACGAACGGTGCGTAGTCGCTGTACACGACATCCGGGTCGGCCTGCCGGCGCCGCACCTGGTCGATCCGTTGTGCGATGGCTCCTGTGCCGTCGGGATGGTCGGGGGCCTGACCGGTCGCGAAGAGATGCTTGAGACGGGTCGTACGGTACTGGTGCACGGCGGCCACGGCCCCCCAGCCGATGAAGACCACCAGCATGACCATGAGGTGCCTGCCCAGGCCGGTCGAGTCGGCCGCACCGTCGCCGCTCTCGCCGAGCGTCGTGATCAGCAGGACCGGGAGCAGGGCCAGGGCGCGCAGCGGCACCCAGGCGAGCCACAGGACGACGAGTACCAGGAGCAGCGCGCCGGCCCCTCGCCCCTGCCGGGCCGTGCCGGAGTCGCCCCGGACGAGACGTGCCAGCGTACGGCCCACATACATCGCCAGCCGGGCCAACAGGACCAGCGTCGGCGGAATGAGCGCTCCCGCCACGCTGAACGGCATCATGAGCAGGGGGATGCCGAGCAGGAGTCCCGCCCGGACCGCGGCCCAACGCCGGGCGACGTAGCACTCCTTGAGGACGGCGGCGAGGTCGACCCCGTACGACGGCGGCGGGATGCGGTGCGGATTCTCGGCCAGCTCCGCGAGTACGGCGTCCCGGAAGGCCCGGTCGATGTGCGCGGCTCCGCGCAGATAGGCGGTGGCGTCCCCGGGCCGGTTCCCGGCCTGGGACCGGACGAGGTGCCACAGCGCGCTGCCGGGCTGGGGTGGCGGTACGGGGGACGGGTGGTCCGGTACGGGGGCCGGGCCTGGCCCGGCGGTGTTCGGATCAGACATGCGGGATGCGGTCCTTCCGTCAGGACGGACAGGGGAGAGCTACGAGGCAGGACGCGGTGCCGGAGGCGGGACGGCGGGACGCGGTGCCGGAAGCAGGACGGCGGGACGCCGGGACGCGGTGCCCGGGCGACGCCGTCAGATCCTGGTCCTGTCGCGCTCCGGGAGTCCGTACCGGGAAGCGATCGGTGACCAGGCCGAGAGGAACTCCTCCTTGGCGGCGGTGGCGAGATCACTGCTTTCGACGCCACGTCGGTACGAGTCGGTGCGGGGCACATCGCCGGGTGCGCAACCGTCGGCGTCGTCGGCCCAGCCGGCGAACGCCCGGTCCGCGTCGGCCGAATGCCGCCAGGCCGCCCGCAGACTGTCGGCGGCGAGCGGGCCGGAATCGACCTGGTCGAGGGACAGTTCGCCGAGGCGGGTGACCAGATCCTCGCGCCGGACAGCGGCGGCGTTCAGCGCCTCGCCCGCCTCCGTGACGGACGCGGGCGAGTCACACGCCTCCACGGCGCTCACCGCGGCGAGGACCTTCTCGCGGTCGGCCCTGCTTCTCTCCAGCAGCGCGTCCACCGCCCTGGCCTGGTCCTCGGCGGTGGCGGGTGTCTCCTGCGACGAGGGTGACCGCGTTTCGGCGGAAGCCGAGGCCGAGGGGGGCCGCGCCCCGGTCCGCGGCTCCGACCACGAGGAGGCGGAGCCGACGGGATGGTCGGCCTGAGCGGGGGCGGAACGTACGTAGTGGGACACGATCAGGATGACGGCGGCGACCGCCAGCCCACCGGCGAGTGCGAAGAGGATGAACTTTCCCGGCACGGGCCGCGGCTGCGGCACCGGCCGTGGGTCGTTGTCCGACCGGTCACCGCCCTGTGGCGTCCGGTGACCGCCCGGTGGCGGGTCGGGTGGCGGAGAGCTGTCGGCCATCCGTACCCAGCCGCCCGCACCGCCGCGGGCCCGTTCGTCCCAGCGCATCGGTTCATGACTCTCGCCCATGTGTGTCCCCCGTCACTCGTGCGCACCTCCACCATGCCACCGATTCCCCTGGCTATGACCGGGGATGAGCGGAATAGGTTGAAGTCCGGGGAGCGGAGACAGGCCGGGACGTCGGGCGGGTCTGACGGAGGGTGCACGCGCATGTGCGGGTGTGGCCCCTTGCTGCCCTGCCGTCGCCCTGCCGTCACCTGCCCAGGAGGATCGTGTCCCTCAGCCGGTGGTCTCCGCTTCGAGTTCGGTGGTGTGTGCCTCCAACGCGGCGCGGGCAGCCGCGAGTTCGACATCGGATGCGGTCACGGCCGGGAAGCCGTCGGGGAGTTCACCCAGCACCGCGGTGTGAATGGCCGCCCGGCGTGCGTAACGACGGGACTGGGGGAGCCGGAAGAGCGCGGCGATGAGCCGGTCGGCGGCCTCGGTGTCGTGGACCGTGTCCCAGGCCGCGCGCTCGGGCCCGGTGCCGATGGGCGCGGGCGGAGCGTCGCGGCGCAGCTCCTGGGTCGCCGTCTCGTCGAGGGCGGGGCGACCGTCGGAGGCGGTGGTGACGGCGACACCGTAGTGGCGGGCCGCCGCCTCGCGGGTGACCAGACCGCGCCGTACATCGCCCAGCACGGCCAGCGGGTCACGGGTCCAGGGATCGCCGTAACCGCCGGCGCCGGAGGTGCGCAGTGTCACGGTGTCGCCGCGGCGGAGTGCCAGCATGTCGATCTTGGCGTGCCGACGTTCGCCGGCCCGGCCCTCGTTGACGACGAGTTCGGCGGGGGCGCCGGGGCCGCCCCCGGCGGAGCCCCACGGGCGGAAGCGCATCCGCTCCAGGCCGCGTGCGAGGAGCCGGCAGTCGTCGTCGAGAACGCGGAAGACGAGTTCGAGGCCGCAGCCTCCGCGCCAGCGGCCGGGGCCCCCGGAGTCGGGGCGCAGCGCGTAGCGGATGATCTGGGCGCCGATCTCGGTCTCGACGGTCTCCACGGGGTTGTTGGCGAGGTTGGAGATACCGCTGTCACGGCCGTCGACGCCGTCGGCGCCGTCCCGGGCGCCGGTGCCGCCGACCATGGGCTCCAGTACCTGTACGTTCTGTCCGCCGCCCGGCGCGTTCTCGGCGACGACGACGGGTACGACGAGGCCGCTGCTGGCCGCGGGCATCACTTCGGGGGCGGCCAGGCCGAGTGCTCCGCCGAGTGCGTCGTTGACGCGGGAGGCGGTGGCGTGCCGGATGCCGACGGCCGCCGGTGGCAGGGCGTTGACGACGGACCCCTCGGGGGCGGTGACGGACACCGGCCGGATCAGCCCGCCGTTGAGCGGGACGGCCGGGTCGAGCGTGCAGATGAGAGCGAGGACCCGGGTGGTGATCCAGGCGTGGGCCCGGCCGTGGCTGGCGATGTTGAACGCGGCGTCGACCTGGGGGTCGGTGCCGGTGAAGTCCAGGTGCAGCGCGCCGCGGTCGAGGGTGGCGGTGACGGAGATCCGCACCGGGACCGGGGAGACCGCGTCGTCGTCGAGATAGTCGGTGAACCGGTAGGTACCGTCGCGCAGTTGGGCGAGCGCGGCGGTAGCCTTCTCCGCGGTGTAGTCGACGAGGTCGGTGTGGGCGGCGGCGATGTCGGCGGCGCCGTGCTGGGCGATCACCTGTGTCAGCCGCTCGCGGCCGGTGCGCAGGGCGGCGAGCATGGCCCGCAGGTCGCCGTCGTTGGCCTCGGGGGTACGGCTGTTGGCGGCGAGGAGGGCGGCGATGTCGCGGCTCGGCTCGCCGGCGCGCAACAGCTTCACCGGCGGTATGCGCAGACCTTCCTGGTAGATCTCGTGGTTGGTGGGCGCCAGACTGCTGGGCACCCGCCCGCCGATGTCGGAGCAGTGGATGAACGCCCAGCCGTAGGCCGCGATCTCACCGTCGTGGAAGTAGGGCTCGATGAGCTGGATGTCGGTGAGGTGCGTGGCCAGGCCGCCGGACGTGTACGGGTCGTTGGTCACGATCACATCGCCGGGCTCCAGGGGTCCGGCCTGGTCGACGGCGGTACGTACGTCGAGGCCGACGAAGCCGGACACACCGATGCCACGTGGGTACGCGGTGAAGCGGCCGTCCGGTCCGGCGAGCGCGCAGCAGAAGTCGGCCGTCTCCTTGACGTACAGGGAGCGGCTGGTGCGCTGGAGGGTGAGGCACATCTCCTCGGTGAGGGCACCGAGTTTGTTGCCGATGATCTCCAGTGTGACCGGGTCGAGCTTCATGGTCGGATGTGTCCTTGCGTTGTCAGAAGTACCGGAGACGGAGCCGTTGTCAGGGGTACCGGGACGGAGCCGTCGTCAGAAGTACCGGAGCCGTTGCCGTTGTCAGGAGTACCGGAGCCGGAGATTGCCGAGCGGGTCGACGGTGGCCGACCAGCCGGGAGGCACCAGTACGGTGGTGTCGTCCTGCTCGACCACGGCTGGTCCTGTGAGGGTGTGCCCGGCGTGCAACGCGTCCCGCTTGTGAACCTCCGCGGTGACCCGGCGCCCGGAGAGCAGGACGGTCCGGTGGCCGGCGGGGCCGGGCGGTGCGGCGTTCGCGGTGTCGGGCAGGGCGGCCGGGGTGAGATCGGGTCCCGCCGCGCTGATGGCGAGCCGGGCGGTGCCGATACGGATGGCGGCGGTGGCGTCACGGAACCCGTAGAGGCGCTCGTGTTCGAGGTGGAACGCCTCGGTGAGGCCGGCCGGGGTGAGGGGGGACGTGAGCGGGACCCGGAGTTCGTAGGCCTGCCCGGTGTAGCTCATGTCGACGGCGAGGGTGAGCTGGGCGGTCCCGGTGGCGGGCCCCTGCTCGGAGAGCCACGTGCGGGCCTGGCTCTCCAGCCCGGCCAGGATGGTGCGCAGGGCGGCGACGCTGGTCTCGTCCAGATCGCGGCGCAGGCTGCGGGCGAAGTCGCGGCGCAGGTCGGCGCCGACGGCGCCCAGCGCGCAGAAAGTCGCGGCGGTGGGCGGGACGACGATCTCGCGGATGCCGACTTCCTCGGCGAGTACGGCCGCGTGGGTGGGGCCCGCGCCACCGAACGGGACGAGTGTGAACTCGGCGGGATCGAGGCCGCGTCCGGCGAGGGTCTTCTGGAGTTCCACGGCCATACCGGCGGTGGCGACCCGCAGGGCGCCGTCGGCGGCCTGGTCGCCGCTGTCGAAACCGAGGCCGTCCGCGACCCGGCCCAGGGCGCGGGCCGCGGCGGGCGCGTCGAGGTCCATCCGTCCGCCGAGGAAGGTGGCGGGGTCGATGACGCCGGTGTGCAGATAGCAGTCGGTGACGGTGGGGCGGGTGCCGCCGCGGCCGTAGGCGACGGGCCCCGGGTCGGCTCCGGCGCTGTCGGGGCCCACCTTGAGGACGCCGTGCTCGTCGGCGCGTACGACCGAGCCGCCGCCCGCGCCGATGGCGCTCACCGCGACCACGGGAAGGATCAGCGGAAGTCCGCCGATGGTGGTGTGGGTGGCGAACTCCGGTTCGCCGTCCACGGCGACGGCGATGTCGCTGCTGGTACCGCCCATGTCGAAGGTGACGATGCGGTGGATCCCGGCGGCGCGGCCGAGCCGGGTGGCGGCGGTGACACCGGCGGCCGGTCCGGACAGCACGGTTTCGATGGGGCGTTCGGCGGCCGAACGCAGGCTGAGCGAGCCGCCGTTGGAAGCGGCGATATAGACGGGAGCCGTCACCCCCAGGCCGTCCAGCAGTGCTTCGAGCCGGTCGAAGTAACGTCGCATCAACGGCTGGATGTACACGTTGAGGCAGGCGACGAGGGCGCGTTCGAACTCGCGGACCTCGGGCCAGATCGCGGCCGAGGAGGTGAGCGGCAGACCGGGCAGCAGGGCGCCGAGCCGTTCCGTCAGCCGGGCCTCGAAGGCGGGATCGGTGTGCCCGTGGAGGACGAGTACGGCGGCGGCCTCGGCCCCGGTGGCGGCCAGTTCCTCGGCGACACGGGCGAGTTCCCGGTCGTCCGGGGTGCGTACGGGACGCCCGTCCGGGCCCAGCCTGGCCGGGATCTCCACGATCCGGTCCCGCGGAACGAGCGGTTCCTCCTTGGCGGCGTGCAGGTCGAAGGAGGACGGCATCCGGCTGCGGCCGATCTCCAGGATGTCCCGGTAGCCCTCGGTGACGACCAGCGCGATACGGGCGCCCCGGCGCTGGATGATCGCGTTCAGACCGATGGTGGTGCCATGGGTGATGGAGGCGAGATCACCGGAGCGGAGCCCGGCCCGGTCGAGGACGGCGGCGAGGCCGTCGGCGACGGCGCGGGCGGGGTCGCCGGGGGTGCTGGGCTCCTTGTGGTGGAGCAGCCCCCGGGCGTCGCCCGGCAGCGCGAGGACGAAGTCGGTGAAGGTGCCGCCCACGTCGATCCCGACACGGGCGCCCGGAACGGCGGCGGAGCCGGGAGGCACATCGGCGGTCAGGGGGTCGGCGGGCACATCGGCGGTCATGTCAGAGCACTTCCGAGAAATTGGTGAACCGGTCGACCGTCACCAGCACGAGCACGCTGATGAGCATCAGAAGAGTGGACACGGCGGCCACGGACGGATCGAGTTGGAACTGGACGGCGGAGAAGATCCGTACCGGCACGGTCGTCGTGTTGGACCCGGACACGAGCGCGGAGACCGCCACCTCACCGAGCGAGGTGACAGCGGCGAAGACCGCTCCGGCGAGAATGCCGGGGCGCAGCAGCGGCAGGGTGACGGTGCGGAAGGTGCGCATCCGCCCGGCGCCGAGGGCGGCCGCCGCCCGTTCCAGCGTCGGGTCGAGGGCCTGGGCGCTCACCATCACCGTTCGGACGACGAACGGCAGCGCCACCAGGGAGTGTGCGAGCCACAGCCCCATGAGGCTGTTGACCAGGCCGAGGCCCTGGAAGTAGTAGAGCAGGCCCAGCGCGATGATGATCTCCGGGACCATCAGCGGTGCCAGGGCGAGGCCGGAGAGCAGGCCGCGGCCGGGGAAGTCGCCGCGGACCAGGCCGTACGCGGCGAGCGTGCCGATGGTCACGGTGGTGAGGACGACGAGCAGCACCAGAAGTCCGCTGAGCCGGAACGACACCAGCCAGTCGGGCGAGGTGAGCACTTCCTCGTACCAGCGCAGGGAGATACCGCGCGGCGGGAAGCTCAGCGAACTGGTGGAGTTCAGTGAGCTGAGCGCCAGGACGGCGAGCGGCGCCATCAGGAACAGGAAGACGGCCGCCGCGGGCAGCGCGGCGGCGATCCGTCCGGTACGGCGCAGAACGGCGGGGCCCAGGGCCCCGGCCGGGCGGTCGGTCCTGGTCGGGCGGCCGGTCCGGTCCGCGGTCCGGTCCGCGGGCCGGTCGGCTCCGGTGCCGGAGATCTTCGTCGCACGGGGCGTACCGGATGCACCGGGCGTACCGGGCGTGCGGGGGGACGGGTCAGCCATGGAGTTTCCGTTCCCAGAGGCGGAATCCGGTGCCGAGGGCGGAGACGCCCAGCACGGTCAGCAGGAGCAGGGTCAGGCTGAGCGCCGCGGCGACCGGGTAGTCGAAGACGCTGGTGATCTGGCTGTAGACGCGCAGCCCGGCGAGCGGCTGGTTGGCGCCGCCGACCAGCAGCGGGGTGATGTAGATGCCCATGGCCAGCGCGAAGACCACGGTCGCCCCGACGGCGATGCCGGGGAGGCCGAGCGGCACGGTGATCTTCCAGAAGGTACGTACCGACCCGGCGCCCAGGGTCCGCGAGGCGCGGCGGAGGTTGTCGTCGATCGAGCCCAGCGCGGTGGTCAGCGGAAGGATCGCGAACGGGAGCAGGACATGGGTGACGGAGACGACCACGACCAGATAGCTGGTCAGCAGGTGGGCGGGCCGGTCCAGCAGGCCGATGCCGACCAGCACCCGGTTCACCGCGCCGTTGGCGGAGAACAGCACGACCCAGCCGTAGCTGCGGACGACCACGCTGGTCAGCAGCGGTGAGACGACCACGACGAACAGCAGAGTGCGCAGCACTCCCGTCCGAGCCCGGGAGAGCGCGTACGCGGCGGGGAAGCCGAGCAGTACGCACAGGGCGGTGACCAGCAGCGAGGTGAGCAGGCTGTGCCACAGGGCCTCGGAGAAGAACGACTCGGTGAACACCCTGCCGTACTGCGTGAGCGAATAGCCGTCCTGCGGATAGCCGTTGGCGTCCACCGGGTGGAGGCTGAGTTCGAGGACCCGCACCAGCGGGACCACGAACAGGGCCAGCAGGAAGACCACGACAGGGATGACGGGCAGCAGGCCGCGCAGTCGGCGTGGTGCCCGGGTGGCGGCCGGGCTCATCCGGCCGGCTCTTCTCCGTGCGCGACCTTTTCGTCGTGCGCGACCTTTTCGTGCGTGACCTTTTCGTGCCCCAGATTTTCCTCGTGCCCGAGATTTTCGTCGTGCGCGGGCTTCTCCTCGTTCCCGAGCAGAATGACGTCGGCGGCGGCCCAGCCGAACGAGACGGCCGCACCGACGGCGGGAGGTTCCTCCGTCGTCCGTGCGTTGACCGTGACGCCTTCGGCCACGACGACCTGTGCCTCCCACGCCTCGCCGGTGAACGCCCGGTAGCCGACGATCCCGGAGCCCCGGCGGCCGCTCGCGCCCGGGAAGGCATCGGGCCCCGCGTCGGCGGGGAGGACCACGATCCGTTCCGGACGTACGGCGAGCGTGGTGGGCACGCCGTCCGGCAGCCCGCCCAGACCGGAGTCCAGGCGGACACCGGAGACGTCGAGCGTCCCGTCCGAAGCGCCGGTGCCACGCAGGATGTTGGCCGCGCCGATGAACTCGGCGACGAAGCGGGTCGCCGGTGCCCGGTACACCTCGGTGGGGGTGCCGAGCTGTTCGACCCGGCCGCCGTTCATCACGGCGATCCGGTCGGACAGCGACATCGCCTCTTCCTGGTCGTGCGTGACGAACACCATGGTGATGCCCAGGCGCTGCTGAAGTGCCCTCAGTTCCACTCGCATCTCGCGGCGCAGCTTGGCGTCGAGATTGGACAGCGGCTCGTCGAGCAGCAGTACGGCGGGCCGGGTGGCCAGCGCGCGGGCCACGGCGACGCGCTGCTGCTGGCCGCCGGAGAGCTGCTTGGGCCGACGGCCCGCGTACTGCTCCAGGCCGACCAGACGCAGTGACTCCTCGACCCGCGCCGTCCGCTCCGCGCGGTCGACGCGGCGCACCTTCAGCCCGTACGCGACATTGTCGGCGACCGTCATGTGCGGGAAGAGCGCGTAGTTCTGGAAGACCAGCCCGAGGCCACGACGGTGCGTGGGTACGTCGGTGAGGTCCGCACCGTCCAGGGTGATCCGGCCCGCGGTGGGGCGTACGAACCCGGCCAGGCTTCCCAGCAGGGTCGTCTTGCCGCAGCCGCTGGGGCCGAGGATGGACAGGAACTCGCCGCGCCGGATGGCCAGCCGGTCGACGTCGAGTACCCGCTGGCCCTCGTACCCGGCGGCGAGGCCGTCGATTTCGATGTGTGCGTCTTCGGTGCGCGCGTCTTCTTCGACATCTTCGACGTCTTCGACGCGTGTTTCGTCGGTCACTTGAGGATCGCCGATCACTTGAATATCTGGTTCCAGCGCTGCTGCCACTCGTTCAGCTTGGGCGTCGCCGTCTTGTAGTCGACCCAGGTGAACTTCTTGTAGACGGCCTCGCCGTACTTCACCTTGTCCTTGAAGGCGGGGCTGTAGTCGATGGAGTCGTTGCCCCCGCCGTAGAAGGTGCCCTCGGCGAACGGCTTCTGGTGCTGGGCGGAGCTCAGATAGTCGAGGAACTTGTAGGCGGCCTCGCTGTGTTGCGACCCCTTGGGGACGTAGTACGAGGTCAGCGCACCGACCGCACCGGAGGCGGGGTAGGTGAAGCCGATCGGCTGCCCTTCCTTCTCCATGGCGAAGGCGCGGCCGTCCCAGAAGGGCGCGATCCAGGCGTCGCCGTTCTGGAGGACCGTGGAGACGCTGCCGGCGTCCGCCGGGTAGGCCGAGACGCAGCCCTTCAGCTCGGCGAGCTTGTCGAACGCCTTGTCCACATCGGCCGGGTTGGAGAGCTTGCCGCCTCCTTGGGAGACCAGCGCGGAGAAGAACTCCAGGCCCGCGTTGTAGGTCAGCGGGGGCAGCGCGACATGACCGCAGTACTTCTTGTCGAAGATGTCGGTCCAGTCCTCCGGAGCCTGCTTGATCTTGTCGGTGCGGTAGAGCAGGCCGTTGGAGCCGGTGGTCAGCGGGACGCCGTAGGCGGAGCCGCCGATGGTGGACTGCTTGGTCAGTACTGGATCGAGTTGCTTCCAGTGGCTGAGATCGGCTGTCTTGAGCGGCTGGAGGAGATCGCCGCCGACGGCCTGGTGCAGTGAGCCCGGGGTGAGGGCGACGACGTCGAACGGCGCGTCCTTGCCGCCCGCCGCACGCAGCTTGGTGAGGAAGCCCGAGTCCGCTCCGTAGACGACGTTGACCTTGATGCCGGTGTCCTTCTCGAACGGCTTGACGAAGGACTTCTTGAACAGCTCACCCCACTCACCGGCGAACGCGGTGACGGTGATCTGCTCGGCCTTGCCGCCGGAGGATCCGCCGGAGTCACCGCCCGTGTCGACGCTGCAGCCGGTGGCGACGGCGAGGACGGTGGCGGTGCCTGCCGACACGACGACCGGCAGATACCCGCGCCCGCGGGGGCGGCGAGAGCGGTGGGGCAGGACGGATGTCATCAGTGGAGGGCTCCTCCGTGCGGGGTGGCGGCGCGCTGCGGGCCGACCCATGAGTGATTGATCAGCGGCCGCTCGACAGGGAGGAACCGTGGCGCGGAGCGCCGACGGGACGGGGCGTGACGCGCTGTCTTCGCTGCCATGTCGTGCTCCTGTCCCAGGTCCTGGACCTGAAGGACAGGTCCGCGCTTGCTCCCGGCACATCCGTGTGCGCATGGAGCCGTGTCATCACCCGGGGCACCCCACCGCAGAAGGAGGGTTGCCGCCCAGCAAGCCGGGGCTTGTCGCTGGGACTCGTGACGTGGGAAAAAGTAACATCAAAATCAGCCAATCTGAAGATGATGTGAGTCACAGAAGTGATCACGCTCAGTACGAGATTGTCCGCGAGGCCGCGCAGCGCGTCGAGCCAGGGGTCGCCCTGGTTGTACGCCGATGTGGTGGATGGTCTGGTTTCCGCATCTCATAGGGGGACTTGGTGCCGAAGCTCTGCCGCAGGTGGATCGCACAACGATGACGACCCAGATAGAGTTGATCGGTGACCAAGACGCAAGCCGCTGCTCGAACCAAGGTCGGCATCACGCTCGATCATGTTGTCAGGGCCGCATTCGATGTCCTGCAAAGGGACGGCATCGCCAAACTGTCCACTCGGGCGATAGCGGCCGAACTCAATGTCAGGACGAATACGGTCATGTGGCACATCCGGACCAAGGATCGGCTGCTTGGTCTGATGGCGGAATCCATCGTGGGCGAGGTCGACCTGGGAAACCTGCACGGAGGGTGGCGCGAGCAAGTGGCCGAACTGCTCCGGCGCTTGCGGCAAGCGATGCTCGGACACCGGGACGGCGCCTTGATCGTCGCCGGAACCTTTCCCGTCGAACCGAACACGCTGGCCTTTTCCGACCGTCTGGTGACCGTCCTCTTCGACGGTTGCCCCACACGCGAGTCGGCCGCATGGACGTCCTGGAGTCTTTTCTATTTCACGCTCGGCCTCGTTCAAGAGGAGCAGGCGACACCGGCCGCGTTCCACGATCGCCTGCGGGAGTCGGTGAATGAGCAGAATTTCCCAGGACTCCATTCAGTGCTGGCGGACTATATTTCGATCGACTACAACGAGCGCTTCGATTTCGGAATCGAGCAGATCCTTCGGTCGGCTCCGACGACCAGACCGCGGAGTCGTCCGGGGAGCTGAAGGCGGGGCGGGAGGCGCCGGCGCCTCCCGCCCCGCCTTGTCGTCGCCGCGCCCTGGCCACGTTCTGCCGTCTCGATGAGCTCGGTCCGGAAGCCGTCGGGCAACGCCTTGAGCCGGATCAGGCGGTGATCGAGTGCCGGGTCGCTGAGCCGCGTTCAGCGATGAGCGGCCAGCACTGCCGCGAGGCCCTCTTGCAGATCTTTGACGAAATACTCGGGAACCTCCAGCGACGGGAAATGTCCCCCGTTTTCGGGCGACCTCCATCGGACGATCTGTCGGTACCGCTCCTGTGCCCAGGGGCGCGGACACTTCTCGATGTCGCGGGGATACATGCTGATTGCTGACGGGACGTCGACCCGGAGTTCGGGGTCCAGCGAGTTGTGGCTTTCGTAGTAGATGCGAGCCGACGATGCGCCGGTCCGCGTCAGCCAGTACAGGGTGACGTTGTCAAGAACGCGGTCCATGGAAATCGTCTCGAACGGGCTGTCTTCGGTGTCTGTCCACTCGGCGAACTTGTCAAGGATCCAGGCAAGAAGCCCGACCGGTGAGTCGACGAGCGAGTAGCCGATGGTCTGCGGTCGGGTCGCCTGCTGCTTCGCGTACGCCGCGCGGTGGCTCCAGAAATCGCGGGTTTCCTCGGTCCACTTGCGCTCGACCGCCGTCAGCCCGTCCGTTGTCAACCCGGGCGGCGCCTCCGCGAACGTTGTGTGGATGCCGAGAACGTGCGCCGGGAACCTGCCGCCGAGAACCGTGGTGATATTCCCTCCCCAGTCGCCGCCATGGGCCGCGAACGTGCTGTAGCCGAGCCTTCCCATCAGTTCCACCCATGCGGCCGCGACCTTTTCGGTTCCCCACCCGGTGGTGGCCGGCTTGTCGCTGTAACCGAAGCCCGGTAGCGACGGGACCACGACGTGGAACGCCGGCGCGTCCGCGTCTTTCGGATCTGCCAGCTCGTCCACTACATCGATGAACTCGGCAATGCTGCCCGGCCAGCCGTGCGTCAAGATCAGAGGAGTGGCGTCCGCGCGCGCGGATCGGCGGTGCAGGAAGTGAATTCCCAGACCATCAATGGTCGTACGGAACTGGCCGATCCCGTTGAGGCGCTCCTCGAACGACCGCCAGTTGTACCCGGTGCGCCAGTAGTTCACGACATCGACGAGGTCGGCGAGAGGAACGCCCTGTTCCCATCGGCGAGGGTCGGGCGCGGCGCGATGGACCGTCTCGGTCTCCGGTAGTCGCGCCGCGGCCAGCCGCGCGCGCAGATCGTCGAGGTCGGCGTCAGTCGCGTGGGTTTCAAATGCTTGCACGTCGCTGGTTGGGCGGGGCATGAGGCCTCCTGGCCGTCGTGGAACCGGCTACGATCTATCAAGAACCGGCTAAGACGGTTCTAACAGCTCTCCGGGTCACGCTGCAACCCGCTAAGGTGGTTCCATGCGTGCTGGCTTCCCTGACTTCCGCCTCGGTAGCGTGCTGGCGACCAGCTTCACGGGGACTCTGTCGGAGCGTCGTGGCAACGCTGTGGAGCGCATTCCCGTGCCGCACCGACTCGTCGACTGGCTGGCGGTGTACGGCCTCGCCGTGGACTCCTGCACCACTGCCGAGCTCGACCTCGCTCGGGAACTGAGGGAGTCGATTCACGCCGCCGCGACAGCGGCCGCGATCCAGGACGCGCTCCCCGCGCCTGCTGTCCAGGTCATCAATGACTACAGCGCTCACGGTCGGGCCGCGGCTGTCCTGACGCCCGAGGGCAAGCGGCGATGGCTGCTTGGCCCGGTTCCCTGCGTGGAAGATGCCCTCAGCGTGATCGCCGCCGACGCGATCAGCATCATCGCGGGCGAACGAGACGGAAAACTGGCCTTGTGCGCATCACCGACCTGCCAAGCCGCCTTCTTCGACACCAGCCAAAGCCGCACCCGCAAATGGTGTGACATGAACACGTGTGGGAATCGTCAGAAGAAAGCGCGCTTCAATGCCAACCAGGGCAAAAATCCCAGATCAGCGGAGTGATCGTTGCCTCGGTACATCCAAGTGGGCCCCACGCATGTCTGGAGGCACACCGTGACAAGCACGTCGCCGTGATCATCGATCTCACCCCCATGGCTCGCCGGGCGCCCGAAGGAAACGGGCGCCTCGACCACCTCTGCGGCTCCGGTGGATTCAGACCCCACCCGCACCCTCAAAAGCGATGAGCCGGTTCGTCATTCATGGCTGTCGTACGGCCGTGGGTGCCGTCGCGCCTCAGGGGCAGCGCTAGGGCCTCTCGTTTGGATCTTGCCGGGCTCGCGTGCCCTGGCACCGCGCCTCGCCGCGTTGTCGTCACTCCACGACGCTCCGCGTCGCCTCACTCCTCCGCCTTGCGATCCACGGCACCAGACCCCGCTCCCTGATCCGGCCTGATCCAAACGAAAGACCCTAGGCCCCGGACGCTGTCTTGGACACGTCGTCCCAATGCCGCCACTCGTCGAGCCGCGCCTCGTACTCCTTGGTGACCATTTCCAGCGGTCCTTGACCGAAAAAGATCCGCAGGGGCGGCTGCTCCGCATCGACCACCGTCAGAATCGCCGCCCGCGTCGCACTCGGATCGCCGCGCCGTGCGGATATCCGCGTCATGGCCGCACGGAAACCGTCATAGGCCGGAAGAGGTGCGGTCTGCACGGCGGAGGGCCCCGCCCAGTCGGTGGCGTACCCGGCCGGCTCGACCAGGGTGATTGTGATGCCGAAGTCCTTCACCTCGGCGGCGAGGCTCGCGGTGAAGCCTTCCAGGCCGAACTTGGACGCGTGGTAGATGCCGAGTCCGGGCAGCGACACAACGCCCCCGATGGACGACACCTGGATGATGTGGCCGGATCCGCGGGCGCGCATGTGCGGCAGCACCGCCTGGGTGACCCACAGTGGGCCGAACAGATTGACGTCGAGCTGGTCGCGGGCCTGCTGCTCGGTCACTTCCTCGGTCATGCCGAACAGGCCGTAGCCCGCGTTGTTGATGACGATGTCCAGGCCGCCGAACTTGTCGATCGCCTGCTGCACGGTCGTGAACACCGCCGCGCGGTCGGCAAGGTCGAGCCGCAGCGGCAGGACCGCGTCGCCGTACTTCTCGACCAGGTCTTCGAAGGCGGATTCGGAGCGGCTGGTCGTGGCGACCCGGTCGCCACGTTCGAGCGCGGCTTCCGCCCATTCCCGGCCGAATCCCTTCGAGGCTCCGGTGATGAACCATGTCTTCGGCATCTTTTTCTCCTGGGGTGAATCTCTTACGAGTTGACTGATCAGGCTGCCGACCCCCGTGCCGCGCCTGGCGCCCGAGATCAGCACGCGGGGGTCCGGATCGCCATCCCCACTCTCTTGATCGGCGATCAACGAGACCAGTGAACTTGGTCGCCGACCAAGATGTCAACCCGTAGCGATGCGCCAGACGGCGGAAGCCGGTCGGGGGTGTGCTCCCCGTGCGGTCGGCGCGGCATCCGTGGCGCGGAGCACTCTTGTGCAGCGACCAAGAGTCACGGTACGTTTCTTGTGCAGCGAACAAGAAAACTTCAAGATGAGGATCGATGAGATGGGCGTAATCGAGAAAGATGTCGTCATCGTCGGGGCCGGCGCTGTCGGCCTGAGCCTGGCCATGCAGCTCGGTCGCCTGGGTGTGTCCTGCCTGGCGGTCGACCGGCGTGAAGCGACGAGCGACCACCCGCGAGCCCGTGGTGTCAACACCCGGACGGCCGAGCTGATGCGTCAATGGGGCATGGAGAACGTCATCCGCCACAACGCGTTGCCTTCGGAGGACTTCTCCTTCGCCTACCGACGCGGAACACTGCTCGGTTACGAGTACGGCCGGACGGTCACGGACGACGGGGCCGACGTGCCGAGCCCGATGCCGCGGCTATTGGTTCCGCAGGACATCATCGAGGATGAACTGCGGTTGCGTGCCAGGGAGTCGGCCGAGGTGCGCCTGCAGACCGAAGTCGTGGACTTCGAGGAGAACGCGACCGGCGTGCGGACCACCATGCGCGACCTGCGCACCGGCGAAATCCACCAGACGCGCAGCCGCTACCTGATCGGCGCCGACGGCGCGATGAGCATGGTGCGTCAGCGACTGGGAATCGAGATCGAGGGCAACCCACTGCTCGGCTACTGGCTCGGGATGTACTGGAAGAGCACGGACCCCCGTCTGTGGGAGGCCTACCGTGAGCGCCCCGGCATCGGCATCTACGCGATCGACCGCGACGACGTCGTTGTGTTTTCCGTGGTCGACCGAACGGACCGGTGGCTGACGTTCAAGGTCCTGCCGCCGCCGACGACCCGGCCCGCGGTGCCGTCGGACGAGGAAGCCATCGGCATCATCCGGAAGGCTGTCGGCTACTCGGACCTCGACCTGAACCTGGTCAACGCGGCGGTCTGGCGGGTGAGTTCCCAGGTCGCGCGGTCTTACCGGCAAGGCCGTGTCTTCCTCGCCGGCGACGCCGCACACCTGCTGCCGCATACCGGCGGGCTCGGCATGAACACCGGGATTCAGGACGCTCACAACCTCGCCTGGAAGCTCGGACTGGTGCTGCGCGGGTACGCCGACCCGTCGTTGCTGGACACCTACGAGGTCGAACGCAGGCCGGTGGCCAAACAGAACGCCGACTGGTCGAGCGGAAACAACGACACACTCAAGCGCATCATCTCCTCGGCCCTCGCCGAGGACCAACCGGCTGTCACCAAGGCAATCGACGAGGAGAACGCGCACATTCGCCAGGAAGGCGCCGAACTGGGCTTCGCCTACGCCTCCCGCGCGATTGTCGGCGACGGCTCGATCCCGCCCGCCCCCAGCCAGACCGTGTACACGCCCACCGCGGTGCCCGGTTGTCGTGCGCCGCATGTGTGGCTCGACGATCACGGTGTTCGGATGTCGAGTATCGACCTCCTGCACTCGCGATTCGTCGTTCTGGCCGGGCCACAGGGACGAGCGTGGGTCGATGCCGCGACCGCGATGGCCGACCGCACGGACGTGCCGGTCATCGGCCGCACGATCGGGCGGGACGGTGACCTCACCGACACCGATGGCGATTTCCTCGAAACGTACGGCATCTCGGCGGGCGGCGCCGTGCTCGTTCGCCCCGACGGTCACGTCGCCTGGCGTGCCTCCGCCATCGACGGTACCGACACGGCTCCGCTGGCCGAGGCGCTTGAGCAGGTGCTCGGAAGGCCGGTCCGCCCGTCGGCGTCGGCGAGCCATGGCTCGATCGCGGCGTGACAGAACATGCCTTGTCCGGTGGCTCGGTGAGCCGCCAACACCCCCTCGTGGAGGATTTATATGCGTGCCGTGCGAGTGAAACGACCTGGCGGTCCCGAAGTCATCGAATTGGTCGAAACCGATGAACCGACCGCAGGCGGCGGCGAGTTGTTGGTCTCGGTCGCCCTGGCAGGGGTGAACTACGTTGACACCTACTACCGCGCCGGCGTCTACCCCAAGGCCGCGCCGTTCGGACTCGGCGCCGAAGGCATCGGTACCGTCATAGAAGTAGGCCAAGACGTGACCGGCTTCGAGGCGGGGGACCGCGTCGCCTGGTGCGACGCGCCGAACAGCTACGCCGAACTGGTCGCCGTGCCCGCCCGCCGCGCGGTGCGCGTTCCCGCCGGAATCCCCGACGAACTCGCCGTCGGCGCACTGCTGCAGGGTATGACGGCCCATTTCCTGGTGGACTCCACCTACCCGGTGGCCCCGGGCGAGTCGGTCCTGGTGCACGCGGCTGCCGGCGGCGTCGGCCTGCTCCTCACGCAGATGGCCGACAAACGCGGCGCCCGGGTGATCGGCACGGTGTCCACCGAGGAGAAGGCCGAGCTGGCCAGGGGTGCCGGCGCCGCCGAGGTGATCCGGTACGACCGGACCAAGGATCTGGCCGCCGAGGTGCGTGCGCTGACCGAGGGGCAAGGGGTCCCCGTCGTCTACGACGGCGTCGGCAGGACCACGTTCGACGCGAGTCTGGCCAGCCTGAAGAAGCGGGGGACGATGGTGCTGTTCGGGGCGGCCAGTGGCCCGGTGCCACCGGTCGATCCGCAGCGGCTCAACGCCGGTGGTTCGCTGTACCTCACCCGGCCGTCGCTCTATCACCACATCGACACTCGCGCGGAACTGGACCATCACGCGTCCGCGGTCTTCGGCGCGGTCCTGGACGGCACGCTGGACATCCGGGTCGGCCATGAGTACTCGTTGGCGGAGGCTCGGCAGGCCCACGAGGACTTGCAGGGGCGACGCACGACGGGGAAGCTGCTGCTGCGCGTCTGACCCGGACCCGCGAGAGCGCGGAAGCCGGTATCGACGGCAAGATCCCGGAAACGCGTGAGGTTGCCGCCATCAAGGCGGGACTTTCGCGACACGCCGTAGGTCCGGGGCCGGAAAGGGCCCCGGACCGGTTCGGCCACGGACGGTCGACGAGAGCCCTTACCGGCAAGAGCCCTTACCGGCAAGAACGAGGACCCGGCGTACCTTGCCTCGGTCATCCGCGAACGCGTCGTGACCACCGTGCACTTCGTACCGCCGAGGCTGCGGGCCTCCCTGGACGAACCCACCGGGACAGTCGGACGACCGCGGTAGGAATCCCCGTCCTTCAGGACGGGGAGCGGACGTCACGACAGTGTGTCGGCGACCACGGATGCCGCTTCCGCGATCAGTTTGTTGTCGTAAGTGGCGTCCCTCTCAAGGCGGTTCGACATGATCGCCACGACTACGGGCGCGGCGTCGGGGCGCCACACCACGGCGATGTCGTTGCGGGCGCCGTAATAGCTGCCGGATCCGGTCTTGTCGCCGACCACCCAGCCCTTGGGCACACCGGCCCTGATGAGCTCGTCCCCGGTGACGTTGGTCCGCAGCCACTTCGTGAGCTGCTTGCGTTCGCCCTTGTCGAGGACGTCGCCGAGGACGTATGCGCGCAGGTCCTCGGCCATCGCCCGTGGCGTGCTCGTGTCGCGCGTGATACCCGGTGTCCAGCGGTTCAACTCGGGCTCGCGGCGCTCCATCCGGGTGTCGTCGTCGCCGATCTCCTCAAGTGCGGCGTCCAGGCCCTTGGGCCCGCCAAGGGCGTCGAACATCAGGTTGGCCGCGGTGTTGTCGCTGAAGCGGACGGCGGCCTCACACAGCTCGCTGAGGCTCATCCCGGTCTCGACGTGTTTCTCGGTCACGGGAGAGTGGTCGATCAGGTCGTCCTTGGAGTACGTGACCACCCGGTCCATCCCGCTGGGGGAGTGCTTACGCAGCACGGCACCGGCCGCCAACGCCTTGAACGTGGAGGCGTACGCGAACCGTTCGCCCTCGTTGTAGGCCACCTCGCGCCCGCTGCCGGTGTCGACGGCGTAGATGCCCAGCCGCGCGTCGAACGTACGCTCAAGCTCTTTGAACTCGCGGGCAGACGCCTTCGCGGACGCGGTCCCGCTCGTCGTTGCGCTCGGTCTCGTCGGCGCGCCGGACGCGGACGAGGAGTCCGACGAGTCGCCCTGGCCGCAGGCCACGAGCGGGACGACGAGGGAGAGCGTGGCAAGCGTGCCGAGAACGGCGCGTCGGGCACGGGTGTGCTGCCGCATGGTCCAAACCTCCGGGGCCCCGCACGCGGGGCGCATAGGGGACGGGGCGGCAGGGCCCCATCCCGGTGCGTGGTCGTGACGATCACTCTTGCCCCCGGGCGGCCATGCGGTCCAATACGCTCAAGCGCTGTTCCATGCCGAACTGGCATAGAGTTCATGCCGTGGATCTGGTGGGAGCGTGTCGCGCGTTTGTCAGTGTGAGTGAGTACTGCGCGACCACCTCCGGCAGCTCTGAGAGCGTCGTCACACTGTCGTAGCACTGTCGTCGTACCGACTTCGCACGTGCCCCTGAGGCTCCGTGAAACACCCGGAGAATGGTGTGTTCCTCTTTTAACGGGACGGCAATCGTCCGGACACGCTCCCCGGTGACAGTGGCTGGCAACTGTTTACAGAACAGCCTGAACAGGGAGAACGCTAGTAGGGAGTAGTCCGGTGAGAGCTGGAAACATGCGAACGGCCGCGGTGTGCGCGGTTGTTGCCCTCATGGCCACCGTGTCCGCCTGCGGTGGATCCGAGACTGCGTCGTCCGCCGCGGCCGATGTCGCGCCGCCCGAGAACCTCGCCTCGTCCGGCACGCTGACCTACGGTACGGCGGCCAGTTTTCCGCCCTTCGAGTCCAAGGCGGGAGGCGGCGACCCACAAGGCTTCGACATCGACATGATCACGGCCCTAGCGAAGTCCATGGGACTGAAGGCCAAAGCCCTCGACATCGATTTCGACGGGCTCATACCGGCACTGGCCGGACGGCGGACCGATGTCATCAACTCGGCCATGTACATCACGCCCGAGCGCGAGAAGCAGGTCGACTTCGTCCCGTACATGGTCATCGGTGAGACGCTGCTGACGCCGTCGGGCAATCCCAAGAAGATCGCCAAGGTGCCCGAAGACCTCTCCGGAAAGACCGTCGCGGTCACGCGTGGTGCCATCGGCGAGACGTACATGACCGAGTACAACAAGGAGTTGAAGCAGCGCGGGCAACCGGAGATGAAGATCATGTCTCTGCCGAACAACCAGGACGCGATGCTCGCCGTACAGTCGGGCAGGGCGGACGCGTTCGACACCTCCACTCCGGGCGCGGCGGCCACGCTCGCCGCGACCAAGGGCAAGTTCACCCTCGCCGCGACCTTCAAGAACGAGACGAGAATCGGCATCGCGGTCCGCAAGGGCGACACCGCGACGGCGACCGCGGTCGGCAAGGCGCTGGACCTGTTCGTCAAGTCCGGTGGATACGCGGATCTGTTGGCCAAGTACAAACTGCCCAAGGAAACCAACTACTTCGCGACCTCCGGTGCCTCGGCATCCGCCTCCGCCACCACCGGTGGTTCGTAGGATGGGATTCCTCGACAAGGCGATCTCCCCCGATTTCCTCACCGCCTCGCTGCTGACCTTCGGCCTCACAGTCCTGTCGATGGCGCTGGGGATCATCGGCGGCGTGCTGCTCGCGCTGGTCAAGGGCGTACGGTTCGCTCCGCTGCGGTGGCTCGCGGATGCCTACATCTGGTTCTTCCGGGGGACGCCCGTCCTGCTCCAGCTCATCTTCGTCTTCAACGTACTGCCGCTGTGGGGGCTGAGCCTGTCCCCGTTCACCTGCGCGGTCATCGCGCTGAGCCTGAACGAGGTCGCCTATATGGCGGAGATCGTCCGCGGTGGCCTGCTCGGCGTGGACCGGGGCCAGCGTACGGCCGCGCACATGCTCGGCCTGTCCGAGGCGGGCATCCTGCGCTGGGTGGTGCTTCCACAGGCGACCCGGCTGATCCTGCCGCCCACCGGCAACCAGTTCATCGGGATGCTCAAGACGTCCGCGCTCGCGTCCGTGGTGAGCGTCCAGGACCTGATGCTGACCGCCCAGCGTCAGGCCGCCGCCGACTTCGACTATGTCGGATCGCTCGGCGCGGCCGCTGTCCACTACCTCGTACTGACCACGGTGTTCACGCTTGCGCTCAGGCAGGTGGAGCGACGCCTCGACGTCAACCGGCGTGCCGCCGCTCGGCGCACGACGGACGCCGTCCTCACCAAGGGGCGGGTCCTGACGAAGGATCCCGAGCGGACGGCGGCCGTCGATCCGGCGGCCCGATGAGTTCCGTACAGCCGGACGGACAGCCGGTCATCGCAACCGGAAAGGGAGGTGCCATGAACGACGCCGGACCCGACATCCCGACACCGCCGGGAGCCTCCGCCGCGGCCCCGGCCGCTCGGAGCGATCACTCCGGGAAACCCATGCCCGGGGGACGCAGGGGACGCACCGTCCTCGTGGCGGAGAACCTCGGCCGCAGCTATCACGGCAATGCCGTGGTCAGCGACGTCGACCTGACCATCCCGGCCGGCCAGACCGTCGCGGTGCTGGGCCCGTCAGGAGCCGGTAAGTCCACCATGCTGCGCTGTCTGGCGGGGCTCGAACCGCTGGAATCCGGCAGCGTCGGCTTCCAGGGCGAGTTGCTGTCGAAGGCGGGATCCAAGCCGCGCTCGGTCGGCGGCCGGATCGGTATGGTCTTCCAGCAGTTCAATCTCTTCCCCCACCTGACCGCCACGGAGAATGTGGCACTGGCCCCCGTCCGGGTACGGAACACACCCCGGCGCCAGGCACGCGACGAGGCCCACGAACTCCTGGAACGGGTGGGGCTGGCGGAGCGCCGCGACCACTATCCGTACGAGCTCTCCGGTGGCCAGCAGCAACGGGTGGCCATCGCCCGCGCGTTGGCCATGCGCCCGGAACTGATGCTCTTCGACGAGCCCACCTCGGCGCTCGACCCGGAGTTCACCCGCGAAGTCCTCGCAGTCATGCGCGACTTGGCCGACAGCGGTATGACGATCGTTGTCGTCACCCACGAAATGGGTTTCGCCCGGCAGAGCGCCGACCGCGTGGTGTTCATGGCCGACGGACGGATCGTCGAGGACGGCCCGGCGGAGTCCGTCTTCACCGCACCCCGGCACGAGAGAACACGCACCTTTTTCGAGCAGATCCTCGGAGAGTAGGACGATGACGACCAAGCCCCCTCCGGGACGAACCTCCGCTGTCCGGTCGACCGCTCCCGGGAGTCTGCGTAAACAGGACTGGGCCTACCAGCAGCTTCGCGAACGCATCCTGACCGGCGTACTCGCCCCCGGCGAACAGCTCAGCCAGGAAGCCCTGGCCACCGAACTCGGCATCAGCCGCGGCCCGTTGCGCGACGCCCTGTCGCGGCTGGTCGCCGAGAGCCTGGTGGTGGACCGTCCGCACCAGAAGTCCATCGTCGCCGAGGTCTCCGTCGCGGACGCCCGTGACATCTACAACGGGCGGGCCGCGCTGGAGAGCCTGCTGGCGGCCGCCGCCGCGCAGGCGGAGAGCGGGGACCGCGGGTCCCTGGCCGCCGATTTCGAGCTGCTGCTGGAGCGGCAGCGCATCGCGGTGTCGCTCGGCGACACGGCTCAAGTCCGAAGGCTGGACCGGCAGTTCCACGATGGGATCTACGCGCTGGCGGCCATGCCGGCCTCCCTGGCCGCTCTCAACCAGCTGCGGGCGAAGAGCGACCGTTACGTGGCCCTCTACCTGGCGGATTCACACCGCGCGCAGATCTCCGTGGACGAACACACCGACATCCTCGACGCCCTGCTGACCGGGGATCCCGAACGGTCGGCCGCTCTCACACGGGCGCATGTGCTGGGCGGGCTGTGCCCGCTGACCGGCTCGATCGACGGCCAGCCGGCCGGCCTGTCGGACCGGGTCTGAACCCGGTCCATACGGTTCGCCGTCCCCTCTCCCCGTTCCGGTTCGCCGTCCCCCCTTCCGTACCCGACTCGCCGTACTCCTTTCCGTACGAGAACACGTAGTGAGGATCCCGATCGTGATCAATCAGCCCGAGGCCATCCAGCGCCTGTCCCTGCCCGAACACACCGACCGGCTCGGGATGTCCGTACGCGACGCGGAACGCCAGTTGGAGAACGGCCCGGGGCCGGACACACTCCTCGACGCCACCTACGCCGACACACACCGCTTCCCGCCGCCGGAGTGGGCGTTGCCCACCTTCACCGCCGCCGCGGGCGGCGAGGGTATGACGTACACCCCCTACCGCGGCGATCGCGAGGTGCGTGAGGCCGTCGCACACAACGTCTCCACCGGGCTCGGCATCCCCGCCGCCGGCCCCTCCGACGTCATCCTCACCCCTGGAACCCAGGGGGCGCTGTTCACCGCGCTCGCGGCGATTCTGTCGCCCGGCGACCTGGTCCTGCTGCCCGACCCCGACTACCTCTCCACCGAGCGGATGCTGCGCTACTTCGGCGCCGAGGTGCGGCGCATCCCGATGATCTGGCCGGACGAGAGTCAGGGCGGTACGCGAACCCGCCCCACCCTCGACCTCCAGGCGCTGGAGGAAGCCGCCGCCGAGGGGCCCCGCCTGATGGTCTTCTCGCACCCCAACAACCCCACCGGCGCGATCTACGGCGAGGAGACGATCACGGCGATCGCCGACGCCGCCAAGCGCCACGACTTCACGGTCATCGCCGACGAGCTCTACTGCCGACTGGTGTACGAGGGCGAGCGGTTCCACCACCTCGCCGCCTTCGAGGGCATGGCCGAGCGGACCGTGACCCTGTTGGGTCCGTCCAAGACCGAATCCCTGTCCGGCTACCGGCTCGGTGTCGCGGTCGCGCCCACCTCGCTGGTCGATGTGATGGAGGACGTGCAGTCCTGCACGGCGCTGCGCGCGCCCGCCTACGCCCAGCATCTGCTGGCGCGCTGGATCGCCGAGGACGGGGCGTTCCTCGACCGGCGGCTGGTGGAGTACCAGGCGCTGCGCGACACCACCGTGAAGAAGCTCAACGCCTCCTCGGTCATGCGTGTCAACGCCTCCTACGGCACGGCCTATCTGTTCCCGGAGATCCTGACCGGGGCGAGTGACCAGGCGGTGGCGCTGGCGCTCAAGGAGCACGCCGGGGTGGTCGTCAATCCTGGTTACCAGTTCGGCCTCGCGGGCACCGGCAGGCTGCGACTGTGCTTCGCCCAGGACGAGACCACGTGGGACGCCGCCCTCGACCGCGTCATCGAGGTCGTGGGCTCGCTGGACCCGGCATGACGAGTGGACCCGGCATGACAGGCGGCCGGGGCCCGTGCGCGGCAGAAGCGGCGGTGGTCGAGGTGCGGTACGGCGTGCTCGGGCTGCCTCTTCGGCTGAGGCTGCGTCACCACAGCGCCGACGCCGCCGAGTTGACGGAGGTCTTCCTCTATGTGCGGCTCGCGGACGGGCAGGTCGGATGGGCCGAGACCCGGGGCAACGGCGAGTACGCCACGCACCACACGGCCCGCGACATCGCCAAGGCCCTGGCCTGTCTGCCCCCGGTCGGCCACTCCGTGTGGGCCGATCCCGCCGCCCTGGCCGCCGGCCTCGCCACCCACTGCCCGCCGGCCGCCGCGCTGCTGGACGTCGCCCGGCGTGATGCCTCGGCCCGCTCGCGCGGCCTGCCGCTGTGGGAGACGTTGCACGCTCCGGGCCCCGCTTCCCCCCGTACGGCACCGGGCCGGCGGCACGCGCCACTGCCGACCCACGCACCGATCGGGTTCGGCACCCCGGAGGCGGCGGCGGCCCTGGCGGTCACCGCCGCCGAGTCCGGCTTCGGCCGGGTCAAGATCCGCGTCGGCGGCGATCCCGGACTCGACCGGGCCCGGGTGGCCGCCGTCCGCCGGTCCGTGGACCGGGTGTCCGGCAGCGGTACGGTCGCCCTGGCAGCCGACGCCAACGGCGGGTGGGACGTCGTCACCGCCCGCGCCGCCACCGAGTGGCTCGCGGAACACGGCGTCGCCTGGCTGGAACAGCCCACCCCGCCCGGTGACCTGGCGGCGATGGCAGCCGTACGCGCGACGTCGCCGGTCCCCGTCTGGGCCGACGAGTCGGTGCGCGACGCGGCCTCGGTGCACGCCGTCGCCGACGCGGCCGCAGCCGATGGCGTACACCTGAAGCTGGAGAAGGCCGGCACCGTGGCCGCACTGGCCGAGGCCATCGACGCCGCCCGCTCCCGTGAACTCGACGTGGGACTCGGGCAGATGGACTGCGGGCGCCTCGGCTGCGCCACCACCGCCCACCTCGCGGCGGGCCTGGGCGTGGAGGTGGCCGAACTCTGGGGCTGCGCCAATGTCGCCCACGACGTCACCGGCGGTCTCGAACTGCACCGTGGCGCCGTACACCTCCCCGACGCCACCGGCCTCGGCGTACGGGTCCGCGTGGACCCCGCCGAACTGACCCCGGTGGGTACGGCGCTCCCGACGCCTCATGAATGTCACACAGACCGATCAAGGACGTTCGCACCATGATCCGTACGAGCCCCACCACCCCTGACAGGGCGGACAGCGCCGATACCGCCGATACGGTCGATACCGCCGACGATGTGCTCGGCCTGCTCACCGCCATGGTGGAGTGCGACTCCACCACCCCCACCGGCGAGGAGGAGAGCACCGCCGCCCTGCTCGCCGCCCGACTCGCCGACGCGGGCTTCGATGTGGAGACCGAGCGGCTGGCTCCGGGACGGGTCAACCTCACCGCGCGCCGCCGGTTCGGGGAAGGCGGGCCCGTCATCATGCTCAACTCGCACCTCGATGTCGTACCCGCGGGCGGCGGTTGGACCAGTCCGCCGTTCCGGCCCACCCTTCGCGACGGGCGGCTGTACGGCCGGGGCGCCGCCGACGCGAAGGGACCGCTGGCCGCGATGGCGTGCGCCGCGATCGAGTTGGCCCGCGGGGCCGACGCGGCCGGGTCCGGTGCGGGGGCCCTGCGCGGGGAGATCGTCTTCTCCGCCGTGTCGCAGGAGGAAGGCGACTCCATGGGCGCCCGCCATCTCGTACCGGAGCTCGCGCGGCAGGGCCGGCTGCCCGACGCGGTCATCGTCGGCGAACCCACCGGCATGCGGTTGCTGACCGCGCACAAGGGCTCGGTACGCCCGGTGATCGAGGTCGTCGGCAGGGCCGCGCACGCCGCGACCCCTGCCCAGGGGGTGAACGCGGTGACCGCCGCCGCGGACGTGATCGCGGCTCTGGAGCGCTACAGCGCCTCGCTCTCGGCCCACGGCCACCCATTGCTTGGCGTGCCCACCTGCACGCCCGTACTGATCGAGGGCGGTGAGGCGCCCAACGCCGTACCGGAGCGCTGCCGGATCACCCTGGACCGGCGGCTGCTGCCCGGAGAGACACAGGAGTCCGTGGTGGAAGCCGTCGGTGAGGTCCTCGCCCGCTTCAACGCGGAGAGTCAGGGCGCGACCGCCGCGGTGGTGGAGTGCGCCCCCAGCACCGGTGGCCCCTCGGAGACCCCCCAGGACCATCCGTTCGTACGGCTGTGCCGCGGGGCACTGGCGGCAGCGGGCGCCGACGACACACTCGGAGGGCTCACCGTCAACTGCGACATGACGCACTTCAGGGCGGCGGGCGTCCCGGCGCTGGTCTGCGGTCCCGGCAGCCTTGAGGTGATGCACGCGGTCGACGAGCACATCGTCGTGACGGAACTGGTGCGCTCCGTGGGGCTCTACCGGACGATCCTCGCCGCCGCCCTCGCGGCGAGGGAGGAGGCTCCGGCATGACGCCTCGCCGCGACGGCGGTCGCTCCGGAAGGGATGGCGGTCGCTCCGGAAGGGTGACTCGCCGCGAAGGAGAGGACCCGGCATGGGGCTGACCATCGCTCTCGGCCAGGCGCCGAGCGTCCCCGGCGATCTCGCCGCCAATCTCGGCCTGGCGACCCGACTCGTGGACGAGGCGGCACGGCGCGGGGCGCGCGTACTGGCCCTGCCCGAGCTGTTCTCCTGCGGATACGATCCCGGGTCGATCCGCACCGACCCTGACGGATGGTCCCTGACCGCGCCGCCGGCCGGTACCGCCCCGCCCCGTGGCTCCCCCCTGGCGCCCCTCGCCGCGGCGGCGGCCGAGGCGGGCGTGTGGGTGCTGCTCGGATCAGCCGTCGCCACCGCGGGACGGCCGCACAACGCCGTACTCGTCATCGACCCGTACGGCAGAGCACGCGGCCACTACGGCAAGACGCACCTGTGGCAGGAGGAGCGCGACGTCTTCGCTCCGGGCACCGGGCTTGTCATGATCGAGGACGGCGGGGTCACCCTGGGGATCGGAATCTGTTACGACGCCGGTTTCCCGGAACTGACCCGCGCCTACGCGCTGGCCGGTGCCCACGCGGTCCTCTTCTGCTCCGCCTTCGCCACCGGCCCCACCGAGTACCGCTACGGGGTGTACCACCCGGCACGGGCGGTGGAGAACACGGTCACCACGCTGGTCGTCAACGCGGTCGGCGACATCGCGGGGGAGCACTACTTCGGCCGCAGCGGAGCCTGGAACCCGGAAGGGCGGCCGCTGGCCAACTGCCCGGACGACGTGAGCGACCTGTGCGTCGTGAACGTCTCGCCCGCCGAGACCGCCGCCGTACGACGCGGGCTCCCGTACCTCACCGATCTGCGTACCGATCTGCTCGGCCACGCCGTGACGCCCTCGCTCACCCTGATCGGCCCAACGTGAGCGCCGGCGCTCCGAGCGCCGCAGCGTGATCACCACACCGACCCTCAACACCTCAGGAGCACTCCATGACTCCCGTCTTTCCCGCGGCCGAGTACGACCGGCGGCTGGCCGCACTGCGCGCCACGCTCAAGGACAAGGATCTGGACGCCGTCGTCGTGCACACCCCGGAGAACGTCTGTTACCTCTCCGGCCACGCCACCCCCGGCTACTACACGTACCAGTGCCTGATCGTCACCGCCGACGGCGAAGCGGCCCTGCTCATGCGCGAGACCGAGACCGTCAACGCCGCCGAGACCACGTACTTCGAGCGGATCACGGGCTATCCGGACAGCTCCGACCCGGTCCTCGCCACCGCGAACCTGCTGGCCGAAGTGGCGCCGGGCGCACGGGCGGTCGGGGTGGAAGCGCGCTCCTGGTTTCTGCCGCCCGAGCCCTTCCTGCGGCTGGGTGCCCTCCTGGACGCGGCGGGCACGCGGGTGACGCACATCGACGACGCGCTGGCCCAGGCCAGGCTCGTCAAGTCACCGCTGGAGATCGAGCAGATCAGGGCCGCCGCCCGGAGCACCAACGCGGGCATGGCCGCGGCGGCGGCCGCCGCCGTTCCCGGGGTCTCGGAGCGCACCGTCGCCGCCGCGGCCTTCGGCGGGCTCATCGCCTCCGGCTCGGAGTACTTCGGCATGGAGCCGTTCGTCGCCTCCGGTCCGCGCGCCGGCACCATCCACGCGAGCTGGACCGACCGGGTCATCGGCGAGAACGAGCCCGTACTGCTGGAGATGTCGGCGACCACCGGACGGTACAACGCGCCTCTCATGCACACCGTTTGGACCGGCCCGCTGACCGGCGAACCCGCGGCCATGGCCGCGCCTGCGCGGCGGCCAGGGACGCGGCCCTGACGGAGGTCCGCCCCGGCGGCTCCCCGGCGGCCGCGCACGCCGCCTGCAAGGCCGCCATCGCGGACGCGGGACTGGCACACACGTATCGCAAGCGCAGCGGTTACTCGGTCGGCATCGCCTTCGCGCCGGACTGGGGCGAAGGGCACCTGCTCTCCCTGGGGGAGAACGAGCGGCGCCTCTTCGCCCCCGGCATGGTGGTCCACGTGGTGCCCACACTGCGCGTCAGGGACACCGCCGGGATCGGCTTCTCCTCGACCGTGCTGATCACCGAGACCGGGTACGAGGTCCTCACCTCCTGCGACGCGGGGCCTCAGCTGTGAGCGGGACGGAGCGGGCCGTGCCGGCGCCACCCGCACCGGTCCCGGACGCGTGTGTCCCCGACGCCCCTGTTCCGGCCGGGGACTACGCCGCCGCCCGGATCGTGGGTGGCCTGATCTTCACCGCCGGTATGACCCCACGCTCGGGCGGCGGCGTCATCACCGCGGGGATCCTCGGGGCCGGTCTGGCCGTCGAGGACGCCGCTCCGCTGGCCGCGCTCGCGGCCGAGCGGGCCGTCGAGGCGGGGCGGGCGGTGGCGCGAACGGCCGGCCGGCGGCTCGATTCGGCGGTGTCGATGACGGTTCACATCGCCGCCACACCCCGGTTCACCGAGCACAGCGGGGTCGCCGACGGCGCGAGCGCCCGCATACGTACCCTGCTGGCCGGACCGCCCCCGGCGCGTACCAGCGTCGGTGTGGCCGGCCTGCCCTCCGGGGCGGCGGTGGAAGTGACCCTGGTGCTGTCCACCGTGGAACAGGGTTCCGCCGCCGCGTAGTTACGGCTCAAGCCTCATGCCTTGCGGTACGGGCCTCGCGCCTCGGCTCACGTCGGCCCCAACTCCCCGCCCCGGCTCCCCCGCAGGCCCTCGACGCCGCGTCCCAGGTCGGCGAGGCGGTCGGCGAGTCCGGCCGCCTCGGCGTCCCCCGCCTCGCGCAGCAGCAACTCGGCCTGGGTGAGCCGTCCGACGATCTCCGCCAGCCGCTCCTCGTACCCGCCCGGCGCGTCCGCGGTCCGTCTCCCCGGTCCGCTGCCGACGCCTTCGGGGGAGCCCGCCGGTCCTCTTTCGGCGGCCAGCTGTCTGCCCAACGTCTCTTTCTGGGCGGCGAGTTGACTGTTCTTGCGGTGCAACTCCAGGAATACGTTCACCTTGGTGCGCAGCAGCCAGGGGTCGATGGGTTTGGTCAGGAAGTCGGCGGCGCCGATCGTGTATCCCCGGTACGCGTAGTCCGCGTCGGCATCGGCGCCCGTCAGCAGGATGATGGGAACGTCCTTGGTCTGGTCGAGACGCTTGATGTTCGCGGCGGTCTCGAAGCCGTCCATGCCCGGCATCAGGACATCGAGCAGCACCACCGCGAATTCCTGCCGCAGCATCGCCTTCAGCGCCTCTTCGCCGGAGTGGGCCCGTACGAGCGTCCGGCCGAGCGGTCCCAGGACGGCCTCCAGCGCGACCAGGTTCTCCTCCATGTCGTCGACGATCAGGATGCCGGCCTTGTCGGAGGTGCCGGCGCTCATGATTCCCGCCTCGGCGAGTCGGCGTCCCCGTCGCCGTCCCCGTTCCCTTCGCCGTCCCCGCCGTCCGTGACCGGTTCTGCCGTCCCGGCCCCGTTCCGCCGTTCCAGCAGGTCGCAGACGGCCGACAGCAGCCGGTCGACGTCCACGGGCTTGGGCACGTAGTCGTCGGCGCCGCTGTCGATCGCCTTCTCACGGTCACCCGGCATGGCCTTCGCGGTGAGCGCGATGATCGGCAGGCCGGCGAGGCGTGCCGTGCCACGGATGGCCCGGATCGTTTCGTACCCGTCCATCTCCGGCATCATGACGTCCATCAGGACCAGGGACACATCGGGGTTACGGTGCAGCGCCTCCAGCCCCTCGCGGCCGTTCTCCGCGTACGTCACGGTCACGCCGACCCGGCCCAGTACATGGGTGAGTGCGAAGACGTTCCGGATGTCGTCGTCGACGATCATGATGCGCCGCCCGGTCAGCACCCGGCCGGAGCGACCGCTCAGCCACTCCTTGAGCCGGGTCGTCTCCGGCCAGGAGGTGTCCTCGCTGTCGGTGTCCCCGGAGGCTCGCGCGCCGATCAGGCTGTCCGTACCGCCGAACGCACCGCTCGGCGCGTGGTCGGTGGCGTCCGGCACCGACTCGGCCCGCGAGGGGAGCGCGGGGGGCACGGAGGAGGCCGTGGCCCGGGGCGCGGACGCGTCGGGCGCGGGGCGTACGCCGGAGGAGACCGAGGGAACGTAGAGCGTGAAGCGGGAGCCCACGCCGGGCTCGCTCTCGGCGACGATGCGGCCGCCGAGCATCCCGGCGATCTCCCGGCTGATGGACAGGCCGAGCCCGGTCCCGCCGTACTTGCGGCTGGTGGTGCCGTCGGACTGCTGGAACGCCTCGAAGATGACGGGGAGTTTCTCCGGCGGGATGCCGATTCCGGTGTCCTTCACGGAGAACGCGATGACGGCGTCGGCGCCGCGCAGCGTCTCCTCGTCGAACTCCGCCCCCGGCACACGCTCGACGAGGAGCTCCGCCCCGCCCGTCGAGGTGAACTTCAGCGCGTTGGACAGCAGGTTGCGCAGGATCTGCTGGAGGCGCTGTTCGTCGGAGAACATTTCGCGGGGTACGTCCTCGCCGACGGTGATCTCGAAGGTCAGTCCCCGGTCGGTGGCGAGCGGCCGGAAGGTGGCGTTCACGTAGTCCAGGAGTTTCACGAGCGGCAGCCGCTGCGGGCGGAGGTCCATCCGGCCCGCCTCGATCTTCGACAGGTCGAGGATGTCGTTGATCAGCTGAAGGAGGTCGGAGCCGGAGCGGTGGATGGTCGCCGCGAACTGCTCCTCCTTGTCGGAGAGCCTGCCGTCGGGGTTGTCGGCGAGCAGCCGGGCCAGGATCAGGAGGGAGTTGAGCGGGGTGCGCAGTTCGTGCGACATATTGGCCAGGAATTCGGACTTGTACTGCGACGCGGTCGCCAGAAGCGCGGCCTTCTCCTCCAACTCGGCGTTGGTGCGCTGGAGTTCGTTCGAGCGCTGGCGCAGTTCGGTGGTGAGGCGCTGCGATTCGGACAGCAGTGATTCGGTGCGGGCGTTCGTGATGATGGTGTTGATCGAGACGCCGATGGTGTTGACGAACTGGTCGATGAAGGCCAGATGGACCTCGCTGAACCGGCTGAAGGAGGCCAGTTCGATCACCCCGAGCACCTGGTCCTCGTAGAGGACGGGGAGGATGACGACGCTCGCCGGGAGCGCCGCCCCGAGGCCGGAGTTGATGGTGATGTAGTCCGGCGGGGCGTCGGTGATGAGGATGGGCTTCTTCTCCAGCGCGGCCTGCGCGACCAGGCCGCGGCCCGCGGCCCCGGCCGTCGGCAGCGGGTCCTGGTTCCGGCCGGTGCCGTATCCGGCGATGAGCTCCAGGCCTTCGCCCGACTTCGCGCCGGCCTGGGTGAGGAAGAACGCCCCGAACTGTGCGTTGACCAGGGGAGTGAGCTCGCTCAGGATCAGGTCGGCGACCTCGACCAGGTCGCGGTGGCCCTGCATGAGGCCGGCGATGCGGGTGAGATTCGATTCCAGCCAGTCCTTCGCGCGGGTGGTCTCGCGCAGATTGGCAACCATGAGGTTGACGTTGTCCTTCAGCTCGGCCACCTCGCCCTGTGCCTCGACCGAGATGGACGCGGACATGTCGCCCTGCGCGACGGCGGACGCGACCTCGGCGATCGCCCGGACCTGGGTGGTCAGATTCGAGGCGAGTTCGTTGACGTTGGTGGTCAGGCGCTTCCAGGTGCCGTAGACCGCCTCCACCCGGGCCTGGCCGCCCAGCCGGCCCTCGCTGCCGACCTCGCGGGCGACGCGGGTCACCTCGGAGGAGAACGACGACAGGGTGTCGACCATGGTGTTGATGGTGGTCTTCAGCTCCAGGATCTCCCCGCGCGCGTCCACATCGATCTTCTTCGACAGGTCGCCCTGGGCCACGGCGGTGGCGACCTGGGCGATGTTGCGGACCTGTGAAGTCAGGTTGGAGGCCATGAAGTTGACGTTGTCCGTCAGTTCCTTCCACACCCCGGACACCCCGCGTACCTGGGCCCGGCCGCCCAACTGGCCCTCGGTGCCGACCTCGCGTGCCACGCGGGTGACCTCGTCGGCGAACGCCCGCAGCTGCTGGACCATCGTATTGACGGTGTCCTTCAGCTCCAGTATCTCGCCCCGGGCATCGACCGTGATCTTCTTCGACAGGTCGCCGTCGGCCACCGCCGTGGTCACCTGGGCGATGTTGCGGACCTGCGAGGTCAGGTTCAGCGCCATGAAGTTGACGTTGTCGGTGAGGTCTTTCCATACCCCGGACACGCCGCGTACCTGGGCCTGGCCGCCCAGATTCCCCTCGGTGCCGACTTCGCGTGCCACGCGGGTGACCTCGTCGGCGAAGGACGACAGCCGGTTCACCATGGTGTTGATCGTCGACTTCACCTCAAGGATCTCGCCCTTGGCCTCCACCGTGATCGTCTTGCTCAGATCCCCCTCCGCCACGGCGGTGGCGACCTGGGCGATGTTGCGGACCTGGGTGGTGAGGTTGTCCGCCATGAAGTTGACGTTGTCGGTGAGGTCTTTCCATACGCCGGAGACTCCGCGTACCTGGGCCCGGCCGCCGAGGCGGCCTTCGGTGCCGACTTCGCGGGCGACGCGGGTGACCTCGTCGGCGAACGCCGACAGCTGGTCGACCATGGTGTTGACGGTGTTCTTCAACAGCAGGATCTCTCCCCGCGCGTTGACGGTGATCTTCTGCGACAGGTCACCGTTGGCCACCGCCGTGGTCACCTGGGCGATGTTGCGGACCTGCGAGGTCAGGTTCGACGCCATGAAGTTGACGTTGTCGGTGAGGTCCTTCCATACGCCGGAGACCCCGCGTACCTGGGCCCGGCCGCCCAGCTCTCCTTCGGTGCCGACTTCGCGGGCGACGCGGGTGACCTCGTCGGCGAACGCCGACAGCTGGTCGACCATCGTGTTCACGGTCAGCTTCAGCTCCAGCAGCTCGCCGGTGGCCTCGACCGTCACCTGCTGGGTGAGATCGCCGCGCGCCACCGCCGTGGTCACCACGGCGATGTCCCGCACCTGAGCCGTCAGCCGCGAAGCCATCGTATTGACAGCCTCTGTCACATCCCGCCAGTCCCCGGACAGCCCCTGTACCTTCGCCCGCCCGCCGAGACGGCCCTCGGTGCCGACCTCACGGGCGACCCGTGTCAGCTCGCCGGTGAACTGCGAGAGCTGGTCCACCATCCGGTTCACACCGCTCCCCAGCCGCCGCAGCTCCCCACGGAGCTGACGATTGCCGTCGTGCATGTCCACCCGCTGCGTGAGATCTCCCGCCGCGACCGCGTCCAGTACGCGCGTCGCGTTCGCGACCGGTCCCACCAGCGCGTCCACCAGCTGGTTCATCGCGTCCACGTTCGTCGCCCAGGTGCCCTGGCCGGGGCTCGCCGCGATCCGCTCGTCCAGCCTGCCCTGCCGCATCACCTCCCGGCGGACCCGTTGCAGCTCCGATCCCAGATGCGCGTTACGTGTGACCAGCTGGTTGTAGACGCTCGCCATCTCGCCGACCACGCCCTCACCCGTACCGTCCACACGCACGGTGAAGTCACCGTCGCGCATCGCGTTCATCGCCGCCAGCAGTGGTCGCAGCTCCGTGGCGCGTATCCATTCGCCCCCCGGGGCGGAGTCGGGCCGGCCGGAGTCGTCGGCGGATTCCGTGGAGCGACGGGATGGACGGGCGGGCGGTGTGGCATCGGGCGCGGCCGGGTCGGGTGCCATGATGCCCCCCTTCTCGGCGATCAACCGGTATGCCTATTTCTGTCATAATATGGCAGCCAGTGAGTCTCATCATCCGAAGAGCCCAGGAGCCGCACGTGCGGTCTTCGTCCTCGCTCACGCGTGAATCGGTCTCGCGGGTGGCCCTGCCCGGAAACGAGCGTGCGCCCGCCGCGGCCCGCGAACTGGTGCGCGCGGCGTTCGCCGAGCGGGCCGAGGCCGCGGTCGCCGGGGGCCCGGGTGTCGATGACCGGATGCTCGACGACGCCATGCTCCTCACCAGCGAACTGGTCACCAACGCGGTCCTGCACGCCGGTACCGGAATCGAGGTCGTCTGCCGTCTTGAGGCCGGGGACAGCCCCGCCGACCCATTCGACGCGGGCGGTCCGGAAGGGCCGGACGGTCCGGACGAGCCGGTCCGGGGAAGTGTTGTCATCGAAGTGGTGGACCTCAACCCCACCGGCGTCGTGGACGGCGGGCGGAACGCCGGACGCCGTGGCCGGGGTCTCCAACTGGTCGCCGCCCTCGCCGAATCCTGGGGCGTCACCTATCACCACACCAGGAAAGCGGTGTGGTTCCGCCTGGACGGCACGGATCCCGGTACGGCAGCCGGGGCACGGGACGCCTTGGCGGGCGGCACGGAAGGCGGTCCAGAGACGAACGGCGGTCCGGAGACGGACGGCGGTCCGGAGACGGACGGCGGTCCGGAGACGGACGGCCTCTCTCGTGGCGCGCTCCGGCCCGATCCCGGCTTCGCCGAGCCCCTCACTCCCGCGCAGCCCCTCACCTCCGCGCAGTCCCGCATCCCCGCCGACTCCCTCGTCCACGCGTCGCCGGGGGTCCGGCACGACCGGAGCACCGAGTGGGCCGCCCGCGGCGGGCCCTCCTTCCTCGCCGAGGCCAGCGAACTCCTCTCGGGGCAGCTCGACGAGCAGATGGTCGCCGCCCTCGCGGGACAGCTCCTGGTGCCCCGGCTCGCCGACTGGTGCGCGGTGTGGCTGAGCACCGAGGACGGCGGGCTGCGGCTCTCCCGCGTCTGGCACACCGACGAGCGCCTCATCGGCGCGCTCCGCGCGGTCCTGGAGATCGACCCCCCGCCCGCCGGAACCGGCGTCTCGGGCCTTCCCTGGCCCTGGCCGGACATAGCGGACCCGCAAGGCGTGGGCGGCTCCGCCCTGGCCTTTCCCCTTGTCGCCGGCGGCCGCGGTTACGGCGTGCTGCTCCTCGGCCGGGCCGGTGTCTCGCGGATGACGGAGGGCGTCGTACGGCTCGTGGGGGACGTCGCGCGACGGGTGGCGCAGGCTGTCGCCACCGCCCGGCAGTACACCCAGCAGGCCACGATCAGCCGGGCACTCCAGCGCCGCCAGCTCCCCGCGTCCCTCGCCCGTATCCCGGGTGTCGACACGGCGATCGTCTACGAGCCGCACGGCGAGGGGCAGACCGTCGGCGGTGACTTCTACGACCTGTTCCCGATGGGGGGAAGCCGTTGGTGCTTCCTGCTCGGCGATGTGTGCGGCAGCGACCCCGAGGCGATGTCCGTGACCGGGCTGGCCCGGCATCTGGTCCGGCTGCTGGCCCGCGAGGGCCACGGCGTCGAGTCGGTACTCGGCAGGCTGAACCTCGCCCTGGCGGAGGAGAGCGCCGAGGCCGTGGCACTCGGCGGCGAGCAGGCCCGGCCGCGCTTCCTGAGCCTGCTCTACGGTGAGCTGGAACCCGACCCGGCCGCGGGCTGCGTGCACTGCACACTCGCCAGCGCCGGACACCCCCTGCCCCTGCGGCTGTCCGCCAACGGCGCGGTGGCACCCGCGGCCGACCCTCAGCTGCTGCTCGGCATCGACGAGGAGACCGAGTTCCACGCCGACACCATCGACCTGGCCCCCGGTGAGACGCTGCTGTGCGTCACGGACGGTGTGACCGAACGCCGCGACGGCGACCGGCAGTTGGACGACGACGACGGCCTCGCCGAGATCCTGCGCGGCTGCGTGGGCCTGGGCGCCAAGGCCGTCGCGGAACGAGTGCGCCGCGCCGCCCACGACTTCAGCGCCGATTCGGTCGACGACGACCTCGCCGTGCTCGTGCTCGAGGCGGCGCCGTTGCCGGAGCCCCGTCGAGTCTGACGGGGACACACGGCCTGCTGCCACGACTGCTCGGTTCCGTTCCGCTCAGGGCCGGCCCGGTGCTCGCCTCGACGACCACGGCGGCGGCACACATGGGGGCGCGAACAGGTTGTCAGCCGGAGCCGAACGCCCCTTGTGCGCAAGGACATTGGTCACCGGAACGATCAGTGTGCCGGGAAGAGCTGGTGAATGCGGGGGACATGGTTCAGCTCTTCCCGGCTGAACCATGATCACTGAGCGGCCGACCGTGTACATAGGGCCGAACAGCCCCATCCCGGGCCGACCGGCCCTACCTGCCCACCGCGCCCCGTCGTCGACCGGCCGCTCCACCGACCGGCCTCGCGGGTGCGGGCGGCGAACAGGAGGCAGAGGGGACGGCAGGTGGACGGAAGCGGTGGGCAGGTGGACGGCGGGCGGGGCCGGACGCTGTCGTAGGCTGCTGCGCGAAGGCCGGATCCTGTTCGACAGTTGCCGGTGAGCGAACACAACACACCCGGGAGCGGGAAATGGCCGAGACGCCGCACACATCACCGGCGTTGTGGCCCCAGCCCAGTCAGCCGGACCGGATGCACAGCCTTCTGGACGCCGTGATGAGCCTGGGCCACGGCCTCGAACTGCCCGAGGTGCTGCGGGGGATCGTCCAGGCCGCGGTCGCCCTCACCGACGCGGAGTACGGGGCGCTGGGAGTCGTCGGCGACGACCGGAAACTCTCGGAGTTCCTGCCCGTGGGCATCTCCGCCCAACTCACGGCGGAGATCGGCCAGACGCCCTGCGGACGGGGCATCCTCGGCGAGCTGATCCACAACCCGGAGCCGCTGCGTCTGACCGATCTCAGCCGGCATCCGCGCAGCTACGGCTTTCCCGCGCACCACCCCCCGATGCGTACGTTCCTCGGAGTGCCGGTCCGGGTGCGCGACGAGGTCTTCGGCAACCTGTATCTCACCGAGAAGCGCGGCGGTACGGGCTTCGACGCGGACGACGAGGCCGTGCTGACCACCCTGTCCATCGCCGCCGGTGTCGCCATCGACAACGCCCGTATGTACGACGAGAGCCGGCGCCGTGAGCGTCGGCTCGAAGCGCTGGGCGAGATCACCCGCACCCTGCTCTCCGGCACGGAGGCCGGGCAGGTGCTGCATCTGATCGCCGAACGGGCGATGGAGGTCGCGGACGCCGACTGCGCCGCCGTGATGCTCCCCTCGGTGGCCGACGGCGAGCACCGGCTGACCGTAGAGGTGGCCCACGGCCACGGCGCGGCCCGGGTCCGCGGGCTGTCCGTCCCCGCGACGGGCTCGCTGGCCGGGCTCGCGGCCCGTACCGGCATGCCGGTGGACAGTTCCGACCTCCGGTCCGACCCCCGCGCCCACCCGTTCGGCGACGGTACGGAGGACAGCCTCGGGCCCGTCGTCGCGGTGCCCCTCCAGATCGAGACCGGCGCTCTGGGGGCTTTACGATTAGGCCGCTTGACGGGGCGTCAGCCCTTCGACGAGACCGAGGTGGCACTGGTCTCGGGCTTCGCCGACCAGGCCGCGATCGCTCTCGAACTCGCCCAGCGGCGCGCCGAGTCGGAGGAACTGGCGGTCCTTCAGGACCGTGACCGTATCGCCCGTGACCTCCACGACCTGGCGATCCAGCGGCTGTTCGCCACCGGTATGACCTTGCAGAGCACCACGCCGTTCATCGCGGACCGGCCCCACGCGGCCGAACGCGTGAGCCGGGCCGTGGACGACCTGGACACCACCATTCGCATCATCCGGTCCACGATCTTCGACCTGAGGACCGGCGACCATTCGGGCCGGTCCGGCCTGCGTCGCCGTATGGCGGAGACCGTACAGACCGCCGCCCGTGCGCTCGGATTCAGGCCGGCGCTGCTGATCGACGGCCCGGTGGACACCAACATCCCGGACGAACTGGCCAAGCAGGTCCTGGCGGTCACCGCCGAAGCCCTTTCCAATGCCTCCCGGCACGCGCGGGCCGGCCGGATCGAAGTCGCCCTGACCGTCGGCGACACGGTGAACCTCACCGTCACGGACGACGGTGTGGGCATGAGCCCGGCCGGCCGTACGGACGCCGGTAACGGGGCCCGGAGCCATACCGGAGGCCTGGCGAACATGCGCACCAGAGCGCGACTGCACAACGGCACACTGGCCGTCGAGGCGCCCGAGGAGGGCGGCACGCGCATCGTGTGGCAGGTGCCGCTGCCCGGCTGCGCCGTCGAGCGCCGGGCGCCGGACGGCACGTAACAGGCGCACGTCAGAGGGGAATTGACGCAGAGTCGGGAATGAGCCGCAAGGCCGGCAGTGAATCTAACCGCCGCAGTGCTCCCCGTGCTCTCTCCGGTCCCGGACACGTCCCGCGATCATCGCCGCCTGGATGCGGCGGCCGACCCCCAGCTTGGACAGGATCGAGGAGATCCGGTTCTTGACGGTCTTCTCGGCCAGGAACAGCCGGTCGGCGATCTCACGGTTGGTCATGCCTTCGCCGATGAGCTCCACGATCTGACGCTCCCTCGGTGAGAGCCGGTCCAGTTCGGACCCTGCCGAGGGGGGCGCCTCGGGTTTCCCGGCCGACGGTGCGTCCCGCGGACCGCGTAACCGGGCCATCACCCGTGATGTCGTCCGGGGGTCGAGCATCGAGGTGCCCGCCGCCACCGTACGTACCGCGGCCACCAGATCCGCGCCGTTGATCTGCTTCAGCACATAGCCCGCCGCGCCCGCCATGATCGCGTCGAACAGCGCCTCGTCGTCATCGAACGACGTCAGCATCAGACAGGCCAACTCCGGCATCCGGGCCCTCAGTTCACGACACACCTCGATGCCCGCGTGGTCGCCGCCCCGGTCGTCACCGAGCCGTACGTCCAGCACCGCCACCCGCGGGCGCGTGGCGGGCACCCGGGCCAGCGCCTCCCGGGCGTCCGCCGCCTCGCCGACGACTTCGATGCCGTCCTGCGCGTCCAGCAGATCGCGTACCCCGCGGCGCACCACCTCGTGGTCGTCGAGGATGAAGACGCGCACAGGAGAGGGAGAGGCGGGGGAAGTGGTGGGCGAGGAGGACTCAGTCACACGATGCTCGTTCGGTCGGCGGGAAGGTCGGGGAGGTCGAGAAATTCAACAAGGTCCAACAAGGTCCGACGAGGTCCAACAAGGTTCAATGAGGCCGGAGGGACGACGGACAGCGCTCCGTCTCCGCAAGCCCAGTATGTCGGCTCCACGAGCCCCGGCCGATAGGGCCGTTCGGCCTCAGGGCCGAACGGCCCTGGCGCGGCCGGAACCGATCGCGTTCTACTCAAGTCGTCGGTCCTGCCCGACGCCGCGCGGCAGGAGCATCCGCTTGAAGGGACGACGCAGACGCATGACAAAGGCATGCCACCCAGCCCCGCGGGCAGCCGCGGCAGGCCCGCGGCGAACCGTCGAGCTGGACAGCGCACAGGCGTTGGCGCTCCTCAGCCGCGCCTCACTGGGCCGGATCGTCTTCACCCAGCGCGCCCTGCCCGCCGTCCGGCCCGTGAACCATCTGGTGGACGACGGCGACATCATCATCCGTACCCACGACAGCTCCGCCCTGATCACCCAGGCCGGGCGGCACGGCAGCCAGGGGGTCGTCGTCGCCTACCAGGCGGACGACATCGATCCGTTCAGCCATCTCGGGTGGAGCGTCGTGGCCACGGGCTACTGCCGTCAGGTCACCGACCCGTGTGATCTGCTCCGCTACGAGCGGCTGCTGCATCCCTGGTCGGACCGGCCGATGGACTGCGCCGTACGGATCCGTCCCCATCTGGTCACCGGCATCAGGCTCGTCGACGCACCGCCCGACCCTCCGCACTGACCGGCGGGGCGGAGCGGGGAACACGGCGAACACCGTGGAACCAATGTGTCCACGACATGGCTGTGGGGCGCGTCGCTCACACACGCGCCCCACCGCACGACCACGTCCGGTGGCCGGCCTCCGGCCGATCCGGAAAACACGTATCCCCTCAAGGGGAGACGTCTCCCTTCAAGAGGACACGTCTCCCGAGAGGAGAGCGACAAGCTCCTCCACGATCGCCGGAGTCTCGCGCTGGAGCGCGGCGACGTCGAGTCCCTCGTCGCCCAGGACGGACAGCAACGCCCGTTCCCCCACGGCCAGAACGACGATCTGGCCGCCCCCGCAGCGGATGACCACATCGCGGAGGGAGCCCGCGTCGGCCTGCTGCGCCATGCGCGTACCGAGCCCGAGTGTCGCCGCCGCGAGGGCCGATATGGCTTCCGGCTGGACAGCGTCCGCGTCGGCGGCCACCAGGAGGCCGTCGCCTGTAGACAGGACGCTCTCCGACACTCCCATCACCCGCTCCCGCAGCGAGGCCAGAACATCGACGAGAGAAGTGACGGACGAGTTTGCGTGCATGGGTGTTCGCTCCTTGGTGGTGATCCGGCCGTAGTCCTGCCGTGGGGTGTCGTACGGCGTCCCGAGCTCCCCGGTCAGGGTCCGGAGCCGTCCGTGAGCCCCGATGGTCTCGGCCCGTCGGGCGTCCGTGTCCCGCCGTACGCACGTTGCTCGGGATGTCCGCGAGGGACGCGTCGTGGCAGTGAGCCGGCGGGCGTCCGGGCCACGGCCCCCGCTTCGACGACGCGCGGGGCGGTGCTCGGCCTGTCGGCCGGGGGCGGCTCCTCCCACTGGATCAGCTGGAGGTCGTTCATACGGATCAGATCCACCATGACGGCGAACAGCCCACGCCCCAGGGTGAACGCGAGATCGCGCGGTGTACGGCGGGCGTTGGCGACGGCGAGGACGGCTTGGTAACGCCGCGTCAGCCGGCCGGCCACACGGTCGGCCCGTGACGAGGGCCGCATCCTCGCGCGGGCCAGTTCGGCGGGTGACCCCCACCGCTGGGACACCAGGGCCAGGCGGCGCGTCGTCTCTTCCGCGACGGTCTGCGGTGCGATGCCGTGCCGGGTCAGTACGGTCGGTGCGGGCCCGCCCACCTCCCAGCCGTCGGGCCGGGCCAGCGCCATCGCGAACGCGCCCTCGAACACGGTCGCGGCGCAGAGGACTTCCAACTCGGCGGCGCCGACCCGGCTCTGGCGGACCAGCGTCGCGCCGAGATCGTCCACCTGCCGTGCCGCGGTCAGGGCGGCCGCCCAGTGCTCGTCGCTGATACGCGCCGATTTCAGCAGTGCGGACTCGACCGACGGCGTCCCCGGGGTCTCGATCGCGCCGATCAGGCCGTCCCTCAGGTGAATCGTTCCGCCAGGCACCCCGGAGACCAGCACGGTGCCGCTGTAATTCTCCTGATGCAGGCGCAGCAGCTGGGCGGGGAGGTTGCGCGGGGAAGAACCGGCTTGCGCCGGACTCGGGGGCAGGGGACCGCCGTTCATGCCAGCACGCCTTCCGCGTGGTCGTTCAGCTGACGCATCACCAGCGCGAGATTGGTTCCGTCGCGGTCCAGTGTGGTGACCAGGAGCAGGGGGTCACCGGCACGCGGCACGGTCCGTACCACGTGGTAGCGACGCGTACTCGCCACGATCACGCTCTCCAGTTCGCTCCCGGCCCCCGCCTGGCCCACGTGATTCGTGATCACCGCTGCCAGCTCGGCGGTCTCCACGCCGTCTCCGACTTCGAGTGCGTCTCCGACCACGCAGTACGTGAGTCCGGTGACCGCGTCCACGAGCGCCGCTCCGGTGACTCCGGGAGTCTGCAGAAGCGAGGAAAGGGACGCCTCGATCGCTGACACGTGTACCCCTTCATTTCAAGACAGATTACACAGTAGCCTAGTCTGTAACTTGCGCATTAGTGACCGAACTTGGCGTCCTTTGTCCTCTGGCTCTTCGTTGCCAGGGTAGGTGACTGCCTTCAGCTTTCAGGAACAGGACCACACGATGAACCTAGAGACCGCTCTCAAAGAGGCAATGAGCATAGAAGGCGCCCTCGGTGTGGCGGTGGTCGATTACGAGAGTGGTATGTCGCTCGGGACCCTGGGCGGGGGACAGGGCCTCGATCTGGAGGTCGCGGCGGCGGGGAACACCGAGATCGTGCGCGCGAAGGTACGCACACTCGCCACCCTGGACATGGATGACGCCATCGAGGACATCCTGATCACGCTCGGCAAGCAGTACCACCTGATCCGTCCGCTGATGTCCAGCCACGGCTCGCTGTTCCTCTACCTCGCGCTCGACCGCGGCCGCGCGAACCTGGCGTTGGCCCGCCACAACCTCAAGAAGGTCGAAGCCGTGCTGGAGGTCTGAGCGCCCTCGACACCGACGTCGGCCCGGTGCGTCGCGGGCGACCGGCGCGCGGCCCCTGAGCGGCCGCCGCCGGCCCGCGACCGCCACCGGCCACCCTCGTACCGCCCCCCGGTGTCAGCGCGCGAGCAGGGCGACCGCGGTACAGGTGCCGCTCGCCGCGCCGACAGTTACCACGGCCGCCGTCACACAACGCGCCCTGAGCTGCCGGTAGCGCTCGGTGTATTCGCAGCGCAGCTCGGTGACGCGGTCCGAGATCCGGATGAGCATGGCCCGGGACGCGGCGGCCCGGTCGGTCGCGTACACGCGTTCCACGTCCTCACGCTGGGCGGTCGTGAGCCACGGCAACTGCTCGGTGAACCGGGCCGCCTGGCGCCGGATGTCCTCCATCTCCGCGCTCCACAACAGATAGCCCTCGATCTGGAACAGACCGCGGGCGCTGTCCTCCTCGGGGTTCACAGGCTTCTCCTCGCTCCGGGACCAGAACGCCTCGGGACGGCTGTCCCGAGACGGATCGGACCGGTTCACTTGGCGGCGGCGGGATTGTTCTGGGCCTCGTCGAGCGACCGGATGACCGGATGGTGCAGATCGAATGCCGGGGACTCGGACCGGATCCGGGGCAGCGTGATGAAGTTGTGCCTCGGCGGCGGGCAGGACGTCGCCCATTCCAGCGAACGGCCGTACCCCCACGGGTCGTCGACCTCGACCCTCTTGCCGTACTTCGCGGTCTTCCAGACGTTGTAGAAGAACGGCAGCATCGACAGTCCGAGCACGAACGAACTGATGGTGGAGACGGTGTTGAGCGCGGTGAATCCGTCGGTGGCGAGATAGTCCGAGTAACGGCGCGGCATTCCTTCGGCACCCAGCCAGTGCTGCACCAGGAAGGTGCCGTGGAAGCCGATGAACAGCGTCCAGAAAGTCATCTTCCCGAGCCGCTCGTCCAGCATCTTGCCGGTGAACTTCGGCCACCAGAAGTGGAATCCGGCGAACATCGCGAACACGACCGTGCCGAAGACGACGTAATGGAAGTGCGCGACGACGAAGTACGAGTCGGAGACGTGGAAGTCCATCGGCGGCGAGGCCAGGATGACGCCCGTCAGACCGCCGAAGAGGAACGTGACGAGGAAGCCGATCGTCCACAGCATGGGTGTCTCGAAGGACAGCGACCCCCGCCACATGGTGCCGATCCAGTTGAAGAACTTCACCCCGGTCGGGACCGCGATCAGGAACGTCATGAACGAGAAGAACGGCAGCAACACGCCACCGGTCACGAACATATGGTGCGCCCACACCGTCACCGACAGCCCCGCGATCGCGATGGTCGCCCCGACGAGCCCCACATAGCCGAAGATCGGCTTTCGGCTGAAAGCGGGGATCACCTCGGTGACGATGCCGAAGAACGGCAAGGCGATGATGTACACCTCCGGGTGGCCGAAGAACCAGAAGAGGTGCTGCCACAGCAGTGCGCCACCGTTGGCCGCGTCGAAGACGTGCGCGCCGAACTTGCGGTCCGCCTCCAGGGCGAGCAGCGCGGCGGCCAGCACCGGGAAGGCGAAGATGACCAGCACGGCGGTCAGCAGCACGTTCCAGGTGAAGATCGGCATCCGGAACATCGTCATACCGGGCGCGCGCATACAGACGATGGTGGTGATGAAGTTGACCGAGCCGAGGATCGTGCCGAAACCGGAGAACGCCAGACCCATGATCCACAGATCACCGCCGACCCCCGGCGAGCGGACCGAGTCCGTCAGAGGGGAGTACGCGAACCAACCGAAGTTGGCCGCTCCTTCGGGCGTCAGCAGGCCGCTCACCACGATCAGCGAACCGAAGAGGTAGAGCCAGTACGCGAACATGTTCAGCCGGGGGAACGCCACATCCGGCGCGCCGATCTGCAACGGCATGATCCAGTTCGTGAACCCGATGAAGAGCGGCGTCGCGAACATCAGCAGCATGATCGTGCCGTGCAGGGTGAACGCCTGGTTGAACTGCTCGCTCGACATGATCTGCAGGCCCGGTCGGGCCAGCTCGGCACGCATGAAGAGCGCCATCAGACCGCCCACCATGAAGAACGCGAACGATGTGGTGAGGTACATCGTGCCGATCGTCTTGTGGTCGGTGGTGGTCAGCCACCTCACGACGACATTGCCCGCCTGCTTACGCCGTACCGGCAGCTCGTTCTCGTAGCTGTCGTCTGCCTCGGCCGACTCTTCCGTGCCCGTCGTGGTCACTGCAACGCTCCTCCGGATAAACGGTCGCGGGTGAACTCGGCAGCAGCATGGCGGCGCTTTCACCGGGGCGGTGCAACCTCCCGGCCTCCGGCGCGTCGCCCGGGGCGGCGGCGGATCCCGTCGGAGGCCCTCTGACGGCAGGCCCGGCGGCGAATCCGGCCACCGGGACGGTGCCCGCGCGCGGCAACCGCCAGGACGTCATTTTCACCCGATAGGGCGGACGGCCTGCCTGCCCGCCTGCCCGCCGCCCGTCCCGGCCGCGGTCCTGTACGCCCGGCCGGATCCTCGCCGCTCGTCATGCCTTCCTGACACCGTGCGGAGTACTGTGAAGTCATCGAGGGTATGTCGCCGTCGGCCGATTCGCCGGGGGCGTCCTCGATGGTGGACGAGGTCGGAGGCGCGGCCCTCCAGAAGGCGTGGTCACCCATGATCGCGACTGGCGAACCGATCGTACGGACGTCTGCGTCCGCCCGGCCCTGGAGCGTCGCCACGAGGGAAACGGGCGGAGCAACGACGTATGTCCGCGGCAGATGAGTCCTCGCAGAGCCCGGTCGGAGCGATCGGCAGGGTCACCGTTCCGATCCCGGCCGACGGGCCCGGCGAGGTTCTGGTGTCCGTACGGGGCGGATCCGAGGCGTACGCGGCCTGGGCGGGCCGTCCGATCGGCAGAAACCTTCGCGTGATCGTCGTCGAGTCGATCTCGGCGCGGTCGGTGATCGTGGAGCCCTTTCCTTCTTGAATCACCGAAGAGGCATGTAGTGAGTAGGACAGGAGTCCGTCATGCTGTTCTGGCATGTACCCGCGCCCAACGAGGCGATGCTCATATCCGGGTCCAAACGGCAGGCGCAGGACACGCAGTTCCGGATCGTCACCGGGCACGGCAGCTTTGTGATGCCGATCAAGCACAAGGTCCGCATGCTGTCCCTGGCGCTGCGTGAGGCGGAGATCGTCGAGGACTGCGTCACCCAGCAGGGAATCCGTCTCAACGTCCGTGCGGTGTCCGTGTTCAAGGTCGGCGACGACACGGTGTCGATCGCCAACGCGGCCCGCCGCTTCCTGGCGGAACAGGACCGTATGGAAGAGCTGGTGGGCCGGATCTTCGCCGGCCACCTCCGTTCCATCGTCGGCGGGTTGACCGTGGAGCAGATCATCCGCGAACGCGACCGGGTCGCCCAGGAGGTCAAGCAGGGCAGCCACAGCGAGATGGAGAAGCTCGGCATCGTGGTGGACGCCCTCCAGATCCAGGAGATCGAGGACGCCACCGGCTACATCAGCAATCTGGCCGCCCCGCACGCGGCCGCGGTCGCCAGCCAGGCGCGGATCGCCCAGGCCAAGGCGGACCAGGAAGCGACCGAGCGCGAGCAGCAGGCCTCCGCGCTCAAGGCGGAGTACGAACGCGACACCGCGATCAAGCGCGCCGGTTTCCACGCCGAGACGGAGCAGGTAAACGCCCGCGCCGCCCAGGCGGGACCGCTGGCCGAGGCGAGGGCATCCCGGGAAACGGTCGAGGAGCAGACGGAACTGGCGCAACGTCAGGCGCTCTTCGCCGCACAGCGGCTGGAGGCCGAGGTCAGGCGCCCGGCGGACGCCGAGGCGTACCGGCAGCGCACCCTGGCCGAAGCGGCCCGTGACCAGGCGAAGTTCGCGGCGGACGGCAACGCGTACGCCGAGCGCACCCTCGCCCAGGCCCAGGCCGACGCGAACACCGCGCGTGCCGCCTCGCTGAAGGACGGCAACCAGGAACTCATCGCGGCCAACCGCATCGTGGAGAACCTGCCGGCGCTCGCCGACGCGGCCGCCCGGGGCATGTCGGGTGCGAATCTGACCGTCCTGAACGGCACCGACGGCGTCAACGACATGGCGGCGGGTCTGGTGGGCCAGGGCATGGCGATCCTCAACTCGCTCAAGAGCGCGTCCCCCGGGGCCGCAGGCGCCAAGGAGACCACAAGCACCAGGCGGAACAACGAGGCCAAGGAGGCCGACACGACTCCGAGCGTGAACGGAAAGCCCACGCGCGCCACCGATTCGATGTGACGGCGCGGGTGTGACAACCGGGCCCCGGACAGGTCTCGTGGATCTTTCAGATCCCGCGGACCTGTCCGGGGCCCGGTTCGTCGGGGGAGCCGCCGGTGGAGTTCTGGGTGGCCTCGGCGAGGCGCTTGACGGCCGCGAGGCGGCTGTCCCAGTCGGCGGCGACCCGGTCCATCCACCGGGCGGTGGCCCCGAGTCCGGCGGGCCGCACCACGTACCGTGCCTCGCGGCCCTCCCTGCGGCCGGTGACCAGACCGGCCCGGTCCAGGACGGCGAGGTGTTTGACGATCGCCTGCCGGCTGACGGGCAGCTCCGCGGCCAGGACCGTGGCGGTCGCCTCACCGTGCGCGGCGAGGGCGTCCAGTATCCGGCGGCGGGTCGGATCCGCCAGCGCGGACAGGACCTCCGTCACGGCGTCCTGCCCGCTGTCGTGGCCGGGGCCGCGGCCTGTGTCCCGCCCGGCTTCCCCGTGGGCGCCGGTCTCCCGGCCGGTCTCCGCCGTCATGCGCCGAGCCGCTCCACGTACTCCCGGATGTTCCCGACCATGTCCGTCCAGCCCTTCGTGTGGCTCTCCTGCGAGGCGCTGTCCCGCTTGTCCTCGGGGATGACGATATCGGCGAAGCCGGTCTCGACCACACGCAGCCTGGTCCCCTCGCCCTCCGGGGTGAGGGTGAACTCCACGAGGGTGGAATTGCCCTCGGTGGCCGCCTCGCCGGGATACGCGCTCGCCCAGCGGTACGAGAAGTGGCGCGGCGGATCGACCGTCACGATCGTCGTGGGGAACTGGCCGTACGCGCCGTGGTCCAGGTGCATGATGCCGCCCGGACGCAGATCGACAGGGGCCGGTGTGCCCTGCCCGAACCACCGGCCGACGTGCTCCGGTTCCGTCAGCACCGCCCATACGCGTTCCACGGGCGCCGCGATGGTGATCTCCCGCTCGATACGGTCGGCGAAGCGGTCGTCGGATGTGGACATGAGAAGAACCTCCCGCTGCTCGAAACCTGACGTGCAACCCCATGGTTGCATCAATCCGGACTGTTGTGCAACTGATGAGTTGCACAATGGGGTGGTTCAGTTGCCGCGTGAGGTGATCATGCCGATCGTGACCAGTCCCAGGACCACCCACCCGAACCAGAGCCAGCCGTTGCTGCCGAGCACCGCCGTGTAGCCGGTCACCACGACCAGCGCGCCGACGGTCACCACACCCATGGTCTTCGTGGATCCGGACATGTAAGTCCTCCTCCGGGCAGGGCCGTGAAGCCCATCGTCGCCCGGGACCCGCGTTCCGCGCTAGCGGCCCCTGCTCTGGAGCGAGGCGAGATAGGCGTTGTACGCCGCCAGTTCCTTGTCACCGTCCCGGTCGGCGGCCCGGTCCGAGCGCCTCGCCTGCCGCTGCTCCGAGCGGTACCACTGGAAGACCAGCGCGACCAGGACCAGCACGGACGGGATCTCACTGAACGCCCAGGCGATACCGCCCGCCGCGTTCTGGTCGGCCAGGGCGTCGATCCCGAGCGAGGCCGGGGGAGTGCGGTACGCGTCGACCATCGGTTCGGTCGCCATCATCAGCGCGATCCCGAAGAAGGCGTGGAACGGCATCCCCGCGAACAGCTCCAGCATCCGCATCACGTAGTTGGGCCGGTTCGGCCCCGGATCGATGCCCATGATCGGCCAGAAGAAGACCAGGCCGACGGCGAGGAAGTGGACCATCATCGCGATGTGCCCGGTCTTGGATCCCATCAGGAAGTCGAAGAGCGGGGTGAAGTACAGCCCGTACAGGCTCGCGATGAAGAGCGGGATGGTGAAGGCGGGGTGCGTGATGACCTGGACGTACCGGCTGTGCAGCAGCGCGAGCAGCAGCTCGCGCGGTCCCTTGCGGCCGCCGCCCGCGACGGGCAGCGCGCGCAGCGCCAGCGTCACCGGGGCCCCGAGCAGCAGCAGGATCGGCGAGACCATGCTGATGATCATGTGCTGGACCATGTGCACGCTGAACATGACCATGCCGTAGTCGTTCAGCCCGGTGCACATCACCAGCGCCACGGTCAGCACGCCGAGGGTGAACCCGATGGTGCGGCCGACCGGCCAGCTGTCGCCGCGCCTGCGCAGCCGCAGCACGCCCCAGCCGTACAGGGCGAGCCCCAGTAGGCAGCCGATGAGGAAGAACAGGTCCGGGGAGTACTCCAGCGCCCGCCCCAGCGTGAACGGCGGCAGATCCATGGTCGTGCCGTGCCCGCCGTGATCCATCCGTGTGCTCCCGTGGGACGTTCCTGCCACATCCCGGCCTGATTCGTGCCGGTTGTCCGCACCAGACTAGAACCGCCCCCGGCCGCTTCCGCGACCGGGGGCGGTTCTGGTCAGCTGTCGGCGTGACTCAGGTGCCGGCGGTGACTCAGGTGCCGACGGTGCGTGACTCAGGCGCCGGCGGTGCGGGCGGTACGGATCAGAGCACGCACTCCGCCTCGGCGTACCGCTCGGCGGGCACCGTCTTGAGCGTCTCCACCGCGTCGCCCAGCGGCACCATGACGATGTCCGTGCCGCGCAGCGCCGTCAGCATGCCGAATTCGCGGCGGTGCGCCGCCTCGACGGCGTGCCAGCCGAAGCGGGTCGCGAGGACCCGGTCGTACGCCGTGGGAGTGCCACCGCGCTGGACATGGCCGAGTATGACCGGCCTGGCCTCCTTGCCGAGCCGCTCCTCCAGCTCGATCGAGAGCTGCCGGGCCACACCCGCGAAGCGCTCGTGGCCGTACACGTCCTTGCCGCCCTCGTCCCACTCCATCGAGCCCTCGCGCGGCTTCGCGCCCTCCGCGACCACGACGATCGCGAACCGCTTCCCCGCCGAGAAGCGCTTGCCGACCAGCTCGCTCAACTCGCCTATGTCGAAGGGCCGTTCGGGCACGACGATGGCGTGGGCACCGGCGGCCATGCCGGAGTGCAGGGCGATCCAGCCGGTGTGTCGGCCCATGACCTCGACGATCAGCACGCGCTGATGGGACTCGGCGGTCGTCTTCAGCCGGTCCAGCGCCTCGGTGGCGACACCGACGGCCGTGTCGAAGCCGAAGGTCACATCGGTCGAGGCGATGTCGTTGTCGATGGTCTTCGGTACGCCGACGATCGGCAGCCCGGCCTCGGAGAGCAGGTGGGCGGCCTTGAGGGTGCCCTCACCGCCGATCGGGATGATCGCGTCGAGCCCCAGCTCGGCCACATGCCCCCGGGCCCGCTCCACCCCGTCCCGCAGATGCGCGGGCTGGACCCGGGACGAGCCGAGAATCGTGCCGCCGCGGGCGAGGATGCCGGCGACGTCGTCCAGGTCGAGCTTGCGGTAGTCGCACTCCAGGAGGCCCTTCCAGCCGTCGTGGAATCCGATCACCTCGTCGCCGTGGTCGACGACAGCGCGGTGTACGACGGACCTGATCACGGCGTTGAGGCCGGGGCAGTCGCCGCCTGAGGTGAGCACACCAATTCGCATGGCCCGGGATACCTTCGCAACGTGGGTCGACGGCCGGACACCGTTGTACGGCCAGGTCCCGGCCAGCCTACCGGCGGGCGGGGGTGGACCGAACCCGGCCGCCCGATTGCCGGACGCGCTCCCACGGCGCCTCCGGGGGCCCTGCCAGGGCCCCCGGGTGCTTCCCGCGAGGTCAGGCGGGCTGGACGGCCGCGGCGACCCGTTCGGCGCGCAGCGCCTCGTACCAGCGGTCGTCGGTCGGCGGCAGCGCGTTCACATCGAGGGCCAGTTTCAGCAGCAGGTCCGCGATCTGCGGATTGCGGGCCATCACCGGGCCGTGCATGTACGTACCGAAGACGGTGTCGTTGTACGCGCCCTCCGTGCCGTCGCCCGTGCCGTTGCCCCGGCCGAGCTGGACCCGCGCGAACGGGCGCGCCGTCGGGCCGAGGTGCGTGATGCCCTGGTGGTTCTCGAAGCCGGTCAGCTGCGGCAGGTTCAGCCGCGGGTCGATGTCGGCCAGTACGTCGCCGACGCACCGGTCGCCCTCGCCGCGCGTCGACACCACGTCGAGCAGCCCGAGACCGGCCTCGCGCTCGCCCAGGTCGTTGACGAACTCATGGCCGAGGATCTGGTAACCGGCACAGACCGAGAACACGATGGCACCGTTGGAGACGGCCCGGCTGAGCCCGCCGTCACGGCGCAGCCGCTCCGCCGCCAGCCGCTGCGGCCGGTCCTCGCCGCCACCGATCAGGTAGATGTCGCCGGAGGTCGGCACCGGCTGATCGCTGCGTACATCCACGCGCGTGACACCCAGGCCACGCTGCTGCGCCCGGCGCTCCACCACCAGGGCGTTGCCCTGGTCCCCGTAGGTGCTCAGCAGATCGGGGTAGATCCACACCAGGCGCAGGCTGTTGTCGCTCATTCTCGTTCCTCCTCCAGGGGTTCGCGGGGGCCGTGGGGTCCAGTTCTCGGGCACGGCGTCAGTTCCCCACTCGGCGGCGCAAATCCTGGAACGCGGTGTAGTTGGCGATCGCCTCGATACGTCCTGGCGGCGCCATCTGCACGGCCTCGTCGGGTGTCTCGCAGACCCGGAAGTTCAGCCCGGCGACCTCCAGGCGCACGGCGAGGTCCAGCTTGCGGTCGCCGATGACGAAGATCGGGTGACCCGCGAGCCGGGTGTAGTCGACGTCCCACAGCCACGAGGTGTCCGTGCCGTCGGCGCCACGGGCGTTGACGGCGAGGATGACCGGGGTCGGCGGCGGGTCGATGAGCGAGAACGTCTCCAGCCAGCCCGCCGGGTTCTTGGCGAGCAGCAGCCGCAGGTCGCGGCCGAGGAACGACACCACGTCGTACCGGCCGGCCACGGCCTGCACCTGGTACATCCGCTCCAGCGCGACCTGCGGGGGCACCCCGAAGGTGGCCGCGACGGCGGCGGAGGTGGCGGCGTTCGCCTTGTTGGCGCGGCCGGGCAGCTGGAGGTGGATCGGCCAGGCCGAACCGTGCGGGTCGAGGACATGGTCCCCGTGGAGCGCCCAGCTGGGGGCGGGGCGGCGGAAACCGCACTCGCCGCAGAACCAGTCGTCGCCCGGCCGCTGCATCACACCGCCGCAGGAGGGGCAGGACCAGGCGTCGTCCTTCCACTCCTGGCCGGCCGCCACCCACACCACGTTCGGCGAGGAGGAGGCGGCCCACACGATCAGCGGGTCGTCGGCGTTGGCGATGACGACGGACTTCGTACCGGCCAGCCCCTCGCGCCACTTCTCCGCGAGCATCCGGGTCTCCGCGGCGCGGTCGAGCTGGTCGCGGGAGAGGTTGAGGAGCGCGATCGCCTTGGGCGTCGTGTCCCGGGCCACCCCGGCCAGGTACTTCTCGTCCACCTCGATCACACCGAACTTGGCGTCGGAACCACCCGCGAGCGCCGAGGTGATTCCGGCGGGCATATTGGCGCCGAGAGCGTTGGACACGACGGGCCCCGCGGCCCGCAGCGCCTCGGCGATCAGCCGCGTCGTGGTGGTCTTGCCATTCGTCGCCGATACGAGGATGACGTCGAGATGCTGCGCCAGCCGCCCCAGCAGATCGGGGTCCAGCCTGAGCGCCACCTTGCCGCCGATCACCGATCCGCTGCCACGCCCGGCGGCGCGCGACACCGCCGCTGCGGCCTTGCCCGCCGTCACGGCCAGCTTGGCCCGTGGCGACAACGGGTCCGTGTTGCCTGACATCGTCCTTGGTCCTCCTCGCATCGGTCCCTGGGTCAGCCTATCGAGATCCGGCCAGGCGCCCGAACCGCGGCACCTGGCAGAAGGCCGAGGACCTCGTGGACCGTACCCTGATCGACATGCGAAACCGTCCGATCCCCGGCAGTACCGGGCGAGTACAGGCCATGAGAATGCTCGGCGATCCGGTGCTGCACGCCCGCTGTGAGCCCGTCACGGACTTCGGTCCGGCGCTGACTCGGCTGATCGAGGATCTCTTCGCGACGATGTACGCCGCCCGGGGGGTCGGGCTGGCGGCGAACCAGATCGGCGTTCCCCTGCGGGTGTTCGTCTACGACTGCCCGGACGACGAGGAGGTCCGCCACCTCGGACACGTCGTCAATCCCCGGCCGGTGGCGGCCGAGGCGGACGGCCTCACCCTGCGCGGGCCGGAGGGCTGCCTGTCGCTGCCGGGCATCGAGGCGGGCACCGAGCGGTTCGACCGCGCGGTGGTGGAGGGCGTCACGCGGGACCGCGAGCCGGTACGGATCGAGGGCTCGGGCTTCTTCGCGCGCTGTCTCCAGCACGAGTGCGACCACCTGGACGGCATGGTGTACACCGACCGGCTCACCGGCTGGCGGCGGTCCAGGGCGCTGCGGGCGGCGCGCCGGGCCCCGTGGGGCGGTGCGGGGGACGGCGCCGGGGCGGGACCGGCGGCCGGGAACGGAGTCGGGCCGGGTTCCGGCTCCGGTGCCGCGGGACCGTACGCCTGACCACCGCGGGACGGTACGCCTGACCGCGGGACCGTACGCCTGACCGGTCGACGCGCGCCCGGCGCTCAGGAACCGGACTCGTCGATGCGCGCCCGGTCAGGCGTTTCAGAAGCCGGGGCCGCCCGCGCGGTCGGCGACCGCGGCCAGCCGGCCCCACAGCAGATCCGCCAGGCTGCTCACCAACTGGGCCCGCGAGCAGGGGCGTTCACCGAGCCACCAGTCCCCGGCCCCGTGCATCATGCCGACGATGCCATGGCCCCAGACCCGGGCGAGCTGCTCGCTGCCGGGCCCGAGGTCCACCCGCTCCTCGATGACCTTGGCGAGTTCCTCCCCGAGGCGGCGCAGCAGCGGAGCCGAATGGCGGCCCACATCGAAGCCCGGCTCGGGCAGTTGGGTGTCCTCGGCCGGATGCATCAGGAACCGGTAGACCTGGGGGCGCGCCTCGATCGCGGCGAGATACGTGTCGAGGGTGGCCTCGACCCGCTGGCGCCGCTCGGCGGGTGCGTCGAGCGCGGTCCGCAGGGCGTCCAGCAGCGCGTCGGTGTGGCGCTTGGCGAGCGCCCGGTACAGCCCGCCCTTGTCGCCGAAGTGACGGTAGAGAATCGGTTTGGTGATGCCCGCCTCGGCGGCGATGGCGTTCATGGAAGCCTGGGGGCCGTCCCGGAGCACCACCCGGTCCGCGGCCTCCAGCAATTGCCGACGCCGCTGTCGCGCGGACCGCTGCTGCTCGGTCTGCTGTGTGGTCTCCATAGGTGTGTCTCCCCGCCCGTGCGATTGCCTGACGCTCGGGCAACGTAACACCCTGCCCGCCGCCAATGGTGAGTGAGCCGTGGCTGGTTGACATCCCCTACTTGTGAGTAACAGACTGTAGTTACCGCAAGTAACATGCTGGAGGAAAACATGGCCGAGTTCACGCTCGATCTCAATGACGACCAGAGGCAGGTCCGTGACTGGCTCCACGGTTTCGCCGCGGACGTCATCCGGCCGGCCGCAGCCGAGTGGGACGAGCGTGAGGAGACCCCCTGGCCGGTCATCCAGGAGGCCGCCAAGATCGGAATCTACTCCCTGGATTTCTACGCCCAGCAGTTCTTCGACCCGACGGGCCTCGGAATCCCCATGGCGATGGAGGAACTCTTCTGGGGCGACGCGGGCATCGCGCTGTCGATCGTCGGTACGGGCCTGGCGGCCGTCGGTGTCCTCTCGAACGGCACCGAGGAGCAGATCGGCACCTGGATCCCGCAGATGTACGGCGACGCGGACGACGTGAAGCTCGCCGCTTTCTGCTCCTCCGAACCCGACGCGGGCTCCGACGTGGCGGCCATGCGTACCCGCGCGGTGTACGACGAGGCGAAGGACGAGTGGATACTCGACGGCACAAAGACGTGGGCGACCAATGGCGGTATAGCCAATGTCCATGTCGTCGTCGCGGTGGTCGACTCCGAATTGGGTTCGAAGGGGCACGCCTCTTTCATCGTGCCGCCCGGAACCCCCGGTCTCACCCAGGGCCAGAAATTCAAGAAGCACGGTATTCGCGCCTCCCACACGGCCGAGGTCGTCCTGGAGGACGTACGGGTGCCGGGGCACTGTCTGCTCGGCGGAAAAGAAAAGCTCGACGAGCGTCTCGCACGGGCACGCGAGCGAGCGGCGGCGGCGGACGGTGGCAGCGGCGGTGAGCGGGTGAAGAACGCGGCCATGGCCACCTTCGAGGCCTCCCGCCCGGCGGTCGGCGCGATGGCGGTGGGCACGGCCCGCGCGGCGTACGAGGTCGCGCTCGACTACGCGAAGACACGCAGCCAGTTCGGCCGCCCGATCATCGACAACCAGGGCATCGCCTTCCAGCTGGCCGATATGCGCACCCGTATCGACGCGTCGAGGCTGCTGGTGTGGCGGGCCTCCTGGATGGCGTCGACGGGCAAGCCGTTCACCTCGGCCGAGGGGTCCATGTCGAAGCTGTACGCGAGCGAGACGGCGAAGACGGTCACGGCGCAGGCCGTACAGATACTGGGAGGCAACGGCTTCACCCGCGAGTATCCGGTGGAGCGCATGCACCGGGACGCCGCCATCTACACGATTTTCGAGGGGACGAGCGAGATCCAGCGCCTGGTGATCGCCCGCACGCTGTCGGGCATGCCGATCCGTTAGCGGCATGGGGCACTGGAACGTGTCTTGAAAACGACGCCGACGCCGGAGCCCGCGGAGGGCCGGCGTCGGCGTCGCTGTCCCGTGGTGCGGGATCAGGCGGGCAGCTGTGCCTCGATCGCCGCGACGACCTCCGGGGCCTCCGGTTCCGTACGCGGACGGATACGGGCCACGACCTCGCCCTTCGGGGAGAGCAGGAACTTCTCGAAGTTCCACTGCACATCCCCGGCCGCGCCCTCGGCATCGGCCGTCCGCGTCAGCTCCTCGTACAGCGGGTGCCGGGTCTCCCCGTTCACGTCCGTCTTCTCCAGCAGCGGGAAGGTGACGCCGTACGTCGCCGAGCAGAACGTCCCGATCTCCTCAGCGCTGCCGGGCTCCTGCCCCGCGAACTGGTTGCAGGGCACGCCGAGGACGGTGAAGCCCCGGTCGCCGTACTGCTGCTGGAGCCGCTCCAGACCGGCGTACTGCGGGGTGAGGCCGCACTTGGACGCCACGTTCACCAGGAGTACGGCCTTGCCCTCGTACGCGGCCAGGGAGGTGGGCTCACCGGTCAGAGTGGTCAGCGGAATGTCGTACAGAGCCATCAAGATCTCCTCGGTATCCGGTGTTCTCGCCTCATTGTGGACCCGCGGACGACGGCCCCGGCGGCCGGGGCTGATACAGCTGGGACGTGCCCGAAACCCCGCGTGAACCACAGCCCGGTAACGACCAGCCCGGTAACGACCAGCCCGGTGACGACCGGCTGCCCGGCTCGGAGCCGGACGGCGCGGCCCGCCGCGCCCGCGAGGTCCGGTGCCGTATGTGCGGCAGGCCGCTCACCGGTACGGCATCGCGCCGCACCGGCCTCGGCCCCGCCTGCGACGCCAAACTCCACCCGCCGGCCCCGGACATCAGGACCCGGCGGCGGGACGCCGAACAGGACCCGCTGCCGGGCGTCGGGTGACCCGAAGGCCCCGACCACCGGCCGACGGGCCCCGGAGCGCGGCTACTTCGCCTCGTCGCGGGCTACTTCGCCTCGTCGTGCTTGCGGAACAGGCCCTCCTGCACCACCGACACCAGCAGCCGGCCCTCCCGGTCGTAGATCCGGCCCCGGGCCAGTCCCCGGCCGCCGATCGCGATCGGCGACTCCTGGTCGTACAGGAACCACTCGTCCGCGCGGAACGGACGGTGGAACCACATCGCGTGGTCCAACGACGCCATGTCGAAGCCGCGCGGCCCCCACAACGGCTCCACCGGGATGCGTACCGCGTCCAGGAGCGTCATGTCGCTCGCGTACGTCAGCGCGCAGGTGTGCACCAACGGATCGTCGCCCAGCGGGCCCACCGCGCGCATCCACACCGCGCTGCGCGGGTCCGCGTCCTTGACCTCTTCCCGCGTCCAGCGCAGCCGGTCCACGTAGCGGATGTCGAAGGGCTGGCGCCGGGCCATCCGCTCCAGCGGCTGGGGCAGCTGTCCCAGATGCTCACGCACCTCGTCGGAGACCGTGGGCAGCGTCTCGGGGTCCGGGAAGTCGAGCCGCGGCGGCAGCTGGTGCTCGAAGTCGCCCTTCTCCGGGCGGTGGAAGGAAGCCGTCAGGTTGAAGATCGTGCGGCCCTGCTGGACGGCGGTGACCCGGCGGGTGGTGAACGACCGGCCGTCCCTGATCCGTTCCACCTGGTAGACGATCGGGACGCCGGGCCGGCCCGGCCGCAGGAAGTACGCGTGCAGCGAGTGGACCGGGCGGTCGCCCTCGGTGGTACGGCCGGCCGCGACCAGTGCCTGGCCCGCGACCTGCCCGCCGAAGACCCGTTGCAGGGATTCCTCGGGGCTGCGCCCGCGGAAGATGTCGACCTCGATCCGCTCCAAGTCGAGCAGATCCACCAGTCTTTCGGCGGGGTTCGTCATGTTCGGTGTTCTCCCGTTCTCGGAACGTTCAGGCGTCGGAGCGCCGGAGCGTCTCAGTGCTGGCCCACCGCCGTGACACGCACGACGGCCAGGCCTTCCTCGTCGGAGGCGGCGAGATCGACTTCCGCGCTGATGCCCCAGTCATGATCGCCGTTGGGGTCGGCGAAGGTCTGCCGGACCCGCCACAGGCCGTGCTCCGGGTCCTCCTCGATGGCGAGCAGCTTGGGCCCGCGGGCATCGGGCCCGGTGCCCAGGTCCTCGTACTCGTCCCAGTACGCGTCCATCGCGTCGCCCCAGGCGTCCTCGTCCCAGCCCGACTCGCCGTCCAGCTTGCCCAGCTCCGCCACGTTGTCCAGGGCGGCCAGCTCGACCCGGCGGAACATCGCGTTACGGACCAGGACCCGGAAGGCGCGGGCGTTGGCCGTGACCGGCCTGACCTGGTCGGCCTTCTCCTGGGCCTGTTCGGCCGTCTCCACCTCGGGGTTGGCCAGCTGCTCCCACTCGTCCAGCAGGCTGGAGTCGACCTGCCGGACCATCTCACCGAGCCAGGCGGTGAGATCCTCCAGGTCCTCCGACTTGAGGTCGTCCGGAATGGTGTGTTCCAGCGCCTTGAACGCGCCCGCCAGATAGCGCAGCACAATGCCCTCGGTACGGGCGAGCTCGTAGAAGGAGGTGAACTCCGTGAAGGACAGCGCCCGTTCGTACATGTCCCGGATCACCGACTTGGGCGAGACCGGGTGGTCACCGACCCACGGGTGGCTCGTGCGGTACGTGTTGTACGCGTGGACGAGCAGCTCCTCCAGGGGCCTGGGGTACGTGACGTCCTGGAGCCGCTCCATCCGGTCCTCGTACTCGACACCGTCGGCCTTCATGGCGGCCACCGCCTCGCCCCGCGCCTTGTTCTGCTGGGCCGCGAGGATCTGCCGGGGGTCGTCCAGCGTGGACTCCACGACGGAGACCATGTCCAGGGCGTACGAAGGCGATTCGGGATCCAGCAGCTCGAACGAGGCCAGCGCGAACGTGGACAGCGGCTGATTGAGCGCGAAGTCCTGCTGGAGATCGACGGTGAGCCGGACGACGCGGCCCTCCGCGTCCGGGGTCTCCAGCCGCTCCACCACCCCGCCGTCCAGCAGCGAGCGGTAGATCGCGATCGCCCGCCGGATGTGGCGCAGCTGCTGCTTGCGCGGCTCGTGGTTGTCCTCCAGCAGATGGCGCATCGCCTCGAAGGCGTTGCCCGGCCGGGCGATGACCGACAGCAGCATGGTGTGCGTGACACGGAAGCGGGAGGTCAGCGGCTCGGGATCGGAGCCGATGAGCTTCTCGAACGTGGTGTCCGACCAGGCGACAAAGCCCTCGGGGGCCTTCTTGCGCACCACCTTGCGGCGCTTCTTCGGGTCGTCGCCCGCCTTGGCCAGCGACTTCTCGTTCTCCACGACATGCTCCGGAGCCTGCGCCACGACGAAGCCCGCCGTGTCGAATCCGGCACGCCCCGCCCGGCCCGCGATCTGGTGGAACTCCCGGGCGCGCAGGGTGCGTACGCGTGTGCCGTCGTACTTGGTGAGCGCGGTGAACAGCACCGTACGGATGGGGACGTTGACGCCGACGCCCAGGGTGTCCGTACCGCAGATGACCTTCAGCAGGCCCGCCTGGGCGAGCTTCTCCACCAGGCGGCGGTACTTGGGCAGCATGCCCGCGTGATGCACCCCGATGCCGTGGCGTACGTAGCGGGAAAGATTGCGGCCGAACTTGGTGGTGAAGCGGAAATTGCCGATCAGCTCGGCGATCCGGTCCTTCTCCTCACGCGTGCACATGTTGATGCTCATCAGGGACTGCGCCCGCTCGACGGCGGCGGCCTGAGTGAAATGCACGATGTAGACCGGTGCCTGCTTGGTCTCCAGCAGTTCGGTCAGCGTCTCGGTGATCGGGGTGAGGCGGTATTCGTACGAGAGGGGGACCGGCCGGGTGGCGGACCGTACGACGGAGGTCGGCCGGCCGGTACGGCGGGTCAGGTCCTCCTCGAAGCGGGAAACGTCGCCGAGGGTCGCCGACATCAGGACGAACTGCGCCTGGGGCAGTTCCAGGATCGGGATCTGCCAGGCCCAGCCGCGGTCCGGCTCCGCGTAGAAGTGGAACTCGTCCATCACGACCTGGCCGATGTCGGCGTGCTTGCCGTCACGCAGCGCGATGGACGCCAGTACCTCGGCGGTGCAGCAGATCACCGGGGCGTCGGCGTTGACGGAGGCGTCGCCGGTCAGCATGCCGACGTTCTCGGTGCCGAAGAGCTTGCACAGGTCGAAGAACTTCTCCGAGACCAGCGCCTTGATCGGCGCGGTGTAGAAGGTGACCTTGTCCTGAGCCAGCGCGGTGAAGTGCGCACCCGCCGCGACCAGGCTCTTTCCCGATCCGGTGGGGGTGGAAAGGATCACATTGGCCCCGGAGACCACCTCGATCAGCGCCTCCTCCTGAGCCGGATAGAGCGTGATGCCCTGGCCCTCGGCCCAGGAGGAGAAAGCCTCGAAGAGGGCATCGGGGTCGGCATCCGGCGGCAGCTGATCGATAAGGGTCACGCCCCCCATCTTGCCTGCCTTACCCCTGGAACCGGGAACTGGACGGCTGAGCGAAGATCACGGACGATACGCTGCGGTGGTAACTGTGCTTCACCGCACAGTTCTTCACGGCAAACGGCAACTGCACGACAACGACGGCTGCACGACAACGACGGCTGCGGGACGACGGCAGCTTCACAACAACTGCGGACAACTGCATTGGGGCGGGTACGACCATGATGGGACCGGCACACTCTCTGTCAGGGGCGGCGGCCTGGCTGGGGGCGGGTGCCGCGGCTGCCGCCGCCGGCTACGCGATGCCGTGGCCGGTCCTGGTCGCCGGCGCGCTGATCTGCGCGGGCGCCGCGCTCGCCCCCGACCTGGACCACAAGGCCGCGACGATCTCCCGGGCGTTCGGCCCGGTCTCGCGGACTCTCTGTGAAGTCGTCGACAAACTGTCGTACGCCGTCTACAAGGCGACCAAGAAGCAGGGGGACCCCCGCAGGACCGGCGGTCACCGCACGCTGACCCACACCTGGCTCTGGGCCGTGATGATCGGCGCGGGTGCCTCGGCGGTCGCGTACGCGGGTGGGCGCTGGGGAGTCCTCGCGATCCTCTTCGTACACATGGTGCTCGCGGTGGAAGGACTGCTGTGGCGGGCCGCCCGGGTCTCCAGCGACATCCTGGTCTGGCTGCTCGGCGCGACCAGCGCGTGGATGCTGGCGGGCATCCTCGACCAGCCGGGCAACGGGGCGAACTGGCTGTTCACCGAACCGGGCCAGGAGTACCTCTGGCTGGGGCTGCCGATCGTCCTGGGCGCGCTCGTGCACGACATCGGGGACGCGCTGACGGTGTCGGGCTGCCCGATCCTGTGGCCCATACCGGTGGGCCGTAAGCGCTGGTACCCGCTGGGCCCGCCGAAGGCGATGCGGTTCCGGGCCGGTGCCTGGGTCGAGGTCAAGGTGCTGATGCCGGTGTTCATGCTGCTGGGCGGGATAGGCGGCGCGGCGGCGCTGGGCTTCATCTGAGCGGGGGCGTGTCCCCGGCGGTCCGGGCCCCCGGGGATACGCCCCGGAGGCCCGGGGCGTATCGGTGGCTGCGACCCCGCCGAGTCACGGCCACCCGCCCCGGTTCGGACCGCCGCTTCGAGGGCTACGTCGAGGTTCCCCCGGGTGGCGTGGGAGCGGCCTCCGGAGCCGTCCCTTCGCCGAGCCCCGCGGTGGCGGGGTTGAGCACGCGCGACAGGAAGGACCGAGTACGGGCGTGGCTGGGCGCGCCGATCACCCGCGCCGGTGTGCCCTGCTCGACGATGACCCCGCCGTCCATGAAGACGACCTGGTCCGCCACCTCCCTGGCGAAACTCATCTCATGCGTGACGACGAGCATCGTCATTCCCTCGTCGGCGAGTGAGCGGATCACGGCGAGGACATCCCCGACCAGTTCCGGGTCGAGCGCGGAGGTCGGCTCGTCGAAGAGCATCAGCTCCGGGTCCATGGCCAGCGCCCGCGCGATGGCGACCCGCTGCTGCTGACCGCCGGACAACTGCGCCGGATAAGCGGACTCCTTGCCGGTCAGGCCCACCCGGGCCAGCCGGTCGCGGGCGATCCGTGTCGCCTCCGCCTTGCCGCGGCCGAGGACTCGGCGTTGCGGAAGCGTCAGGTTCTGCACTGCGGTGAGGTGCGGGAAGAGGTTGAACGACTGGAAGACCATGCCGATCCGCCGACGCACCTGGTCGATGTCCACATCCGGGTCGGTGACCTCGGTGCCGGCTACTTCGACCGTCCCCGAGGTCGGTTCCTCCAGCCGGTTCACACAGCGCAGCAGTGTGGACTTGCCCGAGCCGGACGGCCCGATGACGCATACGACCTCGCCGCGGGCGACCGTGAAGTCGATGCCCGCGAGCACCTCCACCGCACCGAACGACTTGTGCAGGCCCCGCACTTCGATCGCGGGTGTGTCCGCCGCCGCGCCGTCCGTCGTAGGAGCTGTCGTCACCGCTCTCACCTCGCCCTCGCCGTACGTGCTTCGAGCCGCCGGACCAGATGACCGAGCGGCAGGGTAATGACCAGATAGCAGAGTCCGGCGATGAGAATCGGCGTCAGGCTGCGATTCTGGTTCAGCGCGTCCCGGCCGAATTTGGCCAGCTCGTACTGGGAGAGCGAGAGGCCCAGCAGATACACCAGGGACGAGTCCTTCGTCAGCAGGATCAATTCGTTGGTGAGCGGTGGCAGCACGATGCGCAGCGCCTGCGGAATGACGATGGACACCATGGCCCGGCCCTGCGACATACCGAGCGAACGCGCCGCCTCCGTCTGCCCCTTGGGTACCGCCTGAATTCCCGCCCGCATCGTCTCCGCGATATAGGCGGCGCCGACGAGACCGAGGGCCAGCATCACGGTCACGTACTGGTTGAGCGCCACCTGGAAGGCGAGCGGGACACCGAAACCAAGAGCGATGAAGACCAGCAGAGCGGGAACGCCGCGGAAGAACTCGATATAGGCGACGGCCAGCCAGCGGTACGGCGGGACCTGCGACAGCCGCATCAGCGCGAGGAGGAGACCCAGAGTCAGCCCGAAGCCGAAACCGAGCAGGGTGTAGATGACGGTGTTGACGAGGGCGGTCGTGATGATGCCGGGGAACTGGGCCTTGGCCACGCCGACATCGAAGAACGCCCGGCGTATCTCACCCCAGTCGGCGGCCAGTGCGAGGACAAGCAACACGGCGGCCAGCACGGCGTACTGGACACCACGTATGACACGGGTTCGTTGTCGACGGTTCATGGACATCGGTGGTCAACGCCTCACTTCTTCGGAGCGGCGGGGAACCACTTCGTGTAGATGCGGTCGTAACGGCCGTCGTCCCGGGCCTTCTTGATCACCCCGTCGATTTTCTTGCGCAAGGCGTCATTCCCCGTACGCACCCCGAAGCCGTACTTCTCGCCCGTCTCGAACTCGGCGGTGACCTCGGTGTCCGGGTTTTTCCGTACGTACTCGAACAGCACGCCGTTGTCATTGACGGCGGCGTCCACCTGACCGGTTTTCACGGCCGTGAGCAGCAGCGCCACATCCTCGAACTGTACGGTCGTCACCCCCGGGGCGTTCTTCTGCGCGTACGTCTCACCCGTGGTGCCCTGCTGGACCCCGAGCTTCTTCCCCTTGAGGCTCGCCAGCGATGTGAAGGAAGAGCCCTTCTTGGCGACCAGAGCCTGGGTGGCATCGAAATAGGGGGCGGAGAAGTCCAGATTCTTCTCCCGTACCGGCGTGATCGTCATGCCCGCCGCGGCCAGGTCGCACTTCCCGGCGTTGAGATCCTCGCCGGTCTGAATCCCCTCGAAGGGTGTGTCCACGATCTCCTGTGTGACCTTCAGTTCCTTGGCGACCAGATCCACGAGGTCCACGTCGAAACCGACGATGGCGTTGCCCTTGCGTACCTGGAACGGTTCGTACGGCAGATGCGTGCAGGTCGTGAGCTTGCCTGAGTTCACGAGCTCCACTTCCGAGCCGCCGGACGCGGAGGGCTTCGTGCTCGTACAGCCCGACAGCACGACGAGTGCGGCGGCGGTGGCGGTGGTGACTAGAGTGAGTGGCGTGGAACGAGCGGGCACGGTGCCTCCGTGGTGCATTTCGGCCAATGGCTCGACCTGGTCGGCGAGTTGAGTCGATCTTGCCATCGGAGATGCCGGATGTCTCGGGTGCGACGGCTCCCGCCCGGGCCCCGCGCACGCCGCGCCCTGACGTCAGCGCGAACTCGCGGATTGAGACCGCCCCCAAATTGCCGGTCGGTCCGAGGACGCGGATCCGCACCCCACGCTCGCAGGTCCCGTCACCCGTGCCAGGACCGCCACAGCGCCGCGTACGCGCCGTCCGCCGCCACCAGTTCGTCGTGGCTGCCCAATTCGCTGATCCGGCCCTCCTCCACCACCGCGATCACATCCGCGTCGTGCGCGGTGTGCAGCCGGTGGGCGATCGCCACGACCGTACGGCCGTCCAGGACCCGGGCCAGCGAGCGCTCCAGGTGCCGGGCCGCGCGCGGGTCCAGCAGCGAGGTCGCCTCGTCCAGCACCAGGGTGTGCGGGTCCGCCAGCACCAGCCGGGCCAGCGCGATCTGCTGGGCCTGCGCCGGAGTCAGGGCGACGCCACCGGATCCGACCACGGTGTCCAGGCCCTCCTCCAGCGCCCGTGCCCAGCTGTCCGCGTCGACCGCGCCGAGAGCCGCCCACAGTTCGGCGTCCCGCGCGCCCGTGCGGGCGAGCAGCAGGTTGTCGCGCAACGAGCCCACGAACACGTGGTGTTCCTGGTTGACCAGGGCGACATGCTCCCGTACCCGCTCGGCGGGCATCCGGGACAACTCGGCCGCGCCCAGGGTGACACGTCCCTGGCGAGGACCGTAGATCCCCGCGAGCAGCCGCCCCAGGGTCGACTTCCCGGCGCCCGAGGGGCCGACCAGGGCGAGCCGTGTGCCGGGGCTGACGTCCAGCGTCACCCGGTGCAGTACGTCGACGCCCTCCCGGTAACCGAAGTGCACCTGATGGGCACTGACGTCCCGGCCCTCCGGTACGACCGACTCGTCGCCCTCGGCCGGCTCGATGTCACGCACCCCGACGAGACGGGCGATGGACACCTGGGCGACCTGGAGCTCGTCGTACCAGCGCAGGATGAGGCCGACCGGGTCCACCAGCATCTGGGCGAACAGCGCGCCGGTCGTCAGCTGGCCGACGGAGATCCAGCCCTGGAGGACGAAGGACCCGCCGAGCACCAGCACGGCCAGGAAGATCGTGACATGGGTGAGGTTGATGACGGGGAAGAGCACCGACCGCAGCCAGAGCGTGTACCGCTCCCACGCGGTCCACTCCTTGATCCGCTGTTCCGACATCCCCACCCGGCGCCCGCCGAGGCGGTGCGCCTCCACGGTCCGGCCGGCGTCGATCGTCTCGGCGAGCATGGCCGCGACGGCCGCGTATCCGGCGGCCTCCGAGCGGTACGCGGCGGGCGCCCGCTTGAAGTACCAGCGGCAGCCGACGATCAGCAGGGGCAGTGCCAGCAGCACCGCGAGCGCCAGCGGTGGCGCGGTCACGGTCATGGCGCCCAGCAGGAGCACCACCCATACGATGCCGATCGCCAGCTGTGGTACGGCCTCACGCATGGCGTTGGCCAGCCGGTCGACATCGGTGGTGATCCGGGACAGCAGATCGCCGGTGCCCGCCCGTTCCAGCACGCCGGGCGGCAGCCCGACGGCCCTGACGAGGAAGTCCTCGCGCAGATCCGCGAGCATCTCCTCGCCGAGCATCGCGCCCCGCAGCCGTACCAACCGGACGAACACGGTCTGGACGACCAGCGCGATCGCGAACAGCGCGACGGTGCGCTCCAGATGCAGGTCGCGCGCCCCTTCGGCGAGGTCCTCGACGATGCTGCCGAGGAGGTACGGCCCGATCATCGAGGCGATCACGGAGACGGCGTTGACGGTGACCAGCAGGACGAACGCCTTGCGGTGCCGGCTCAGCAGCTCGCTCACATAGGCCCGTACGGTCCCCGGGGTGCCGACGGGCAGGGTCGTCGCCGACTCCGGGGCCGCCGGGTCGTAGGCCGGTGGCGCGACGCCGATCATGCTGATTCCTCTATCTCTTCCGGTGCCCGCAGTGCCGCCGGGGACATCAACTGTTCCTGCTCGGCCGGGTGTTGCCCATCGGTGGGGCGTTCCGGCCCGGTGAGGTGTTCCGGCCCGGTGGGGCCCTCCTCCTCGGTCTCGCGGGTGACGACCGCGCGGTAGCCGGGGTCGTTCCGTATCAGCTCGCAGTGGAGACCCACCGCCGCGACCTCGCCCGCGCGGATGAACACCACGCGGTCCGCGTGGTCCAACAGCAGCGGTGAGGAGGCGAACACCACCGTCGTACGGCCGGCCCGCAGCGCCTTCACGCTCTGCGCGATCCGTGCCTCCGTGTGTGAGTCCACGGCGGACGTCGGCTCGTCGAGCACCAGCACCTCCGGGTCGGTGACCAGCGAACGGGCCAGCGCCAGCCGCTGCCGCTGCCCGCCGGACAGCGAGCGGCCCCGCTCGGTGATCCGGGACCCCATCGGATCCCCGCTGCCGTCCACCGACGCCTGGGCCAGCGCGTCGAGAACGTCCCCGCACTGGGCGGCGGCGAGCGCCTTCTCCGGGTCGACCGCGCCGGAGGCCGGTACGTCGAGCAACTCGGTGAGCGTCCCGGACAGCAGAACCGGATCCTTGTCCTGTACGAGCACGCTCGCCCGCGCGGATTCCAGCGGCAGATCGTCCAGCGCCACCCCGCCGAGCAGCACGGACGGGCTCTTCTCCTCCTCGGCCGCATGGCCGCCCAGGCGCTCGGCGAGCCGGCCCGCCACGTCCGGATCCCCGCACACCACCGCGGTCAGCAGCCCGGACGGGACGAGCAGTCCGGTGGCGGGGTCGTACAGATCCCCGACCGGCCGGGCGTCGTCCAGACCGCCGCGCTCGTCCTCGAACGCGGTCCGCTCCAGCGACAGCACCCGGGCCGCGCGCTTGGCGGAGGGCCGGGAGAAGGAGTACGCCATGGCGATCTCCTCCACGTGGTGCAGAGGAAAGAGCAGCAGGGTGACGGAGCTGTAGAAGGTCACCAGCGCGCCGGCGCCGATGCGTCCGTCCAGGGCGAGTTGGGCCCCGTGCCAGACGACCGTGATCAGCAGCACGCCCGGCAGCAGCACCTGGATCGCCGAGATCAGCGACCACATACGGGCGCTGCGTACGGCGGCCTCCCGCACCTCCTGCGAGGCGGCGCGGTAGCGGCTGAGGAAGAGCTCCTCACCGCCGATGCCACGCAGTACGCGCAGTCCCGCGACGGTGTCGGAGGCGAGTTCGGTGGCCTTGCCGGCCTTCTCGCGCTGGACGTCGGCCCGTTGGGTGGCGCGGGGGAGCAACGGCAGTACGGCGAGGGCGAGTACGGGTACGCCGAGCGCGACCAGCATGCCGAGCGACGGCAGGTAGAGCACCAGGCCGACACAGATCAGCACGATCGCGATGACCGAGGCCAGGAAGCGCGAGAGCGCCTCCACGAACCAGCCGATCTTCTCGACATCGCCGGTGGAGACCGCGACGACCTCACCGGCGGCGACCCGGCGGGTCAGCGCGGAGCCCAGCTCGGCGGTCTTACGGGCCAGCAGCTGCTGGACGCGTGAGGCGGCGGTGATCCAGTTGGTTATGGCGGCGCGGTGCAGCATCGTGTCGCCGACGGCGATGGCGGCGCCGACCAGGGCGATCAGACCGCCGGCGAACGCGAGCCGGGCGCCGGAGCGGTCGATGACCGCCTGGACGGCGAGCCCCGCGCCGACCGGCAGCCCGGCGACGCCCGCGTGGTGCAGCAGGCCCCAGAACAGGGACTTGAGCTGTCCGCCCAGCTGATTGCGCCCCAGCCACAGCAGGAGCCGAGGGCCTGACCGGGCATCGGCAACCCCTGGATCGGGATAGGGAAGGTCGCGAATCTGCATGATGTCCCATGGCTCGTGGAGTGACTCGTGGAGTGGCGAAAACCGTCCAAGGTTCGCGCTCCTGGAGTGGCCTGGGCAATCGGTTTTCCGCGATACGAGCCGGATCGAGCCAGCGGGTGGGCTTCCGAAGCCGACCGGAATCACCCGGACGGCGGCCGGGGCGGGCGGGTAATACGGAGGCCGGGAAGGCCGCGGTGCGACGGCTCAGCAGCGCCGCTCAGGACCCCCGTCGACCAGCGTCGAGAGCAGACCGCCGAGCACCTCGCGCTGCTCGGCGGTCAGCGGAGCCAGCACGTCCTCCGCGGCGGAGCGCCGCGCGCCGCGCAACGAATTCAGCGTGGCCCTGCCGGTGTCGGTGAGCTCGATACGCACCACCCGGCGGTTGGTCGGATCGGGCACACGCCGCACCCAGCCGCTCCCCTCCAGCCCGTCGACGAGGGTGGTCACCGCGCGCGGTACGACTTCGAGGCGCTCCGCCAGATCGGCCATGCGCGGCGGCTGATCGTAGAACGCGACGGTACGCAGCAGCCGGGCCTGCGCCGGAGTGATACCGATCGGCTCCAACTGCAGCTTCTGGATGCGGTGGATCCGTCGGGTCAGCCGCAGCAACTGCTCGGCGAGCATGCCATCGGCGTCGGGGGTGGTCATGCGGGAATAATATCAGGACAAGGGTCATTGTGAACATAGGTAACAGTGAGCTATGCTCTGCAAGGAATCGAGTGTTACCGCAGCTCAGTGGCTGCGCCGACGCTTCCTCACCCCTCGAAGGAGCTCATGAAGCCCGGACTATCCACCTGGACACCCTCGCCCCGTCCCGACCACCCGGGGCAGCCGGAGCCGCCCGCCCAGTTGCGGCGCATCTTCCGGCTCTTCCGCCCCTACCGCGGCCGGCTCGCGATCGTCGGACTGCTCGTCGCCGCCTCGTCGCTGGTCTCGGTCGCCTCGCCGTTCATGCTCCGCGAGATCCTCGACACCGCGATCCCGCAGGGCCGTACGGGGCTGCTCAGCCTGCTGGCCCTCGGTATGATCCTCACCGCCGTCGTCACCAGCATCTTCGGCGTGCTCCAGACCCTGATCTCGACGACGGTCGGCCAACGGGTCATGCACGATCTGCGTACGGGCGTCTACGCGCAGCTCCAGCGCATGCCGCTCGCCTTCTTCACCAGGACCAGGACCGGCGAGGTCCAGTCCCGCATCGCCAATGACATCGGGGGCATGCAGGCGACCGTCACCTCCACAGCGACGTCCCTGGTCTCCAACCTCACGGCCGTCGTGGCCTCGGTGGTGGCGATGCTCGCGCTGGACTGGCGGCTCACCGCCGTCTCGATGGCCCTGCTGCCGGTGTTCGTCTGGATCAGCCGCAGGGTCGGCCGCGAGCGCAAGAGGATCACCACGGAGCGGCAGCGGCAGATGGCCACGATGGCCGCCACCGTCACCGAATCGCTCTCGGTGAGTGGCATCCTCCTCGGCCGGACGATGGGGCGCGCCGACTCCCTCACCACGTCCTTCTCCGACGAGTCGGAGCGGCTGGTCGACCTCGAAGTGCGTTCCAACATGGCGGGCCGCTGGCGCATGTCGACCATCGGGATCGTCATGGCCGCCATGCCCGCCGTCATCTACTGGGCCGCGGGCATCGCGATGCACGGCGCCGGCAGCGCCGTCTCCATCGGCACCCTCGTCGCGTTCGTCTCGCTCCAGCAGGGCCTCTTCCGGCCCGCCGTGAGCCTCCTGTCCACCGGAGTGGACATGCAGACCTCGCTCGCCCTCTTCCAGCGCATCTTCGAATACCTGGACCTGCCCGTCGACATCACCGAGCCGGAGCGGCCGGTCAGGATCGACAAGGTCCGAGGCGAAGTGCGGTTCGACGGCGTCGACTTCAGCTATGACGGCAAGAGCGACAAGGGCAACAAGAGCGACGAGGGCAACAAGAGCGACGAGAGCGGCGAGGGCAACAAGGGCGACACGGACAGTGCGGGCAGGAAGACGCTCAGCGGCATCGAGTTGACGGTCCCGTCCGGCGGCAGCCTCGCCGTGGTCGGCCCCACGGGCTCCGGCAAGTCGACGCTCAGCTATCTGGTGCCCAGACTGTACGACGTGACCGGCGGCCGCGTCCTGCTCGACGGTGTCGACGTGCGCGATCTCGACTTCGACACCCTCGCCCGCGCGGTCGGCGTCGTGTCCCAGGAGACGTACCTCTTCCACGCCTCCGTCGCGGAGAATCTGCGTTTCGCCAAGCCGGAGGCGACGGACGAGGAGATCGAGACGGCCGCCAGGGCCGCCCAGATCCATGACCACATCGCCTCGCTCCCCGACGGCTACGACACCCTGGTCGGTGAGCGCGGATACCGCTTCTCCGGCGGTGAGAAGCAGCGTCTGGCGATCGCCCGCACCATCCTGCGCGACCCGCCGGTGCTGATCCTGGACGAGGCGACCAGTGCGCTGGACACCCGTACGGAACACGCGGTGCAGGAGGCCATCGACGCGCTCTCCGAGGGACGTACGACCATCACCATCGCGCACCGCCTCTCGACCGTCAGGGACGCCGACCAGATCGTGGTGCTCGACGCGGGCCGTGTCGCCGAGCGGGGCACCCATGACGAACTGCTCCGGCAGGACGGCCGCTATGCCGCGCTGGTCCGCAGGGACAGCAGGCCGGCCCACCACGTCGACATCGATGCCGACGGTCCGGGCGCCGAGGCCGACGTCACCGTGGACGCGGGGGCGGTACGGGACGAGAACATGGCGCCGGTCGCGCGCTGACCGACCGGCCGTCTGCCGCGCGTCTGCCGTCCGTATGTCATTCGTGTTGTCGCACCGCAGATGCCGGGATCGGTGATCACTCCGGGTTAGCGTGCCCGCATGATGAACGAGCCTCCAGGCGTACGGCCCGGTCGGCGCCCCCGTCTGACCCGCCGTGGGCGGGTGGTCCTGCTGGTGACCGCGGTTCTCGTCGCGGCGGCCGTCGTGCTGGTGCCCGTACTCCTGCTGACCGGGGAGAGCGACAACGAGGAGAAGCCGTCGACCCTGGTCGTCCCGGAAGGCCGGCGGGCGACTCAGGTGTACGCCTCCATCGACCAGGCCCTGAGGAAGCCTTCGGGTACCGCCCGCAGGGCCGTGGCCACCGCGCATCTCGCCCTGCCGCGGGCCGCGCGAGGCAACCCCGAGGGTTATCTGTTCCCCGCCACGTACCCGGTCGACTCCTCGACCACCCCGGCGAGTCTGCTCAGCCATATGGTCAACACCGCGAACCAGCGGTTCGGGGGCGAGCGCGTCAGCGCCGGGGCCCGGCCCGAGGGTGTGACGGGCTATCAGACGGTCACCATCGCCAGCATCGTGCAGGCCGAGGCCGCGACGGCGGACGACATGGCCAAGGTCGCGAGGGTCGTGCACAACCGGCTCGACCTGGGCATGCCGCTCCAGATGGACTCGACCCTCAACTACGCGCTGAACCGCTCCACATTGGACACCACCCTCCACGACACCAAGACCGACAGCCCGTACAACACCTATGAGCGCAAAGGCCTGCCGCCCACGCCGATCGGGAACCCGGGGGAGGAGGCCATGAACGCGGCCGTCAATCCCTCGCGCGGAGACTGGCTGTACTTCGTGACCGTGAAGTCCGGTGACACCCGCTTCACGAACAAGTACGCCGAACACCGCAAGAACGTCGAGGAGTTCAACCGGAACCGCAGGAACGCGGGTTGAGGCGAACGTACGCCGACCGGCCTCGGCCCCCGACCGGCTCCGGGCCCACCGGTGCCGGACCCGATCGACACGAACATGGCCTGAGCCGCCGGCCCGCCTCAACCACCCTCAGACGGAAGCCGGTTCGCGTCCCAGCAGCCGCCTGATGTCGCGTACGGCCGCGCGCCCGGCCCGGTTGGCGCCGATCGTGGAGGCCGAAGGCCCGTACCCGACCAGATGGATACGTTCGTCCCGTACCGCACGCGTCTCCTCGACGCGGATGCCGCCGCCCCGCTCCCGAAGTCCCATCGGCGCCAGATGGTCGACGGCCGGCCGGAATCCCGTCGCCCAGAGGATCACATCCGCCGCGACCGTCCGCCCGTCGTCCCAGGCCACGCCGTCCGGCGTGATCCGGTCGAACATCGGCAGCCGGTCCAGAACGCCCTTCTCGCGGGCCCGTACGATCGCCTCGTTCACCGGCAGCCCGGTCACCGACACCACGCTCAGGGGCGGCAGCCCGAGCCGTACCCGTTCGTCGACGAGTGCGACGGCCGCCCGCCCCCGCTCCTCGCTGAACGGCCCCTCGCGGTAGACGGGCGGCCGGCGCGTCACCCAGGTGGTGTCGGCCGCCACCTCCGCGATCTCCATCAGATGCTGTGTACCCGAGGCGCCGCCGCCCACCACGACCACCCGCAGTCCGGCGAACTCCTCCGGGCCCGGATAGTTCGCGGTGTGCAACTGGCGGCCCCGGAAGGTCTCCTGGCCGGGATAGCGCGGCCAGAAGGGCCGGTCCCACGTTCCGGTGGCATTGATCAGCGCCCGCGCGGACCAGGTCCCCTCGGACGTCTCGACCAGCAGCCGCCCGCCGTCGCCCTCGCGTACGGCCGAGACATCGACGGGCCGGTGGACGTGGAGGCCGAACCGCCGCTCGTACGCGGTGAAGTACGCGCCGATCACCTCGGAGGAGGGGCGGCTGTCGTCGGCCGTCCCGGTCGTCAGCTCCATACCGGGAAGCGCGTGCATGCCGTGGACCTTGCCGTACGTCAGCGAGGGCCAGCGGAACTGCCAGGCACCGCCCGGCCGCGCGGCGTGGTCGAGGACCACGAAGTCCCGGTCGGGTTCGAGCCCGTGCCGCCGCAGGTGGTAGGCCCCGGACAGACCGGCCTGCCCGGCGCCGACGACGACCACATCGACCGCTCTGACGTCCTGTTCCCGCTCCCCGAAGTCGTTCACGGTTCTACTAACAGCTCCGTGGCCGGGAATCTTCCCGCCGGGCGGGCCGGAGGGAAGACGGTCACCGACCCCCGCGGGCGACCTGCCGGCACGCTCACCGGCCCCCGGCGAGCAGCAGCGGGGCGCCGCCGGATGCCGACAGGCCGTCCGCCGAGGGGGTGCCCGGCCGCGGGGACTCCGGGATCTCCGCGAGCAGCCCGCGCGCCGCCAGCTGAGGGGTCACGCCCTCGCCGAACCAGTACGCCTCCTCCAGGTGCGGATAGCCGGAGAGTACGAAGTGCTCGATCCCCAGCGCGTGGTACTCCTCGATCCGGTCCGCGACATCGCTGTGGCTGCCGACCAGCGCGGTGCCCGCACCACCCCGTACCAGACCGACGCCCGCCCACAGGTTGGGCGAGATCTCCAACGTGTCGCGGGAGCCGCCGTGCAGGGCGAGCATCCGCTGCTGTCCCACCGACTCGCTCTTGCCCAGGGCCTGTTGGGCCGCCGCGACCGTCTCCGGATCGAGATCGCCCAGCAGCCGGTTCGCCGTCGCCCATGCCTCCCCGGCGGAGTCCCGCGAGATGGTGTGCAGCCGGATGCCGAAGCGGACCTCACGGCCCCGCTCCTCGGCGAGCCCCCGGATCCAGTCGATCTTCTCCTTCACCTGGGCCGGGGGTTCGCCCCAGGTCAGATACACATCCGCGTGCTCGGCGGCGACCGGTCCGGCCGCCGCCGACGAGCCGCCGAAGAAGATCTCCGGCAGCGGGTCGGGCGGCTGCGCGGTCAGTCCGCCGTTCACCTGGTAGTGCTCACCGTCGAAGTCGTAAGGACGCCCGCGCCAGGCACCCCTGACCACCGAGAGGAACTCCGCGGTCCGGGCGTAGCGCTGGTCGTGGTCGAGGTGGTCGCCGAAGCGCCGCTGCTCGGTCGAGTCGCCGCCGGTCACCACGTTGAGCAGCAGCCTGCCGCGGGAGATCCGCTGATACGTGGCCGCCATCTGCGCGGCCAGGACCGGTGAGATCAGGCCCGGCCGGAAGGCCACCAGGAACTTCAGCCGCTCGGTCTGCTGGGCGAGCGCCATCGTCGTCAGCCAGGCGTCCTCGCACCAGGTGCCGGTCGGGGTCAGCACCGCTTCGAAGCCCAGATGCTCGGCGGCCTTGGCGATCTGCGCCAGATACTCGATGTCGGGAGGGCGGACTCCGCTCACCGGGGTGATCTCGGAGCGCTTGATGCCTCCGTCCGTGTACGCGTGGCGGTCCACGAGCGTACGTCCGTCGCCTCCGGTCGGCAGAAACCAGTGCAGGTGAACGCTCATCGGGAAGAGGCCTTTCCGTAGCTGCGCGCCGGCGAGGTCGACGGCGGCAGGTTCTTGTTGAAGCGGTCGTCCACGTAGTCGGCGAAGTCGAACCGGCGCGGGATGAGCTTCAGTTCGGCGAAGGTGTCGGCGATCTTCTGCTCGGAGTCCACCGCGGGCTTGTCCAGGGCGACCGGAACCCGGGTGCCATGGCTCAACTTCACCGCGTCCAGGGCCACTTCGTAGGGCAGCCCGGTGTCCTTCGACCAGACCTTCGCCCACTCCTCGGGGTGGTCGTAGACCCAGTCCTGAGCCCGGCGCAGCCGCTGGACGAAGTCGCCGATGGCGGCGGACTTCTTCTTGTTCTCAAGAGCGGCCGGCGCGGCGACCTGGAAGTTGAGACCGTTGACCACACCCCGGCCGTCGGTCAGGGCCCGGCCCTGTCCGCCGTGCAGTACCTGCGAGGTGTACGGGTCCCAGACGGCCCAGGCGTCCACCTGGCCACTGGTGAACGCGGCCAGGGCGTCGGCCGGCTGCAACAGCTTGACCTTGATGTCGTCCAGACCGAGCCCGGCCTTCCTGAGGGACGCGATCAACTGGTAGTGCGCCGAGCTTCCTTGGGCGACCGCGACGGACTTGCCCTTGAGGTCGGAGGCCTTCTTCAGCGGCGAGTCCTTGCGTACGAGGATGGCGTCGCCCCGGGCGTCGCCGTGGGTCGCGGCCACGACCTTGATCTTCGAGCCGGCGCCGGCGGCGAAGACCGGCGGGGTGTTGCCGACGGAACCGACGTCGACGGCCTTGGCGTTGACTGCCTCGAGCAGGGGCGGACCGGAGGAGAAGGTCGACCAGGAGACCTTGTACGGAAGGTCGTCCAGCTCACCCGCGGCTCGCAGGACGGCTTCGGCGCCGCCCTTCTGGTCGCCGACCTTGAGCGTGAGTGAGCCCTTGCCGTCGGTCCTGCCCTGTGAACCACCCGAGCCGCCGGAGTCGTTGGCGGAAGAGGCGCCGGAGCAGGCGGAGAGGAGAAGAGCGAGAGGGAGCAGGGCGGCGGGCAGGAAGCGTTTCATGGGAGCGACTTTCTTGGGGAGCGGGGGTGAGGAGGGGAGGTCCCGGGTTGTCAGGCGGCGGATTCGTGGGCGGCCGGTTCGTCGACGCCCAACTCGGTCAGCAGCCGTGAACGGAGCGCGGCGAAGCCCGGATCGCCGATGGTGCGCGGACGGTCCAGCGCGACCGGCGTCTCGTACGCGATGACACCGTCCCGCATCACCAGCGCCCGGTCCGCCAGCAGCAGCGCCTCGTCCACGTCGTGCGTGACCAGGAGCACCGCGCAGCCGCGCCGCTGCCACAGCTCGGCCACCAACTGCTGCGCCTTGATCCGGGTCAGCGCGTCCAGCGCGCCGAACGGCTCGTCGAGCAGCAGCAGATCCGGTTCCCGTACGAGAGCCCTCGCCAGCGAGGCGCGCTGGGCCTCGCCGCCGGAGAGCGTCTTGGGCCAGGCACCGGACCGGTGGCTCAGCCCGACCTCTTCCAACGCGCTCTCGGCGACGGCCCGTTCGGTCTTTCCTTCCAGGCCGAGCAGCACATTGCGCCAGACCCGCTTCCACGGCATCAGCCGAGGAGCCTGGAACGCGACCGCGCGCCGTTTCGGTACGAGCACCGTGCCCTGGATGTCACGGTCGAGGCCCGCCAGTACCCGCAGCAGTGTCGACTTGCCGCAGCCACTGCGACCGAGCAGCGCGGTGAACTCACCCGGCCGCAGCGTCAGATCGAGGTTGTCGATCACCGGTCGGCCGTCGAAGGCCCGGGTCAGCCCTTCGACCCGTACGGCCAACGCGTCGGAGGAGTCGTGCGATGTGCTCACTGGCCCGTGAAGGTCGGTCGCCATTGCAGCAGCAGCCTTTCGAGAGTACGGACGATGACATCGGCGAGCAGGCCGAGGAAGGCGTAGACGACCAGGCAGACGACGATGACGTCGGTACGGAGGAAGTCCCTGGCCTGGTTCATCAGGAAGCCGATACCGGCGTCGGCGTTGATGGACTCGCCGAACACCAGGGCCAGCCAGGAGGTCGCGAGCGAGTACCGCAGGCCGGTCATCGCGCCGGGCAACGCGCCCGGCAGTACGACATGCCGCACCAGACCCCACCGGCCGAGCCCCAACGACTGCCCCGCCTCGATGAGTTGCTCGTCGACACCGCGGATCCCCGCGTACACGTTGAGATAGAGGTGGAAGGCGACCCCGAGCGCGATGAGCGCGATCTTGGGCGCCTCACCGATACCCAGCCAGATGATGAACAGCGGGATCAGCCCGACCCAGGGCACGGTGCGCAGCATCTGAACGGTCGCGTCGACCAGATCCTCACCGAGCCGGGAGAGGCCGGAGACCAGAGCGAGCGCCACCCCGATCACCCCGCCGAGCAACAGGCCCACGGCGACGCGCTGGAGCGAGATACCGATGGCGGCCGGCAGGGTGCCGTCGGCGATCAGATCCCCCGCGGCCTTGGCGATGGTGCCGGGTGAGGCGAGGATGTCGCGGTGCAGTACGCCGGTCGCGCTCAGCACCTGCCACGTGGCCAGGAGCAGCAGCGGACCGACGGTACGGCGCAGCCACCGGGGGACGGAGCGGCGCCGGGAACCGGCGGGGGAGGACGGGGTGACGGTCTCCAGGGCGGGCGCTTTATCAATGGATATAGGGGATATATCCGGTGGTGCGTGATCGACGGTCATGGGGGCTCCACAGGCGGGAATCGGGCGAAGCGGAAGACGGGGGGAGGAGGGGAGAGACGTGCCTCGACGCCCCCGCGGGGTTGGTGCTACGACGGCACGCGATCAGCGGGGTGCGGCGGAGAGGAACACGCGAAGCTCGGCCGGAAAAGAGAACGACGAGCGATAAAAGGGAAAAAAGAGGTCAGCAGCCGCGGCGACACGCGGCGGACGCCACCCGCAGCAGGTCGATGTGACCGCGCGTGGTGAGCAGAGCTGAACGCAACATGCGGCAGAACGTAGCGAGTGATTCCGGATCCGGTCAATGGCGTCTCGGCAGGCGGACGCGCGATCCCGCGGTCCGGGCGGGCAGGATGGACGTATGTCCGACGCATTCACCACCAGGATCCTGAACATCAGCACCGGCACAGAGGAGACCGTGACCGACCTGACACGCGACTGCGAGCAGTTCCTCAGGGAGAACGCCGCGGGCCGGGACGGCCTGCTGAACATCTTCGTACCGCACGCGACCGCGGGTGTGGCCGTCATCGAGACGGGAGCGGGCAGCGACGACGACCTGCTCGCCGCGCTGCGCACCCTGCTGCCCGCCGACAACCGCTGGCAACACCGACACGGCGCCCCGGGCCACGGCAGGGACCACGTCCTGCCCGCCCTCGTGCCACCGCACGCGACGCTGCCGGTGATCGGGGGACGCCTGGAACTGGGCACCTGGCAGTCCGTCTGTCTGGTCGACACGAACATCGACAATACGAACCGTCAGGTCCGGCTGAGCTTCCTCGGCTAGTTCTGCTTCGGTGGGACTGTAGAAGGGAAGTCCGGCCGCACCACACGAGCAGAGCGCGTAGCTGCTGCATGTGTACGAAGGCGCACCAGCAGGTTCTTCCTCTCGCAGCTGCCCGACGTCACCCAACAGCACGCGGTACTGCGCAGACGCCTGGCGTTCCTGGAGGAGCCGGCGAGCTTCTTCTACGACGGTGACCGGCCCCTGCGCGCCGAGGGGAGGTCGCCGACCCCTATCGGCATGGCTTTCTCCTCACCCGCCCGCGCGACCAGCCGCGCCGAACGCGCCTGGCTCCGCGAAGTCCTGGGCGAGAAAACACCTGAGAATCCCTGAAAGACACCGGAGGTACCGCCATGCTCGCGTCCTGGTACGACCAACAGGGCCCCGCCGCCGACGTCCTGCACGTCGGCGAACTGCCGGATCCCCACCCCGGCCCCGGTGAGGTCCGTGTCCGTGTGACTGTGTCGGGTGTCAACCCTGGCGACACCAAGAAGCGGCGCGGCTGGCTGGGCTCCTCGATGCCGTACCCGAGGGTCATTCCGCACAGTGACGCGGCCGGTGTCATCGACGAGGTGGGTGAGGGAGTCGACACCCACCGCGTGGGACAGCGGGTGTGGGTCCACGGCGCCCAGTCCTACCGGCCCTTCGGCACCGCCGCCCAGTACACCGTCGTACCCGACCAGCAGGCGGTACGGCTCCCGGGCCACCTCGGCGACGAACTGGGCGCGAGCCTGGGCATCCCCGGTATCACCGCCCACCGCGCCGTGTTCGCCGGCGGCCCGGTCGACGGCCGGCTCGTCCTCGTGCACGGTGTGCTCGGCGGTGTCGGCTCCATGGCCGCCCAACTCGCCCACTGGGCAGGCGCCACCGTCATCGGCACCGTCCGCCGGAGCACCGACCTCGGTCGCGTCGACCCGGCCGTCGTCTCCCACGCAGTGGCGCTGGATGTCGGCGACCCGGCGGCCGACATCCGCTCGTACGCGCCCCACGGTGTGCACCGCGTCATCGAGGTGTCCCTGTCGGCCAACGCCGACCTCGACAACGCCGTCACCGCGCTCGATGCCGTCATCGCCGCCTACGGCACCCACGCCGACCGCACCGAACTCCCCTTCTGGCCGTTGCTGTTCAACAACGTCACCCTGCGCCTGCTCGGCAGCGACGACTTCCCCGCCGTGGTCAAACGGCAGGCGGCCCGCGACCTCACCGCGGCGGCCGCGGCCGGCGCCCTCAGTGCTGATGTCGGCGAACGCTTCCCGCTGGAGGACATCGCCAAGGCGCATGACCGGGTCGACGCGGGCGGTCGTGGTCGTGTCCTGGTCACCTTGCCCAGCTGACCAGCGCGTAGTCGATCGCCGCGCTTGACGAGTGTGCGCGTGGGGTGGTTCGTGTCAGGCGGTCTTGTTGGGATCGGCCGTGATCTCGGCAGTGGTGGCGGCGAGTTCCTTCGTCCGGCGTTTCTTGATGGCCTCGTTGACGATCGGGACGATCGAGACCGTCGCGATCACGCCCAGCATGATGAGCAGCATGGTGTCGATGTTGTCGGCCACCCAGGGGATCTGACCGAGCAGTCCGCCGAGGAGGGTCATGCCGGTGGCCCACAGCACGCCGCCGATGGCCGAGTAGATGAAGTACTTCTTCGGGTCCATCCGGCCGACACCGGCGATCAGTGTGATGAGCGTGCGGGCCAGCGGGATGAACCGGGCCAGCACGATCGCGCGGGTACCGTACGTGTCGAAGAACCGCTCGACCTGTTCCACCTGCCCCTTCCGCAGGAGCTTGGCGTTGGGCCGGTCGAACAGCGGCGGCCCGACTTTCGCGCCGATCCAATAGCCGCACATGTTGCCGAGGATCGACGCCACGGTGACCACCAGGCACACGAGCGCGAGATCGGGGCTGATGGCGCCGGTGGCGGCGAGCAGGCCGGCGGTGAACAGCGTCGGGTCGCCGGGCAGAATGACGCCGATCAGCAGTCCGCATTCGGCGAAGATGATGACGAATACGCCGAGCAGTACGAATGGCCCGAACCAATGAAGAATGGCCACGACATCAAACATTGACATCACCTTTTGCTGGGGGGTGGGCCCGCGGTGCGGCGACGCCGATGGCGGGCCGGAAAGGCAGAGAGCTGAGAGACAGAGACATGACGGTGTGCGCCGGATACGCGGCGCCGGCCGCCTGTTCAGCGTCGAACCGGCGTTGTGTCGCGCGACGTGATCCGGATTTCGGTGACCAACGCGGGGGTAGAGGGCGTGCTTAGAAGTCATCTCATTTGGTTCGGTAGGCTCTCGGTCGTGGTTGCGATCGTTGAGCGGCTGGTGCCGGATGAGCTGTGGGAGCTGTTCCAGCG